>NZ_CP101322.1:616771-1233543 GCF_024300625.1 Halovivax gelatinilyticus | reverse complement strand
CGATCATGACGCCGACGAGCGCCACGCCGATGCCCGTCGAGATACTCACCACGCCGGCCACGCCAGCGCCGAGCGCGACGGCGAGTGAAAGCAAGTCGGGTGCCAGCCGTTCGTCTATCTCGGAAACGTCGGCCAGAACGAGTCCCGGCGGGACGATGTTGGTGTAGCGAACGAGGACGGCGAAGACGGCCGCGGCGAGGATCGAGAGGACGACGCCGAGAAACTGATAGCGAATGCTCTGTCGAAACAGCGACTCGTCGTTGAGCACGGAGCCGACGCTCGCGCCGAGGGCGGGACCGATAAGCGGCGCGATGACCATCGACCCGACGACGACCGCCGGGGAGTCTAGCAGCAGGCCGGCCGTCGCGACGACCGCGCTGACGACGGTCAGCGTGACGAAGACGTCGATCGTCGGGGTGAGCGATTGGGCTTCGGTCAGCAGCTCCTGCCGGGAGATCCGTTCGGATTCGACGGAGTCCTCGGAGTACTCCGCTTTGAGCTCTTCGAACCGACGAGAGACGACCGTCTCGGCGTCCAGAACGATGGTGTAAGCGTCGTCGGAGATGCCCTGTTCGCTCAGCGCGTCCAGGACGGGCTCGACCGCCGGTTTCGGCAGCGGGAAGTAGACGACGGCCGTGTACGGATCTGCCGTCACCTCCTCGGTAACGACGTAATCGATGTTGCGATCGTCGAGCGTCGACAGCACCGATTCGCGCGAGCCGTTCGGCACCGCCAGTTGTACGAGACGCACGGTCGTTCGGTTCGACGGGCCGGGGGATGATACTTCTGGTCGCTGTCGACGATCGGTGCGATGCGAGCGAGTCCGCCGGCCGTGACGTCCGCTCTCTCGAACCAGCGAGATAAATTCTCAGATTCTGGAGTAAAATACGGTGAATGTGTCGAGAACCGACGAATAAACTCGTTTCAATCCCCTCGCTGATCCTCAGCCTTTATCATGCGTCAGACTCTCTCACAGGAATATGAACTGGTTGGCTTCGGAACGCGAATACACGGACGACGTAATCGGTGAGACGACGCTCGGTCGGCTGTTCGACGACGCGGCGACGCGTCACACGGACCGCCCGGCCCAGCTGTACAAGGGCGGCGTCTACGATCGAACGCTGACGCGCGATATCCTCCCGAAACCCGCACCCGGCGAGTGGGAGTCGATCACGTACGGCGAGATGCGCGACGTCGTTCGGAAGCTCGCGACGGGCTTTCGGGAACTCGGCGTCGAGGCGGGCGACCGGGTCGGCATCTTCGCCGATACGCGCATGGAGTGGGCCCAGTCGGACTTCGCGCTGCTGTCGGCCGGCGCGGTCGTCACGACGGTGTATCCGGGCTCGTCACCCTCGAAGGTGGAGTACCTGCTGGGGGACGCGGGCGCGGACGCGGTCGTCGTTGAGAACGAGGAGCTCCTGGAGCGGCTGTTGGAGGTCGAAGACGCCCTCGACCTCTCGGTCATCGTCTCGATGGACGCCGTCGAGGGCTACGACCGACCCGACCTCCACTCGCTGGCCGACGTCTACGAATTGGGCGCCGAGGCGTTCGATCCCGACGCCTACGAGGGCTGGCTCGACGAGCCGGCGATGGACGACCTCGCGAGTCTCATCTACACGAGCGGGACGACCGGCAAGCCGAAGGGCGTCCAGCTCACCCACCGGAACTTCCGGTCGAACGTCAATCAGATCCGAAAGCGCGTGGCGCGTCGTCCCGACACGCCCGCCGACGTGCCGTCGATCAACGAGGAGACCCGCGTCGTCTCGTACCTCCCGCTCGCGCACGTCTTCGAGCGGACGGGCGGTCACTTCCTGCAGTTTGCCAGCGGGGCGAGCGTCGCCTACGCCGAGTCGCCGGACACGCTCCAGGAGGATTTCGCGGCCGTTCGGCCGACGAGCGCGACCAGCGTTCCACGCGTTTACGAGAAGATCTACGACGCCATTCGCGAGCAGGCCAGCGAGTCGTCGGTCAAACAGCGCATCTTCGAGTGGGCGGTCGACGTCGGCGTTCGCTACCAGGACGCCGACTCGCCGGGGACGATCCTCGAAACCAAACGTAAAATAGCGGATAAGCTCGTCTTCTCGACGGTTCGCGACGCGCTCGGGGGCAACATCGAGATGCTCATCAGCGGCGGCGGGAGCCTCTCGCCCGAACTGGCGAAGCTCTACCACGCGATGGGGCTGCCGATCTACGAGGGCTACGGCCTCACCGAGACGTCGCCGGTCGTGACGGTGAACCCGCCCGCGGCTCCGAAGATCGGGACGATCGGGCCGCCGGTCGTCGACATGGAGACGGGAATCGATCCGAGCGTCGTCGAAGACGGCGCCTTCGCCGACGATCCGGGCGAGGTGGGCGAACTCGTCGTCCGCGGGCCGAACGTCAGCGACGGCTACTGGAACCGACCCGGGGCGACCGATCGGGCGTTCACCGACAAGCCGCCGAAATCGATCCAGGGTGAACTCGAACACCCGGAGCGGGCGGGGCTGTGGTTCCGAACGGGCGACATCGTTCACCGCCGACCCGACGGCTACATCGAGTTCCGCGAGCGCGCAAAGCAGATCCTCGTCCTCTCGACGGGCAAGAACGTCGCGCCGGGGCCGATCGAGGACGCCTTCGCGGCCAGCCAGGTCGTCGAACAGTGCATGGTGGTCGGCGACGGTCGAAAGTTCGTCTCCGCGCTGCTCGTCCCCAACCTGGAGCACGTCCGGGAGTGGGCCGAGGGCGAGGGAATCGACCTCCCCGGGGATTCCAGGGAGGTCTGTGCCGACGACCGGGTCCGCGAGTACGTCGGCGCCGAGGTCGAACGCGTCAACGCGGACTTCGAACCCCACGAGACGATCAAGAAGTTCCGACTCGTCGGCGAGGAGTTCACCGAGGAAAACGACCTCATGACGCCGACGATGAAGAAGAAACGCCGGACGATCACCGAGCGCTTCGCCGACCGCATCGAGGAGATGTACGTGGAGACGTAGAATTGCGCGCGGCCGTACCGTCTCACTCTCGCGACGGCTCGCGTTCGATCGCCGACCGTAGACTTTCGCCGAGTCGTTTTCCGCCGATTATACTCTCTCGGAGTACCGGCGCCCCGTCGTAGAGCCAGACGCAGACGACGAGCACGGACAACCCCACCTGCGCCAGCACGTACGTCGACGGATCGCCGGCCGAGAGCTCCGCCCGGTACTGCCCGAAGTGGTGCAGAAACTGGTCCTGAAATCCCTGCCCGTGACCGAAATCAACGCCGCGTTCGACCGGCCAGAGGAGGATGCCGGGATCGTAGACCCCGCCTCGCACGTAGCCGTCGACGACGTCCGCCGGCAGGTGGAGCAGGTAGCCGATCCCGAAGGCGATCCCCGCCCGCGTCCGACCGAAGCGTCTCGCCAGCAATCCGATCGCGATCGAGAGCGGGATCGCGAAGAAGATCGAGTGACCCAACGCGTAGCCGCTCTCGAAGACGCCGTACTCCCAGGCGAGCGGCTTATCGATCAGATCCGGGAGGACGGAGGCGAAGACGACGGCGATCGTTTCGAGTCCGCCCGGCGAGTCGCGCAAGAAGAGGTGACAGAATAGCGAGTACGCGAGGTAGCCGATGATCACGTGTTCCCACGGCCACATTGCTCGACGCTTCGTGGGCGAGGCCGTTGTAATGAGACAGCTACTCCCCTGAAGGGTATCCGTTCCGCTCGGGCGTGTCACCTCCTCGTCCCAGAAACCGGTACGGTTTTGCGAGTTCGGGTGCCAGGCTGAGTCATGCGACACGTCCCGGGACCACTGCTGACGATCGATCTCGACTCCCGCACGACGGAGACGGAGCCGATCGACGACGTCGCGGCCGAGTTTATCGGCGGACGCGGCGTCGGTACGAAGCTGGCACACGACCGGATTCCGTTCGACGTCGACCCGCTCGGGCCCGAGAATCGGATCTACTTCGCGACGGGGCCGATGCAGTACTCGACGATGAGCTTCACCGGTCGGATGTCTGCGACGAGCGTCTCGCCGCTTACCGGCGGATTGCTCTCGTCGAACGCCGGCGGCTTCCTCTCGCGTAACTTCACGGCGACCGGCTACGCGGCCGTCGAGGTCGTCGGCGAGAGCGACGAGCTGATCGTGATTCACGTCACCGACGACGGCGTCGAGTTCGAGGCCGTTCCCGACCTCGACGGAGCCACCACCGACGAGGTGTGTGCGTGGGCCGAGGCCGAACACGAGATGGACGAAGATCAGCTGTTACACGTCGGCCCGGCGGGCGAGAACCTGGTTCGCTTCGCCTCGATCATGACCTCCGCGAGTCGGGCGTTCGGTCGCGGCGGGCTGGGTGCCGTCCTCGGCTCGAAGAACGTCAAGGCGATGACCTTCGACGGCGATTCGACCGCCGAGGTCGAGATCCCGCCGCTACAGATGGACGTCCACAGCGAGGCCGCCCAGGCCGACCACCCGATGAAAGAAGCCGGGACGACGTCGGTCACCGAGTACGCGAACTCCGTCGAGGCGCTCCCGACGTACTACTTCTCCGAGCGGTCTTACGACGACGTCGAGTCGATCTCGGGCGATCGCGTCGCCGAGAAGAAGTACAAGAAGGGGACCTGTTCGGCCTGCGCCTTCGCCTGTAAACTCCCGACGAGGGACGAAGAACGCGGCGTCGAGACCGAGGGGCCGGAGTTCGAGACCAACATGGCCTTCGGCTCGAACGCCGGCATCGACGACATCGTCGACGTGATGCAGGCGAACGAACTCTGCGACCAGTTCGGGATGGACACCATCTCCTGTGGCGACGTCGTCTCCGCGTACCTCGCGAGCGAGGACGCGTTCGGCGACGCCGACCTGCTCTTCGAAACCGTCGAAAGAATAGCCCACCGGGAGGGAATCGGCGATACGCTCGCCGAGGGGATCGACCGCTGTCACGACGAACTCGGCGTCGAAAACTGGAGCGTCAAGGGTCTCGAGTTCGCCGCCCACGACGGTCGAGCCCTGCACGGGCAGGGGCTGGCATTCGCCACGTCGAACCGCGGCGCCGACCACATGTACGCCGAGTTCTACCCCTACGAGTACCCGCTCGTCCGCGAGGGCGCGATGGACAAGGAGGGACTCGAGGGCAAGCCGCCGAAGATCGCCGAAAAAGAAAACATCAACGCGATCAAAGACAGCGCCGTCTTCTGTAAGTTCTCGCGGGACTTCCTGACCGAAGAGCGCATCGAGGAGTTGCTCGACGCCGAGTACGACGCCCTGCTCGAGATCGGGGCCGAGATCGTCACGATGGAGCGCCACTTCAACAACCAGCGCGGTTTCGACCGGGCCGACGACGCGCTCCCCTACGACTTACCCGACTTCGAGACCGCCCTCTCCGAGTACTACGAGGTGCGCGGCTGGAACGACGACGGCACGGTGCCGACCGACGCCGTCGGTGAGGGCGGGGCCGGGGCGACGGCCGAGGACTGAAACGGACGCCTTCTATCGCCGAACGACCGGACGTCGACCGACGTTCGATATCAGACCAGTTCTTCGATCGCGTTCGTGAGCACCGACGCCGTCCGCCCACAGTCTTCCCAGTCGGTCCACTCGCGCGGATTGTGCGAGATACCGTCTCGGGAGGGCGCAAAGAGCATTCCTGCGTCGGTGATCCGCGAGACCCGCATCGCGTCGTGGGCCGCTCCCGAGTGCATCGACAGCACCTGGACGACGGCCGCGTCCGCTCCCGCCCGGAGCGCGTCCTGACACACGTCGCTCATCGGTGCCGGATCGACGTCGAGGGTCCGGTCGAACGATGTCTCGACGCCTCGAGACGACTCGATTTCGCCGAGCGCGTTGGCCAGCGCGTCGAAGATGCGCTCCATCGACTCGCGCTCGACGTCGCGAACGTCGACGCCGAGTTCGACGTGACCGGGAACGACGTTCGTCGCGTTCGGGCCGACGGAGAGCTTCCCGACCGTGGCGACGGCCGTGTTCTCGCCAGCGTCCGCCTCGCTCTGGCCGACCCGCTCGACCACGCTGATGAACTCGCTCGCCGCGGCCAGGGCGTCTCGGCGGTCGTCCATGGCCGTCGCGCCGGCGTGATTCGCCTCGCCTTCGAACGTGACGGTCGCCTGGGCGATGCCCGTCACCGTCGTGACGATACCGGCGGCGACGCCCGCGTGCTCCAGCCGCGTATCCTGTTCGACGTGGAGTTCGAGGAAGCCCGCCCACTCGCTCGCGTCGACGACGTCCTCGCCGCGGTAGCCGATCGAGTCGAGCGCGGATTCGAGCGAAACGCCGTCGTCGTCTTCGAGCGAGAGCGCCCCCTCGGGATCGAGTTGCCCGGTCGCGACGGCCGATCCGAGCATCCCGCCGCCAAAGCGCGATCCCTCCTCTTCGGTGAACGAGACGACGCCGACCGGCCGCGCCGGTTCGACGCCGCGCTCCTGGAGCGACCGGACGGCTTCGAGCGCGGCGTAGACGCCGAGCGGACCGTCGAAGATGCCGCCCTCGGGGACCGAGTCGAGGTGGCTCCCCGCGACGATCGGAGCGGCGTCGGGATCGGCACTCTCTGGCACCCAGCGCCCGAACACGTTTCCGACGGCGTCAACCGAGACGTCGAGGCCGGCGTCGTCGAGCCGGCCGACGAATCGATCGCGCGCCTTCCGGTTGGCCTCGGTGCCCGTGAGTACCGTCCGCCCGCGGCCGACGTCGGTGTCGATCTCGCCGAATGCCGCGTTGGCGTCGATGTCCCTGCGGAGTCGATCCTCGTCGACGATCATACGAGTCGTTGGAGGCGGGTAGTATAGACGATTGGGGAGGTGGCGAACCGACCCCGTGATCGGGGGAACCGACCTCCCGTCGCCCGAGTTACGGTCACTCGATTCGAACGCGTGACGGGCGAACGGAGACGTGTATCACGGCGAGGAGGGTGCCGAGCGCGATCGCCGCGAGTGCGACGGCCGCCGCGGCGGTCAGTCCTTCGAGGTGGCGGGCGCTCAGGCCGGCCACCGGAACCACCACCGCCGACAGGACCGCGACGGCGACCGGCGGGGCGCGGAGTCGACGCCAGTGGGTCACCGGCGACGGCTCGTCGGCCACCACCGAATCCGTCACAGATCCACGCTCCTTGCGGGTGAGCGCCGACGTAACCGGCGCTGCGTCCGATCGCGAAACGACGAGCCACCGCGGTTCGTCGAGCCCCGCACGCCCCTGAAGCCGAACGAGAACCAGCGACCCGACCGTGAGCCGCTGACAGCCGGCCACCGACGAGAGCCGCCGCGTCCGTGAACCGTAGCGGAGCCGATCATCAACCGGGTCGATCTCGCCGCCGGTGCTGGCACCCTCGAGGAGCGAAAACGAGACGGCACCGACCAGGCCGGCACCGAGGGCGAGGAGGACGATCGACTCGCCGAGTAGGGCGTATCCACCCAGGTACAGCACCGCGCCGGCGATCAGCGTCCCGCCGAGGGCGACCAGTTCTGGGTGATCACTCTCTCCGGACGTTCGCCCGAGCGTCGACGCCGCCGCGGCCACCTCGCCGTCGAGGCCGGTCAGCCATTCCCGATCTGAGTCGATCCACGCGAGAACGCGAGCGAGGAGGATCGCCACCGTGACGAACCCCGCGATCGGTCCGATCGACGTCGCGCCGACCGCCGACGCGCACAGGAGTCCGGTCCCGACGAGCGCCCAGCCGTCGACCAGCCCCACCTGACTCAGGTGGAGGCATCTGACCGTTCGGTCGGTCGCGGGGTCGATCCGCCAGGCCACCGGCTCGCTCATCGGACGGAACTCCTCACGCGGACGGGATGAGTCTCCCGGCCCGGGGCGGTCACACGTCGTGCGTTCCCCGTACAGAATCCGTTCTCAGTTCTCGTCGTCCCCCTCCCAGTCGACGTCGACGTCGTCCCACGCGTCGTCTTCGTCAGCGTAGGATCGATTTTCCCAGTAGTCGTCGCCGGCGTGCGTTTCCGGCCCGTCGCCGCCCCGCGTGGCGGCCGGCCGTTCGTCGGCGGGCCCGAGCCCTTCGCCCTGCCTGGAAGGGTGAATCTCGAACGCTCGCTCGCGGTGTGGATCCGTCGACGGATCGTACGACTGTTCGCTCCGGGTGAGAATGTAGAGAATCAACCCGTAGACGGGGATCAATCCGACGATCGCCGTCCACTTGCGCCGGTCCATCCCGACGTCGCCGGCGTCGTAGTAGGTAAAGCCGGCGAGCAAGAGCTGGACGAAGACGGGGATGGCGACGAGTGCGACGAGCAGGAGGTCGACCATGGGCGACCTACGGTGGCCAGGACGAAAACGGTGGCCCCGATTCCCGCGCGGTCGAATCCGCTCACTCGACGACGAAGTCGATCGCCGCGCCTTGCCCGAAGCCGACGCAGAGCGTCGCCAGGCCGCGGCCGCCGCCGCGTCGCTGTAGTTCGTGGATCAGCGTGACCGGGAGCCGAGCGCCCGAGGCGCCGAGCGGGTGGCCGATGGCGATGGCGCCGCCGTTGACGTTGAATATCTCGGGGTCGATGCCGAGTTCGTCGCGGGCGTAGACGCTCTGGCTGGCGAACGCCTCGTTGAGTTCGACGAGGTCGTAGTCCTCGATGTCGCGACCGGTGCGTTCGAGCAGGCCCTGCGTCGCCGGGACGGGTCCGATGCCCATCACGGTCGGATCGACGCCGGCGACGTTGTTGTCGCCGACTGTGGCCATGATCTCGAGGCCGTGGTCTTCGGCGAACGCTTCGCTCGTGACGAGGACCGCCGCGGCACCGTCGGAGATCTGCGAGGCGTTGCCCGCGGTGACGGTGCCGTCGCCGAGGAAGACCGAGGGGAGTCCGGCGAGCTTTTCGGCCGTCGTCCCCGGCCTGAGCCCCTCGTCCTCGGTGACCGTTCCCTCCTCGGTCTCGATCGGGACGATCTGGTCGTCGAAGCGACCCTCTTCCGTCGCCGCGACGGCGCGCTGCTGGCTCTTGGCGGCGTACTCGTCTTGAACCTCGCGGGGGACGTCGTACCGTTCGGCGACCTCCTCGGCGGTCATTCCCATCATCAGGTCGGTGACGACGTACTCCTCGGCGAGTCGGGGGTGAAGGTCACGCTCGCCGCCTTGCATCGGTACGCGTGACATGTTCTCGACGCCGCCGGCGATGATGCACTCGCGCTGGCCGGCGCGGATCGCGTCCGACGCGGAGATGATCGCCTGCATCGAGGAGGCACACCACCGGTTGATCGTCGTCGCGGGGACGCTCTCGCCGAGACCGGAGAGCAACGCGATCACCCGGGCGATGTTGTTGTCCTGTTCGCCGCGCTGGCCCGCGACGCCCCACATGAGGTCGTCGACGTCGTCGCCGGTGAGTCCGGTCTCTTCCAGGATGTCGGATATCAGCGCGATCGAGAGATCCTCGCTTCGAACGTCGGCGAAGACGCCGCCGTCCTTTCCCTGTGGCGTTCGTACGGCCCGTGCGATCACTGGGGTCTGGCTCATATTCGGACGAACGTCCGTCACGGACTTAAATGACCGTAGAACCGCTGGGGATGCGAGCGGAGTTTACGAGAGTGGGTCCCGAGCGTGACCGACCGCCATCTCCGAACCCTGTTACAATCACTATCGCGTGATGGCTGTTTGTTATAATTGTTTAAATATATAATAGCCAAAGAACTTAAGCGGTGAATACATACCTGGTCCTATGCGCTCTACTGATGCGGGAAGACGAAGTCGCCGTCACGTTCTTCGATCGATCACGGCCGGTGCGGGCGTACTCGCCGGCGCGAGTACGTTCGCCGCGGCGACGGAAGATGGAGGAGACGAGCCCGACCCGGAGGACGGATGGGCGTGGTAGCGCCGCTCGATACGGTCGACGCGAACCGGCTGGTGTCACCGTTCGACACGGCCCGTTCGAACCGTTGATTCGGAGCGGTCGTCGTCGTTCGCTGTCCAGTACGAAAACGAGGTCGATGACCGGCAGGTTGTCGAACCGCTCGAGACTCCCGGAGGGACAGCCTTATTTCGAGGGTTTGGCAATGAGTGGCCATGAAGGATCGTACCCAGTCGGACGACCGTGAGTCGGATCGGACGTCCGGCGACGAGGCCGACGGATCTGAAGGCCGCACCCCGTCGGGCGGTCGCACTCGCGGTGAGAGCGGCAGTGACACCGCCGAGGAACCGACTCCCGTCGATTCGGGGCCCGGTGAGCGGTCGACGGACGGAGCCGACGCGGACGCCAGCCCGTCGGACGCGTCGAACGCCGACGATGACGGCGCCCGGGAGGAGGGCGACGATCCCGCTTCGACCTCGACCGACGCGTCGCGATCCGGTGACGACGGTCCGGCGACCGAGTCGGAATCCGATTCGAACGCCTCCGATACACCGATGCCGGGCGTCCCGGACCCGGACAAGACCGTCCCGGAGGACGTCCGGAAGTACGAGCGATTCAAGAAGATGGACGGCGCACAGTACGAGCGGGTCAACGAGTTTCTCCGGGACCGGACCTACATCACCGCTCGCGAGTGGGCCATCGCCCGCCTGTGTGCGGACTTTCGAACCGAGACCGGCGTCGAGATGACGAAGATCGGCGAGAATCTTCCATCGCTCGTCCCCTTCATGACCGATACGTACACGCCCCAGGCGGTCAACCAGGCCAGATCGTCGTTCGACGACAAAGTCCGGAAAGCGGGCGCGACCTTTCTCTACGGCGCGATGTGTGACTTCTACGCCGCCGAGGAACTCGACGACGTCATGTACGAGGTGACCGAGGTCTCGAAGTTCTTACTCGAAGTCGAGGGGGTCGACCTCGCCGTCGAGGACGAACTCGAGGCCGAAGAGCGCATCTCGAGCGTGATGCGCGAGGTCCGTGAAGCGAGCAAGGCGCTCCGAGAGGAGGAAACGCTCCTCGAAGCCGACGCAAGCGACGACGAGTCGGTCGACGGCACTGACGACTCCGATGAGGGCCGCGAGGACGGACCCGACGCCGGCGACGACGAGTCGGTCGACGAGCGAACCGACGTCGACGAATCAAGCGACGGCGAACCTCCAGTCGACGACTCGGACGCAGATACTGCGGATACGGCCGACGAACTCGACGACGGAGAGACGGCAGACGACCGGGACGACGACGGTGAATCGACCGCCGAACCGGAGTCATCGCCGTAGTCGCGTCGGCGCGTCTGCCGACCGGGCCGCCGCTGAGCAGTTCGCCCACCGTGCGGGCCGTCGGTGTCCGCGCGCTACCCGTCCGCGTCGAACAGTGACGGGTCGTCGTGAACGAACGTGAGCCAGTCGTCACCGTCAGTCGATCGAAGACGCACCTGTAGCTCGCCCGCCTCGTTCGCCCGCGAGAGGGCGTTTTCGGCCTCTTCCCGTCGGTAGTAAAGCGACAGAACGATCGCCCGCTCGGTCGGCTCGTCGAGTTCGACGAGCACGAGGAAACTCCCGGCGTCGACGGGACGCTGGTAGACCTCCGCGGCGCCGAACGTTCGATCGGAGACGAGCGATTCGAGCGCCTGAACCCGGTTGCCATCCGCCAGTATCGCGAATCCGCCGCCGTCGTCGTCCGCCCACGGGACGACGTCGATCGGATCGACCCGTTCGACGGTCCACCCCTCCGCGCGATACTCCGACGCGATCGCTTCGGCGTCGCCGAGCAACTCCGCCCACGGTTCGGTCTCCGCCCGATCGATATCGGCCCGGTCGGTACCGCTGTCGCCGGACTCCGGCTCGCCGTCCGGTGGCCGCTCGTCGGTCACGCCAATCCGTCGCGGGTACGTCGCGACTCCATGCCCTAGGCGGCGGTCTCTGCTGAAAAAGTCCTTCCGTTCGACCGGCCGACGTCCGGTCCCTGATCGTCACTCGTCCGGATACTTCGGTTCGCGTTTTTCGGCCCGTCCCAGCGCCGTCTCGACGACGTCGCGGACGTCGCCGGAGAACGCCTCGCCGTGGCCGGCGTACATCCGTTCGACCGTCTCGGGCATCCGATCCAGGAGCCGGCGGATGCTCTCGATGAGCGTCTCTCGCGATTGGCCGGGTAGGTCGGTTCGCCCGAAGCTCCCGTACTCGAACGCGCCGTCGTCGTGGACGACCACGTCGCCCGAAAAGAGCGTCGTCTCGGAGACGAACGAGACGTGATCGTCGGCGTGTCCCGGCGTGTACACCACCTCGAACGCCTCGTCGCCGATCGGTACCGAATCGCCGTCGTCGATCGCGTTCGTCCGCAGCGGGTGGTCGCCGTAGGCGTATATCTCGGGATCGAACGCCTCGTCGACGGCCGAGAGCTGGTCGACGTGGTCACCGTGCTGGTGGGTGAGCACGACCGCATCCAGGGTCGGTACACGATCTGCGATTTCGTCGACGACTCCGTCGTACGCACCCGCGTCGACCAGCGTCGTCCGCTCGCCCGAAACCAGAAAGGCGTTACAGGTGAACGACTCCGCAGCGTCCGTAACGGTGTAGACCTCCATCTCGTCGAATCCGACGCGACCGACCGCCTAAAATGTCCGCGTCTCGGCCACTGGACAATCGCCTTCGCGTTCGAATTCGCTCCGATCAGCTATCGGGCTCGCAGCGCCCCTGACCGACCCGTCGCACGACTCGATCCGGCAGTGCATTTTAGGAGATCGATCCCGTAGTGACACACGTATGGGTTTTGGTAGCTACGACGAGTCCGACCAGCAAGACTTCGACGCCGACTTCGACGAGGACGAGGCAATCGAGTCCGACGCGAGCGAGCATCGGGGGTCGATCGAGTTCGACAACGGCGCCACCAGCGACGAACTCATCGACCGGCTCGCAGACATCAAAGACGACGGGTAACGCTCGTCGCCGCCAAACGTCTCCCTCGACGACCACACCCATGAGCGACTCGTCCGGAATCAGGGCGCTCGGTATCGCCGAATCCACGCGTGGCGACCGGTGTACCGTGGCCGGCGCGGTGGTCCGCGCTGATCGGGTCGTCGATGGCGCCGCCTTCGAATCGGCGACCGTCGGCGGTCTGGACTTCACCGACGCGATCGTCCAGATCGTCTCCGATCTCGAGCGCGAAGATCTCCACGGTACCCTCGTGGGGGCGATCGCTCCCGCCTGGTTCAACGTTCTCGACATGGACCGCCTGGCCGCCGAGACCGACCTGCCGACGATCGCGGTCACGTTCGAAGCGAGCGACGGCCTCGAACCCGCACTCCGGGACGCCTTCGACGGCGAGGCGCTCGCAGACCGGCTCGACCGCTACCGGAACCTCCCGGCGCGCTCGCCGTTCGAGGTGGGCGGCGAACGCGTCTACCTTCGGTCCGTCGGCCTCTCCGTAGACGAGAGAGAGGACCTCGTACGAGCGTTCACGCCCGAAGGCGGCCGTCCGGAACCCGTCCGCGTCGCCAGAGAACTCGCCCGGGCGGGATCGACGTATCGAGCACGCTTCGACGGGTCGCCAGAATCTCGGTGAGCGGGATCCGATCACCGATCCGCCGCGAGCCCCTCGGGGTCGAACGACCGGTTAGTGCCCGACCAGTGCGGTTGGTCGTTCTCCTCGCGCGTATCGAGATAGATCTCGAGCCCGTTACCGGCCGGGTCTGAAAAGTAAATCGCCTTGCTGATGCCGTGGTCTACGGCCGAGACGTCGACGCCGCGGGCCCGCACCCGCTCGTACACCGCCGCCAGCGAAGCGCCGTCGGGAACCTCCATCGCCGCGTGGTAGAGCCCGACGCCGTCGTTCGGGCCCGGAGCATCCGGTCTGACTTCCTGCAGCGCGACGTCGTGGTGGCGCTCGCCCCACGAGAGAAACCGGAATCGGCCGTGCGACTCGGTGACCGACAGCCCGAGGACCTCGGTGTAGAACTCGCTCGCCGCTTCCAGGTCGGACACCTTGAGGTGGACGTGCCCGACGAGATGGGGATCGCCAGTCACGGTCTCACCGTCGGCCCGCCACCGAATCGGGGCGTTCGGTGGCCGGTTCTCGATTCGGCTGACCGCCCACTGAATCGGTCGATCTGGTTGTCACACTCATCGGTTGCGCCTACGGTCCGTCGCGAGATATAGCTCAGGTAACACCGCCGTAACCGGTGTAGACCACCGAAAGCAGCGCTATCGCTGTTTCTGCTCACTGCCTCCGGCACCGAACTACTCCTCGTCGTCGTGCTCGCCGCGAGCGACCGCTTGCGCCGGTGTTCCACCGTCGGTGGCCGCGTCCGCGCTGGCGATGAGCGAGTCGAAGTCGTCGACCTCGTCGTACTCGCTCTGGTGGACGAGGGCCGACTTTCCGAGCTGCGTAATCTCGTACAGTCCCGATCGATCGGCCGGGCCCACCTTCTCGACGAGTCCGTAGTCTTCGAGTACGGGCAGTCGGGTGTTTATGTTCTTCCGGCTCTTTCCGGTGTGCGATGCGAGGTTCGGTGCGACGTTTCGTCCCGTCTCTTCGAGCGCTTCGAGGATCAGGAAGTCGGTTGGCTGTCTTAGTTTCACGAAACCACGTCCTTGTGGGGCGATTAGTTTAGAAATAGGTAATACTTCCGGCCAGATCGAATGCCCGAACGAGACTGATTCGGTCCGTATAGCCGCTAACAATGGTAGATTGTGCCTTTTTCGCACTCGGGACACGTTCGATCGGACCGACCGTCGAGAACGGTTCGAAACGCGTAGGTGGGCTCCGGCGCATCGGACGTACATGGAGGATGAGCAGGCCCAGCACATGGATGGGCTCGCGGTCGAGGGATGCCCCCGGTGCCCGTCGCTCGTCGACTCGCGAAGCCGAATCGTAAACGGAACGGGCCCCGCCGACGCCGACGTTCTCTTCGTCGGTGAAGCGCCGGGCGCACAGGAAGACGCCGAGGGCGAACCGTTCGTCGGCCGGAGCGGCTCGGTTCTGGACGAACAACTTCGAACGGTCGGACTCGAACGCGAGTCGGTGCGAATCACCAACTGCGTCCGATGTCGACCGCCGGACAACCGCGACCCATCGACGGAGGAACTCGAACACTGCCGGGGCTACCTCGAAGCCGAAATCGATCGCGTCGATCCGGACGTGGTCGTCACCCTCGGGAAGGTCCCGGGCGAACACCTCCTCGGACGCTCGGTCGCGGTCACGAAGGAGGCGGGCTCGGTCGAAGAGGTGCGCATCGGCGACACGCCCCGCCCCGTCCTCATCTGTCTCCACCCCGCGGCGACGCTGTACGACCGGAGCCAGGAACCTGCGTTCGCCGAGACGATTCGGGAAGCCGCAGCGATCGCCGGCGTCTCGCCGACCGACGAGGGTGGCCAGTCCCGTCTCGGCGAGTACTGATCGACGGTCTCGCCGTCGCTCGCTCATCCCTCGCAATTCGCTTCGTTCTTCGAATCGTGCTCTCCGAACCGTGCGGCTCGAAATCTCGTGGTTAGCGAGTCCGAGTATTTCGTTCACTTCGTTCGCTCGCGGCTTCGCCGCTCACGTATTCGAGGCCTCACTTCGTTCGGCCTCGCATTCGCTCAGCTCCTCGTGGTCCTCTAACGAAAGGCCCTTCGTTCCGACTGCCGGAGGTAGAAATATGAGCACACAGGAGAGCCAGTCGTCGGCCGAGACGGCGCAGGCGAGCGTCGCGGTCGTCGACTACGGGCTCGGCAATCTACACAGCGTCACTCGCGGGCTCGAACGCGCCGGCGCGGACGTGACGATCACCGACGAGTCGGCGGACTTTCTCGCCGCCGACGGCGTCGTCCTCCCCGGAGTCGGCGCCTTTCGCGAGGGGGTCGAGAACGCCGATCCGATTCGCGAGGACCTCCTCGCCGTCGCCGCGTCGGAGACGCCGCTCTTCGGGATCTGTCTGGGCATGCAGATGCTGCTAACCGACAGCGAGGAGGGGTCGGCGGGCTCGGCGGCCGTCCGCGGACTGGATCTGATTCCGGGAACTAACGTTCGCTTCGCCCAGGGGCAGAAGGTTCCCCACATGGGCTGGAACGACCTGACGATCGAACGACCACACCCGATCGTCGAGGGCGTCGGGCGGCGACCTGCGAACGGCACGGACCAGCCCGAGGTCGTCGACGGCGAGTACACCTACTTCGTTCACTCCTACTACGCGGTCCCCGACGACGAGTCGACCATCGTCGCGACGGTCGACTACGGCGTCACCGTCCCCGCCGTGATCGCCGACGAGTCGGGAACCGTCTTCGGCACGCAATTTCACCCCGAAAAGAGCGGCGAGACCGGTCTCCGCATCCTCCGAAACTTCGTCTCACTCTGCGCCGAGTAATCTCGCTCTCCGAGACGAGGGTTTATATTTCGCCCACCGACTGCGTAGGTATGAACGACGACCCACTAGAACCCCTCCGCCGCCGGACGCTCCTCGGCGGAACGCTGCTCTGGTTCGTCCTCGCCGGCGGCAGCGCGTTCGTCCTCTACACCGAGGGCCTCTCGGTCTCGGTCCTCGCTGCGTTCGCGCTCTCGCTCGCGGCCGGAATCGCACTCTTCAGCGTCCACAGATCGGGAACCGTCACGCTAGTCGACGTCGACCTCGACCCCTTTCGCCGGGCCGGCCTCGGCTACGGTCTGCTCGCGCTCGCGACCGGTATCGCCTACGCTCCTCACGTCGCTCTCGAGTTCAACGCGCTCACGCCCGTCGTCTGGGCGCTCGTCCTGGTCGCCCTCGCCCACCAGGAGTGGACCGGCCCCCACGAATCGATCGAACCGACGATGAAACAGGTCGCAACGATCGTCGTCCTGACGATGGTGGCCGTGATCGGGCTGCCAGTCGCGCTGTTCCACCTCGCTTGAACGACTCCTGGCGGGACGTCTGCTCGACTCGATAGCAGGAAAAATCGAATCCGCGTCCGACCGACGCCGCGGCTCTCAGAGAGACGAAATCGCGACCGCGACCTCGATCAGGACGCGCGGGTCTCTTTCGCCTTCGGGCGCATGTTGCCGTACCCGCACTTGCGACAGCGCTCTGCGCGCTGTGGGTTTCGGGCGTTACACTTCATGCAGATGAGCTTCTCCAGGGTCCGCTTTTCCGCGGCGTCGAAACTGGCCATACCTGACGGGTAGTCGCTCTCGCATTTGTATCTGGTGATCCGACTCGGCCCCACACTCCTGGCGGTCACGCTGCTCGCGGGTCACTTCGTTCCCCGCTCACAATTCCGAGGATTTCGCTCGCGACGCTCGCTCAATCCTCGCTACTCGCGGCTTCGCCGCTCGTTTTACCGCGTTTCTCGCTCGCTCCGCTCACTCCGAACCGCGCTACTCCCACACAAACGTCCCATTTTCCTGGACCACCTCGCCGTCGATTTCCATGCGCGAGTCTTCGCTCACGTCGGTGATCATGTCGACGTGGACGGCCGATTCGTTGCCCGTTTCGCCGTCGGGCAGGCAGGCGTCGTAGGCGCGGCCGACCGCGAGGTGGACGGTGTCGCCCATCTTCTCGTCGAAGAGGATGTTGTCGGTGAGGCGATCGATGCCGCGGTTCATCCCGATGCCGAGTTCGCCGAGTCGGCGAGCACCCTCGTCGGTTTCCAGTATCTCTTCGATTACGTCTTCGCCCTCTGCCGCGTCGAACCCGATGACCTCGCCGGCTTCGAAGTTGAGCGTGACGTCGCGGACCGACTGACCCTGGAGGGTCATCGGCACGTCGAACGTCACCTGTCCGTCGGTGTCGTACGGCGCGGTGAAGACCTCGCCGCTCGGGAGGTTGTGCGAGTCGTAGGCGACTGAGGCGGCGCTATTGACGGCGGTTCTGCCCTCGATCGACATCGTGAGGTCGGTCCCGGGACCGACGAGGCGAACCTCGCTTCCCTCGTCGAGCCGATCTTTGAGCTTCGCCATCTCGTCTGCGAGCGACTCCCAGTCCCGGAGGACGGCGTCGTAGACGAAGTCCGCGTACTCCTCGTAGGCCATGTTCGCCTGCTGGGCGAGCGAGCGCGTCGGGTGAACGGTCGATACCCAGCGCGTATCGTAGCGCGCCTCGCGTAGATTCGTCCGCGCGTTACGGTACGCCTGGCGCGTTTCGGCGGGAACGTCGGCCGTCGCGCTCGTGTTGCGGCCGCCGCCGATGCGGAGGTAGACGTCGGCCGCCTCGAACAGTGCCAGCTCGTGGCTCGGTTCGTCGAAGTCACCGTCGTGGGCGCGCTGGTAGGCGCGTTCGATCTCGCCCGAGCCGTACGTCGTGAGCAGGTTCGCGCCGCGTTCGCCGATCGTCTCGGCGACGGCGACGGCCAGCTCGTGTGCGTCGGGGCCGACGGAGAGAACGACGTCGTCGCCGGCTTCGATGCGTGCGCTCCAGTCGACGAGCACCTCGGCGTGCTCGTGGACGCGTGGATCCATAGTCGATATCGTCTGCGAACTGATAAACCCGCGTCGCTTCCGGTTCGCGTCGCCGGTTCGCGTCGCCGGTTCGTCTCGCCGTCGGTGGCCTCCGGTCACTCGGCGGCGACGCCGCCGACGTGCGGCGAGTCGGTCTTCTCCCTGACGACGCGGACGACGGCGTAGACGACCGGCGTGTCGAGGAGTGCGATCGAGAGCTTGAGGAGGTACTGGCCGACCACGAGCGAGGCGATCAGCGAGAGCGCCATGACGTCGTCGCCCGCGAGGGCGGGTGCGATCGCGAAGGCGATCGAGACGAAGATGACGGTGTCGATCGCCTGGCTCGTCCCCGTCGAGGCGATGTTGCGAAGCCAGAGCTTTTCGGCGCCGGTCACCTCGCGGATCCGGTGGAAGAACCAGACGTCCCAGTTCTGGCTCACCACGTAGGCGAGCAGACTCCCGGCGACGACGTAGGTTGCCGGCAGGAGGACGTCGGAGAACTCCTCGCCGCCGACGGGCGAGGTCGGCGCGACCGGGGCGACCGCGGTCGACCAGACTAGCGCGAGGACGAGGAAATTCATCGCGAACGCGACGTTGACCACGATTTGAGCGGCGCGCTTGCCGTAGAGCTCCGTGTAACAATCGCTGGCGAAGAAGGTGACCGCGTAGGCTACGGCGGCGCCCGGCAGGACGAGTTCGCTGCCGGTGACGGGGAGCGAGAACGGAATCGAAAACGAGAGCACCTTCGCGGCGGTCAGCTGTGCGGTGACGAGTCCGGTGACGAACACGGCGATCAGCGTCACCTGGGGAATCGTCGGCGTCGCGGTCGAATCACTCATTGTGAGCCGTTATGCGCGAGACACCCTAAAGGATACTATCTGTAGAGCACTGGGATGACACTCTAGTCCGTCCTCGATAGCAGGTCAGATACTCGGAGACGCGGCGCTCGTAGACCAGGCGGAGACGTATCGCTCGTAGAGTTGATGCAGATGCAGTGCTCGTAGATCAGGTGGAGCGTGGTGCTGGACGTGGTTCGGGTGACGAATCCAGAGAGACAGCCGATCGTGCCGGGCTGTCCGCTCGCAGTGGTGTAGACGCTCCTCTCTCGGTCGGCGTTCAGCCGTTGGCGTCGGGCGTCACGATCGGCGACGACTGGAGTAATACAGCGGGACGAGCAGGACGAGGAAGGCGGTTCCCATCCCTGCGACGGCGAGCCAGATGACGGCGAGCGTCTGTTCGTCGAGGTAGCCAGCGACTTCGGCGAGCCAGAGGACGCTGTAGAGACCGATTACGAGGAGGCAGGCGACGTAGATTCGCAGGCCCCACCCGACGACGTGATAGAGCGTCGTCTTGGTGAGACGCGGTCGCGCGGGTAGGGTGAGATCGAACATCTGGATCACTGTCTTACGGGTCCGTCTACTCGAATCGAGACGGCGCCCGGCTATTCGAGTAATCGATTGGATGGGAGTCACATAATCGTAGTGGTTGGTTTCGGTCGCGTTCTAGCGGCCGGTCGGCCCGATTTAACTCGACGAATCGATCCGGCGAGGTGCCTGAACATGCAGGCTCGCCGGTCCAACCTTGCAACGCTCAGGGCGACCACCCTTTTCGCTGGCTCTCGTAGCCGATATCGGTCCGGCGATACCGGACCAGGGATCCGCTGAGCGACCGGGAAGCGGGCCGGTGGGCGCACCAGTCCGCCCCTTTTCGTCGACGTCGACTCGAGGGACTCACTCATCGTCGATACCGGCAGGTCCGTCCTCGGAGGGTGGCCCGCGATCGGACTCGTCACTACTCGAGGCGGCGTGGGACGGCGGCCCGCGGTCATCGGGTGGACCGTGGTCAGCTGACGGTCCACGATCTGCCGGCGGTCCGCGCTCGTGAGACGGGTCGCCGTCCGAATCCGCCGTTGGGTGATCGTCCTCACCGTCCTCAGGTGCGGACGTTCCCTCCGAATCGGCTCCCGTCTCGGTCCGAGGCTCGTCGACGAGCGGATCCGGTTGGGCGTTCCAGGTTTCATCCGGGGAATCTTCGAGCCCGGCCGCGTCAAACGACTCGGTGGTGTCTTCGTCGACGAGAATCCAGGCCGTCCCTGCGAACGTCAGCGTTACCAGCACCCAGAGTCCGACGAGAACCGTCGTCTTCGTTCGGGGCCGCGATTCCGTCCCGTGCACACTCGATCGTGAACGCGACTCGTCATCGTTACGCGTTCCGAACGATCCGATACGAGGCGGATACGGCGCGAATCGACTCCTTCTGGTGTTGACATTCGTACAACTCACCGTCGTACACTGTGGTGAATGGCCGACATACCGTCGAATTTCGCCACCGAACCTGGACGTTCGTTCGAGAATCGACTTTCTTGTGGGGATAATCGGCCGAATCCTGGCGTGTGGCAACGCAACTCACGAAGAATTATGTACATCCTCCCCGAACGAAGGGGTATGGCGTCCGCCAGCCAGTACGAGACGCGTTCGTCCGCCAAGCAGATTCCGCGACGCGTAGAGGATTTTCTCTGGCTTATTATTCGAGTAACATTTTAATCGGCGGACACCCGCCTCGGCTCGCTGACACCGATTCCGAGGCGTCGTCGTCCGTTTCCCGGTTCTCGTAGCCAGCGAGGCCGGGCCGGCACGTTCACCCGACAGCGTTGCGGGTGACCGACGAACTGTCACACCACACACCAACCCGATACCCACGACCGCTAACGATGAGCACACACGACGATCCGAAACCGACGCATCGACCGCAACCGACCGGCCAACGTGACGCCGAAGAGACGGCCAGTCCGCCCGAGGACATGGTCCAGGTTCTGTCCACTGACGGCGAGATCCTGCCGGGAGCCGAACGCCCGAACCTGTCCGACGAGCAACTCCTAGAGATGTACGAGGAACTCGTCCTCGCCCGGCGTTTCGACGAGCGGGCGACCGGTCTCCAGCGTCAGGGGCGCATCTCGACGTACGCGCCGATGGCCGGCCAGGAGGGATCGCAGGTCGCGACGAGCTTCGCGCTGGAAGACGAGGACTGGCTCGTCCCGACCTACCGCGACCACGCCGCAAAGCACGCCCACGGCCGATCGTACGCGTCGTTGCTCAGCCACCTCCGGGGCTATCGCGAGGGATACGCCGTCCCGGACGACGTAAACGCCTTGCCGGAGTACATACCGATCGGCACGCAAGTGCCACAAGCGATGGGCCTCGCCTGGGGCTTTTCGATGCAGGGCGAACACGACCGTGCGGTCCTCTGTCACTTCGGCGACGGGGCGACTTCGACCGGTGACTTCCACGAGGGGTTAAACTTCGCCGGCGTCTACGACGTGCCCGCGATCTTCGTCTGTAACAACAACCAGTGGGCGATCTCCATGCCCGTCGAGGCCCAGACTGCCTCGGAGACGATCGTCCAGAAGGCGGCCGCCTACGGCATCGAAGGGGTCCGCGTCGACGGCACCGATCCGCTCGCCGTCTACGCCGTGACGAGAGCGGCGGTCCGAAAGGCGAAGCACCCGGCCGAGGGCGAACGCCGCCCGACGCTCATCGAATCCTGCCAGTACCGGCTCGGCCCGCACTCGACCGCCGACGATCCATCGGCGTACCGCGACGAGGACGACGCCTCCGGTTGGGAAGAGCGCGACCCGGTCGAACGACTCGAACGATACCTCTACCGTGAGGAGATTCTCGACGACGAGACGGCTGAATCCATCAAAGACGATGTCGAGGACTGTCTCGAACTGGCCGTCGAGCGGGCCGAAGCCGTCGAAACCGATCCCGGGCGGATCGTCGAACACGTCTACGAGGAGCCGACCGACCGGCTACGCGAACAGCTTTCGGACCTGGCGGAATTACGCGAACGCCACGGCGACGAGGCGTTCGGGGAGGTGGGCGAATGAGCACGACGACCACCCCATCCGAGCAGGGCGCAGAGACCGAAACCGAGCCACTCTCGCTCGTCGAGGCCGTTCGCGACGGGCTGGCGGGCGAACTCGCTCGCGACGACAGCGTCGTCGTTCTCGGCGAGGACGTCGGGACGAACGGGGGCGTCTTCCGGGCGACGGAGCACTTACAGGACGAGTTCGGTCCGCAGCGGGTTATCGACACGCCGCTGGCGGAGTCGGCGATCGTCGGCTCCTCGATCGGACTCGCGCTCTCCGGAATGCGTCCGGTCGCGGAGATGCAGTTCATGGGTTTCGCCTCGCCGGCGTACGACCAGCTGGTCAGCCACGCCGCCCGGATGCGATCGCGCACCCACGGACAGTATACGCTCCCGATGGTCGTCCGGATGCCCTACGGCGGCGGTATCAGCGCTCCCGAACACCACTCCGAGTCACGCGAGGCCGCCTACGTCCACGAGCCGGGACTGAAGGTGGTGACGCCGAGTACGCCGACGGACGCGAAGGGGTTGATCGCCGCCGCGATTCGCGATCCCGACCCCGTCATCGTCCTCGAACCGAAGCGCCTCTACCGCGCCTTCCGCGAAGACGTGCCGACCGAGTCGTACACGACGCCGATCGGCGAAGCATCGATCCGTCGCGAGGGCGAGGATCTCTCGCTGTTCACCTGGGGGTCGAGTACGCAGCCGGCGCTCGCCGTCGCCGACGAACTCGCCGCCGAGCGGGGGATCGAGGTGGAGGTCGTCGACCTGCGAAGCCTCTCGCCGCTCGATATCGAGACGATCACCGACTCCGTCCGTAAGACCGGCCGTGCCGTCGTCGTCCACGAGGCGCCGAAGACCGCCGGCGTCGGCGCCGAGATCGTCGCGACGATCAACGAGGAGGCGCTGTACTCCCTCGAAGCGCCCGTCACGCGAGTGACGGGTCTCGACGCGCCCGTCCCGTTGCACTCGCTGGAGGACTTCTACCTGCCCCAGGCGCTTCGGATTCGAGAGGGGGTATTGGAGACGGTCGAGGCCTGAGTCGGGCGGTGAACGCTCGTTAGACCTGCCCTTTGGTACTCCCCTGGTCGACAGCAAGGGGGTGATTAGCGGTTCCATCGACGGTGTGATTTCCGGTGCCCGACCGTTTATGGCGCCGTCTATCCTCGGCTCTCGCATGGCCGACTACCTCGACGACTCCGTCAAGCGGTACCTTCGGGCGACCGGTCCCGACCACGACGAGATCCACGCGGCGATGGCGGATCACGCCGACGAGTGCGGGTTTCCGATCATCGGCCCCGACGCCGGCGGCGTCCTCCGATCCTACGCCGCGGCGACGAGAGCCGAGCGCGTCTTCGAGTTCGGCTCCGGCTTTGGTTACTCCGCTTACTGGTTCCTGAAGGGGATGGCCGACGACGGCGAGATTATCCTCACCGAGATCGACAAAGAGGAACTCGCCGAGGGCGAGCGGTTCCTCGCCGAGGCCGGCGTCGCCGATCGTGCCACGTTCGAACACGGCGACGCGATGGAGATCGCCCGCGAACACGAGGGACCGTTCGACGTCGTCCTCATCGACCACCAGAAGTCCAGGTACGCAGACGCGTTCGAGCTGATCCGCGACGAACTCGCGCCGGGCGGCGTCGTCATCGCGGACAACATCTTCTACGGTGCGGTCGACTACGAGGATATCCTTCCGTACGTCGAATCCGGGGAGCCGCTTCCCGACGACGACAACACGCGAGGGATCGCCGACTACCTCGACACCGTTCGGGCGGCCGACGGCTTTCACACGGTCGTCCTGCCGGTGGGAAGCGGGCTGGCCGTGACGACCCGGGAAGCGTAACTAGTCACGTCAGGATTGTTCGCTTTCGTCGGCCGATCGCGCCTTTTCTGCGTTCTTTCTCGCGTCCTCGATCAGCTCCGCGAGTTCCTTCGAGGCGAGGGACGCGAAGTCGTCGGCCGGGAGTCCGCGCCGGACCTCCAGCGTTATCATCGCGTCACAATCTTCGACGATCTCCGGAGCCCACCAGCCGCGCGCCAGTTTCGACACCTCCGTGACGACCGCCTCGCCGTTCGCGGCCCCCTGCGGTTCACCGCTCTCCGAATCGAGACGACTCACATCGCTCGTCGCCTCGTTGACTTCGATGTCGATGAAGGCTGTCGCCGTGTTCCAGAGCTGCGGCGGACTGGTACTGACCTGCTCGTAGAGACCGGCGAGGCGGGTTTCGGTGACGTCCTCGCTCTCTAGTTCGTCCCGAAGGGCTTCCAGCGCGTCGGCTTCGGTCTCGTACCACGCCGCGTCGTCGCCAGATTCGGCCGTCATCGGTGCTCCATACTCGGTCGAGACGGATACCGTTCACCGTTCGAGCACGACGGTCTCGACCTCGTCGACGCTCGCGAAGTCCGGATCGCCGGTGTAGAGCGCCTCGCAGTCGCCGTGAGCGCTGGCC
This sequence comes from Halovivax gelatinilyticus, assembly GCF_024300625.1. Classification (GTDB taxonomy): domain Archaea; phylum Halobacteriota; class Halobacteria; order Halobacteriales; family Natrialbaceae; genus Halovivax; species Halovivax gelatinilyticus. Next base: position 1,209,041 of record NZ_CP101322.1, on the reverse strand, counting down.
GTCGCGACGTGGATCGCGTCCGCGTACGAGAGTTCACAGGTACCGCGCTCGTAATACCGATAGCGGAGGTCGGCGGCGCGTGCGGCGATCTCGTCTACGATCGGCATACTTCGAATTTCGTCGGCGGTGGTTAGCGCTCGAACGGCGTCATCCGCTGATTCTTTGCCATCTACCGTTCGAACGCGATAGCGAACTTCGGCCACGACGGTCGGGGCGATAAGTCCACCCTCGGTTATCGCCCGCTGGATCACCCGCTCGGCGGACTCGGACGCCTCCCCGTCGAAGAGATACTCGAGCCACACCCAGGAATCGAGAAATAGCATACTGCGTTCATTGCCTCTCGAGGTGGTCGGCCCACGCCCGATTCGATTCGCGACGCATCTCGTCTACGTCGACTTCACGATGTGAGAGCCTGTCGCGTAGCGCACGCAACTCGTCCATCGTCGATTGCTTTCGCTTGACGGCGAGTTCTCCACTGTCGAGTACGAACTCGACTTCTGTCCCCGAATCGAGTTCGAGTCGTTCGCGTATCTCCTTCGGAATCGTCACCTGTCCCTTGCTCGTGATGGTCGCGTCCTTTGTGATCATACTGTCCTTACGTAACAATGGCGGCCTTACTACTTGTATATTTCCTTACTTCGGATAATAGGCCTGTTTTACGAAGCGATGACGTGTCGGGTCGAGTGGTCGGGTACGGGATTCGGTGTGAGACGTCTTCCAAACTATACGACGGTGCTCGGTCACGGTAACGGCCGAACTCGTGGGATGGAAGCCGATCAACGGGCGAGAACTGGATCGGTCGTCGGTGTCCCGGACCAGCGAGCCGGCACGTTCGACGTCTCGACCGGTCGCCGTTCTGATGGGTGCACTCGGGCTATTTGCCAGTCACTCGCGACGCTAGCCATGCATGACGTCCGCACTGTTCATCGTGAGCGAGGGGGGCTACTGGGGAGAAGAGTGCGTCGAGCCGCTGACGACGCTCTCGGACGCCGGCGTCGACGTCACCGTCGCGACGCCGACCGGAAACCCGCCGGTCGTCGACGACCTGTCGGTCGATCCCGAGGAGGTCGGCGAGGAGACGGCCGAGCGGGTCCGCGAGGTCCACGAGACCGACGAGCGGTTGAACAACCCGATCGCGCTCGCGGAGGCGACCCCCGACGAGTACGACGCGGTCGTCTTCCCCGGCGGCCACGGAACCGAGTGGGACATCACGCAGGACGGACACGCACGGGAGGCGCTCCGGACGGCCGTCGAGACCGAGCGGTCGAAGGCGCTCGTCGTCTGTCACGCCGTCGGTCTGCTGGCGTTCACCCGCGATTCCGACGGCGGGATGCTCGTCGAGGGCCGCGACGTCACCGGCTTTCCGAACGCCTGGGAGGAGGACATCGTCGACGAGCGCGACCGCTTACCCGACGGTCGAAAACTGCCCTACTGGGTCGAAGATGAGGTCGAAGCTGTCGGCGGGAACTGGGACGCCGAACTCGATTCGGAGACCTCGGTCACGGTCGACGGTGACCTGTTGACCGCTCGCGGACCGGGGTCCTCGAACGCCGCCGCAAAGGCGCTCCTCGACGAACTCGGCGTCGACGGCTAGCTGGTGGACGTTTTTCTCACCATTCTTGGTTGCGCTGTCGAATGGCCCGTAACACCGATATCGCTCCTCGTTCTGGCCATCGATAGATGGAGACGCAGGTTCGCGAGGCCGTTCCCGCCGACGCCCACGCTATTCGGGACGTCCACCTGGCGTCGATCGAGGGACTCGCCGGCGACCACTACGACGACGAGCAGGTCGGCGCGTGGGCGCACGATCGCGATCCGGACGAGTACCCGATCGAGTCGCCCGAAACCGAGTTCCTCGTCGCCGACTGCGGCGGGACTATCGTTGGCTTCGGTTGGATGAAACCGGACGCCGACGACTACATCGAGGCTGCGGTCGACGGGGAAATCACGGCGGTCTACGTCCACCCGTCGGTCTCGGGTGAGGGCGTCGGATCGGCCGTCTACGCGGCTCTGGAGTCGCGTGCACGGTCGGCGGGCGTGTCGTCGCTGGGGCTGTGGGCCTCGCTAAACGCGGTTTCGTTCTACGAATCTCACGGCTACTCGCGGGTGACCGACCACGACCTCGAGTTCGACGACGGCGTCTACGGGACCGTGACCGAGATGCGAAAGACGCTGTCCGCCTAGTCCCGCCCGAACTGCATCGTCGGCCCTCACCGCGAACATTCTTGTCAGATAGCCACGTACTCCTCGACATGTTCCCCGAAACCATCGAATCGGAGCGCTTGACGTTCGAGCGATTGTCTCACGACTCGCTCGACGCGCGTGCGCTCTACGAGGTCTTCGGGGCGAATCCCGACGCCGACGAAATCTTCGAGTACGTCGATTCCGATCCACACCGGACGGTCAAAGAGTCCTACGACCTGATCCAGCGCGCCCAGGACGCCTTCGAGGATGGCGAGTGGGTGCAGTACGCGATTCGACCGACGGAGGGCGAACCCCACGCCGGCGAACTCGCGGGCATCGCTGGACTGTATCCGAAGTGGGATCGCCGCGTCGCCACGCTCGGGATCATCCTCGATACGCGCTTCTGGGGCCGGGGCTATTCAGGAGAGCGGGCTGCGGTCTTTCTCGAACTCGCGTTCGACCGGCTCGACCTCGACCTGGTCGCCGTCAAGTACATCGACGGCAACGAGCGCTCGAAACGCGCGGTCGAACGGTACGTCGACCGGTTCGGCGGCCGGTACGTGGGCTTGCTGCGAAACGACCTGGCGGTCGAAGGCGAGGTCTTCGACTGTCACCGATACTCGATTTCCAGAGCGGAGTACGAGGAGTCGAAGCGGGGGTGACTCGCGGGTCCGGTGGCTCGAAGCATCGGTGTCTCGCGGATCAGCGGGGTGGAGTGTTCGGTCCTCTGGTCGTTCCATTAGATAGGATAGTCGCCCGCCCTTCGAACTACACCCAGTACGTGTCTACTTCGTTCGTCCGTGACCGAACGAAGAGCGTGGTGCTCGACGCCGGGACTCCGGCGTGATCGGCCAACTGCACTCCAAGTGCTTGCAGATGACTACTCGGGTGCCCGTTGCCGCGTTCGAGTTCGACTTTGGTAGGGTACGGGAGTGGAGAGAGGGCCTTCTCGTGCCGAGTTGACGAGCGGGGATCCGGCCGTCGATCGCCGGTTCGATGCCGAGTCGTGGGGCGACCCATGGGGAAAACTGAATGGCGATATCCAAAACGAACAGCTGAATGACCACCACTTTCGAAGAAATGACTCAAGACATTCTAATTTAATGTTCTCTATTCCCCTATACAGTTAATTATATTCATTTTACAAACACTTGTGACGCTGGTTGTGAATGTCTGTCTCATGGGAAATGACAACCCATACGACCGACGACGACCGAGCCGCCCGCGTCGGCAGTTCCTCCAAACTGCGGCGATAACGGGCGTGAGTGCGGGTCTGCTCTCACAGACGGTTTCGGCTAGAGACGATGACGACGCAGGGACGGACGACCGGAATCCGTTCGATCCGCCACCGGGCGGCGGAGGCGGTGACATTAACCGGACCTGGGAGTTCAGCGACGAAGCGACCGATAATTACGGCGGGAGTGTAGAAGGCTATGCCTCCATGGCGGTCGTCCAGTTCAAAGCAAACCCGGTGTCAGATCAGCCTTGGGACCGGATATCACTTCAAATCAACGGGAACGCAATAACCCACACCGACACCGGCGTACTGTTATCCAACGTAGAGCGCTCCGGACACGCGATCTCCTGGGACGATAGTTCTGCGGCTGGACCGCAAGAAGGACTCATCCACGCAGCGCCTAATTCCGACTGGATCGGTGGTTACCACGACGAGTACGACGACGGCGAAGGAAACAACGTCAGCGACTACGTCATCGATTTCGGCTTGAGTCAGATGGGCGCCGACAAGTACGTCGCGGCGGCCGAGACGATTTTCGAAGCGCTCGGATGGCTGTACGACGACTACTTTGATCGACCGGAGACGTACGAACGCGACTGGGACTGGGACGGGCGGAAACAGACCAGTTGGTGGACGAAATACGAGGTAAATCTCGAACCCAACGAAACGCTCGAAATCAACGTCGGCGACGTGGTCGACCTGATAGGTAAACCAGGGGCGCTGCACATGGGTGGAACGTTCGAGCTCATCATGCCCGCGAACGCCGGCTCGTTCCGCGAGCGAATCGAAGCCCGTGTGAGTTCAGATCGGCTGCTGCATGCCGGAATTCGAGGGATCGAGTTCCCAGAAATCCACGAGGGATTGACCGCCTACGCCGGAGCTACCGTCAACGCACACCCTGAACGGTTCGACCTGGATACGGAAGCAATCGCGCAATTGGACGATCACGACTTCCACTATCAGTACCCGGTCGAAATGTCGTTGACCGGTCCGCTCCCGGACGATTTTTGGGACGATAAACACGTTGGGTAAATAATAAATAGACATTGCCCATAGTAGTCAGCAAGACCCTCCCAAATGAACAGACGAAATTTTTGTACGATCGGGGTGTCAGTAGGAGCTATCGGCTTCGCTGGCTGTTCCAGCTACTTCGAAGACGATCCATCCGACCCGCCAGACGTCCTCAGAGAGTTCTTCGAAGCCCTCTTCGACGGCGATCTTGATACCGCCGAGGAGCTTCTGCATTCCGGGTCGCCGGTCGATCTCGCTTCGGTCAATCTGGACGTGTACGAAAATGGGGATATTCGCCCCTCCAGCGTGACTCACGTCGATCCGGAACACGGTGGAAACGTTACTGAAGAGGTTCGGGCGGATAACTCTCGAAAGTGGTTCAGCATCGGTTTTGCGATCGATTCGCCGCGGTTTACTCATTCGGGTACGTTCGAATAACGTCGGTCCGACGAGGATTGGTTCGTCTATGATGAGGTCGGGGGCAACGTTGAGGCATTCACTTCCGAGCCGTTTCCTGATGCAGAGGGTACCGATGAGGAGGCGTGAATACGAACTGATCGCGGTGTCCGCCTTCACCCTCGGTGTCGCAGGCTGTACCGACTCCTTTGAAGATGACCCACCCGATCCACCGGATGCCCTCAAAGAATTCTTCAGGGCACTCGATGCCGTCGATCTCGACGAAGCGAGTACGCACCTCCACCCGGACTCACCGGTCGATTTCGACGTGAACGATCTAACACTCTACGACGAACAACGGGTCACCGCGATCACTTCAGAGTGGGATGATCCCGGGGAGGACTCTCACGTGATCGAATCGGGCCTCCACGAAGAGATCCTTGACGATGAGGATCGAACGCAGGCGAGCGCGCTAATTCGAGTAACACACCCCGATCAACCCAGGTATCAATCCGAAGTCCAGTTCGAATTCTGCCGACACGGCGACCGATGGCTCCTCTACGACGAGATCGACGGCGAGGTGGAGGCGTTATCGCCGGAGCCGTTCCCAGAACACTGAGACGCCGGTTTCGAACGGGCCGGCCCACCGTCGGTATCGCGCACCGCAATCGCTTTTTCGCTCGTCCGAACACGTACGCACGATGTCCGTCTACCGGTCCGCTGCGGGACGACGCGTTCTCGAGGCGTGTTACGAGGACGCTCTGGCCCGTCTCGACGTCGACGTCACGGAGCGATTCGTCGACACGTGGGCCGGCGAGACGCACGTCCTCTGTGCCGGGCCGACGGACGGGCAGCCGGTGATCGTCTTTCACGGCGGGAACGCCACCAACCCGATGACGCTGTCGTGGTACGCCGATCTGGCCGACGAGTACCGACTGATCGCCCCGGATACGATCGGCCAACCGGGCTACAGCGCCGAGACGCGGCCGGATCCGCGGGGCGAGGGCTACGGCGCGTGGGTCGTCGACCTCCTCGACGCGTTCGAGCTGGCGTCCGCTCCGATGATCGGCACCTCCTACGGGGCCGGGATCGTCCTCCGGACGGCCGCCCGCGCGCCCGACCGGATCGACCGCGCCGGCCTCGTCGTTCCAGCCGGATTCGGCACGGGCTCGATCTCGACCATGGCGAAAATCGGGCTCTGCTCGATCGCGTATCGATACGTCCCCAGCGACCGGCTACTCGATCGAGTGCTCGCCTCGATCGTCACCGATCCCGACGCCGACCCGGTCGTCCGCGAGACAGTCGCCGCCTCGCTTCGACACGTCGAACTCGAACGCGAGTTCCCGACGGCGAGCGCGGACGAGCTAGCCGACTTCGACGCGCCGGTGGCGCTGTCCCTCGGCGAGGAGGATCCGTTCTTTCCGCCCGACGTGATCGAGCCGCGTGCATCGGACCGACTCGAATCGGCAGACCGGGTCGGGATCCTCCCGGGCGAGAAACACGTACTCTCAAAGCGCGGGCAGAAACGGGTGGCCGACTCGATCCGATCGTTCCTTTCGGTTTAGATCCTTCGAGCGGAAGACCAGAGTATCCGGGAAATTCATCATTTCCTTGAGGAATAACCATACATTCTTATACACGATTATGGACACCAATGAGTGTCACGCCGGGCGGTAACTCCCGCCGGCCGAACGTACCAGATTCCGGACGAATCTACTCGGCGCCGAATCCGACCGAGTGCCGTGGCGGACCGATCGGCCCGGCGCTGGCGACGCACAACCAGAGAGATATGAGCGATCACGACACAGCGGAGGACGGCACGTATCGACTCGACAGACGAACGACGCTGAAGCTCGCGAGCGTGGCGGGACTGGGGGCGGTCCTTTCGGGGATGGCTACCGCCGGAGGCGACTCGTCGGATCCCGCGCCCCTCGATCCGGAGAGTCCGCCGCCGTGGGAGACCGTAGAGGGGACACCCGATCGGTTCGTCAGGGATCGCTGGTTCGTCGCGTTCGAGGCGGCCCCGCGGGCTCGCGGCGTCGCGGCGAGCACCCACGCCACGGAGCGTGCCGATTTCCGGAGCGAGGCGCGGGCGGAGGGCGTTCGGTTCGCACAGCGGCGGGACTTTTCGACGCTGTGGAACGGCCTCACGGTCGAGGCGGGATTCGGCGAGGCCGTCGCGCTTTCTGCGCTCGATAGCGTCGACGCGGTCTACCCGGTTGCGATCGTCGACCACCCCGAGCCCGACGAGGCCTCGCCGGCGCTCGAGACGGCCCTGTCGATGACCGGGGCGGACGCGGCTCGGTCCGAACTCGGCTACACCGGCGCGGGCTACGCCGTCGCGGTGATCGACACGGGGATCGACTACAATCACCCCGACCTCGGCGGCAGCGGCGATCCGGACGACGTCTACACGGCGATCTCGGCCGCAGACCGGACGCTTACCGACGCCGACGGGGAGCCCCACTCGCGCATCAGCCACGGCTGGGATTACGTCGGCGCGGGATACGATGCTGGCGATCCTGACGCGGACGAACCGGATCCGAATCCCGATCCGATGGACCCGCAGGGCCACGGCACGCACGTCGGCGGTATCGTCGGGGCCGACGCGGCCGACGACGGCGGCGTGACCGGCGTCGCCCCTGAGACCACCCTCGGTGCGTACAAGATCTTCGACGTCGGATCGAGCACGGCCGAGATCATCGTCGAGGCACTGGAGGACGCCTACGAGGACGGAATGGACGTCGTGAACATGTCGCTCGGTGCGACCCTGGCCTGGGGCCAGGCGTACCCGACGACGGCGGCGAGTAACGAACTCGCAGACCAGGGCGTCGTCGTGGTCAACTCGGCCGGGAACGACGGGGGACTCGGCGCCTGGAGCATGAGCGCGCCGGCGAACGCCCACGACATCATCAGCGTCGCCAGCGCGGACAACACGCACCTCGAAGCGCTCGCATTCGAGGTAGAACAGCTCGAAGACCCGGTCCCGTATCTGGAACTCAGCGGGGCGGAGCTGCCGCCGACCGAGGGCGAGTCGGACCCGCTCGCCCTGCCGGCCGAGAGCGAGATCGACGGAGAGGTCGGCTACTTCGGCTGCGACGCCGAGGACTTCGCGGACTTCCCCGAGGGACACGTCGCGCTGATCGAGCGCGGTCACTGCGCGTTCGCGGACAAGTACCTGAACGCCGTCGACGCGGGGGCGACCGGCGTCGTCATCTACAACAACGTCGCCGGTCTGTTCAGCGGAACGATCGCGGACGCCGGCGTCGAGGGCGTCTGGGGCGCCGGCATCAGCGACGCCGGCGGCGCCGCCCTCGTCGACCTGCTCGATGAGGGCGAGGAGGTCACGCTCGAATTTACGGACGAGCAAGTCACCGTTCCGAATCCGACCGGCGGGCTGCTCTCGGATTTCACCTCCTACGGGCAGGACGTCGAACTGGCCTTCGGCCCGAGCGTCACCGCACCGGGTGGACTCATCACGTCGACCTACCCGCTCGATCTGGGCGAGTACGCCATGCTCTCGGGGACGTCCATGAGCGCACCGCACGTGGCCGGGGCGGTCACGCTGTTACTGGAAGCCGAACCGGATCTCGATCCGTTCGACGTGCGCGATCGACTGCAGAACACGGCCGAGCCGATGGCCTGGTCGTTGAATCCAGGCGCCGGTCTCCTCGATCACTCGTTCCGACAGGGGGCGGGGATGGTACAGGTGGACGCGGCGATCCAGGCCGACGGGCGAGTGACGCCGGGTCAGCTCTCGCTCGGAGACGGGGACGGGACCGACACCACGCTCACACTCACGAACGACGGCGACGCGGACGTCGAATACGCGATCGGCAACGTCGGGACGCTGGGGACGGCCGCAAACACGTTTGCGCCGGCGTTCCTCGGCCCTGGTAGCGTCATCGACGCACCCGCGACCGTCACGGTTCCAGCCGGTGACTCCGCCGACGTCGACGTCTCCATCCACGCGCCGGCGTTCGGGTGGCCAAACCACCAGTACGGCGGCTACGTCGTGCTGGAACCGACCGACGAGTCCCACGACACGCTCCACGTACCCTACTCGGGCTACGAGGGCGACTACCAGGACCTGCCCCTGTTCGGCTACTACGCCGACGCCACCGAGTTCGTCGAGCAGGAACCCCACCTCGCGTCGATCGTCTTCGAAGACGGTGAACCGGTCGGCTACGAACCGGTCGATCCGGGCCACGCGTTCACGCCGGGCGACGACGATCTCCCGGTCGTCGAGGCGTTCTTCGGTCACTTCCCGCGGACGTTCCGCGTCACTGCCGTCCACCAGCAGAGCGGTCGGGAGTGGCTCGCGATGGAATCGGCGTACGTTTCTCGAAGTCCAGACCCGGAGACCTACTACGCGTTCGCCTGGGACGGACGGACCCCGTCGGGCGGGAGTGACAACCGCCGCCCGGTCCCGCCGGGTCGATACACGCTCGTCGTCGAGGCCCTTCGGACACTCGGCGATCCCGAAAATCCCGACCACTGGGACACTTGGGAGTCACCGGAATTCTACCTCGAATCAGGTCGTGGACGTCCGTCAGAGGGCGTCCCTGCCGGCCCCGTCGTCGGAACGAGCGACGACTAAACGCGGGCGGTTTCGGACGGGACCGGCGCACACCGGTTCCGCCACTGCCGGCCGACCGCCGCGCCACTGCCGGCCGACCGCCGTTCACCTCATTTTTTGTACCGACCGCTCGACGAACGCAGTACGCGATGATCGTTTTCGAACCGGGCTGTCCGACTCACCGACGCGGTGATCGATGAGCGACGACCGCCCGGGCGCCGCGGGGGCCGACGAATCGGCGGGTCAGGAGGAATCTCGAGCGGGGTCTAACCCCGACCGGTCGGACGGTCCCACGCCGCCATCCGAGCGGATCGTCGCGCTCGACGCGTTGCGCGGGTTCGCATTGCTCGGCATTCTGGTGATCAACATTCGGGTGTTCTCGATGCCCGAGCGGGTGCTCGCGAACCCGACGATCTACGGCGACTTTTCGGGCGCGAACTACTGGGCGTGGTTCGTCGGTCACGTCTTCGCCGAGGGGACGTTCATCGCGCTGTTTACCATCCTGTTCGGCGGCGGCGTGATTTTGTTTACGCGACGAGCCGACCGCGGCGGCCGGGAGCCGTTCGATCTCTACTTCTGGCGGATCGGCTGGTTGCTCGCGTTCGGCCTGGCCCACGCCTACCTGCTGTGGTACGGCGACATCCTCGTCGCCTACGCGCTATGCGGGCTCTTCGTCGTCCTCCTGAAGGACCTGACGGCGCGCGTCCTCGCGACCGTCGGCGTGCTCTTCCTGGCGGTTCCGTCGGTGATCGAGGCGCTCGCGGGGCTGTTCGCCGATCCGGCCATCGTCGCGAGCACGTGGGAGCCGTCGACCGCGTCGATCGAGGCCGAATTCGCGGCCTACCGCGGGAGCTACGTCGATCAATTCTCTCACCGAATACCGGCTGCGTTCGGCCGACAGACGTCCGGCTTTCTCGGCTACACGGCCTGGCGGGTCGGCGGGCTGATGCTACTCGGCATGGCGCTGTTCAAGTGGGGCGTCCTGACGAACGAGCGTACCACTCGCGAGTACGGTCGGCTGATCGCCGTCGGCGGCGCGGGCGGAATTGCGGTTATCCTTGCCGGCGTCTGGTACGTCGAGTCGGCTGACTGGGGGGTCGAAGCCGCACTCTTTTACCGGCAGTTCAATTACTGGGGATCGATCGCGCTCGCCGTCGCGTACGTCGGCCTCGTGATGCGCTTTTGTCGCTGGCGACCGACCGGGATGGTGTCGACGGGGCTCGCGGCGGTGGGTCGGACCGCCTTCAGCAATTACATCCTGCAGACGGTCCTCGCGACGTCGATCTTCTACGGCCACGGCCTCGGGCTGTTCGGCCACGTGACGCGCGTCGAAGCGCTCGGGATCGTCGTGGTTATCTGGGCGATTCAGATCCCGCTGTCGGTTCTCTGGCTGCACTACTTCCGGTACGGCCCGATCGAGTGGCTCTGGCGCGTGCTCACCTATCGCGAGAGACAACCGCTGCGGGTCGAACGGCGCGGATAAGTTCGAGAAATAAAACGTAGGTCGGATCGCCCGGGTCCGAATACCGATTCGATCAGGCGGACCTGGACGATTCGTCCGTCCGACCGATCGGTCTGCGCAGGATCGAGGCGTCGTTAGTGCGCGAGTACTCGGCGACGGCGACGAACGCGATCGCCCAGACCACGGCCGCGCCGCCCCAGGCGACGCCGGTCGAACCCGACTGCGTCGTGAACGCCGCAGAGAGCAGACCGTAGTAGGCGATCGGAAGCGCGGCGATCCACGCGGCCAGACGCCACCCGACGAAGCCGAGCGCGGCGACCGTCCCGTAGGCGAGCGGCGCGAGGACGAGCCCGGCCATCATCACGTAGTGGCCGTCGAGGGCGTGCGGGTCCGTCGCGCTGGTCGAGAGGCTCCACTGCGATAGCGCGAACGCGGCGAGCGGCACGGCGGCGACGGCGACCAGTGCCAGCATAGCCGGGCTGTAACTCGAGCCACGGCGAAGCAGTCCCCGCCCCGCCGGGTGGGCGACGAGCGCGACGCTCGTCACCGCCAGGAACGGGAGGACCTCCTCCGGTCGCCCGACGCCGTAGGCGAGCGTGCCGACGCTGACGACGAGGATGGTTCCGAACGCACCCCACATGGCCGCGATCCGCTTTCTCGGGCGGTAGGCCTGGCTGAACAGTCCGAGCAAGAACGCGCCGACGACCGCGGCGATTCCCATCACGTGCAGTCGGTGGATGCCGAGTTCCGCGCCGACCTCGCCCGTCCAGCCGAGGGCGAGAAGCGCCAGCAGATCCGGCAGGAACGCGACCGTCATCAGCGCGGCGAGCGCCAGCGAGAGGGAAAACGCCCCCAGCCGGACGAGTGAGCGAACCGATCGCCCCTTACGAACTCGTCCGAACCGGCTCGCCCCGTCGCGTTCGCGTGACTGCTCTCCGAAGGTGGAGTCATCGACAGTAGTTGGCATGTCAATTCACACCACTACAGAGGCTCCCAGCTGAGATAAACTTAACTCAAATGACAGAAAAGCCGGAGCGTCAGAACGACCGCCATGTTATCAAAGCACACTTCACGGGCGTGGAGCGCCGATCGGTCGACCGACTCACCTGCCCGTGTTCACGACCGGATATCTACGCCGTTCGCTTCGGTTCGCGTCCGAGCACGCTCGCGACGGATTCGACGCGATCTTCGGCGTCCTGCTCCCGGCTCCGGTGCTCGTCGACCTCGAGCGAGGTGATCACGCGGTCGCCGTCGACCGCGTCGTGGGCCGCCTTGACGGCGTCGAACACCTCGTCCACGTGGTCGGCTTCGACCACCGTGTCCGTCGCGGTCAGTTCGTACGACACGCCGAACTCCTCGAGCGCGTCTACGGCCCGTGCGATCTCCTCGGCGAGGCTCCCGTCGCGTACCGGGATGACCTCGAATCGTGCGATGACAGTCATCTCTCACCCTGTTCGAGCGGTGGTTCGGCCACCCACTCGCACCAGCCCTACTACGAGGATCGTCATAGTACCCGGGTGGTCGTGCAGTTGACCCGGTGGATACCTGCGGTCGAACCGAACGCGAATTCGGCCGAGGTGTCGATAGGGACGTCCGCCAGTGAAGCGTTTCGCCGAGACGATTCCGTCGAACTGTCTGAACCGGTACGTGTCCCAGGGGCGATGCTGTTCTTCGTTACTCGGCGTCGACGTACGAGAATAGTTCGTCCAGCGCAGCGTTCACGACGTCACTAGTGAGTCGTCCCTGTCTGAACTCGACGTAACGGCTCCTCGGTGAGTGAGTCGACCAGGGAAGAATGTAACTTTGGCGCGGCGTTTCGCCATCTATCCAGTCGTCCATCGTCAGTGGAATCGCTCCGTCGTGCCCGCTCGTCGAGAGGGCTACCGTGATGTACTGTTCGTCGCCGAACGGATGGGTTCGATTGTTTACGACAACCCACGGCCGACCGGCGTCCGGGTCGGTTTTGAACGGATCACGACACCAGATGACCGTACCACGCTCGTACGTCATCCTTCGTCTCGTTCTGCGGTACCTTCGTCGGTTGATTCTGCCGCGTGGGCGATCCACTCGCTCCGATCTTCCGACCCGAACCGCTCGTCGAGACTCGCCGTGATTCGGTGCAGTTCGGTCGCGTCGTGAAGTCGCTCCCGGTCGTCGGTGATCGCCCAGTACGATCCCCGGTGGCGGACGAGATCTTGCTCGCGGAGTCTGACCAGCACCGGCCCAATCGACCCTTGGGAGATACCGGTGCGATCGGCGATCTCACCGGCTTTCCAGGCCCGGTCGTCGTGATCGGCGAGGAACGCCAGCACCCGCTCGGCGTTCGTGGGCTCTTCCCACGCGTCTGGATCGTCCTCCTCGAACCGCTCGATATCGATCGACATGAACGAGTATACGGTACTGACACTATTGAGTGTACTGATATATTTTAAGTATTTGACGTATTATCGCCGGACGAGTGCTGTCGACCGTCTCTCGGCGGGGCTCCCGTCGCGAACGGGGATGACCTCGAATCGTGCGATGACAGTCATCTCTCACCCCGTTCGAGCGGTGCGCCCACTCGCGCCGGCCCTACCACGAGGGGCAGTATAGAACCCGGGTGGGTCGGCCGGTCGGGCCGACGAACCGTTTCCGCCTCACCCGGTCCGTGTGGACCCGTTCCCGCGATCGGTCTCCCGAAAACACCTATCGGACCGCCATAACGCTCGCGCATGCATCGACGCGCCCTCCTCGCCTCGATCGCGCTGGTACCGGCCGCCCTCGCCGGCTGCCTGGCCGATCGAACTACCGACGATCCGAACCCGACCGACGCACCTTCGGTGCCGTGTCCCACGGACGAGTTTGATCTCTCGCTGGACGCGATCGACGGGGCAGACGAGGATGCGATCACCGTGGCGGTCGAAGCGCTCGAACGCGAGGCGATCCGTGAATCGGCCGACGACGGCGCCAGCGTGAACGCCGTCACCAGGAATTTCGACCGAGACGACGGCTCCGTCCGGGTCGACACCGTGGGCGAGGCGACCTACGAGATGGACGACGACGTCGCACACGACCCGCCGGTCTACGCGGCGTACCTCCTCACCGAAGACGGCGTCTACCGGGCCGAACTGGAGTCGGATCCGGCCTCCGAGGAGCCGGTCGCCGACGTCGCTGCGGATCGATGGATCGAACAGGACTGTTGAGGGGAAATGTCTCGACCGCCAGAACACGCCCGATATGATCGTCTTTCCCCTCGCCGATCGATTCCGTCTCGTCGATGGTCCAGTCTCCTGGTCGCCTTCGCACACCTCTCTCTACCGCCGTCGATCCGCCCACCGCGATCCGATCCGTTTGTCGACTCGATCACGGTGATTTAAGCCGTGGAGCGACTGCTTCCACGTGACTTCCCAACATGTTGGCTTCGGCCCGATCCGGCTCGCGTTCGATCACCGATCAACCCGGTCCCGGTGACGTCAAGCGCCGGTCGGAGGGGTCGCCGTGATCCGCGCTCGCTTTCGAATTCGACTACCCGACGGGGTGTGGGTGCGGGAGCTTTCGGACCGATTCCCCGACGCCCGGTTCAGGCTCCTGGCCGGCTATCGCGTCGACGAGGCGGCGCTCGAACTCGGCGAGGTCGTCGCCGACGAGCCGGGCGAGATCGTCGCGGCCATGCGATCCCATCCATCGATCTCGCAGTACGAACTCCTCGAATCGACCGACGGTCGCGCCCTCGCTAAGTACGAGGCGGTCGATACGGACCTCTACGCGTTCGTCGAGTCCTCCTCGCTCCCGATCGAGTTCCCGGTCGTCGCCCAGGCCGGCTGGTTCGCGTTCGACCTGACCGGGACGCGAGCGGAGTTCGAGCAGTTAGACGAAACCCTGGAGGCCGCTCCCGTCGCCTACGAACTCGGCTCGATCGTCCACGCGGCTGCCGACGAGACGCTGGTCACCGATCGGCAGCGCGAGCTCTTAGCGGCCGCACTTCGTGCGGGTTACTACGAGGTCCCGCGAGAGTGTACGCTCGCAGAACTCGCCGATTCGGTCGGTATCGACAAGTCCTCGGCGAGCACAATTCTTCGCCGCGGCGAGGCGACGATTCTGGAGTGGTTCCTGACGGGACCGGAGCCAATCTCCCCGCGGGGTCGGTGACGAACCGATGCCACCCCAACATGTTGGCCAAACTCTCTCTGCGCTCGCTCGATCAGTACCGGTATGATCGAGAGCCTCTCCGAGGGGTGGCCGTCGCGCTCGTTCGAGCGGCGGGGATCCGACAGCGTTGACGCCCGCCTCTACGCATTGTTGGCCGTGGCTACGTCGTTCGGGATCGGACATCACGTCGATCACGTGATCCGCGGAAACCACGTCGGCTGGCCGATAACTCCGGAGATCACACCCTTCACCTACACGCTCGCGATCTACCCGCTCGTCGCGGTCGGGCTCTATCTGACGCGTTCCGGTCGGGTCGGTGCGGGCTACTGGACGATACTCTTCGGCGCTATCTTCGCCGTCGTCACCCTGGCCCACTTCGGGCCGGTGGCCGTCGAACCCCCTGCGGACGTCGTCGGTCCGTACGAGCACGCCGTCGTCGGCTACGCCGCGCTCGCCTGGCTGGTCGCGTTCGTCGCCACGTTGTTCGTCGCGACCGTCTACGCCGGCCATCGGTGGATGCTGGCACGCACCGGGGCGGTCTGAGCCGATCGATCGTTGCGCTCACGGTGACGCCGATCCGGTGTGTGCCTCCGGACCGTTCGTAGGGAACTCGTCCGTTGGGTCTCGACGGACCCGCCGAGGTGGATCGTCCTCCGTTGCGTCGGAACGTCTGCGCATCCGCCGTAGCGCACGCCTGGGATCGTTGTATGTCACACAATAGCATGTGGTCGTTCGGGTGTGTACTAATGGCCCAGTCACGACGAGAGACAGATCAGCTGAAAGACGAGATGTCTTCGCTCGCAGAACGCGTGTGGAACGACGGCGACGTCGACGCGATCGACGACCGGTTCGCACACGACTTCGTCCGGCACACGCCGGAATCGCTTCCGGACATCCACGGCCCGGAGGCGTACAAAGAGCGGGTTCGCGAGTTGCGCTCGGCGTTCCCGGACTTCGAGATCGACATCGAACGAACCGTGGCCGACGACGAGTTACTCCTGACTCACCTCACCATCAGCGGCACGCACGACGGCGAGTTCATGGGCATCGAACCGACCGGAGAGTCGATCGACGTCCCGGTGATGAGCCTGATGCGGTTAGAAGACGATCGCGTCGCCGAGGAGTGGCTGTTGAGCGACTCGATGGAGATGATGGTCCAGCTCGGCGTGGCGGCGTACCCTGACGAGGTCTGACCGGAGTCGACCAGCCCGCGGCAGGTCCCGGGCGGCGTCCGCTCGGAACCGCCGATCGTTGAGCGGTCTTCGTTCGACGACCGACCCCCCGAACCGATTCGATCATTCTCCGAATCTGAAGACTTATGGCGACTTACCTTGACCATTTAACATATGAGTCCCCGCAGACGGACCCTCCTCACCGCCCTCGGTGCCACCGTCCTCGGTCGGACCGGCGTCGCCTACTGGAATCGTCGGGCGATCCGCCGACGAGACGAGGTCAACGCGATCGAGACGGCCCTCGACGTCCCGGTCCCGACAATAGCCGATCCGGTCGAGGTCACCGACGCACACCTCGAAGCGGCCCACGAGTGGGCCAAAGCCCACGTCAGTGAGACCGACGAACTCGTCGGCACGTCTGACGACCCGGAATACAACCGCCTCGAGAACGCGAGAGCTGGACTCGACGCACATCCGCCCGCAGAGATCGGCCACGGCGACGAACGCCACGACGCGCTCAACGCCTATCGGCTCTCGGTCGCCAGTAGTGCCACCGCCCGCGGTCACTATCTTGAACCCGACTCCGGCCGCCCGAGCGACGAACTGCGAGCCGCCCACGAGTCCCTCGGCGACGAACTCGAGACCTTCGAACGCCGGTACGCCGGCGAGGCGCTCACCCAAGTCGTCGTCCAGGGTGCCCACGCGGAAGAGCGCCTCGGCGCGGCTCGGTCGAGCCACTCTCGCGCCGACGACTACCTGGCCGACGACTCGTTTTCGAACCCCGTCGCGTGGGAGACGGTCGAAACTGGCCGGTACGCGGTCCACGACGCCGACCGGTTCTTCGCGACGATCGACGGTGACGAGGACCGCACAGACGACTTTCAGAACCGGTACGAGGCCCTCGACGACCTGATCGAATCTGAAACCGCGGACCTGGAGTGGGAGTACGAGTCCGACGTCGACTCGCAGGCGTACGACCGGTGGATCGACGTCCACCTCTCGAACTCCGGCGACCTCGACGAGCCGGACGACACGGATCGCCCGGCGCGGACCGTTCGGACGAAAGCCGAACGCGCGACGGTCGCCCGCGCGCTCTCCGATCTCGACCACGTGCCCGGCTGGCGCGAACTCGCCGAGCTCGACGTCGTATTGCTCGAGTCGACGGACGATCTCGCGGACGAGAAACGAGCGGCGGTCGACTCGATCGAGGCGGCGCGCGAGACGGTCGGTTCGGATCCCCTCGGTGTGCACCTCCTCCGTGCGGTCTCCCGGCTGGTCGGGAACGCCGACACCACGCTCGATCGTCTCCGATCCGACGTTACCGAGTACGATACCGACGAGTGGCAAAACCGACTCGACCGGGCCCTCCTCAACTATCGGAGCGCCGCCGCGGAGGCGAGCGCCGTCCCGGAGATCGTCGACGTCGTTGACGACGGCGAGTGACGCGACCCGATCCGGCCACCCTGAAACGAACGTTTCACCCTGCCCAGACGTTTTTACCGTCCGAATCGTCCGTTCGGTCGATGCACCGACGCACTGTGCTCTCCGGATCGGGTGTGGCCGTTGCGTGCGCGCTTGCGGGCTGTCTCGGCAACGGCTTTACCGGCTCCGACGACGATCACGACGCTTCGACGGCCCTCGCGCCCGACGCGGTCGTCGAGGAAGATCCCAGGGTCGACGATCCGCCACACGAGATCGAGCGGCCCGAGGAGCCCGACAGTCTCGAAGACGGTGACGAGTGGGACGACGAGTACCTCGGCACGTCCATCGAGACGGACCCGTCGCTCTCGTTCGAGACGCTCCCGGTCCCCCGATGGGCGATCGTCGACACCGGATTCGGTGACGCCGACTTCGACGAGGGAGACGCCTATCGGGTGACTGCCGTCACCTCCGAGGACGAGTATCACCGCTACGTGGACGAGGACGCGATCGACGAGACGGAATACGCGGACGACCGGACGCCAGCGGACGTTCACGACGCGCTCGAGGCGGTCGACTTCAACGAGTCGTTTCTGGTGATCGTCGAGTCCGGCTTCGGTTCGGGGTCCGTCGGCCACCGGTGGTCTCGCCTCGAAGACGACGGCGAGGAACTCACCCTCCACGGCTCATACACGGACCCGTGGATGCAAACCCACGATATTACGGATCGGACCTCAGTTCTTCGAGTCGAACACCCGCCCGACGCCGTCTCGTTCGTCCGTGTGCGCCTGACCGTCTCCGGGGAGCGTCGCGTTCGGTTCAACTCGACGGAAGGCGTCGTAACGCTCGAGGAGTGATCGGCTAACGCGGTCTTATTCCGATATTCTCGCCGGCTCGATCCCCCGCACCCTCGTCGACCCGGTCAGCCTCGGCGCTCGCGTTCGATCGCCCGGAGGCGGTCGATTCGATCGTCGGTGTTGGGGTGGGTCGCGGGTCGCCATCGTCGGAGCCGTCTGACTCGCGAACGGAGTGGAACCCAGGCGTAACGCCGAACGCGCGTAGTGATCGGCCGAACGAACCTGGCACGAATCCACTCGCCGATCTGTGCACCGATTCGGTCGACGACGCTCGCGGGTCGATCCGGCTCGGGTTCGGTCGAGTCGGGGGTCAGTTCCGAACTGGGGAGCCAGGGTTCGATCCAGTGGCGCTCGTCGTCACCCGGCTGGTCCAGCCGGAGCGGTCGCGGGACGATCCCGAGCGTCGCGCTCGCGTGCAATCGCTTGTCCGTCTCCGGGCGCCCGCCGTCGTCTAGCGTCTCGAGGGCGCTCGCCAGCGCCGCCGGATCGCCGGTCAACTGGACGGCACCGTGGTCAGCGGCGTACTCCCTGGTCTTTGCGAACAGGCCGAGCGTGATCGCGTTCACCGCGAGGATGGTCCGCGAAACGGCGCTCACGAGGAGATAGAGCGTCCCGAGGACGACGATTGGGATCGCGAAGAGAACGACGCCGATCCCCGAGACCATCGCCGCCCATCCGACGACGTGGAGGACGCGTCGTATCATCCCCTCGCGCTCGAGCTGTCTGTCGCCGATCCGGACGGTGGCGGCGACCGCGCTCACTACCGCCAGGTCCCGGTTCGCGACGTGGGCGACCTCGTGGGCGAGCGCGGCGTCGAGTTCGTCGTCGGCCAACCGATCGAGCAATCCTGCGGTCACGACGATCGTCGGCTCCCGTCGCGTTCTGACCGTGAGACAGGTCGGTTCGTCGCGATCGGCGACGGCGACGGCCGGCGCGGGAACGCCCGCCTGCACGGCCAGTCGGGAGACTCGGGTCCCGACACCGCGCGGGCCATCGCTCTCGACCCGGTCCACGTCGAGCTCGGCGAGGACCGCGTTCGATCCGTAGCGAGACTGGTACGCGACGAGTCCGACCGCACCGAGCAGTATCGCGCCGACGCTCGCCCACAGACCGAATTCGACGGACTCGGACCGGCCGCTCGCCGAGACGCCTCGAACGAGCGTCCACCCCGCGGCCGCGACGACGACCGCGTTGACGGTGAGAACCAGCGCCAGCGCGCCGGCGATACGAACCTGGAGGCGGCGGTCCGGTCGTAGCACCACGTCGCCGTCTCATTCGCCGATCGACATGTGCGTTTTGACTGCCCGACAGCGGCGAACGCGCCTGCGCTGGCCGCCTTCGACGTCGTTCGTCGCTCACGTGGCCGGACTGGAGAGGTCGGCGTCGACGCGAATTTCGGTGTCGGTGATAGTAACGATATTCTCGCTCGGAATCTCGATGTCGTCGTCGCCGGCGCTAGCCCGTCCGAGACTTTGCATCCAGGCGTTGGTCAGACTCGGCTCCGGATCGACGTAGGCCACCTGCTCGATGGGGTCGACCTCCGTGACGATGCCGATCTGTTCGCCTCTGATGTCCATCAGGAACTTTCCCTCGTCGTTCGTCGAAAGCACCGACATGGCGTAGACCCACACCGCTGGGGGAGAAATAGCTGTGTCTCACCGTTCGAGAACGCGACGTGTTGACGGCGTCGCTCGTGGATACAGCCTCGACGTCACTGATCCGGCCGCTCGGACGAGTGGCCGGGGTCGCGCGGGTCAGTCGGCGAACCTGACCGCGCCGCCTCGCCCGTGATACCGCCGTTGGCCGGATGGTCCGGACACGACAGAAAGACGAACGACGGCACTGCGTCGGAGAGGCGGCGCGGAACCGTTCGGATCGGCCTCCAGCGTGACATATGGATCGGTACGGCGCCCGCGGTACTATACGTTCGGCTACTCTTCTCTCGCTTCGGCGAGGTGCTCCCAGATCTCCGTACAGCCGGCCCCCGCCTGCACGTCGCGCAGGTGCGCGTCGGGGCGACGCTCGTCCGCATTCTCGGCGGTCGCTTCCTCGTCGGGGCGTCGCGACTCGCTGTCGACGCGTCGGTCGCGTTCGTCGCCGGTCGGTTCGGTCGTCATTTCCCCTCCGGTTCGTACAGCTCCGGGGCCACGTCGGCTGACGCGTGCTGTCTCGTCTCGTTCTTGCTCATCGCATCGAGCGTTAGTCGTCGCTCCGTATAACGGCCGCTTCGGCGACAATCGTGACCGAGTATCGGGCCTCGCGGCGACATCTGTCGCGATCGGTGACGCTCTCGACGGACCGATCACTCCACGGTGACCGTCTCCGAGGCGACGATCGAGCCGTCCATCAGACCGACGGTTACCTGTTCGCCGGATTCTAACGGACGCTCGGTGCCGAACGTACGCACGCCGTCGAAGGGGATGTCGCGTGGCCGTATGTGCCTGTCTCCCGACAATTCGATACGGTCTCGCCAGTCGATTTCCGTTCCGGTATCGAGCATCGGCGCGACGGAGCCATCGGAGATTTTTCCGTCCAAGAGGTACTCCGGCGGGACGGTCATCTGAATCGTAATTTGTGTGTCTCCGCCGCGAGGGTGTGAATCGAAGGAAACGCTCAGGCCGGGGGCGTCCCTGACGTTGACGGGTTCGAAGGGTGCGTCCTCGTCGCGATGTTGGCGGTGAAACTCGTAGACGTCTCGGCCGATCGCCCGATTGAAGTCGTGACCGACGTCCTCGTAGACGTGAAACTGGGCGTTCGCTCCGGCGTCGTCGTACACCGACTCGCAGTAGGGCATTCGGTCGTTTTGCATATCCTCGCCGTAGATGTCGAGCGCGATCTCTCGCAAGGTGGCGCTCCACGCGTCGTCGTACGGGATGGTGTCGTTCTCGTCGTCTGCGCCCATGTAGATGAACTGCGGAACGGACGCCCAGGCCGCTTCGTCGAACTCGTCGCCGGTCAACTCGGCGACGTCGTCGACGCCGATTGGATACGGGAGGTCGCGATCGCCGTCGCGTTCGTGGGGCAGGATCAGCGTGCCGTTTACGCCGCCCGCCGTGACGGACCGGACCCGGTCGGGATGTAACGCCGTAAAGCGGTTGACGAACGTGCCCGACGCCGAATAGCCGTTCAGGTGGAACTCGGGCGGTGCGTCGTACCCCACGGACGCGTCGAGCGACGCGCGGAGGTGATCGACCATCTTCACCAGTTGTCGGTCGACCCGTTCGAGCGGTCCGTCGTCGATCGCCATCGTTTCCGCGTCGAGCGCGTGAACGTAGTGTTCATCACTCACCGGATCGCTCTGGGGGCGCGGGAAGACGGGCACGAGAAACGGTGCGCCGAGGTGTTCGGGGATCTCCCGGAACCAGATATTCGGGTCGAGTCTCATTTCCGCCCGCTCTCGATGAAATTCGAATCCGTCGGTCGACGTGCCGGTGTTGTTCGGTTCGACGTAGATCGGGCCACCGGATCCGATCGTGTCCGGGACGTACGCGAAGTACGGGTAGTTGAAGCCGAGGTCCGGTTCGGCCTCGACGTAGGTCACGTCGCCGACCGGCAACTCGATGAGGTCGAACAGAATTACGGTCTCGGCGTTGGCGATCACCTCGTCGTCGTGGACGAGCCGAGCCGTCACGGTTTGTGCTCGATCGAGCGGCTCGTCGAACTCGACGACGTAGTCCGTCAGCGTCTCGTCGGCTTCGAGTTCGATCGCCGGCGCCAAGGTCGCTCCCTCCGAGTCGACGATCTCTACCGTGGCGTCTACCGACGCCTCTACGGCGTCGATCTGCAACTCCGCTTCGTCTCGGTGATCGGCGAGCGAGATCGACGCCTCCGGCGGTTCCGTGTCGCCCTCGCCTTCCGATTGTCCCGGTTTCGCGTCGGGATCGTCACCGTCGTCGTCCGTCGATTCTCCGTCACCGTCGTCGTCCGCCGAATCCTCCAGAAACCCGCAACCGGCCGTCAACGCCCCGATTCCGGTGGATGCCGTGACGAGCACCGTTCGCCTGGACCGCCTCCGACTATCGTTCTTTCTATACATTCCGGGGTAATGTCTTAATGGTATTGCCTTTCCTATTTGTATCTATGCATGTTACGAATCGCCCCTCGACGTATCGGTCGACCACGGACACCGAGAGTGAGTCAAAATGCGCCTCCCGAATCTCGTTCGACCGGCACGTTAGTGTATTCGTAGCGTGACGCGCAGAATATGTTCCCCGAATCGATCGAGACGGACCGACTCCGCCTCGAACGGTTCTGTCACGAGACCGTTGACGTCTTCGAACTGTACGAGGCGTTCGCCGCCCGACACGCCGAGGGGGTGGACGAAGTGTTCGAGTATGTCCCGCAGTCGCCGTACGCGACGACGAAGGACGCGGCTGACGCGATCGACGACGCCGAGCGCCGCTGGGAGGAGGCCGAGCGAGCCGCGTACGCGGTCCGCCCGAAACCCGGCGAGGACGGGGCGGGCGAGCTGGCCGGTCTGGCGACGCTCACCTGTCAGTGGGAGCACCGAACCGGCCAACTCGGCCTCATCCTGCGAAAACCGTTCTGGGGTCGCGGCTACTCCGGCGAACGGGCGGCGGCGCTGATGGAACTCGCGTTCGAGCGACTCGATCTCGACCTCGTCACCGCCGGCTACAACGAGGGCAACGAGGCGTCGAAACGGGCGATCGAGCGCTACGTCGAGGCCCACGAGGGCCAGTACGACGGCATCCTACGCAACTGGGTGCCGATGGACGATCGGGTCGACGATCTGCACCGCTACACCGTGAGCCGGGAGCAGTACGACGCGGCCGCCGATCGGTGATCAGGTCGGTCAGGCGTCGACCTCGTCGCGTTCGTCTGCCGGCGGACGGACATCGACGTGGTGGACGGCCGACGGCGAGAGCAACCGGCCGGTGTCGAGTTCGATCCAGCCGTTCGCGAGTATTCGAAGGCCTCCTTCGTGTAACACCGTCTCCGACTCGACGTCGCCGTAGACGACGGCGTCCTCGACGGTTCGAACGATCAGGTCCGTCGGATCGTACTCGGAGCGGTCGATGGCCGGATCCGTCGAAATAACCATGGTTTCACGTCGACGGGCAGACAAAAATTGGCTTCGGTTTCGAGAGGTCGACCGACGCCACGCCGTCCGTTCGTCGCCGTCGATGCACTCACTCGCGACCGAACGCGCCGTAGACGTTGATCGCGAGGACCACCAGGACGACCCAGCCGACGAACGTCAGTGCGAGGCCGAGTCCCTGCGCGGCGTACGCTTCGCTCCCGGCGCCCTCGGAGATTCCCCGGATCGTCCAGTAGACGCCGGTGGCGACGAAGAGCGTCGCCGCGGTTCCGGCGCCGGCCAGCTTCGCGATGGTCGCGACGAGTCCGTCCATGTGAGGAACTCCTCCCGATCGACGTAGATTCTTTCGATCCCACGACCTCGTTCACCGAAGTGGCAGGTGCGAGATAGCGCTACACGCCGCGTCGCGACCGCCTGACGAGCAAGTACACGACCACGCCGGCGAGGAAGGCGACGCCGAGGTTGACGAGCAGCGAGGCGATTCCGATCGCCACCGAGAGCCAGAGCATCGACGACTGCATCACGCTCGTTCCGAGCGAGATCCCGACGAGTACCAGCAACACGCCGAGCATCGCCAGCGGGAAGGCGGCGACGAGCGCGCCGGTGAGCACGAACGCGCCGGCGAGGTAGCCGATGCCGGCGACGACGTTCGCCCCGCCGGTCCGGGCGCCGAAGGCGTGCTTGCCGGCGACGCCGTCGCAGCCGTGACACATCGGAATCCCGCCGGCGGGGATGGCGAGCAGATTGGTCGTCCCCATGCTCACCGACAGCGCGTCCGGCGAGACCTCTGCGTCGAACCGGTCTGCGAACAGCAGCGACGTCGCGAGCGCGGCGTTGCCCACCGTCATCGCGAGTTGGGCGAGCGTCCCCTCCAGGGTCGCGCGGGTGACCGCCTCGCCGTAGGCGGGCGTCGGCGGTTGGCCGGGCCACTGAGGCGTCGGCAGTCCCGTCGACCAGAGCGCGATCGCGAACGCGACCGCCAGCACGACCAGCCCGCTCGCCTCCCGGGCGCCGAGGGCGACGAACGCGAGGACGATCGCCGCGCTCGCGGCGGCCAGCCAGAGCTCGGAGATCGCGAGATCCACGCCCGTCTCGATCAGCAGCAAGCCGACGGCGAACTGCACGCCGCGAACGACGGGCTCGCCGATCCAGCGTTCGACCGCCGCGAGCACGCCCGCAGCGCCGACGGCGAGCAACACCGCGCCGAGGATCAGCCCGGCAAGCGCCAGCTCGGCGTACGTGAGCGCGCCGGCGATCGCCAATGCGGCCAGCGCCTTCATCGGTTCGACCGAGACCGGAAGCCCGTAGACCACGCCCCAGACGAGCTGAAACGCGCCGAACGCGAGCAGGACGTGCGGAAGGGAGATCTCCGTCAGAAGCGCGAGCCCGATCACCAGCGGCAGGACCGTAATCGTATCTCCTATCGCGCCGGTGAAGGCGCCAGCGGAGAACTCGAGGCCACGTCGGTTCTCGGACCCGGTCGAAACCGCCATTTAAGACCGGTATGCCGGGCCCACACTTCAGGGTGTTCAGAAACCGCTCGCGGCTACGCCGACCGTTCGGCGAAACGCATTCTGGTTACGATTGTCGAATCGAACCGGTCTCTCACGGGTGGGGCGTCACGTACCGGTACATCCCACACTGTCCTCTGCCGGCCAGCCCCTTACACGTGCTCGCCCCCAATTACATGTATGAACGTTCCACAACCGCTCCAGGATGCGACCGAGCGCGGCATCGTCGTCCGCGTGAACGAGTACGACGACGGAAGCGTGATCGCCGTCGACCTCGGCGCGTCGGCTGGCGAGATCGCCGTCGACGTCGTCGACGAAACCGCCATCGTCGTCGCGGGTGAGCAACAGTTCGAGTTCGACGTACCGCCCGAAGCGAACCTCGTCACCGAGAACAACGGCGTGTTGACGATCGCGGAGTGATCGCCGTCGAACGA
The DNA here is from genome assembly GCF_024300625.1 of Halovivax gelatinilyticus. Classification (GTDB taxonomy): domain Archaea; phylum Halobacteriota; class Halobacteria; order Halobacteriales; family Natrialbaceae; genus Halovivax; species Halovivax gelatinilyticus. The sequence continues at coordinate 1,183,592 of NZ_CP101322.1, read as the reverse complement.
CTGCCGAACTGCGTACGAAACGACCACAGAATCGCCCGTTGACCGACCACTGAACGCTTTCGAAACGACCGCCGAACCGCTTTCCGCACGACCGCGGAACCGCTTTCTGAATGACTGTCGAATAGAACGGGCCGGTGCTCAGGATTCGATTTTCTCGACGATCTCGCGGGCCTGCTCCATCGCTTTTTCTTCGCCGGCGTGCTCGTCGATCAGCACGCTCGTCACCTCCCAGTCGTCACCGCCCTCGACCCGGCCGGTCCGGACCTGACTCCCGTCGGAGACCGACCGAGCGGGCTCGTCGGCCCAGTCGGGCGTGCGGATCTCGTCGTAGCGGTCCGGGTCGCGAAACCGCACGTGGACGTACTCGTCTTCGGTTTCGACCGTCTCGACGTCGGATACGCTCACCATAGAGCCGGCCGACGGCGAGTGTCGTCAAACCGGTCGCCCCTGAGAGTGCAACCACCGGCCGGACGATACACCCACTCGATTCGGCCCATTTTGCGGTCCGCGCGGCGGAACGCGAACCAGAAGACGATCAGCACCGCGACGAACGCGACCGTGATGGCGATCCGGAGGAGGTACTCCTCGGTCCCCGTCGCCTCGGCGTGGACGAGCCCGGCGGCCCAACCGCTGCCGACGACGGCGAACGCGGTCGCGACGACGAGCATGATCAGCAGGCGGTCGGTGGGGACGTTCATCGTCGACAGTTCGACGTGAGCGCGGATAACTGGCTGACCTGCATTGTGTCGCCCGCTCACTCGGCTCGCGGCCCGGAGCCGGCGGTTCGGTGTGGCTCCGCCGGCCGAACGGGCGTCGCGGCGACCCAGAGAGTTGCGATGGCGATCGACAATCCGACGCCCGCGACGAGAAGCAGCGTGACGGCGCCGGTCCGCACGGCGACGAGCCCGCCGGCGAACTGAGAGACGGCACCGGCGAGAGCGGTCGCCATCGAGATCCCCGACAGGGCCGTCGCCCGCCCGTCGGCGTCGAAGCGGTCGTTCACGTACTGGTTCTGGATCGGTCGCGTCAGCGATTGGGCCGTCCGGGTGAGAAAGAAGACGACGATCACCAGCTGGGGAACCAGCCAGATCGACGCGTAGGCGACGCCGACGATCGGAATCTGCACGCCGAAGACGGCTCGCGGGCCGAACCGATCCGCGACCGCTCCCGAGGCGTACGCCCCGCACGCCGAAACCAGCTTGAACGCGGCGTACATGAGCCCGATCGCAGTCACGGAAACGCCGACCTCGGACGCGGCCGGTTGCTCGAACGCGCGAGTGACCTCGAACAGCGCGTAGAAGAGGGCGAGGTAGCCGACGAACCAGCGAACGTCCGGCCGACTCAACTGCGCGACGAGCGACCCGGCCGCCGCGTCGACCGAGAACGACCCCGTCGACGTCGTCGCCGGCAACGACAACAGAACGGGGATCCCGAGCGCCGTCAGGACGGCGTTGCCGACGAACGGAAGCGCCGGATCGATCGCGAACAGGACGCCCGCGAGCGCGGCGGCGCCGGCCGACCCGAGCAGCTCGACGGTGGCCCCGCGGCCGTCGATTCTCGCGTACGACGCGGCCGCGTCGCGCTCGTCCAGGGCCTCGTACAGCCAGGCCTCGCCCGCCCCCGTCCGACAGGCCCAGCCGAACGCCCACGCGACGAAGAGTGCGGTGAACGTCGATACCGAGCCGGCGAGCGGGTAGCAGGCCATCGCGAGCGAGACGACGACGCAGCCGATGACGAGCGTGGTTCGGTGGCCGAGACGGTCGCTCAGGTACCCGCTCGGCAACTGGAACGCGACCAGCGCGACGAGAAACGCGCCCTGGGTGAACCCGACCGCGTCGAGCCCGAGCCCGCGCTCCTGGAGGTAGAGGATGCCGACGGGGACGAACAGGCCGTTGTTCCGCGTCAGGCAGTAGGCGTAGTAGCGGTAGCGAAACGGCGGCGGGTCGACGGTTCGCGGGGAACCGTTCGTATCCGAACGCGCCGCTCTCGGTGGGCTCTCTTCCATTCGAGTGGATCGCCGTCGGTCAGACGGCGTCGACCGCCTCGTTCGTCGCGGTCGTCTTCTCGCTCACGTCGGCGTATCGTGCGACGGATCGTCCGAGATCGACCAGTCGCGCTTCGAGCGACGCGTCTCGGAACTGCCCGTCGTCGAGCGCGGAACCGGCGTTCGGGACGCAGACGCCCCGAGGGACGGGCCGGGCGTCGAGTGAGAGGCTGATCTCCCGCAGGTGTGAGAGGGTCGGTTTGGGAAATCGGCCGCCGGCGACGACGGCGAGTCCGACCGGCTTCCCCTCGAACTCCGCCCGGGAGCAGTAGTCGAGCGCGGTCTTGAGCGGCGAGGCGACCGAACCGTGATAGACCGGCGACCCGAGGACGATCGCGTCCGCCTCGTCGATGGCTCCGCGGAGTGCAATCGCGTCGCCCGCGTCGGCTTCGTCCGCATCGAACGGCGGTAGGTCGTACGTCCGGAGGTCGAGCAGGGACGTCCGGCCGCCCACCTCGGCGGCGCCGTCGAGTGCCGTTCGAACGCTGATTCGGGTGACGCTCTCTGCCGCCAGGCTCCCGCAGAGCCCGACGACGTGTACTGATCCGGTCATATTCGAATGCAGGGTCGGGTGGACCATATACGCTCCCGGCACTCTATTTTTGTAGGATATGGCACAGTAATTCGCGATCGACCGGCCCGGACCGGTCGATTTAGGCGGTTCGGCCCGAGAGATCGAACGATGACGCGGGACCGTGAGGGACGCGCCGATCGCGAGGACGCGATCACCGCCTTCGAGATCGTCGGCAACGAGATCCGCGCGCGGATCCTCTACGCGCTCGGGTCGAGCCGAGACGGGACGGAACCACCGCCTGTCGTCCCGTTCTCGGAGCTTCGCCGGGCGACCGACGGCGACGTCGACAGCAGCAAGTTCAACTACCACTTACAGCGCCTCGTCGGCCGATACGTCGAGCGGACCGACGAGGGCTACCGGATGCGACCGGCGGGAATGTTGCTCTACCGAACGATACGGGCGGGGACGATCACCCGCGACCTCTCGCCGCGCTCGATCGACACCGGAATCGGGTGCTACCGGTGTGACGGGACGATCGTCGCCGACTCGAGCTACGGCGAGTTCTGGCTGACCTGCGACGCGTGCGATCACTTCTACGACATGGTGATGGTTCCGCCCGGCGCGGTCGGTCGCGGCGACGACCCCGACCTGCTCGCTCGCCTGGACGCGAGAAACCGCCACGAGCGCTTCGCGTTCGGGCGCGGCAGCTGCCCGCTCTGTGCGAACCGGGTGACGCCGTCTATTCGTGACGTCGACGTCTATCCCTACACGGACACGGAGCTCATCGACCACCACGTCCACTGGGCCTGCGACCACTGCGGGCACCGGTCCTACGCGTCGGTCGGCATGACGGTGATCGACCGCCCACCCGTCGTCTCGTTCTTCGCCGACCGCGGCGTCGACCTCGCGGCGGCGCCCGTCTGGACGCGCGAGTTCGCGATGACGGACCGATCGGTCGAGCGACTGGCGGATGGACTCTCGCTCACCCTCACGTGTGGGGGTGACTCGATGGAACTGTTCGTCGACGAGCGACTGTCAGTGTCCGTGCGCGACTGAGCGGTCGCCCCGTCCGAACTCGTTCGACTGGAACGCCTTGATCGACCCGACCTGCCGATCGACTCACCCGTCCACCAGCCCGACCCGTCGACCGACCCACTCCGTCTACCACCCCGGAACGGAACCAGTCAGCCGAATCGCGATTGAACTGAGTGGGCTCTCGAACCGACCATTTCTCACTGATAGTAAATTCAATAAATTTATCTCCCGTCCGATATACACTCCACTCATGTACGACCTGACCGGATTTCAGCGCGACCTCCTCTATATCACCGCCGGATTACACGAACCTCACGGCCTCGCGATCAAGGACGAACTCGAGTCCTACTACGAATCCGAAGTCCAGCACGGCCACCTCTATCCCAACCTCGACACCCTCGTCGAGAAGGGCCTCCTGAAGAAGGGGTCGAAGGACAAGCGGACCAACGTCTACACCGTGACCAGTCGGGGTCGGCGCGAGATCGAATCCCGTCGCGACTGGGAGGAGTCCTTTCTGGACGACACGCTCGAACTCGGCGTCGAACACTGAGCCGCTCTCCGCTGCTGTGAGGTGCCTCGTCCCCGGACCGATACCGTTGAGTGGTCCCCCCTCGAACGGGTGATCCGAACGGAGCGGTCCGCGGTCGCCGGCCCGTTCGATTTCCCGTGCACCGATACCCGCCGATCCCTCGCGCCGAGTCCGCCCCCGCGGAGCTGTTCGAGTCGGGCCACCTCTGGCTCTTCGAGATGGTAGACGGCGTTCACCTACGCTTTCAGGTCGGCTCGTCGGGACTGCTCCGCTTTGGCGACCGTTCGACCGTCTTCGACGACGCGGACGACGTTCCCCTCCCGCTCGCCCACGCCGTCCGCCACGTTCGGCGAGCGTTCGACCGCGACGCCCTTCGACGGGCCGTCGACGACGTCACGGCCCTGACGTTCTTCGCCGAGGCGACCACCCGCCAGGCGATCGCCTACGACTGGGAGCGCCTCCCGCCGGTGCTCGGTTTCGACGTCTGGTCGGCCGAGACGGAGCGCTTTCTCCCGCCCGACGCCACCGAGCAGGTGTTCGATCGGCTGGGACTGACGCCGGTCACGGTCGTCGAGCGCGAGGTCAGAGCCCGGGACTTCGATCCCTCGTCGTACGAAATTCCTGCCTCCGCGTGGTACGACGGCCCCGCCGCGGGCGTCGTCGTTCGGAACAAGCGCGGCGGCCGGGCGAAGATCCTCCACCCCGCGTTCGAGACCGAGGCGGAACCCGAGCCGTTCGACGCCGACGCCGAGACGCTCGCGAAGAGGTTTGCGACCGACGATCGGTTCGAGAAACTGGCGCGGTCGATCGAGGCGGAGGGACGCGTTGTCGACGTCGACGCGCTCGTTGGACGCACGATGGAGGCCGTCGCCCGCGAGGAACACGCGCGGCTGTTCCACGGCGCGGCGTCGGTCGATCTCTCGGCGTTTCGCGCCGAGGTAGCCGCACTGGCCGGGACGTATCTGGCCGATCGGCATCGGTGAGAGCCCGTGTCGGTTTCACCGTCTGTAGCGAGCCAGCAGAGTGATGACCTCGGCGTCCGTATCCCTGCTGGTGCGAATTCTCGCGTGTAACCTGGGGTACCTGCTCAGACGCCGCGAGTCGGTCGGCGGCTACGCCCCGGCGATTCCGGGTGCGCTGATCGGCGACGAGTCGCTCGAACGCCGATCGACGGCTCGATTTCTCGACCTCGCCGCCAGCGAGCGCCCCGACGTGATCTCGCTGGTCGAAGTCGACCGCGGCTCGGTCCGAACGGCGACCGACGGGCAGGTCGATCGATTGTGCGAGGCGCTCTCCGAGCGCGGCATCGAGTACGAGGGGGCGGGCTACAACAAGTACGGCGACGACCGCCTCGTCGGCCGACTGCCGATCTACCGCAACCTGGCCAACGGCGTGCTCCACCGCGAGGACTGTACCGTCGTCCCGCGGTACCTGTCCAGCGGGTTGAAGCGGCTCGTCCTCGACGTTCGCGTCGGCGCGTCGCTGCGGCTGTTCGTCGTCCACCTCTCGCTGGGCTCGCGGTGTCGGGCCAACCAGCTCGCCGAACTCGCCGACCTGGTCGAGTCGGTCGACGAACCGGCGATCGTCGCCGGCGACTTCAACGTCTTCGACGGCGTCTCGGAACTCTCGCCGCTTACAGACCGCGCCGGGCTCTCGCTGTACGCGCCGGGCGAGACCGTAGACGAGCGCCCGCTCGACGACCTCGTGGTCTCGAATCGCCACCTCGATCTCTTCTGCTGTTCGCCCGAACTGGCCGTCGAGCGGTGTGCCGTCCTCGACGGCGGCTTCTCCGACCACCGGCCAGTCGTGCTCGACGTCGAAGCGTGAGGCGACATCGAGTTGGTGTCGTCGGGGTCGAATGTCATACCACTTTCCCAACAGAACGGCCCTTCTGGAATCACTTACGGGCTCGGCAGGCGAGTAACTGCGTATGACCGCACTACAGACCGCCGTGAACTCGCTCGTCAGGACGCTCGTTTCGACCGCTGACGCCGACCGCGTTCGGCGAACCGGAACTCGAACGTTCGACCGACCGGCCTCGATCGGCGTCCGAACCGAAAACGGTTCGCTCTCGATCACCGGCACCGATCGCGAGGACGTCCTCCTGCGGTACACGAAGCGCGGCCCCTCCGAGGACGCCCTCGACCGCGTCTCGATCGAGACGGCGGTGACAGCCGACGACGAGCGCCGGATCGGCGTCTCGCAGCCGAAGGGTGAGTCCGTCTCGGTCGATCTCGAACTCGCGGTGCCGCGGTCGCTCGCGGTGGCCGAGGCGCGAACGAAAAACGGCTCGATCGAGCTCAGGGGGACCGCCGGCGAGCCGGACATCGAGACGGTAAACGGGTCGATCGACGTCGCCGACCACGACGGGTACGTCGACGTCCGGAGCGAGAACGGCGCGATCGAACTCCGTGAAACCGGCGTCGATCGCGCGGAAACCGGAAACGGCCGGCTCTCGATCGACCTCGACGCGATTCGGGGACCGACCGAGATCCGCGCGCAGGTGGGCGAGATCGACGTGGCGCTGGGTTCGATCGACGCCGACGTCGCGCTCGAGACGAACATCGGCTCGATCGAGGCGCCAGTCCTCGAGAAGCGGTCGGCTGGTTTCGGTCAAACGGTCGTCGAAGGGACGGTCGGTGACGGCGGCGAGCGACTCGACATCTCGGCGTCGGTCGGTTCGATTCGGCTGGATCGATAGACCGGGCGGGAGCGCTCTTCGTTGCCCAGTGCGGTTGCACTCCTTCGACCGCAAGATTGGTAGCGTCGTCGGGGCCGCAGCTCACGAGATCGGTTCGTCGGGGGAGCACCGATCACACCGAGTCGTCGGGAGCGTGGCGCTCGGCCATCCGGGCGGCCTCGTCGGCGTATCGCTCGCGGGTTTCCGGCTCGTCGACTGACGCGAGATCGTCGGGAGAGACGCCCCTGGCCGCGGTCACGGTTCCGATCGCCTGCGAGGCCACCTCTCTTCGGTAGACGCGATCGCCGTCCGGCGTCGCGTACCTGAGGACGATGAGGTCGCGATCGGTGTAGCCGCGATCGACCAGCCAGACCCGAACCTCGTCGGACTTCGAAGTCATACGTTCACGAACGAGACGGACGTGTGTATGGGTTGGCCCCGACGCTCGAAGCCTGATCGCGACGGCTGGGCCTCGGTCGGTGGCGCGGACGTGAACCGCCAACCGGCGACCGATCGGGACACGGCGGCCCGGTCGAGACGCCGTAACGGCGGTCCGGCACGGCCTCGAACCGTTCTCGGCGGCCGAGGGCCAGGAGGCGTACTCGGCCGATGCGACGACGGGTTCGGCCGCTCGGTAGTGGCACGGACCAGAATCGAATCTCTGGTACCCCGGACACCCGTGGTTCGGACGTGTGGGACGTCAGTACCGGGGCAGTGAAACGCTGAACGACCGCGTACAAGGGTGTGAAACTTGCACTACCCGGGCTGTGGCGATCGGTCGAACGGGGATCGAGGCCGCGCGGACCGACACCTCAGGAGACGCGATACGAGTTGAGTCGACGGACTCACCGCGTCGTCCGCCAGGACCGACCGACGACGAGACGAGCACGACGGACGCTGAGAACGCCGCGAGCGCCGTCTTGCTCGGCAGGAACCTCGGTCTTGCCGGTGATCGATCGACGAACACCGGGAAACAGCGTGTCGACCCCCGGCTGTGCGGACAGCTGCCAATCACGGCGGCGACCGTCTCCGGCGACTATGCCGAATTCTACAACGTCATGGTGGCGACGATTCCGCTCGCCGTCACGAGTGGTTACAATTCACTGCTCGATTGAAAGGCAGCTGCTGATCGCTGTTTCGGGTGGCCGTATCGGAGTCCGTTCAAACGCAGCCATACCACCTATATCCCTCCGCGCGCTTCGTTCCGACGAATGCACGACGGGGACGGTGATCGTGGGCGGGTGTCGATCACGCGCACCGACTCGACAATCCGCGTCCGGGACGAAATCGAGAGCGCGACGGTTGACGTCGTCGCGGACCGCGAATCGTCGCTCGTGTCCGCGACGACGGCGCTGTTTCCTGTCCCGGTCGACGCCGCGGTGCGCACGACGGCGAAGCGGCTGTCGATTCCACAGGCCTATTGTACCGCCGCCTGGGACGACCGCGGCGAGCAGGTCGGCGGCATCCACGACGAATCGGTCTCGCTCCCGTCAGGGACGTACGTCCTCTCGCTCACGGGGGCGACGATGGTGTACGTCCGGGTCGAGGGGACGCCGGTCGAGTACGAGTACGCCTTCGAGAACGAGCGCGACCGCGCCGCGACGATCGAATTTCCCGAGCCCGTCTCGGTCGTGATCGGCGCGCGTTCGTTACACACGCGCCCCGAGGCGACCGTCACGATACCGGACGACGCGGGCGCACTGCTCGATGTGCTTCCGTACCTGGCGTCGTCGATTCACGAGTGTACGTCCGAGCGAACGTGGCCGACCATCCGCGGACACCCCCCGGAACTCCGCGTCGGCGAGCACCTCGACGTCCCGTTCGGCCTGTCGAAGCCCGAGACGGGGGTGACGATCAGCGTGCCAGAGCGGTTCCCCGACGCCTACCGCATCGCGCCGCTTTCGTTCTACCTCGGGGCGACGGTCGAGGCCGGCGACGAAGCGGCGATCCACCTCGAGAACGGCTACACCCACCCGCTGGGCGAATCTGGGTCGGAACTCGAGGCGAGCGTCGCCGACGTGCTGGGACGATGTTTTCTCCTCGATACGCTCGTGCGCACCGCCGGGACGGTCTCGCACGACCCGTCGGCCTACGGCGAGCTGGCGGGCGAGCTGTCGTTCTATCCGCCGAACCTGTACGGCGAATCGCTCTCGACGCAGCTCGTCGAGTACCTCGAGGTGTCGAGCGAGGTGGTCGAGCGCCACCTCCCGCGGTGGCCGCTCTCGGCGGTCGTGCGACCGACGTCGGCGGACGCCCCGCTGTTGCCGTCGATCCTCCACCGGCTGGGACGGGTTCGTGTCACCGACACGCCGACGAGTTCGACGCGGGACCGTCCCGACGCCGAGAGCGTCAATGGCAGCGGCACCCGAACCGGGTCGCCGGATCGAGCGATCGGGAACCTAGACGCCGATCCGCTCGTCCGAGCGTACAGCCACGGTTCGGATGGCCCGCTGCTGTGTCCGGCGGCGTTCGAGAACGCGCTGTCGTACGCGGCGCCGTCTCCTGATGCGGCACGATTGACGTTCGCAACCGACGACCCCGACCGTGCGGCGTGGTTTCGCGACCGGTTCGACCGACACGAGCGCTTTCGCGGCCCGGTTTCCGTCCTCGAGTCGCCGACGGTCGAGGAATTCGAGCGGACGCTCTCGGAGCCGGCGGCGCTGTTTTTCTGCGAACTGCCGTGGTCAGAGGGCGTATTAGCGTGCGCCGACGGCTCGATCGACCTTCGGGCGGTCGACGGAGTCGACGCGGGCGCGATCGTCCTGGCGGGGCGGGACGACGCGCTCTCCGAGGCGGCGAGGGCGCTCGTTCGCGCGGGCGCACTCGGGGTGGTCGGCGCGACGGATCGATCGGCGGCGGCGGTGAACTCGTTCGCGTCGCTGCTCGCGCTGTCGTACCCGCTGGTCGAGTGCGCTCGGCTCTCCGGGCTCGCCGACCGTCGATCGCCGCGGGTGATCGGCCACCCGCTCGCGTGTCCGGTGAGCGCCGGGGGAAGCGTCAAAAACTACTATCGCATCGACTCGGTCGGACTCGACGAACACGAGTTTCGCTACGTGACGTCGTTTCCGGACGACCACCGCCTGGGATCGGTCGCTCGAACGTGCGACGACCGCGAATCTTCGCTCTCTGGAATCCAGCAACTCCTCTCCGACCGCGTCGTCCTGTTCGGACGAACCCTCCGCGCGCCGGGGACCGCCTCCACCGACGAACTGGTCGACCTGTTGTGCCCCGCCGACCCCGTTCTCCTGAACGGTCGGCCACTGACGATCGATCGGACCGTGACGGCCGAGGACGTTCGGGAGTCCGCCCGCGAGCGCCTCAGGCACGTCTCGGAACCCGATACGCGGTGAGCCCGCGCTTCGGTCGCGTTCGTGTCGATCGACGCAATCGAGTGAATCGGATTCGGCGGCTGGTCGAACACGCGTTTCGCGCTCGACTCCCACCCGGCGTTCAATCGTGTACCCGTCGAGCATCCCGTGCGTGATTCCAGTCCGTCTATACCCCGTGCGGCCCGCGTCAGCGTCGCGTCCCTGGTGATCGTTCAGACGGCGTCCGTCGGGTTGGCGTCTCCGGTTTGGATCGAACGCCCGGTTGTCCGGGGACGTCCGTCGGCGCTTCGGTCGTTCGGGCCGGATCGGCCGACCGTTCGATCTCGAGCAACCCGATCGCGGCCAGGCAGTCGGGACAGACGAACCGCTCGACGTCGCGGTAGTTGTCGGCGACCGCGCCGCGGTGCTCCGTCGTGAGGCGAATCCAGTGGCAACCGTCGAGCGAGTCGTTACACCGGTAACAGAACGGGTTGTCGGTCATCGACGATCCTCCGCCCGTGCCGGTTTGGAAAATACGATTTCGACCGGACGTAGCGTTCGCTGTCGATACCGCAGTCGTGCGAGACCTTTTTGTCTCGAAGGTTTGTAGCGTACCATGGTGACTGAAAACCCCTCATGGTTTTCGGAAGCCACGTCTCGGGTGCTGGACCCACCCGGGACATTTTCTGCGCATGTCCCCGCGCGAACGATGGAGCGCCGCTTCCGTTCAACCGTTATGAGTCAATTATTATGTATCTACCGATCGCTGTTACACGTGGCGGTATCGGGGTCCCCTTCGAGACCCGCGTACTGATCAGAACCGTTGAGAACGCCTAGTCCGGCGTGTACGCAAGCGATCGAACGCCGGCCGGCGAAAGATTGACCGTCTCTCGTATACGACGTATACACATGGCCACGAAGACGGTCAGACTCGACGAAGACGTCTACGAGCGCATCAAGTCGAAAAAGCGCGAGGACGAGACGTTTTCGGCGGCGATCGACCGACTCACGTCGGACTACTCGCTTCTCGACTTCGCGGGCGGGTACACCGACGAGGATGCGGCGCGCCACCGGGACCTGCTCGAACGCTCCGAGGAAACCGCCGCCGAAGACCGCCGAAAACTCCTCGACCGGGTGGGTGCGGACGGAGAATGATCCTCGACACCGAGTTTCTCATCTCGCTCAGGGCCGAAGAAGACGCCGCGCTTGCGCTCGCCGCGGATTTCGAAGCCGCTGGCGTCCCCACCCGCGTTCCGACGGTCGTCGTCGAAGAACTCTACGTCGGGGTCGGAGCGGGAGCCACGCCGGCGGAGAACGCTCTGGTATACGACGCGCTCGTGGCGAACAAGCCGGTCGTCCCGCTCGACGAACGAATCGCCAGGCGGGCGGGCACGGTCGAGGGTGCGCACCTGACGAGCGACTCGAAGCCGAATCTCGGACCGGCAGACGCGATCGTCGCGGCCACCGGACTCGTCTACGAGGAAGCGATCGTCACGAACGATGGGGACTTCGAGCATGTCGATGGCCTCACCGTCGAATCGTACTGACGGAATGTTGGGTACCATTTCGGTACGCATCCGACCTCGAACAGAGTGTTACCTAGTGATCTAACGGATTTAGGATTCCAGTCGCGTCACGACGGGACACTCGGCGTTGAGCAGGATCTGCTGAGTCGTGTTTCCGAACACCGCTTTGCCGGTTGGCGACCGTCGTCGGCCGCTGATGACGAGGTATCGGGGATCGAGGCGGTCGGCTTCGGCCAGGATCTCGTCGGTGACGTCTCCGATGCGTCCGCGCGCTTCGAATCGGTTTTGATCGAGGTCGTCGACGACGTTCCGGACGAACTTCGTGGCGAACTCCGCCGCACTGCCCTGTTCTTGCTCGATCGAGTAGTCTTCGAACTCGGGAATCTGTCGGATGGACTCTCGGTGTTCCTGAAACTCCGCTTCCGGGACGACGTGCAAGGCGACGAGCGTGTCGTCGTAGGCTTCGGCGAGATCGTGGGCGATCTCGACGACGGTCGTCGAACGTTCGATATCGTCGATGGCCGCTAAAACGGTCATACGTACCCAGTGTCGACCGACGGACCGTAATTGTATCGTCCGAGTCCCGTCGTCGACGCCACTGCCGTCGCGCGCGGTCCTCTCGAAAGAAGGACTCACCCCGACGTACAGGCAGTAGTTCGGTGACACGGGGATGGGTAGTTCGCCGTGCGCGTGGGTCCGTCCTCATGGTTACGGAACGCCCGCGAGCGCCGCCACGAAGAGATCGATGCCGTACTGGAGCGTACGGAAGACGGCGTAACGGAGACGCGAGATGAGGCCGACAAGTACACCGTCGTCCGCGTGAGTCCAGCGACGGACCGGGTTGGACACGGCGCAATCCGATCGGTCCTCTTACGCACGAGTGGCGATTGTCTGGGCGTACTGGTTCTCGACGATGGCCGTCCCGTCCGTCGCCAGGTTGTAGCGATCGAACACCTCCTCGAGGTCGGTTCGAAGGCGCGCTCTCCCCGCCGCATCGAGCGTTTCGAGCGCCCGTATCGTCGGACCGAAGTACGTGCTGAACACGTCCACCGCGTGGTCGATCGATCGATAGTACTGCCGTGTCGTTCGTCGCTCGCTGGTAATCGACCGCGTGCCTGCTCCGAGTAGTTCGTCGAGTCCACCGCTGGTTCCCCACCGGAGGGGCGACGGGACGCCGGGGGGTGGCGGGACGTACCGGGCGTGCGTCTCGAACCAGTCGCCGCTCCACCCCGCGGGAATCGGGCCCGCCAGGCCGATCGTGCCGCCCGGTTTGCACACTCGGATCAATTCGCGCGCCGCCCGTTGCTGGTCGGGCGCAAACTGCACACCGTAGACCGAGACCACCGCGTCGAAGTCTTCGTCGGGGAAGGGCATGTCCTGCGCGTCACCGACCTGGAAGTCGATCTCCTGGCCGTTGACACGCGCCCGCGTCTCCGCTCGCTCGATCAACTCCGGCACGTAGTCTACCCCCGTGACGTCGCAGTACCGTCGCTCCGCGATCAGCGCCGCCGTTCCGCTTCCACAGGCCACGTCCAGGACTCGCTGGCCGGGATGTGGGTCGACGGCGTTGCAGAGTCTCTCGGCCATCTCCACGTTCTGGCGGGCGATCTCGTTAAAATCGCCGCTAGACCACGTCTCACGCTGGCCCTTCGTTACGCTCGCGTAGTCTGGTACTCGAGTATCGTCCTTCATCGTCGACGTCCTCTCGTGCGTTGGTTCATCGGGATCACCCGTTCTCTCGAACGATCTCTAGAAGACGGCAGGCCGGATATGGATTGCGTGTCAATGCCAAACATGGGGTCGCGCGATCGGCTCTCGTTCGGCCTGTACTGATCGATACTCCGGGAATCTCTGGATCGGCAACTCACTCATTGCAGTCGGTCGACCGAACGGAGCTGTCGTCACTGAAGGGGCTATTGCCGACTGGACGGGTCGACTGACGCTCTGGCTTTCACACTCTTGAATATCATAAAAATTCATTAAGTACTCTGGCCGAGTAGAGAAATATGTCATTCGGTAACACTTGTCGTGATGCCGAATGCCACGAACCGTTCTACGGGGAGAGAACGGGTGAACGCCATGGCGACAACACACCACCAACCGTACGACGAGACGGTAACGGACATCGAGGAGACGCTCGGAATCGTTCCGGGGTATCTGACGGCGCTACCCGAGCAGGAGCTGATCAACGAGTGGCCGATCTTGAAGCGTTTTCTCTTCGGAGAGACCGAGATAGACCCCAAGACCCGCGAGTTCGTCGGACTCGCGATGGCGGCGGCGATCGGCTGTGAGTACTGCAGACACTTCCACCGCGGCGCCGCCCAGCTCCACGGCGCGACGGACGACGAACTCGCAGAACTCGCCTTCCTGGCGAGTTACACGCCACGGTACAGCGCGATGATCCAGGCGCAGGATTACGACGTCGACGTCTTCAAATCGGAAGTCGAAGAGATCGCGACACACCTACAAACTCAGGCGAAGGCCGGAGGAGACTGATCACGATGGCACACGCACACAAACTCGATTGCGAGTCGGTATCGGACACCTGCCGATTCATCATCCAATCGGAAGACGAAGAAGAGACGGTCGAACTGGCGCGAAAACACATGAAAGAGGTCCACGGACAGGAGTACTCGGACGAGGAACTCCGGGCGGACCACCTGCAGACCGTTTGAGGATGTAATGGCACGATCACTCGACGTCGACAAACTCGAACGGGAAGTGAAGGCGGTCTATCGGGATGTCGCCGAGACACCCGACGGCGAGTTCCACTTCGAGATGGGACGGCCGCTAGCAGCGCGACTGGGCTACCGACCGGCGGATCTCGAGTGGGCACCCGACGAGGCGATCGACTCCTTCGCCGGCGTCGGCTACCACTTCGACCTCGCCGACCTTCGGACGGGCGAGGACGTCCTCGATCTGGGCAGCGGCTCCGGGATGGACGTCTTCGTCGCGGCTGGCCACGTCGGCGAAAACGGGAGCGTCGCCGGACTGGACATGACCGACGAACAGCTCGCGAACGCGCGCCGATTACGCGACGAGATGGGATTTCAGAACGTCTCCTTCGAGCGCGGGTACGTCGAGGAGCTGCCGTTCGACGACGAGACGTTCGACGTCGTCGTCTCGAACGGGGTCATCAACCTCTCGGCGGCGAAAGACCGCGTCTTCTCCGAGATGCGTCGCGTGCTCAAACCCGGCGGGCGGATCGCGCTCTCGGACATCGTCAGCGAGCGACGCCTCTCCGAGGGGATCAAAACCGACGCCGACCTCTGGGCGGCGTGTATCGGCGGCGCCGAACAGGTCGACGACTACGCGTCGATGATCGAGACGCCCGGCTTCGAGATCGACGCGTTGCGAGACAACTCACAGTACGAGTTCACCTCCGACCGAGCCAAGGGCGCCTGTCACACCTACGGCGTCAAGAGCATCTCGCTCACCGCTCGGTCGCAGGACTGATCTCGCCACCGTGTTGCGCTTTCGGTACGTGGCGAGTACTTCAGACGATGTCGGTCCGGCGGACCCTCGTCGGAGCTCTATCGGGGTGCTGGGTCCCGTATCGGACGTCCATGGCGATCGTTCCAAGCAGCATCGCTTTTGCGGGTGGGCGACCGATCGGAGATCGATGTACCTCGTTACGTTTCGCCTCGCTCCGGGGGAGTACGACGCCGAGTTCCACGAGTTGAACGAGACGATACAGGCGGTCGCCGAGGGGACGGATGGCTATCTCGGAAAGCGCACGTGGACCGACCCCGAGCGCGACGAGGTGCTCGTCGTCTACTACTGGGAGTCGCTGGACGCGCTCGATTCGTTCGGCGCGGATTCTGACCACAGACGGGCGAAACTGCGCTGGACCGAGTGGTACGACGCCTACGAAGTCACCGTCACGGAGGTACGCGACGCGTACGGGAGCGGCTTCGGCGACGACGCTGGCCCGCCCGGAGCGTCGTAACGGTGCCGAGTCGTTCCCGTTGCCGTTCGTTCAGGCCCGGTCACAATCGGTCGACCACTACTCTCCCGAAGTCTGGAGTACTGGAACCTCTCTCCCAGTTGTCCTCAGCCGTGTCACAGTCGCGAACGAAGTGAGACCACCCGACGAAGAATACGTTCATTCGCTCACTGCCAACGTGTATCGACGGCAGTCACAACAGGATTGCCTGGGCCAATCCGAGGAACACGAAAAAGCCCAGGACGTCGGTCGCCGTGGTAATGAAGATCGTCGCTGACGTGGCCGGATCGAATCCGATCCGGTCGAGTACCAGCGGGGTTATCGCGCCGAAAAACCCCGCGATGACGAGATTCGCCACCATCGAGATCCCGATAACGGCACCGAGTAAGAGCCCGAACTCGCCGTACGAGAAGGCGATCGCGATCGCGGCGACGAGCACGCCGGTAATCAATCCGTTGACGCCACCGGCGATAACTTCGTTGAAGACCACACGCTTTCCGGTGCTGAGTGACACCTCCCCGAGCGAGATCCCGCGGACGGTGACCGCCATCGCCTGGGTCCCGGCATTCCCACCCATCCCGGCAACGACCGGCATGTACGCGGCCAAAATGGCGACGGCGGCGATGGTCGACTCGAACAAACCAACGACCGCGGCGGCCATAAACGCCGTTCCGAGGTTGAGGATCAACCACTTGTACCGCCTCCGCACCTTCGCTCCTGGGCCGTCGAGGACGCTCTCCTCTTCAGCGACGCCGGTGAACTCGTAGAGCGTTTCGCCCCGCGCATCTTCGAGCATCCGCAACAGGTCCTCGGCGTGTATCACGCCGAAGATGTCGTCGTCTTCATCGAGCACGGCGACGGCCCGTTCGCGGTTTTGTTTGAACACCTCGATCACCTCTTCGTCATCGCGGTCGTATCGAATGTGTGGCGTCTCCTGGACGTAGTCGCTAATCGTCTCGGACGCGTCGTCCGCTATCGACAGCGCCACGCCGGGGAGTTCGCCCTGTAACTCACCATCATCGGTGACGAAAATCGTCGGAACACGTCCCGTTCGCTCCTCGAAGCGACGAACTCGCTCGGTCACTTCGGGGAATTTCCGCGTTTCGTCGACGGTCACGTAATCCAGGTTCATCAGCCCGGCTGCACTTTCGGGGTTAAACGAGAGCAGAAAGTCGATTTTCTCGCGGCGCTGGCTATCGAGCGTAGTGAGCAGTGCCTCACGTGTCTCCTCGTCCGTGAATCCGAGAACGTCGGTCACCTCGTCCGGGTCGAGTCGGTCGATAAACGTCTCCAGTTCCGTCCGACTCATATCCGCAACGAGGACTTCTTGTACCTCGTCCGGGAGTCCGAAGAACACGTCCCGCCACTCGTTCCGTGGCAGGTCAGTGAACGGGTCAGACGGCGCAGAAGACATCGCAATCGTCTCTTGAATGTCCGCCGATTGCTGAGTCATACACAGAGCATATTAGTGACGCACTAAATGATGACTGGTTGCGTATCGTGAACGGACGCTATCGGCACTCGACGCTCCACCGACGCTGAAAACGGTGCCTATGCAAGGAGCGACGAACGCGAAGAATCTCTCTCTCTCGAGAGTGAGAGAGGAGGGTCAGCCGATTCGAGAACCGCACCTGGTACATCTGGCCGGAGTGCGAAGATAATTCTTGAGCCGAACGTGGCAGTCGGTGCCGCGAAGTGGTATTGGGCACTCCATCAGGGCCGTGTGATGGTCGCGAACGCGAATTGAATAGAGGGGCCCGAATCAGCCAGCGTTCGTCCTCTGGTTCGTGCTACTGGATGTACCGGGCAGGGGCCGAGAGGCCAAATTCCTCGGCTGTTTCCGCGACGATTCCCTTCGCCGTGTAGATATCCGGTTTGTAGTACAGTTCGTGGGTAACGTCGTGTGCGTCACGGAGGTGTTCTCTAACCCGGGTAACGTCACGTCGGTCGAAATAATTCGGCGTGTAGACCGTGAGGAGATAGTCGTCGTACATAGACAGCTCCTCGTAGCCGAACGCAGTCATAGCCTTGACCGCCCAGATAATTCCCGCTTGTGCGTCAGCGACGAGTTCGGGCCACAACCCGTCGATCCGCGCTGGCGACCCCGTCACCTGCCACTTCCCGATCGTCTTTTTCTCCGAAAGCGCGTCGCGGTCGATTTCCCGGACGGCTTCGGTTTCCGCCGGTGGCAAATCGTCGGACTGGACGTTCTCCGGACGGGTAACGCCGTGATCCGTGAAGTAGTCGTCTCCCCCGATCTTCGGAGACTCGCTTACGTCTCTACTTCGTAGCCAATACTGCTCCTCCTCAGTGATCTCGAGCGGTGACTGCATAGGGTGCTACCACTTCGTGATGGGCCCAGGTGGAATACCAACGCTCGCCATACGGTGCGAAAGTGAACGTAGATGAGTGTATTGACCGCTTCCTACTCTGGCACTTTTTTAACACTGTTCGGGGGCCATGCTGAATAGACGGTGCACGTTCGGTTGGCCATTACTCGGCCCATCGGTCGAACGCTGACTTACCGGTAGCGCTGGCTCAGTCGGGAGCGGTCTCACGCCCGATCTGTGGAGGGTGTGGCATCTCGTCGTCTTTCGTCAGGGTATTCGCTCCCCAGATCGCCGTAATCAGTGCGATAACTGCAACCTCCGTCGCGATGTGGAATATCCGACCGTCCGCGTACCCGGTTCAGACCCGCTCGTGTCGTTCCTCGAAGAACTGCACGAGTTCGTCGGCGTAGGATTCGGGCTCCACCCAGGCGCCCATGTGTCCAGCGCCGTCGATCTCTCGCACGGTGGCGTCCCGGACGTGTTCGTCTACGTGGCGGACGCTCTCGGTGAACCAGGTCCAGGTCGCGTTCGACCGCGACCCCTGGAGGAGTACGACCGGTACGGTGATCCGCTGGAGCACCGAGGGGTCGGTCGGACTGTACGCGTCGGCTTGCTGGAGTACCTGGAGCAAGGCAGGCACGTACTGTGCGCAGGCCTCGAGGTAGCCCGACTCCGACAGGACGCTCATTTCGCGGTCGTTCGCCCACTCCGTCATCCAGTCACGCGCCGCCTCGACCAACCGGTCGTCCGCGGCTAACTCGGCCATGCGTTCGACCGCATCGTGAAGGCGCGCCTCGTCCGCTCCGTCGAGCACCTCGAACGCGAGCGGATCGCACGCTGCCACGGCCGCGACCGCCTCGCTTCGAGCGGCGGCGCCGAGTGCGAACATCGCTCCCCCGGACGGTCCCGCCAGACCCACCGGCTCGCCGACACTCTCGACGAACGCGACGACGTCCTCCACGTGGCGCTCGGTCGACTGATCGGGGTGATCGCCGCTCGATCCACGCCCGCGGGTGCTCATCAGATAGCAGGTGAATCGGTCGCTGAGGTACGCCGTTGCACCGTCCCAGTCGAGGACGCCGTCGCCGAGGCCGGCGTGGACGAGCACGAGCGGCCGCCCGTCCCCGTACACGTGGCCGACGATCTCGGTGCCGTCGTTCGATACGGCTCGGTGGGTTTTCACTTTCCCGCCCGCGTCCGGTGGCGTCGTTTCAGTCACGGTTGGAACACCTCTCTCCACGTGGAGCGACGCCGGGCGCGATGATGTAACTATCTAGTGAAATATTGCACGGCGTGCAACCGAGTCGCGTCGGGCGTCGCCCACCGACTGCCGGGCGTTCCGGACCCAGTCGCGGTCGCCTCGCTACGGCGTCGTGAACCGCTCCGGGACCGGCGCGTCGAGCGCGGCCTCGTCGACCGGCCGCGCCTCCTCGCGATACCGCTCGAAGACCGATCGCGCCCACGCTCTGGCCTCCGGGGCGTCGGTGTCGATCCACGCCCGCAGCGCCCTGGTTTCTGGGTCGTGACAGCAGAGGCCCACGCGGTCGTCGAAGATGTCGATCCCACAGCGCGTCCGGTCGGGGAGGTCGTCGTGGACGAGGACGGTGCAGTGGTCTCGGGCGGCCACCTCCTCGAACCGGTCGGGATCCCAGGCGACGGTCGCCGCCAGGACGTCCGGCGGGTAGACCACCTCGACCGCCGTGCCCTCGAGGGCGGCCCGACAGAACGCCTCGTTGGCGACCGACTTGAACACGGTCGCCCCGAGCGCGCACACCGAATCGCTCCCTTCGACGAGCTGGACGACCCGCTCGACCGGTTCGTACGGATATCCCGGCGCCGGGTACGAGACGACGGCGTCCGCGAACAGTTCCACGGAGAAGCCCTCCATCTCGCGGGGGAGCCACCGCCAGACGTCGCGGAGTTTGCGTTCGCTCTCCATCGCGTCTCGTAGCTCGCCGAAGCGTTCGGCGACGTACTCGCCGAGCGGCGTGAGTTCGTACGTCGGCCCGCTCCGTTCGATCCACCGTCGCTCCTCGAAATCGCCGAGGATACGCCCGACGGTCGACGCGTGGGCGCCGGTCAGCGATCGCAGGTCGGCCCGATCGTAGCCTCGCTCGGTGAGCGCGTCGAGCACCTCAACTCGGTGGTTCGAACTGGCGATGAATTCGATCTCCTCGATCGGCGATCCCATCCTACTCGATGGGACGGACCCGCTATTACGTCTTTGGGGGTGACCGCTCCGATGGAATCACGCTCTCGAATTGTTTTCCGTCGGTAGGGACGTGTAGTGTGTCGAGCCTTTGGGGACGACCTACGGTCCGCTCGGTCACTCGCGATTGCTGCGCTGTGTGTCAGTCGTAGCACTCGGTGTCGCTCACTGGCAGCGTCGTTTCGAAACTGCGGGCGCTCACTCGATCACCCGTGCCCGGACGCACTCCCAGCGCGGCACCGTCGTGAGGCGCTCGTACGTCTCCGAATCGACCGATTCGTAGGCGGGATCCGGCGTCGGTTCGAGGAAGCGTTCGATCGCGAAACCGGCATCCGCGAGCGGATTCAGGTGCTCCGCCAGCGGACGACGGTAGTTTCGAGGCCGCATCTCGCCCCAGTCCTGGGTGAGCGCTTCGGTCTCGAAGTAGTCGCTCGCATCCTCCGGCGACACCCACCCGGAGACGGGGTTACCGGTCGAGAAGACGAATCGACCGTCCGTCCGCAGGACCCGCGCGAACTCGTCGAAGACCGGTAGCCAGTCCGAGATGTGTTCGAGGACGAGCTGGCTCACAACCAGATCGACGGACCCGTCGTCGAGAAACTCGAGCGGCTCGGTCAGGTCCGCGTGGTGGACATCGACCGGGTCGTCGTCGAACCGCTCGCGCGTTCGTTCGACCGCCGCCTCGGTGGCGTCGACGGCGACCACCTCGGCACCCTCTTCGGCGAAAAATTCCGTGTAGTCGCCGGCCCCACAGCCCGCTTCGAGTACGCGCAGGCCGTCGAGATCCGGCAGCAACGAGCGGGTCGCCGGCCACTCTACGTGGCGTCGGTGGGGATCGTCGCTCCAGTCGTCGTTCTCCGCCGCCATGTGCGCGTAGGCCTCGCGCGTGGACTCGTCGATCGGCACGGTTCAATATCGCATTCGGTCCACGATACCAATTTTTGACACAAACGTTCGTGAGGGTCGTTCGCACGGGTTGTGCCCAACCGGTCGTCGTCCCGGCTGCGTTCGTAGCCGGCGTCACCTCGTGGAAACTCGTTACCCCGACGACCCGGCTCGGAGCCGTCGCCAGGCTCGTCGGGACGCTCGCCGCGTTCGGCATTCTCTGCCTCTACGCCGGTGTGGGCGTCGTACTCAACGTCCCGAGCGGCGACCCGGCCGCTGCAGTCGGATTCGCGCTCACGATGACGCTCTACGGATTCGTGTTCACCTTCTGGGCCACCATCCCAATCGGGTGTCTCAGCGGCGCGGTCTACCAGACTCTCGTCGGTCGGGAATCGATGACCGAGTGACGAAACTCGGCCGAGTTTGTACTTCACCTACCGAAGTATGCGTACTTCCGCAGTCAATTCGAAGTCGGCGCATCTCGGAGGCCAGATTCGGTCTCGTACAGGCTCACCATTCGACCGAAAAAGACGAACATGAGAACCATCGAGGCGACCGTTCCACCGACCGTTCGGACGGGGTCGCGTCTACTCGCTGATCGAATCGTGTACAGAAAAACCGGCGCACAGGCGGCGGTAAACAGCGTCTCCTTCGAGGACAGGATTCCCTGTTCGAGCCACACTCGTTCGCCTAACACGACGCGCGTCGCCCACGCATCGTCGCGTTTCGGCGGCGAGGACACGAGCGGATTGATGACGACGAACAGGAGTATCCCGGCCAGCAGCGGTCGATCTCGACGATAGATTGCCAGGACGAGCGTCGGGTACGCTGCGACGAACGTCCAGACGCTCGCCGGATTCGCGTGGCGCGACCAGAAGAACCGATCCATCGAATCGATCGTGTCCATCTGTCTGTTCGAATGGTGGCGCCCACCATCAGTATACCTGCTCGAATGAGACGGTCTAGCGGTCGATGTGCCACTCGTGACGTTCGACGGTGAACTCATAGCGAACGGGGCAGTCACTCCGGAAACGTTCGTCGAGACGTAGGGGCACGGAGGTGATGGCGACGATCGGGGAGGTACGGTCGCACTCGAACCCGCGACTTGGCCAGCGCTGTACGCAAACTCGGATCGATCTCACCGTCTCCAAATCACGCTTCGCACAGTCCTTCGTCGTCTCGACTGGTTCAACCTGTTCAACGCGCGTACCGTACAACTACTTCGACACGAGGACGAGAAATCCGACTATGATACTCCAAAGTACGATACTCTGGAGTACGATAAACAGAAGGATTATCTTCCGAGCGGCGCTACGGTGTGCATGGTCGAGTTCGTCAATCGCGAAGCGGAGCTCTCCCGGCTCCGTACGCTCTACGAATCGGACGCGGCGGAACTCGCGGTGATCTACGGTCGGCGGCGTCTCGGTAAGACCGAACTCGTCAAGCAATCGCTCGAGGGGTACGACGACGCCGTCGTCTACCAGGCGAAACAGAAAACGAGCGCGCTACAACTAGAGCAGTTCGTCGAGATTGCCGCAGAGTCCCACCCGGGCGTGATGCAAATTCGAGCGGACTGGGAAGCCGTGCTCGGGTATCTTGCCGAACAGGACGCGATAGTGGTCCTCGACGAGTTTCCCTACCTCGTCGAACAGGACCGAAGCCTCCCGTCGACACTCCAGGCGATGTTCGACCACGAACTCGACGAGTCGGCGACGACAATCGTGCTCGTCGGCTCGTCGATCAGCATGATGGAGGAAGCCGCCCTGCTCGGGAATAGCCCGCTCTACGGCCGATCCAGGGTGAAACTCGACGTGAGGCAGCTCCCGTTCGCCGCCGCGATGGAATTCTTCGACGGCGCGTACACGGCGGACGAACAGGTGTGTGCGTGGGGTATCTTCGGCGGTGCACCCTACTACCTCGAAACGGTCGATCCGGAAGCGCCGCTGGCGGCAACCGTCCAGCGAACGATCCTCTCCAGACACGGCTCGCTCCACGACGAACCCGACTACGTGCTGCGAATGGAGCTGACGGAACCGACGCGATACTTCTCGATTCTCGAAGCGATCGCGGGCGGGAGTACGAGTCGCAACGAGATTGCGGGGACGACGGGTATCGAATACAATCAACTCTCGAAGTATCTGAACCGACTCGGTCGACTGCGACTGATCGACCGGCGCGTCCCGGTTACGGAGAAAATTGAACGAAGCAAGCGAAGTCGGTACCACATCCGCGACCCGTTCTTTCGCTTCTGGTTCCACTTCGTCTACGGGACGGGAGATCGGTACGACGAACTCGGCGACGACGCGTACGAGGCGCTCGTCGAACCCGAGCTGGCCGACTTCGTCAGTCAATCGTTCGAGGAACTGTGTCGGTCCGCGCTTCGAACGCTCTATCCGGAGTACACGATCACGGACGCCGGACGATGGTGGTACGGCGAGCACGAGATCGACGTCGTCGGGTTGACGACCGAGGAGACGCTGCTCGTCGGCGAGTGCAAGTTCCAGCGATCGCCGCTCGGCTACGACGCGTTTTCGAATTTACAGCGCCACGCCGACGAACTGCGATGGACGCCCGACTCGGGTGCCACGCGAGACGAACGATACGCGCTGTTCTCCCGTAGCGGATTCAAACCGTCCGTGGCGGAAGCCGCCACGGAACGCGACGACCTCCGGCTGTTCACCGTCGACGACGTCGTTTCGGCGCTGCAATCGTAGCGATACGACGACGCTCGAAGCCGGGGCCGGACCTACCATCGACACTTATCCCACCGACCGTGTAATACGTCCGTATGTCGAGTACCGATACAAACAACACTGAGCCCGAGAAGACCAACATCAACATCCGGCTTACCGAGACGTTTCTCGAAGATATCGACGCAACCTGGCGAGATGAAGGATACAATAGCCGCAGCGAGTTCATCCGCGAGTCGCTCCGAGACGCCGTTCGGCATCCGGAATTGAACCGCGAGAGCTGGAGAGATCGCCGCCGTCGAACACGCCAGGCGAACCGGTGACAGCGAGACGTTCTCCCGAGCGGAGATCCTCGGTAGCGACGAGTGAGGACGTGGACGTGGCAGTTTCGCGCGCCCGCCAAGCGCACCGACGACGGGCTCGACGATCACGCCAAACGTCGGATCACCGACAAACTCGACGAGATCGTCACGGATCAGTGGCGCGATCCGGACGAGTACCTCGAATCGTTGACTGGTGTCCCACACTCGAATCTCCGAATCGGCCAGTTCCGACTCGGGGCTGACTGTAATCATACCGAAAACGTTCTCGACATCTACTCCATCGAGCGTCGTGGTGGCGCGTACAACCTCGGTGACGATTGAGTGTTCCGGGGTAGTACGTGTCGAACGAATCGATCACGTCGCTCGTTCTGTGTCTTTCGGTGAGCACACTCGTCATACGTCGGTGTCTCTCTGGCGGTTGGTCTACCCTTGCATCTCCTGAACGTCGGCGAGCGTCAGGCCACAGCCACAGGGACTCGCCGAGTGCAAGTGTGGCCCCGTGGAAGTGAACCGCCTTACCACCGGTGACGGGTATGGGTCAGGAATATCCACCGACAATGGCGCCACCTTTCGTTCGACGGGAGCGTGATAGACTCACGGATCGAGTACTCTCGCACGCCGCGTCGTATCGTCAGAACTCGTTCTCGTGTCGTTGCTCGCAGTTACATCGAGAGTGCGCGTTGGCGAACGCAACGACGTACGAGTGAACTGCCTCGGCTAGTTCGTACATTCCAATCGCTAGATCTCGGCCAGGGCGGTCCACATCGTAATATATCCGGGCACGATGCTCCGATCGGAACGCGTCGATCCGGGCAGGGACGCCCGTATCAGAGAACACTCCCCGTCGCTCGATGTCCTCGAACACTTGCTCGTGCGTTCGGAAATCAGACGACTCAGCCGCCGTTTGCTCCACCAAGTAAAACTGGAACGACCGTTCGATTGCGTTGAACGACAACTCGACGATACTGACGTAGTTGTTCGTCCCGCTGCGTAACTGCCGGCACGTCCCTAGCATCGCACACGCTTTTCCTAGCTGCACATCAGCATCCGTTTCCTGCCACGAGAGCGAATCCTGGACCGGGCCTGTCTCCCCGTCTGCTAACAACGACTCGACGCACTCGACCGCGTCGACGACGTCTTCAAGCCCCATCCGTGACCACCTCCTCTTTCACCGCGTCGAGGACCGGGGCGTCGTGCAGCGTAATCCCCTCTACGAGCACGTCGCGGATTCGGTCGTGCGTCACCGCCGAGTCGCGCGTCTCGACAACGATGTGCGGTTCGAACCGATCTCCGTCGAACGATTCCGACGCGATTTCCTCTTCGATGCCGTGAGCCGCTCGCTGGGCCGCCATTCGACCATCATCGACGACGACGAATACGTCGATATCGCTCGCTCGGTCGGCGTCGCCGCGAGCGACACTCCCGAACAACACAATTGCTGCGTCATCACCGACGCGATCTACGAGCCGGTTCAACGCGGCCCGAACCGGCTCGTGGTACTCGGATTGTGAGATCGTGGTAACTGGATCGTCGCTCCGAACGAGTTTCGCCGGGTTGATCCGCACGGAATTTGCCCGACCGTCGCGGTCTACACGAATGACGCCGAGCGCTTCGAGCGAGAGGACGGCGGCGTTCACGTTCGACAGCCCGTTTCCGGTCAGCCTGTGAAGCTCGCGGTTCGAGAAGGTCGCGTCGGGGTTATCCGCGAGTACGTGGAGGATGTCAGTCGTCGCGCGGTACCGGAACGCGTCACGGTCACCGAGCGGGATCGGGAGACAGATATGGGTCCCCTCGCATTCGCCCGTTGATTGAACGGTATCGGTGTTCATGAATCGTCTTGGGGTTCATAACACATTAAGTATTCCGTTCACCGGCACCAGGTCTGCAATTCGAACCGCTGGTGGTACAGGACACTGCGATAGTGAGCTCTCGAGCGCTGGCTGCCGGGACGCAGCCTCGCTCGCACGACGGCGATCGGGCCGGCCGGTCGGTGGGCGACTCGGGGGTCGATCGGATCGATTCAGTGTCGTCGGCAGGCCGAGCTGTTCGGATCGGTTCTGTGCGTATTTCGGAGACACACCTGGTGCGGTGTCTCGCTCTGGCGGTTGGTCTACCCTTGCATCTCCTGGACGTCGGTGAGTGTGAGTCCGCAGCCACAGGGACTGGCGGAGTGAGAGTGTGGCCCCGTGGAGGTGATACTGACGACCGGCGTCTCACAGAACGGACACAACGGGAACGGGCAGTTCTCTAGGTCCGGTTCGGTCATCTTCGGGGCCCTCGCAGAAAGTGGGCGACCGTATGGGCGTCTAACGCGCAGCCGCAGGGATCGGCGGTGTGTCGATGTGGTCCCAGCGTCCTGATCGTGATGACGGGTTCGGTGCAACTCGGACACGGTGGGTAGCGGTCTCTGGAGACGATGCCGTACCGGTACGGGTCCGTCGGGCGGTCTACGGTGACGAAGAGGCGGTCCTCGGTTGGGCCGGTGGGTGCGGTGTAGGTGGCTGGGATGTGGGTAGACCGTCTCGAATCGAGAAACTTGGTAGTCACCGTGAATCGAGGATACGCGGGCTGTGCGCGGGGTTTATGGTGGTCTGGTGTATAGCGTGTCATGGCTGATGAAAACCCTCCGACGGGTTTCGGAAGCCACGTCTCGGGTGTCTTCAGCACCCGGGGCATTTCTGCCCACTCCGGTGAGCCAGAGCGAGTGGCTTCCACGTGAATTGTGGCACTGCAGCATATTATATCTACTGGAAATTAGGATAGTTTTAGGAATGTTAGTTGTGGGTCGTTTCTGGGTTAAGAACATTAGACTGTGTTGCTCGATCTTCTCTACTGGATTGGGATTTGGTTCGACACAATTTTGGAAGTGTGAGCAATGGGTTCGCAGTCAACCCGCCACCGATTCGCTCACTTAGTCCAATCTCGACTGTCGGTATTGATGTAGATATCCCGGATAGATACGAAGATTCATTTCGGATCAATATGATATTCTACTGATGTACAAATACACGCCCGACGAGATCGACCGCGAACGCGCCCACCACCAAGCGGTTATCCAGGGTGCGGACGATCTAGACGTCAAACGCATCGGAAACCTCGGCGAACTTGCGTTCCACGAGTTCTGCCGCGAGTACCTGCCCGTCGAGATGTGGGAGTGGAAGAACGAGGAGGCGATCCGACGGTGTAACCCGGAGAGCTACGCGGGACACGACTTCGAGGTGTTCGGTTACACGATCGATGTGAAGACCTCTCGGGACGTCTCGGCGTTTCTGCCAGAGGTGCTCGTCGAACGAGACTCGGACGACGACATCATCGTCATGGTCTGGCACCGGGACAACGAGGACGGGCTCATCCTCCTCGGGTGGGAGCGCGTCGAGACGCTCGAATCGAAGGTCGAGACCGAAGCCGAATTCTCCGGCGAAGCGCCAGAGAAGCTAGACCACCTCGCTGCGAGAGCGATGAACGAGCTGATCGATCTCGGTCCGAACACCGCCCACATGAATCAGAAGCCGGAAAACCCGTTCAGTCCCGGCGACCGGGTGGTGAAAGCCGGAGACGAAGATCCGTCGGTTGGAGTCGTCGTCGAGGTGATGCCGCCGGAGAAGAATACTGGGGCATTTGGGCAAGAAATGGACGGGGAGGCTGTCAGAGTTGCGTTTCCGAGCGCGCTCGATCGCGGACCGGGGAACTGGCGTGAGTATCACCCTGCGATACTCGCATCCTACTGCCACGATACAGACATCAAGCTCTGGACCTACAAGCACGAGAATCTCGCGTTCGCTGAGAATCCGTACGTCCCTGGCGATCGGGTGGTCAACACTCGACACGACGATCCGAATACGGCTGTGGTAGTCACGTGCGAAAACGGAACCGAGTCCGGCGACGTGTCGGTCGCGTTTCTCAACGGTTTCGAGGACGAGGATGTCTGGCCGAGCAAATTAGAGGATCATTGTGCGGAAAACGGAATCAAGTGCTACACGTACGATGATACCATCCTCGAGTTCGCAGAATAAGGGAAGTCGTTGAGCGAAGGATTTTCGAGGACTTGATCTGACGATAACTACAGTTTCGCCCAACGCCGCGTTCGTTACTCCTCGGAAGTATCCTCTTCGAGAACGCGTTTCAGTATCGTCTGTAGGTCACGCTCCAGCTCTGAAGCCTGGAGAATAGCGATCTCGTTGTCTTTCTGTTCGTCTAGCGATGCCGTTTCGTCGTCGATATCTTGAACGACGAGCAGTCCGTTCCATCCCGATCCGAAGTACTCCTCGTCGTCCACGGGGTCTGCAGTCCCGAAGACGTACTCTTCGTTGACGCGGAGGAACGCCAGATACTCGAGCGTCTCTTTGATTCCTCGCCGGATCGTATCTTCGTTGGTGCTGTTTTTCACCTCCGTAATCAGGTACTCGTTCGGGGCGTTCCCGTCCGAGATGATTTCGAGAACGATGACGTCCGGTCTCCCCGTGTGATTCCGATAGTCCGTATCGAAATACTGTCCCGCGATTTCCTGCGCGACGAGCTGGACCTTGTCGGAGCGGGAGTGATTCTCCCCGTCCTCATCTGGAACGGCGACGAACGACAGCTCCTGATCCTTTGCGGAGTTGTCGTGATAGAGGACGAGTTCCTTCTCGCCCTCGAATCTCGCGATCTCCTGGCGGTCGGTCGCGATCGTTTGAAACGTCGGTTGCGTCTCTCGTAGCTCCTCTAGCGTGGCGACGAAGCGGAACAGAACGAACAACTCGAAGAGCGTATTCTCGTCGTCCGGCGCGATAGCGGTCTCTTCGAGTAGGTCGTGTATCGCCTCTTCCTCGCCGTCGAACAATCGATTTCGGGACCGGACGAGTTTCGCCGCATCTCGGTAGACCTCGTGGCGCGAGTCCGCGGCCGTCGTCAGCATTCGTTCGGTGGGCTCGTACGCGTCTGGTTCGCGGATCCGGCGGACGTGGACGTTTCGCTCGACGATCCGTTGCAGCTCGTCGATCAGGTCTTCGTTCCCGCGCCACGTCTCGCTAACCCAGTCGTACCCCTCGACGAGGTACTCTTCCGCCTCTCGAACAGTGCGGTGGACGACGGCGATGATCTTCTTGAGGACGAGGTTCTCGGGAATGTCGTAGTTTTCGGAGCGGTTGTCACAGACGAAGATCGACGAATCCCGGGGATGTTCGGCGTAGCGTTTCTTCACGGTGGCGCCCCAGTTGATCCGCCCGTCGACGGTTCCACGCCGGGTACGCGAAATGGTTCTCGTCTCCGTCCGGATGCTCCGTAGGTGCTCGGGGAGGTCTCTGATAAACTCGATGACGTCGTCCTGGAGGATGAAGTGGAGGTCGAGGAGCAGTTCGTACTCCTCGAAGCGCTCGTCCAACTGCTCGGGTTTGATCGAGCGAGCGAACTCGCGCTCTGGGAACGTCCCCCGCATCACGTACGCGAGGATGTCCTCTGTGAGCTGTTCGAGAAGTTGTTCCTTATTCATTTTCGGCGAGCGTCACCTGGAGCATCTCTCGAGCGGCGGCTTCGAGCAACGACCGGTCAAGATCCGGCACACTGGCGAGCTGTCCCACGATCGTCTTTCGCTTCGGGACTCCCTCCAATTGCGGGAAGATGTAGCTAACCACCGCTTGAGTGAGGTGGCGTTCGATCTCGTCGTCGGGGTGTTGTGAGACGTATTGGAGAACGTCCTCGATAATCGCTGGCCCGATAGCTCGCTCCTCGACTGCCGAGTTGGTTTGGCGCCACACGCGACCGACAGCGGCCGCTCTCGTCGGGCCGACATCGAGCTCCCACGCCCTGGCGTACTCGTGAACGAGATCGGCGGCAGGGTCTTCTTGTGACGTTGGCTCTTCGAGTTCGGGCGCCGGTACCCGAACGAACGCGAACCGGCGCATGAACGCGTAACTCATCTCGTAGAGCGACGTCTTGTCGTAGGCGTTCATCGTCGCGAAGATGCGCCAGGAATTGGGAACGATGTACTGGTGGGGATCGGCAAGCGTGTCGACGTCCTCGTAGGTCGCCAGCTCTACTTCCTCTCCCTCGACGGTATAGGGAAGCTGGACGGACTGGCCGGAAAGTAGGGTGAAGAGCTGACCGAATGCCTTGTCGATGTCCGCCCGGTTGAGCTCGTCGATGATGGTAAGCTCGTTCGATTGGACACCCGTTCGGTTGTTTTTGAGACGGTTGAGCACGATCCCCGGCGTGAACGAGAGATCGCTCTCTGTCTCGTCGTCTTCCGTCGGCATGTAACCGCCCACGGTGTCGAACGTCGACCAGTCGGCCGTGGCAGTCGTCATCTCGAAGTCCGAGAAGAGGTAGGGGTGGTGCTCGATCAGATGATCGCAGACGCGCTCGGCAATCTCCGTCTTGCCGGTGCCGGGCGGACCGGTGAGGAGCACGTGCTTACCCGCGTTGAGTGATGTTTCGACGCTCTCGAGGATTTCCCGACCCTGTTCCCCAGGAAAATGGAGTCCTTTGAGGATCTCGTCTTCGTGATCAGTGAGGGCGCCTTCGAAGGGCTTGTGAACGTTAACCGTAGGGACTTCGTCGAGATCTGCGGCCATGGCCTTGATCAGAGCGCGCGGTCGGTCGTAATCGATCTCGCCGTCGTCGGTGCGGAACCTAGCGAACATCCCCTGAGCCGGGAACGCCGTCTGGGAAGTCTCCAAACAGATCGTGTTCGCCTCGTCGGTCAGCAAACAGTTTGCAGTGAGCGCACGGAGTTCACGGTTAATCGTCGAACGGTCCTTTTCGTCGATACCGAGGCTGGTGTCGATGGCGCTGATCTCGCCGGTAAGAAATAGTCGATCGAAACTCACGATCATCGAGAATTCCTTGTCATCTTCGTATTCGTCCCACCACCACGGATCGTCTTTCTCGTATTTCTCGCCGAGTATCCCAACGCCGATCAGCCCGGCTTGCTGATCGTCGAACTCGTCAGTCGACGGCTCTGCACGGGAGTAAAGTAGTGCGAGGTCACCCTGTTCGATCTCATCCCATCGCTTTTGGTGTCTATCTTCGAAGGAGACTGAGCCGTACTCGACGGACGGGAGCCAGTAATCGGGCGGTGCGGTGAACTTGTAGACGGCCGGTCGGTCGTCTCTGAGATACTCGAGAACGGGGTGAGCTGCCTCCGACGCGGATTCTGGTTCGTCCGGTTCGTCGAGGGAGTACGTATCGTTGAAGATGCTGTTGAGTCTGGGCTGGTTGAGCGGTCCACCAGGGACACCGACTTCATCCTGTGCGTTGCGAACGATTGCGAGGAACAGCGTCTGTGCGGGCGTGAAGGGATGGAGCGTCCCCGTTCCGAGGTCGCCAGCCCTGGTCTCGAGGTCGGCTTCCATGGACTCGTAGACCGACCGAACCTGATCGAACGTCGCCGCTCTCGCTGGTGAGACGTCGTCCGACGGCCGGAACCCATCGAGCGCTCGGGACCAGTCCTCGATGACTGCCTCGCCAATTTGGGCAATCAAGTCGTCCGCCTGTGATCGCGTCTTCGGTCGCTTCGTTCGTACATCGTTACAGGCCGCCGCGAGCGAGTCGTACACTGGCATGGATGGTTCTGGATACACTTTTCGTCCCTGGATCTCCTCGACGAACCCCCGGATCGAGTCGTACTCTTCGTCGAATGACCCGTCACGTCGGTCGAAGTTGATCGCGCTATAGGTATCGTTCGGCCACCCACCGTACCCGAGCGTGTCCCAAACGGATGAGCGATCGCAGTCGGCCTCGTACACCGGGTCTAAGAACATGACGTGCGGGAAGATCCTGTCGGTGACTTCGCCCCAGCCGACGGCGTCCGTGAACGCTGCGGCCGTCTCATCATCCAGAACCGTCGCGTGAGAGACGCGGGCCAGAAGCGTGTACTCGCCGCCGTGTCGTCCGTCGCGATCGGCGAACAGTAGGTAATCACCTTCTTCGGCTGGTTCGGTTGATTGGTTCCCCCAGACGCGAAGCGTGTCGTGGTTGATCGGGGGCTCGTAGACGGTTTCGATCAGATCTCGGTCGACACCGTCGACGATCGTTCGGTCGAAGTTGGTTCGGATCGGACCGTCGCCGGTTTTCACGGGAACCTGGTAGACAGTGGGGTCGATCGGTTCGCCGTTCGTTTCTTCGATCGGCACGAGTTTGAACCGTATCGCGTCTCGCTGGTTCCCTTGCGCATCCGGGAGTTCCTCGATGAAGTGACCGGCGTAGAGGTATTGCCCGACGTACCGAACACCATCTTCTTCCATCGAAAAGAAATGCAGTTCCCTTCCCTCCTCGACGTGATCTCGAATCACTCGATTCCCCCGTTCCATCTCCATATCGCCGACCTGACCTTCGCCCGTGTAGATTATTGTCCCGTCATCACGAATTTCGTCTTGATAGCCGTGTGATTCGCCGATTTCGCCTGTAAACAGGAAGACGACTGGCTCATCATTTGATGGTGCAATCCCGCCCTGAATGCTACCGCCGTATGTTGCGTGGAGTGTCTGCCGGTCGTAGGTCGCACCGATCTCAAAATCAATTCCGCCTACTCCACTGAGTTGATCTGCAACTGCCCGACCAGTTTCAGTGAGCCGGTTTTGGCCTGATGCTTGTTCGACGTACCCAATCGCCTGCAACCATTCTCGATGTCGTTGAGCGACCGCAGGCGTTCCCATGTTACACTCTTCGAACTCGCTCACGAGCAAGTCCATCAGACCTTCATCAGTCAGCGGTTCGTTCGATAGCGTCCGCAGGATCGTATCGAACCCTTTTACCCCCGTTCTAAGCGCGTTGTAGAGGACGAGCGAGTTCCGATCTTCGTAATAACACCGCCCGATTGTTGTACACCGATATCGACCATTTTCGCGCTCAACCAATCCAATTGAATCGATAAAATTCAGGTGATGGGAGACCGCATCTCGCTCCTGTGCGTTTGTGTTGGTGAGAATCCAGTCGATGACCTCTTCTTTCGGGACGTCGTTTCGCTCCGATCCGGATTGGTCTATAAATGTTAGAAACCCACCAAGAACGTCCAAGCGACCCTCGACTCCGCCATAGAATCGATCCGTCGTCATCCGGCGCCCCTCTGACATTGTTTCCTATACCGAGACAGCATCTCACCATAAATCCTGTCAAGATATCACTCTTCTATCCCTGCTTTCAAAAGCCAACCGAGGACGATTCTAGGGTCGAATGAGGTGTTGGTTCAACACCAAACGGACGGACTCTGTCGGCACTGGACGACTTCCGGAGATATTTGGTGATCTAAGAACCGGGGCACTGCGGCGGGATCGATTCGGATCGGCCGGTCGAAACCCGCCGCTGTGGATCCGAACCGTTCGGCTTCCGAACGGGCCCATTCGACCTCAGCGCCGTGGTGCGGTTCGCATCAGACCCAATGCGAACCATGAATCTCGAACCGATCGATCCGGAAACGGCGGTAGAGCTGTACCTGATGGACAGGGAGACCGAGTTACGGCAGGCGACGATCCGGTCGCACCGCTCAAGCCTCAACCACTTCATCCGCTGGTGCGAGCAGCGGGGAATCACGGACGACCACGGACGGAAGCCGTTGCTGACGACCTCCCAGGGCCGTATGTCGCGAATCACGATCGACGGTACTGCTACGAGTACTCGCGACCCTGCGAGATCGGCCTCGACTGCCGGGATGGATCCCGAGACCTGCGAGTATCGGCCGCTTGACGACGCCAGCAAATGTCCCTCGAGCGTGAGCCCGCACCCGTTCCGCAGGGGTGCGATCACACACTACCTGGCCAACGACGTGCCCGAGACGGCTGTGAGCCGACAGGCAAATG
Source organism: Halovivax gelatinilyticus (assembly GCF_024300625.1). Classification (GTDB taxonomy): domain Archaea; phylum Halobacteriota; class Halobacteria; order Halobacteriales; family Natrialbaceae; genus Halovivax; species Halovivax gelatinilyticus. The sequence continues at coordinate 1,149,803 of NZ_CP101322.1, read as the reverse complement.
TGAGTCCGGACGGAGCAGCACTACGACCAGCGGACGGCGAAGGAGAAGATGGAGCACCGACGGGGAGTATCTAGGGAACATCTGAGCGGTCCCGCGGCGGAAACGTTATATGTGGTGTAACGCGTTACACGTATTGTAACAGATGGGCGTCACACTACGACTCCCGCTCCCGGACGAGCAGGTCTTCCGGTACGGGGCGATGGACGACATCGTCGAGATACTCGCCCGGAACCCGACCGAGGAGTTCTCGAACCGCGAGCTCCAGCGGTTGACGGACTACGGCGGACCGAGCGTCTCGAAGGCGCTCTCGCTGCTCGAAGCGATGGGGCTGGTCATCGAGAAGGACGCCGGAAACCGGACGCTCTACCGGATCGACGAGCGCCGGCTGCGGGGATCCGACGATCCGCTCCTCCAAATTCCGCAGGCGGAGTTTCGCGAGCCGTTGCGGCGATTCGTCGAGCGAGCGACCGCGGAAGTGCCCTCGGTCGTCGGGATCCTCTGCTTCGGCAGCGTGGCGCGCGGCGAAGCGGACCGCGCGAGCGACGTCGACGTCTTCGTCCTCGTGGGCGAAGACGAGGATCCGGTATCGGCTCGGCGAACGGTTTCGGACGTCGCCGGGGATCTCCAGACGGAGGCGATCGACGGCGACCGATACGAGTTCGAGGTCTTCGTCGAGTCACCCGAAAGCGCTCGAAGGCGCGGAGCGGACCTACGCCCGATATTACAGGAGGGAACGCCCCTGGTCGAGAGCGAGACGCTCCGGCGGGTGACGCGGGACGTCTTCGGGGTGGCGGAATGACCTCGAAGGAACTCGAATCGGCGCTCGCGGACGCCGAGAACGCCTTCCAGCGCAACCCCGAGATTCCGGAGGTCGGTCTCGAGCACGTCCCCGATCCGACCGTCCTCCAGCTCCGGAAGGCGTGTCGCCTCCTTCACGCCGCCGGATTTCTCCTCGATCGAAACGTCCATTACACGGTCATCATCGAGAGTTCGTTCGTCGCGATCGAGCGCTCGATTCAGTTCTACGTCGAGGAGAAGGGCTACGACGTCGCCGGCCAGCGTCACACCGAGGTGTACGACGTGGGTGTCAGGGCCGGCCTCTTCTCGCAAGACGTGGCCGACCGGCTCCGGGAACTCTGGATCGAGAACCGGTCGGAATCGTACTACCGAACCGGCGTCGCCGGGGAGTATCGGGCGCGGACGATTTTCGGGCTCGCGGCGCAGCTACACGCCGAGATCGTTCGGTTGACCCGAACGCGAGATTGCGTCTGCGGGTGACCGCCGGCGATCCTTTACATACGATGACGGGGCCAAGCGAGGTATGCGCGAGGAAGACGGGGACGATTTCGTCCGGGCCCTGCTGGATTGGTACGACGCGAACGGGCGCCACGACCTGCCCTGGCGCGACCCGGCCGCCTCGCCGTTCGAGGTGCTCGTCGCCGAGTTGATGTTACAGCAGACGTCGGCGGGGCAGGTCCTCAACGTCTACGGCGAGTTCGTGGATCGGTATCCGAACGCGGGCGCCCTCCTCGCCGCTCCCGAGGCGGACGTCCTCGAACGGATCGAACCGCTCGGGTTGCGAAAGCGGGCGGCGTATTTCAGGCGCGCCGCCGCGCAACTTCTCGCGCGCCACGACGGTCGCGTGCCCGATTCGCGTCTCGAACTCCTCGACCTGCACGGCGTCGGCGAGTACACCGCCGCGTCGGTGCTCGCCCACGCCCACGGACGGGACGCGATGGCGGTGGACACGAACGTGGCGCGCGTGCTGGGACGAGTCTTCGGGTACGAGTCGGCGGGGAACCCCGAAGAGCCCGAAATGTGGAATCTCGCCGACCGGTTGGCTCCGGAGGGTCGGTGCGATGACTTCCTTCACGGGCTCATCGACTTCGGCGCGGCGATCTGCGCGGCGACGGATCCGGACTGCGGATCGTGTCCGTTCGAAGCGTCGTGCGAGTACGAGGATGATCGGTCGACTACTCACAATCCGCGATAGTAGAAACTCGGTTACGAGGGTTCATCCGGAAAATCCGTCGGCTCAGAACCGTTCAGTTTCTGGATGGGCCCTGTCGGATTCGAACCAACGACCACTCGGTATCTCCCGAACCCGGCGAAACCGACGTTCGTTATGAGCCGAGCGCTCTTACCAGACTGAGCTAAGGGCCCTCGTCTCGGAAAAATTGCGCCACGGTAGTAACAGTTTCTGTCTCGGTCGCCTACCGCTCGTACGCGTCCAGCGTCGTCTCCTCTAGTTCCCCGCGATGCGCAGTCGCCAACCCAGCAAGATGCGGCGCTTCCGGAACGATCAACTGCTCACACGCGGTTCGACAGGCGTTCGTACTTCCGGGCAGACAGAACACGGGCGTGTCGACGGCGATCCCCGCGGTCGCCCTGGAGGCCATCGCGCGGGTGCCGACTTCCTCCCACGACAGCATCCTGAACAGCTCGCCGAAGCCGGGGAGCTCGCGTTCGAACAGCGACGCCGTCGCTTCCGGGGAGACGTCGTCGGCGGTGACGCCCGTTCCGCCGGTGGTTACGACGACGTCGATCTCGCGATCACTCACCAACGATCGCACCGCCGACCGGATGGCAGCGTAGTCGTCGCGCACCAGGACGCGCTCGCGCACCTCGTGGCCCTCGGCTTCGAAGCACGCTGCGATCGTGTCGCCGCCGGGGTCGTCCGGGTCGGCCTCGCCGGTCGCGCGCGAACTCGAGACCGTCACGATCGCGACGTACAGCGGGTCGATGACGTCGTGGCCGTGCTCGTCCGTACCTCGTCGGTCGTCTGCGGTCATACCCGGGTCGTTCTCGCCGGAGGGCGAAATAGGTGGTCACTTCGGACGAGCCGTCGCGAAAAAACGAACCCCGGACTCGATCACTCGGTCTTTTCCAGGACGACGCCGGTGAGCGCGGCGGCGATCGCGGAGCCGATCGCGACCGCGAGGATCGTCGGGATCTCGTCGCCGATGCTGACGAGCGATTCGGACTCTTCGCCCATCGCGGCCGCCATTTCCGCGGACATGCCCATCTGTTCGCCCATGTCGGGTTCGAACACCATCATCAGGACGGTCAGCAAGAGGAGCGACACCGCGGTGCCGACGGCGGCGGCGATCGCCGCGGGCTTCGCCGGTGACTCGGCGGATTCGCGCGACCAGTAGTAGACGCCGACGCCGACGGCGATCAGCGGGGCGAGAAACACCAGCTGCTCGGCCCCCGCGGCCGCGGCGGCGAACATCTCCTCGTCGACGAGCGCACCCTCGGCGAACAGCAGGACCGACTCCTCGTCGCCGATCGTCAACCCGAGAAAGAACGTGAGGAACATGCCGACCGCCGCGACGCCGTAGACGACCGCGCCGAACGTCGCCCACTCTTTGGGCTCCGAGTCCGTCCCCGGCGGCTGCTCGAGCGTCGATACCTCTTCGTCTGACTGACCTGTCTGAGTTACGGCCATTCGGTCGAGGTGAGACGATACGATGCGTTAAACGCTACGGCCGATTCGGGGGTGTGTGGGCTTCTCGACCGTGATTACGGTCGATTCTATCTGTTCGCTATGGCAGTCTAACGGCAATTCCTGAAACTGTCGATTCTCGAACTCACTCGGGGGTGAAGAGTTCTTCGACGGTGCACTCGAAGAACTCGGCGAGGTCGAACGCTAGCTGGAAAACGGATTCTACCGCTCGCTCCCGGTTACGGTGGTCGTCTGTCGCCTCCGTCGGTTTCACGCACGCGATCGGCTGGGGTGGACTCCTGTGATCGGATGGCCGACAATTCGTTGACCACGGGTTGGAACCGCGGGACCTCGTTCACGCAGACGGACCGTTTGCGTTCCGAATCAAGCTCGTGATGTCCCGGCACACTCCCCACACGTCTCACAATATCAGACACTGTCTGATTTCATGCAACGAGGGATAAGAGCCCGTCTCGGAATAAAATCCGGCCGACGATACCGATATATCCCGAACCGGGGCGACAGATGGCATCCTCCGGCCGCTAGACGTACCGTCGAGTCAGGTGAGAGCACGATACGCGTCGGTGAACCGCTCAGCGAAAATTTCGACGAGCGGATTGCGGTGGAAGTCAACGGTGCTGCCGGTCGCTCGGAGCTGTCGGTCCTCGCCAGTGAGTTACAAGTACGAAGCGCCGAAGCCAGGACTCGAACAGGTGCGAGACGGTCCGGGGTACTCGCCACGTTCCACTCGGCTGCGTTCCCGGGCTGCGACTCGCGTGTTCGAGTCTGGTTGTGTCGTCCCGATTCTCACGCCGCGTTCGCTCGGAGCCAGGGCTCCTCGCGAGAGTATCGTGAGAACGGGACGCCGAAGCCAGGACTCGAACCTGGGACAACCTCGTATCTGCGGCGAACAGGTCCCTGTATCGCCGTAACAGCGAGGTGCTCTACCATCTGAGCTACTTCGGCTCGATTTCGAGTAGTCGTGAGCGTTTCATAGGGCTTTCGCTTTGCCGGCCTGCGAATCACTCGCACACATGCGGGACGTTTAGGAGCGTTCGACTCGCAGGTCCGGTCGATGGATCTAGCCCCCGATCGGGCGCGGCTCGCGCTCGACAACGTACCGTTGAACGTGGCGCTACTCGACGAGACGGGGACGATCAGGGCGTCGAACGCCTCCTGGAAGCGATTCGGTCGGGCGAACGACATCCAGACGGCGCCGGACGCCGTCGGCGAGAACTACCTCGAGATCACTCGACGCGCCGACGATCGGTACGCCGACGCGGCCGCCGACGGGATCGAGGCGGTCCTTTCGGGTGAACGAGTCACGTTCTCGCTCGAGTATCCCTGTCACTCCCCCGACGAGCGTCGGTGGTTTCTGATGCACGCCGGTGGCGTCACCGCCGACGACACTCGCTACGCGATCGTCGCTCACCAGAACATCACCGAGCGACGGGAGGCCGAACGCGAGGCCAGACGCGAACACGAGCGTCTGGCCCACCTCGTCGATCGACTCTCCGGGCTGGTTCGAGACGTCACGGACGAACTGCTCGGTGCGTCGACGCGCGAGGCGGTCGAGCGGATCCTCTGTCGTCGGCTGGTCGAGACGGACGCCTACGACGCCGCCTGGGTCGGGCGAACGACCCTCGGGACCGACCGACTCGCGGTGACGGCCGTCGCCGGCGACGCGTTCGTCGATCGGACGGACGAGGCGTCCGTGATCGAGTTACGCGACGGGCATCCCCTCGCCGACGTCGCGAACGGGCGGACGCCGCTCGACGTGCGCGCTCGCGACGCCGGCGGGTCTAACGCCCGGTGGCAGACGGTCACCACCTCGCTGCTCGATTCCGAGGCGACGACGGAGGCCGTGGCCGAGGCGCTTCCGGCCGGCGGACTCGTCGCCGTCGCGATCGGGACCGACGAGACGTGTTACGGCGTCCTCGTCGCTTACGCGGCCGAGGGGACGCTTCCGGCCGATCCGGAACTGGCCGTCCTCGAGTCGATCGGGGCGACCGCGGGGGCGGTCGTCGACGCGATCGAGCGCCGTCGCTGGCTCGTCGACGACGGCGTGACGGAACTCGGCGTGACGATCGCCGATCCCGCGTTCGTCTTCGTTCGACTCGCCGACGCGATAGCCGGCGAGCTCACCTATCTGGGCGCCACCTACCGCGCCGACGGGTCCCTCCTCGCGTTCGTCGCGGCCGACGCCGACGAATCGGCGATGACGGACGCGATCGGTCCCGTGGAGTCTATCGCGTCGGTGACGTCGCTGGGTGGCGGCGACGAGGCGCGCTTTCAACTCCGGCTGACCGAGACCGACCTGGTCGACGCCCTCGGCGATCGCGGCGGAACGATTCGTCGTCTCGTCGCGACACCCGACCGGGCGACGGTGACGATCGACGTGGCACCGGGTTCACCGCCTCGGGCCGTTCACGACGTGCTTACGGCTCGTTACGATGCTGTCGATGTGCGTCACTTTCACGAGCGAACCTCGCCGGCGACGCGATCGACGTTCGTCCAGACGCTCACCGACCAGCTCACCGAGCGCCAGCGCGAAGCGATACAAACGGCCTACCTCGCCGGCTTTTACGACGAACCACGCGCGGCGACCGGCGACGACCTCGCGGAGTCGATGGACATCTCGCGGGCGACCTTTCACCAGCACCGACGCGCCGCTGAGCGGACGCTCCTGGGCGCGCTTTTCGAGGACACTCACACCGACGCACCCGACCGTACCTAGCTAGTAAGGTACTCGGCTTTTCCTTCCGCGACTCCTACCGAACGCACCGTGGCTACACCGACAGTCGACGAAGGGGACGATCCAGTCGCCGCTGCCAGGCGGGTTCACCGACGTACCGGCCCGACGTTCTACCTGGCGACGCGACTCTTTCCGGCGCGCGTTCGACGCGAGACGTACGTTCTGTACGGGTTCTTCCGACTCGCAGACGAGGTCGTCGACGATCCGGATCGAACCGACCCGGCCGCCCAGCGTCGCGAACTCGACCGAATCGAGCGAGCGGCGCTCGGTCGCGAGCCGACCGACGATCCGATCCTCGCCGCGTTCGCCGACCTCAGAGAGCGGTACGACCTTCCCGCGCGCGAAGTCGAGACGTTCGTCGACGCGATGCGAATGGACGTCGAACGCGACCGATACGAGAGTCACGACGACCTCGCCGCCTACCTTCGCGGATCGTCGGTCGCCGTGGCGAACGTGATGCTGGCCGTGATGGGGCCCGACGACCCCGACGCGGCCCGTCCCCACGCGGCGGCGCTCGCCGAGGCGTTCCAGCTCACGAACTTCCTTCGCGACGTCCGCGAGGACGTCCAGGACTACGGCCGCGTCTATCTCCCGCAAGACCGGCTGGCGGCTGCCGGAACGTCGGACGCACAGATTCGGTCGTTAACGTGCACCGAGGCCGTCGCCGACGCGATCTCCGCCGAACTGGAACGGACCGAGAAACGCTACGCCGAGGGCGTCGAGGGCATCCAACACCTTCCACGAGACTGTCAGTTCCCCGTCCTCCTGGCTGCGGTGTGCTACGCCGATCACCACCGGGCGATCCGTGATCGCGACTACGACGTTCTCTCGTCTCGACCGACGCTGTCGCGGTCGCGTCGACTCGCGTTGCTGGCGCGCACCTGGTGGCACTGGCACCGCACGGCCGATCCGGTGGCGACGTTCGTCCGGGCGTCGTCGATCCCGACGGTGGAGACCCTGTCGACGCCCGAACCCGCGCGATCGAGGTGTTCGATTCGTCGGTTCTTCCGCGCGTAGGCACCACCACCCCACTACACCGCGACGCTTCGATACGCTTTCACGGCCGGCCCTCGAACAGAGATCCGATGAGCACCGACGGTGACGACGAGCTGGCCGACGTCCTCGCGCGGGTTCACGACCGGGTCGCGCCGGACGAAGCCGAACGCGCCGCGTTTCGCCGGATCGCAGACACGCTCGTCGCCCGGGCCGAGGCCGCCGTGACCGAGCGTCACACCGACGCGGACGTCCTGCTGGTCGGCTCGACCGCCCGGGATACCTGGATCAGCGGCGACCGCGACGTCGACGTCTTCGTCCGGTTTCCGCCCGAGATCGACCGAGAAACCTTAGAACGCGACGGACTCGCCGTCGGTCACGAGACGCTGCCCGACGGCCGCGAGGAGTACGCCGAACACCCCTACGTCAGCGGCGAGTTCGACGACTTCGACGTCGACGTCGTCCCGTGCTACCGACTCGAACGCGCGACCGACATTCGGTCCGCAGTCGACCGAACCCCGTTTCACAACGCCTACCTCAAAGCGCGGATCGGCGACGACCTCGCCCGGGAGGTCCGCCTCGCGAAGGCGTTCACGAAGGCGATCGGCGTCTACGGCAGCGACCTGCGGACCCGCGGATTCAGCGGCTACCTCACCGAACTCCTCGTCGTCGAGCACGGCAGCTTTCGCGACCTCTGTGAGGCCGCCACGGACTGGTCGCCGCCGATCCACCTCGATCCCGAAGCCCACGCCCAGGCCGACTTCGACGACCCGCTGGTCGTCATCGATCCCACCGACCCGGAACGAAACGTCGCGGCCGTCTGTTCGGCCGATAACGTCGCCCGCTTCCAGCACTACGCGCGCGATCTCCTCGACGACCCCCGCCTCGACCTGTTCGAACGCGACGAGCCAGACCCCCTCGCGCCCGCCGACCTCGAAGCGCACCTCCTCCGGCGCGGAACGACGCCGCTCGCGATCCGCTTTTGCGCACCAGATCTCGTCTCCGACCAGCTCTACCCGCAACTCGAACGCTCGCGGTCCGGCCTCGTCGACGCGCTGAACCGCCGGGGCTTCGACGTCTGCCGGAGCGCCGCCTGGGCGGACGACTCCGGCGTCCTGCTGGTCGAACTCGCCGTCGCCGAGCGGCCGGCGATCGAGCGCCACGAGGGCCCGCCCGTCCACGTTCGCGAGCACGCCGAAGGCTTCTACGACGCCTACGCCGACGACCCGGCCGTCTACGGTCCGTTCATCGACGGCAACCGGTACGTCGCCGAACGCGAGCGGGAGTACGCCTCGGCCAGAGCCTTCCTCGAGGAGGGGCTGCTCACCGTGAGACTCGGTGCCCACGTCGAGACCGCCCTCGAGGACTCCTACGAAGTCTTGATCGGCGACGAACTCACCGCCCTCTGCGAGGAGTTCGGAACCGAACTCGCGACGTACTTCGACCCGCAGCCCTGATCTCCGAGGCCGTCCCACCCGCTGCTCGCTCGAACGAGTGGCGCTCTCAGCCCGTCACCGCTGGTCCCACAGCGTCTCGATACGCTCCTCGATGCGATCGAGGACGAGGCGGCAGACGTCGCGATGATCGTTCGGCCACCCCGCGTCTGTCGCATCGGTTCGACTCGCGGCCGGCGGTGGATGGAAGTGATCTCGGGTGTTGTGCGAATCCGGGTGGCGATCCCATCGGCACGCCCACCGACTGTCCTGGCGTTCTTCCTGGTAGTGAACGCTGAAGTCGTCGTTGCGATACCAGCGGATCTCGAGGCGAGCGGACGCCCCGTCCGGGTAGTAGGCGTCGGACAGCTCGACGCGGAGGTGGGCCATCCCCGCTTCGACCACCTCCGCCGATTCGAACGTTCGCCGTCCGACGAATCGGGACCGAATCCGCTCCAGTACCGACCGGTCTATCGGTGCGGGGCTCGCACCGTCACCTGCCGGCACCATCTAGCTGTACGAGGGGGCCGTCGAGTCGGCGGCCTTCCTCCGAGCGCGTTCGTGCAGGCGACGCTCCTCGACGAGGGTGACCCACTCACCGAGTTCTGCGTAGACGTCGTCGATCTGCGCTGTGTCGACAGCGAGGACGTCGACCTCGGCGGGAGAGTCGACGCCGTAATCGTCGCGGTAGGCTTCGATTCGGGCCGTCAGCTCCAACACGCGCGATTGGAGTTCGTCGATACTCTTCTCCCGTGCCAGCTCGTCGACCCGCCGCCACTCGAAGTAGTCGTCGTTGCGCTCGTACCTGACCGGCCGACCCTCGTGACGAACGACGATTCCGAGCGTGGCGTAGAAGGACAGGTGCGTCCGCGCAGACTCCTCCGAGCAGTCCGCCCGCTCCGCGATCTCGGCGACCGTCGTCGGCTCTCGGGCGTGCAATGTCGCACCGTAGACGCGCTGTTTCGTGTCTTCGCCCTCGAACGGTCTACTGAACGGGGGCGGGCCGTCGCTGCGAGAATCGTCGGTCATACTCGATCTAACGAGGATGTCCTACATATTTCTTTCTCTGGCCAAAATATGTGGCCAATCATTCGATTGGGCGTCTCTGGGCGGTCCGTACAGACGCTGACCGTTTATCCGGCGCGTCGCCGACTCCGCCAATCTGACCGTCATCGCGCTTACACGGTCCACTGTGGGGTCGCGATTCATACGCGACGGCGTGATAGGGTTCGGTTTGTACGCACAGATGTATGCACAAGATGTGCACATAGAGGCAAAACGATACCTGTCTGTGTGCAAAACGTGCACATGAGATGGGCTCCACGGACGACCCTCGCCGCGTTCACTTCCAGTCACCGGAATACTTCGTCGAGCGACTCGACGCGGTGGCTGACCTCTACGATACGGATCGGACCGATCTCCTCGTCGAGGCGATCCGCGAGTATCTCGACGAAACCGCCGGGAGTGAAACGTTCAACGAGCTGGTCGCGACGAAGTACTACGACGATCAGCTCGACTTCGAGACGGTGAAGCAACTCGCGGGCGCCGAAACCGCCCAGCGCCTTCGCCTTCTCAAAGCGGATATCGAGGACGACCCGCTCGATCTCGCCGCACCCGACGAGACCGTCGACGTCTACGACACCGGCGACGAGCGATGAATCAACGGGAGCTACGGACGGTCGTCGCCGACACGAGCGCCCTCGTCAGTCTGGCGGTCCCCCATACGGTCTCCGAGTACGACACCGAGACCGCGCCCGACCCCTTCCAGTACCTTCTCACCACCTGTCACGTATCGGTTCCGCCGACGGTCGTCTCCGAACTGCGTGATCTCACGCAGTACCGAGACGTCCACGGCGCCGCGGCCAGCACTCTTCTCACAGCGGGTGACCACTATACGGTAGACGATCCCTACGAGCGACCCGAAACGCCGGATTCACGCCCGACGTTCGGACTCGACGACGGCGAGACCGACGGAATCGTGCTCGGAAACGCCCGCGACGTCGACGGGTTTCTCACCGACGAGTTCGGCGGGACGAACTTCGCGCTCGTTCACGCCGCCCTCGACGGGCCGAGAATCGTCCCGACGCCGCGTCTCCTCCGAGAGTACGCACGAACCGATCACCTGACCACCGACGAGGCCCGTACGCTCATCACGACGATCGGATCACACCGGAGCTGGGAGAACAGCCCGTACGTCGCACAATTGGTGGCGCGACTCGAGTAAGCGTGGCCGCTCACGTTCGACGCCACCGGGCCGCTCAAACGAGCGTTTGACCCAGGCGAAGATACTTACCGTCCCCCAGTCACGTCTCTCTATGCACCGACGAACGCTCCTCGGCGGAGCGGCCCTCTTCACGGCTGCCGCCGGCTGTCTCGGGAATATCGCCGGCGGCTCGACCGAGATTACGGACGTCGACTTCGAGACCGGCGTCGACGTGGGTCGATCCCCTCCCGACGATCCGATCGTTGACTTTGCGGACGACGAGGTCCGCGTGACGGGGAGCTACTGGACCGGCAACGCCTGTTACGACGAACACCTGGAGGATCCGTCGTACAGCGACGAGACCGACGAACTGCACGTTCGGGTCACACGGGTACACGACGGGAGCGACGAGTGCGACGATCTGGAGGAATCGGTCTCCTATCGCGTCATCGTCCAGATCGAGGGCGAACTCCCCGGGACGGTTAGAGCCAGGGAGGATATGGGTGGAGAAACGATCGCCGAGCGCGACTCGGGTCTCATCTCACCGTAGTCATCGACTGTTGACCACATCTCGAGGCGTTCGTCACCGGCTTCTCGACCGATCACGGTCGTATTGCTCGCATCCGATCCGTCGATTTCGAGTCTCTCGGCGGTCACCGTTCGACGTCGTGAGCGTCTGCCACCCTGTCGAGGCGTTTTTCGACTCGCTCGTCGAGCCCGTCGTCGGGCTCGATCGGCTCGCGGCCGTCGAACGTCTCGTGGACCGCGGCGACGCTGTCGGCGAGCACCTCCAGGCTGTAGCCGCCCTCGAGGACGAATCCCAGCCCGGCACCCGTCGCCTCGGCGATCGACCGGGCGCGGTCGGCCATCAGCGCGTACGCCTCGGTGGTGAGTCGAACCCGCGAAATCGGGTCGTGGCGGTGGGCGTCGAACCCCGCACTCACCAGGATCAGGCCGGGATCGAAATCCGCGAGTGCGGGTGCGAGTAGCTCGTCGAAGACGGCGAGATACGCGCCGTCTTCGGCCGAGGCTGGCACGGGGACGTTCATCGTCGTCCCGGCCCCGTCTCCCTCGCCCGTCTCGTCGATCGCCCCGGTGCCGGGATAGAGCCCCTCCTCGTGGATCGAGGCGACGAAGACGTCTCCGCGGTCGTAGAAGATGTCCTGCGTGCCGTTACCGTGGTGGACGTCCCAGTCTACGATGGCCACCCGGTCTGCCCCCTCGTCGTCGATCGCACACTGGGCGGCGACGGCGACGTTGTTGACGAAGCAAAACCCCATCGCGTCGTCGGGAACGGCGTGGTGACCCGGCGGTCGGCCGATCGCGAACGGCGTTTGCCGGCCGTCGGCACCCGCGATCGCCTCCGAGGCGGCCCAGCAGGCCAACCCAGCGCTACGAAGGGTCGCGTCCCAGGTTTCCTCGACGGCCGTCGTATCCGGGTCCCAGTTGCCGCCGCCGTCGGCGCAGAACTCGCGAAACTCCTCGACGTACGCCGGATCGTGGACGGCCTCGATCGCCCCGACCGTCGCGGGGTCGGCCTCGACGTACTCGACGCCGTGGGCCGTCTTCAACCGGGCACGAATCGCTTCCAGGCGGTCCGGTCGCTCCGGGTGGCGGGAGCCGGGGTCGTGTCGCAGACAGTCCTCGCTGTACCCGAAGCGCATTGGATCACTCGAAGAGGGCGAAGTAGGTTTCGACGTCGTCGTCGATGATCGTCCGCCGATCGGCGTGTCGGGCGAGGATGGCCGCCCCGTGGGCGACGTTGTCGGCGTAGTCTTCCAGAATGTCCGCCAGCGCGATCCGGGCGTCCATCGAAACCCGGTACCGATCGTCTATCTCCAGTCTGGCGATCCGGTCGACCGGGGCGATCGGGAGCGTGAGATCGTCGGCGTCGATCACCGTCTCGACGTCGAAATCCTCGGCCATCAGCGTCTTTCGACCGTCTTCTTCCGCTCGGCCGGCCGCGTGCGTGGCCAGCGTCGCGCCGTGGTCCTGAATGCGACGGGCCAGCTCTTCGGCGGCGTCGGCGCTGACTCGAAGCTCGCCCGCGTTCCGGCGGATGACGGTGTCGACGGGCGCGAACGGCAGCTCGACGTTCATACGCGGATAGCGGCGGGTGACGCCCTTAATCCTTTCCGTCGGGGCGACAGATCCGCCGACGAGGGGGTTCGGGCCGAACGACAGAACGTCCGATCCGATCGCGACGATCCTCAGAACAGCTCGTCCGCGTCGAGCGCCCCGTCCCGGACGACGCCGCGGGCGGTCACTTCCTCGCCGAGACCGACGTCAGCGCCGGCGTCGACACGCATCGTCGTCTCGCCGTCGTCCAGGATGATCGGATCGCCGGCCTGGACGACGACGCCGGTGAACTCGATTTCTTCGCCCTCGTCCGGTCCGTCCGGGACGGGATCGGTCGTCGTCTCGGCCGGCGCGTCGTCTCCGGTCTCTTCGGCCACCGTCTCGCTGTCGGTCGCCCCACCCGCCCCGTCGTCTCCGTCGCCGGCAAACGACGAGAGGCCGGGCGAGTCGGCCGACGCCTCGTCGCCACCCGTCTCGGCCGAACTAAGTACCGAGATGGTCGAGCGCCAGCCGGCCGAGGCTTCGAGGTCGTCCTGCCACCCGTCCTGGATCTCGACGTCGGCGAGCGCCACCTCGTCGCCCGGACCGACGTCGACGTCCGCCTTCTCGCCCCAGAGCGCGACGCGAATGTCGCCCGTCGCGTCCTGTACGCGGATGTTTCTGACCTGCCCCTCCGAGCCGTCGTCTCTGTCGAACGTCCGGACGGGGTCGGCCGAGCGGACGACGCCTTTGATGTCGACCGTCTGGTCGATCTCGAGTTCCTCGATCGGCGTGGCGTCGGGGACGTAGGTGACGTCCTCGTCGACGACCTCGACGGTTCCCTTGTTGCCGACGTGGAGTTCGAGCGAGCCGTCGCGCTCGCGGACGTAGCCGTCGACGACCTCGACCGTCTCGCCGTCGTCGATCTCGGTCGCCAGGTCGGCTCGCTCGTCCCAGAGGGTCACGCGGACGCGCCCGGTCTCGTCGCCGAGCGTGAGGTTCGAGACCTTCCCCTCGGAGCCGTCGTCGCGGTCGAACGTCCGGACCGAGTCGGTCTCGAGGACTTTCCCGACGAGGGTCACGTCCGACAGTCCGAGCGAGAGGTCGGAGACGGCGTAGGTGTCCGCGAGGGTCACCTCGATCTCGGTCTCGTCGTCGGGCTGGGCCTCGTCGACGTTGACCTCGACGCCGCTGAAGCCGTCCTTCGGCCGGCCCTTGATCCGAAGCACCTGCCCCTCCGACAGCTCCTCGACGGCGGCTTCGGCGCGCTCGTCCCAGAAGGTGATCCGAACGCCGCCGGTCTCGTCGGCGACGTCGACGTTGACGACCCGGCCGTCCTCGTCTTCGCCCTCGCGTTCGAACGTCCGAACCTCGCCGACGCTCATCACCTTCGCGACGAACTTCACCTCCTCCATCCCCGGCTCGATGTCCGCGATGCCGTTCACCTCCCGCTCGCCGACCTCGTGGGCGATGAGCATCGCCGCGGTCTCCTCGTCCGCGAGCCCGCCCATCTGCTCGACTTTCGCCGCGACGGCCTCGCGAAACTCCTCGAGAGAGACGTCCGCCTCGAGGTCTTCGTAGATCGCCTCGATCTCACTCATGCTATGGCCGAACAGGCAGCAACCGCGCATAAGTATTGCCAAATCGGCGTCTGGCGATCGAGCGTTCGCACCCGGAGGCGGGGTTGGCTGTCGCCAGTGGGAGGGCTCGTCCGTGCGAACGTTGCTCGGTCCACGGTGTGACTCGACAGTCGACGATCCGAACCGGCTATTCGTCTAGCGGTTCGTCGGCCGCCGTCACCTCGCCGACGCGGTCGGTGTGGATCACGACGACGTGGGTCGGCTCGCCGCTCTCGACGACGATCGTCGCCTCGTACTCGATCTCGGCGATCTGCTGAGTGCACATCTCGTCGTCCGTCTCTTCGAGTTCGACGTAGACGGTGAGCGTCTCGTCTTCGACCGTCACGTCGGTGATGACGGCCTCGTAACACGGCGTCGGCGCCTCGAGCGAGCCCGCGATCTCGACCGACTCGACGTCGCCCGAGATCGTTGCGATGCTCTCGATGTTTCGTTCGTCGTCTTTCGACCGCTCGAGTTCTGACTGGGCTACCGTCTCGATCGACGGCGAGGCCGACCCCGATCCGGTCGAGCCGTCCTCGCCGGGGTCGTCGCCGTCGTCATCGTCGCCGAGACAGCCGGCAACGGTGGTGATCGCGGCGGTACTTCCGATTCCGGCCAGCAGGGTTCGTCGTCGCATACCACGAGATAGGCGGCCTATTATAAAGTGTCTTTCCGAGGGTGAAATAGCTATTATAGTTACTGAATTTATATAATCTACGCGGGTGAGTGCGACCCCGATCGTGGTTCCGTCTCGCACATTCTTCGACGGCGAGAGCTCGTTTCGAAAGGGCTTTAACCGAACCGGAGATAAGTCTATTCGAGTCCTGGTAGGGTAGTGGACTATCCTCTTGGCTTGCGGAGCCAGGGACCGGAGTTCAAATCTCCGTCAGGACGTTCATATTCTCGCGAAGGCTTCACTTCGTTCAGCCCTCGCTTCGAGAGTCACGTCCTGACGTGCCTTACGCTCGCATTCGCTCGCGTAAGACTCCGTCAGGACGTTTTCAGAACACAACGCGACGAGCGTAGCGAGGAGTCTGTGTTCAGAAAACTCGCATACGGAGATTTGAACACGAGAGTCGCAGTGCGCGCAGCGAACGAAGTGAGCGAGCACAACCGTCTCTCACCTGTTCAAATCTCGTCGGACGTTCATATTCTCGCGAGGGCTTCTTCGTTCAGCCCTCGCTTCGAGAGTCACGACCTGACGTGCGCTACGCTCGCATTCGCTCGCGTCAAACTCCGTCAGGACGGTTTACGCGACACCAGTGAACGGTGCGTCGCACTTGCACTCACTCGACTGGATTCCGTCTCCGACACCGTCAGTGGCGATTTCGATCTGCAAAAAACCGAGTCGACGACTCCCCTCGGGGAGGGTTAGCGCCGGCGGGCGACGAAGGTGGCGATCGAGAGCAGCCCGACCAACGCGACGACCACGCCGAAGCCGGTCATCGCCGAGTCGTCGGCTGCGTCGTCTCCACCGTCGTCGTGCTGATCCGTCGAGTCGTCGCCCGCGTCGTCGCCGTCCGTACCGCCGCCGTTCGAGTCGCTCTCGCCGGTGTCGTCGTCCGCGCCGTCGTCCGGTTCGTCGGTCCCGTCCGCGTCACCAGCGTCGTCATCGTCGTCCGGCGCGGGCGGCAGACCGCCCGCCGGCTCGTCGCCGGCGACGAGGTGCAACTCGGTGTTCGTCCCGGACTCCCACGTCGCCGTCTGCTCGGCTTCCACGCCGTCGACGTGGAAGGTGATTTCCGCTCCGCTCTCTCCGGAGACGGTGAGCTTGGCGTCGCCGACGGTCGGCCCACCGTAGGCGCCGTCCTCCTCGACGACGATCGAGCCGCGCTCCTCGCCGTCGATTTTCGCGACGATCTCCGTGCCGGCCGGGGCGGGCTCGCCGTCGAGATACACCTCGCCGTAGAAGGCGTGGGGCGGCGGTGGCGGATCGTCGTCGTCTGCGGCGACGGGCGCGACGCCCGCGACGCTCGTCGCGACCAGCGCGACGATCACTACCACGGCGACGGTCTGTATCGGTGTTTTCACGCTCATTGATTCGGTGTTGTGTAAATAAATGTGGTCGGTGATCGGTGCGGTTAGCCGACGATCGCGCCGGCCGGTGCGGCCGCGCTGGCGGTGATCTCGCTCTCTTCGGTCGCGGCGACGTTGAACGCGAGCGTGGCGGCGTGCTCGACGGAGTTGGCCAGCAGCTGGTTGCCCTCGTCGGTAAAGTCCGCCTCGTTGGTGAAGAAGTCGCGGGCGCTCGCCGTGTTGAGAACCTGGTTTTCGGCCTCGTTCACGGCGACGGCGCCGCCTTCGTGTTCACCCGGCGTTCCCGCACTCCAGTCGCCGTCGGCGAGAATCTGTCCGCTGTAGTCGTCGAACCAGGCGCCCCAGGTGGTCGTTCCGGTGTAGACCTCGACGGTGTCACCGGCACTGCCGATGCCGTCGAAGATTGGGTGATCCTGGTGGATGTCGATCGTGACCGGCTCGCCGTCGGTCGCCGTCGCATCCGCGTCGCGCTCTGCGGGATCGTCGTTGACGGTGTGCAGACGGTAGACGCCGTCCGCGTACGCCTCGGCAGTGCCGCCCTGGTACGAATCCATGTGGACCGTCGCCTGGTCGGGACCGAGCGCGTCGTAGAAGTCCTCGGCCAGCGAGTCGCTGCCGATTCGCTGGACGACGAAGACGTCGTAGTCGTCCATCGCGTCTAGCAGGTCGTCCGCTTCGAGCGTGTCGACGGCGTAGGTGCTGTCGAGTCGCTCGTCGAGGACGGATTCGATTTCGCCGTCGAAGTAGTCCGTCTCGTCGACGACCGCGACGTCGATCTCGTCGGGTAGTTCCGGCTCGTCGTTCTCGTCATCGTCGTCGTCCATCAGCCCGAGTCCCTCGTAGAGGTCGGCGGGCGTCGGGTCGACGTGGAGTTCGACGCCGTACTCGTACTCGTCGTCGGCGCTCTCGACGTGGACCCAGTAGCCGCCGAACGGATTCACGTCGCCGCCGATGTCGTACTCGCCGCCCAGGTGGGCGACGTCTTCGCCGAGGTGGCCCTCGGGGTGTTCGTACGCTTCGAGGACGCTATCGGGCGCGTTCGTGGCGCCGAATGCGTCGTCGTACTCGGTGTACGCCGTGGCGCTCACCAGGTTCCAGCCCTGGTGGAGCTGCTGGGAGCCCGGGACGACGTGGTCGCCGCCGGACTGGAAGTCGAGCACCGCGTGACTGTCCTCGTCCGGGACGATCACCATCGCCGTCAGCGAGCTCATCTCGTCGTTCTTTCGCAGCGTGACCCACTCGTTGTCGTCCGAGTCGTAGCCGTAGACCGAGCCGTCGAGGTCGCCGAATGCGTCGTTGATCGACTGCTGGGTCGTTCCCGGCACGCCGATCGTGTACATCTCGCCGGCCTCGAGGTCGAAGTCGATCGCGATCTCGATCGTCTCGTTCCGATCGACCTCGTCGGGTTCGTCGGTCAGGAACGGCTGGTAGACGACGTCACCGCTGACGCCGCTCTCCGGTCCGCGGTCGCCGAACCAGTTCAGTCGCGCGTCGAGAGCGTTTCCACCCTCCTGGGCGAGCGCCGTCTCCGACGCTTCCAGGTCGTTGAACTCGACGGTGATGGCGTCGCTCGAGATGTCGCTCGCGTGGACGCCGGTGTCGGCCGCGATGGCGTTCATCGTGGCGTCGACCGTGGTCCACGCGCCGTCGATCGCGAGTCCGACTCCGCTGTCCGTTACCTCGTTGTCCGTGACCGTGGCGGTCGCGCCGTCCGCGACGGCGATTCCGGTTCCGGTCTCGGCGAGGTCGTTCGCGCTCGCGTCGACCGTCCCGCCGGAGACGGCGACGGCCGTCGCGGCGTCGGAGACGGTGTTGTCCGCGATCGCCACGTCGGCCGCGTCCGAGACGGCGATGCCGTCACCGGTCGCGCTGACCGCGTTGGCGGAGACGTCGACGGATTCGGCGTCCGCGACGTTGATGCCGGTGTCGACGTCTGCCGTCTCGACGCCCGTCACGTCGACGTTCGTGCTGTCGGTGACGGAGACGCCGGTGTCGGCGTTCGTCGCGTCGACGTCGCTCACGGTGACGTTTCGCGTGTCCTCGACGGCGACGCCTTCGGCGCCGAGGCCGGCGAGGGTGGTTTCGTTCGCGGCGATGGTGACGGCGGTGTCGTCGGAGACGACGGTCGCGCCGTCTTCACCGGTGATCGTGAGCCCCTCGGTGTCCGCGATGGAGACGCTCTCCTCGTAGGTCCCCGCCTGGACGACGATCTCCGTGCCGTCGGGGGCGAGGTCGATCGCTTCCTGGATCGTCTCGACGTCCTCGGGCACCGTGAGCGGCGCCTCGAAGACGGCGGTCGGTCCGGTCGTGATCGTCACCTCGTCGCCGTCGGCGGAGACGACGGTCGTCTCGAGGACGACGGACCCGACGGCGTCAGCCGACGGATCCACTTCGACCGCGTACGCGTCCTCGCTGGTCGGCGGCTCGTACGTTCGCCACTCGTCCCAGTCGTTGGCCTCGTCGTCGAGGTAGAGGTCGAGGTCGTCCTGATCCACCGTGCTCTCGTCGGCGAGGCTGACCTGGACGGACTCGACGTCGTCCATGTTGAACGTCGCGCCGAAGCGCTCGCCGGGTTCGGCGTGAACCGGCTGTTCGGCGACGAGGTCGGCCGCCGGCTGGATGGCTGACCAGGCCAGCGCGTTCGCGAGCGCCACGTCGGCCTCGGTCGAGAAGTCACCCGAATCGACGAAGCTGCTCGAACCGAACGACGAGAGGAGCGCGGTTCGCTTCTCCTCGTCGACGCCGATGCCGTCGCCGTCGTCGACGCCGCCGGCCTGGATGTAGCCGACGATCTCGCCGTCGTAGCCGTCGAACCACGAGTGGTCGGCGAAGGTAGCGCTGTGAATCGACACCGTGTCGCCCACGTCACCGATACCCTCGAAGATGGGGTGATCGGCGAGGATCTCGACGTCGGGGTTCGGACTGGTGAAGCTCTGGGACGTCGACTCCGGATTCTCTAAGACGTTCGATTTGGCCGGAATCGCGTTGCTCGAACTGCCCCAGTTGTCGAGCCAGACGACGCCCGTGCTCGGGCTGTCGGTCTGGGTCGCGAAGTCGGCGACGTGCGTCTCGTCGATATCTTGCACCACGTAGGCCTCGTACTCGTCGTTCTCCGCGGCGTCGACCGCCTCGGAGCCGCTGAGCAGCGAGAGGTCGTAGCTCGCGTCTAGCTGTGCTTCGAGTCGGTCGACGACGTCGTCGCCCCAGGTGCCGTCGTCGACGACGGCGACCGGGACGAACTCCTCGAAGACCGCGGTGGGGCCGGTGGTGATCGTTTCAGTGTCTCCCGAGCCCGCGAAGGTGTGCTCGAGTTCGAGGTCTCCTGCGGTGTCGACCTCGGTCGTCACGCTGAGCGTGACCTCGCCGGTGACGTCACCGACGTCGACTTCCTCGCCTTCGTCGATCGACTCGCCGTCGAACGCGAGGGTGAGGTCGCCGTCGTAGTCGCCCGCGCGATCGACGGTGTACGTCTCGAGGTTCGCCACGTCGAACGTGACGTCGAAGGAGTCGCCGCCCTCGAGACCGTCGGGCTGTCCGGCGATCAGCGCGGCGCCGACGCCGTCGGCGAGTTCGAAGTCCTGTTCGACGAACGTCTCGTCGTCCGGAACCTCGACCGACTCGCTCGCCTCCGCGTAGCCGAACGCGTCGGCGGTCACCGTGTATTCGTCCGGCTGGGCGAGCAGGGTGTACTGCCCGTCGGCGTCGGTGGTGACGCTCGTGTCGGTCTCGTCTATCGTCACGGTCGCCCCCTCGATCGGATCGCCGTCGGCGTCGGTCACCGTTCCGTTGATCCCGCTGTCGAGGGCAACGAGGTCGGTCGCGGCGGCGACGTCGATGATGCCGTAACCGTATCGGACGTCCTTCTCGTCGGGTTCGTCCCAGTCGTCGGGCTTCCACGCCGTCTCCTCCATCGCGTCGATCAGCGCCTCGCGGTCGGCAGCGCCGCCGGAGGCGGCGATCATCAGCGCGAAGGCGCCGGCCTTGTGCGGCGCGGACATGGAGGTGCCGCTCACCTCGCAGTACTCGGGTCCACCCGCGCACATGGTTCCGCCCGCGGGGTGGGCGCTCAGCACGTCGACGCCGGGCGCGGCGACGTCCGGAACGACGTACTCGTCCGGCCAGTAGTCGGGTGCATCGGGGTAGGCGGTGTCGGTCGTGACCTCCTCGCCGCCGGAGAACGACGCGACGTCCGTGTTCTCGTCGACGGCGCCGCTCGCGACGTTCGGGTAGACGTTACCCGGTGAGCCGCTGGTTCCCTCGCCGTCGTTTCCGATCGACGAGACGAGGAGGACGCCGGCGTCGCGGGCGTTCTCGGACGGTTCGATCATGTCCGACTCGTAGCCCGGCGCGCCGAGGCTCATGGAGACGACGTCGGCGTCGGTGTCGTCGACGGCCCACTCCATCCCGGCGATGATCTGGGCGAAGGTTCCGCCGCCCATGTCGTCTAGCACCTTTGCGTTGTACAGCTCCGCGTTCGGTGCGACGCCGTAGGCGGGAACGTCTTCGTCGGCCGGCTCTGCCGGTCCGAGGACGGTGCCGCTCACGTGCGTTCCGTGGCCGTGGCCGTCGTTCGGATCGCTGTCGACCGGTTCGCCGGAGCCGTCGAATTCGGCCCAGTTGCCCTCGTCGATCTCCATGTCCGGGTGATCGTCGTCGAGCCCGGTGTCGAGGATCGCGACGGCCGCGCCGTCGCCCTGGGTGCCGTGGTTGTCCCACACCTCGGTCGCGTTGATCATCTCGAGTCCGTACGTGGTATCGTAAGCGGTGGACTCGGGCGTCTCGACGGTGGTTTCCGACTCGTTCGCGTCGGCCGTCGTCCCGTCCATCGTCGAGAGCTCGAAGTTCGCGTGGAGCCGCTCGACGTCGGGTTGGGCCGCCATCTCGTCGAACGGATCGATCCCGTCCTGTTCGGCCCGCTCGGTGTCCACCGTCACGAGAATGGCGTTGGCGATCCAGAAGTCGTTCTGGAACGTGACGCTCTCGGTCTCTTTGACCCACTCGAGGAAGGAAACCTGCGTCGCCTGTGCGTGGGTCTGGAGCTGTCCGATCGCGTCGTCGGTCGTCGCCGCGCCGGCGACGTCCGTCTCGTCGAAGCGGACGACGACATCGACCTCGCCGTCGGCGTCTCTAAGGTCGTCGTCGATTTCTGCGGGTGCGTTCGTTCGATCGTCTACGCTCTGTGTGACGCCGACGTCCGTAACGCCGGCGTCGCTCTGTGTCGGCGCTCCTCCGAGGCCGCTGCCTGCGACCGCCATCGCAGGCATCGAGCCGATCATGAGAAGCGCGAACACGAGTGCCATGACCCGGATTCGGGTCGAACGTTGTGTGTCGCTCATGTCTCTCGTGTGTGTCAGCGCCTGTCGTGACACACACCTTAACTCCGAACTGGGACACACTGTTAACTATTCGTGAACTCAACCACCATTGGAAATTCTTACTTCCGATATTTAATCGCAGAAATATATCATCGCGACGCTGGCGAATGCTGTTACCGGCCGATATAACGGGCCACAAAGTTCAATTCAACCACTGCCGGGATATTTAACTACCAAAATTAAATAATAAATTGATCTAACTCGTGGATTCTGGCCAGATACTACCGACAATGGCCAATTACTATCAGATGTCCGCACAGAAACGACCCATTGACAATTACTGTAGAGTTTATACCAGCAAGAATGTCCGAAACTCATGAGTGTGGTGGTGCCAACACATTCACCGTCAACTCAGGCTGACGATGGACCGGATATCGTCGTGGCTGTCGGTGCGTCGTCTTCGATCCCTACGTCGGCTTCGTACGAGCACGTCTCGCGACAGCGCGGCCGCTCTACGTCGTGAGTGTGGGTGAGAGGAGTAAGCCCCCTTCTGTTCTCCCCGGCATTTGGCTGAGCGTCCGCATCGCCCGCGGTCTGCACCGCGGCATCGCCGGACTACCAGCGACGCGGACTTGCACCGGTGAGGATTCGCCGTTCCATCGATCCTCGGCCGTCTCCGTCTCGATCGTGACGGACACGATCCGTCGCGTCGAACGACTGAGACGGTTCGGTCGGCGGCGTACGCCGCCTCGCATATTCCCTCGGCGGGTCAACTCCCCTTCCTCGCGGTCGGGTTCGCGCGCCTCATCGGTCGGGCCGAGACGTGTCGTTTCTGTTCCAGAGCCGACGGTCTCCCGTCCCGGACTTGCGTCCGGTCACCCGTCCGGCGGGTGGGGGGACTTTCCTCGCGGGCGTGGCCCGTCCCGAAGGGACGAAACCACGTTGGTCCGAGAGACGCCCTGGGGCGTCACCTCTCGGTATCCGACGGCCGAAGCCGTCGTCGACGCACCGCGGTAGTGCGCTGTTGGCGTGACCAGGCCCGGCTTTGGGCGCGGTCACGGTGCAGGTGTCGACCGTGGCTTCCAGGGCGGCCGACACCCGTTCTCCATTGTGGAGTCTCCGAGCGCCCCGTTGCCGGGGCGCACGACGCGGCAGCCGGGCTCTCTCACCCGATTTTGACGTACGCACTCGATCCATTTAGGGATCGCGGTCGGCAACCCTTGCCGGTTTCTCGAAGGGAAGCGCTTTTGGGTGTTAATCCCCATTTACTCTTGTATGTCCCAGGGACAGGGGGTCGATCTCTCCTACGAAGACGGTGCTCGCGCCGTCGAACTCGCGCGCGAGGCCGTCGAAGCGTTCGTACGGCACGGCCAACGAGAACATCCGGGAAGCATGCGTGAAGCCTTCTACGAGCGAACGGGCGCGTTCGTCCGCCTCGAGTCCACTCGGGGCCGCGGCAGCCTCCGCGGCTGTGCCGGCGGTTACCGCTCGGACGACCAGCTCGGCCACGTCATCGTCGACGCGGCGATCCAGGCGGCGAGCGCAGACTCCTGTGGCTCGGAGGTCACGCCGTCTGAACTCGACAACCTGACCGTCTCCGTCTGTGCCGTCCGGAACATTCTACTCACCGACGATCCGCTCGCGGACCTCGAACTCGGCAAACACGGCGTCGCAGTGGACGGTCGCGGCGACGGCGGCTGGCTCTACCCGACGGTCCCCGTCGAACACGGCTGGACCGAGCGCGAGTATCTCGATCGAACCTGTCGCAAAGCCGGCCTCCCGCCGACCGCCTGGCAGGACGACGACGTCGGGGTGACGCTCTTCGAAGGACACGTCTTCCGCGAGCGGCCCTCCGACGGGAGCATCGAGGAACTCTGAAACGCCGTTTTCACTCGTCTCCCACCGTTTTTCGGACCTGACGCGACGTCTATCGTGACCCGCCATCGGGTGGCCCGTCACCTACCAGTGCGTACCCAGCTACCCGCCAGCCGAGCCGAACCCGACCGCCTCGGCCTCTGCGAGACACCGTTCGGTCGCCGCCTCCAGCTCGAAGTCGCGGACGATCTCACCGTCGCGAACGAGCGGTTCCAGCAGGGACTCACCTTCTGTCGGTCCGTCGCCGTCGGCGAGCGTCACGTGGTGGCCGCCGTCGGGCGTCCGATAGACGTCCTTGACGCCGGAGAGCTTGCCGCGCTTCGAGACCGGCTCGCCGTCGATGGCGACGATGTCGAGGCTGAAGTCGACCGGATCGGCGCTCGTGATCGCGCTCCCGACGCCGAAGCCGTCGGCGACGTCGGCCAACGCGGAGAGTTCCGAGGGGCCCAGCCCGCCGGAGAGAAAGACCTCGACGTGGTCGTAGCCGTGGGCGTCGAGTTCCCAGCGCACCTCGCGGACGATGTGTCGAAAGTCGCCCCGACGCGACCCCGTCGTATCGAGTCGAACGCCGGCGAGTCGGTCCCCGAGCGTCTCGGCGGCCAGCAGCGTCTCGGCGACCTCGTCCCAGAACGTGTCGGTCAGCGCGATTCGGGGGACGTCGTCGGCGACGGCCTCGTCGAAGGCGCGAAAGGCGTCGGCCTGGTTCCCCTCGCCGAAGCAGAACATGAGCGCGTGGGGCATCGTCCCGCTCGCCTCGCGACCGAGCAGCTCGCCGGCGGCCACGTGCGAGAAGCCGTCCAGGCCGGCGACCAGCGCGGCGCGCTCGACGACCGACCCGAGCGCCGGATGGACGTGTCTGGCACCGAACGAGAGGACGGTCGAGTCGGGTGCCGCCGTGCGACACTCGAGGGCGGCCGTCGCGAACGCGCTCGGCTGTGAGAGCAGTCCGAGCAACGAGGTCTCGAGTTCGGCGAACGCCAGGTACGACCCCTCGATCCGCATCACGGGGCCGCCGTCGAACAGGCGACCGTCGCAAAACGCGTCGACGTCGACCGGTCGGCCGTCGAAGAGTCGGGCGGCCTCGGCGACGCCGGTGAACACCTCGAACGAGCCGGTGGGAAACTGATCGGCGGTCACCTCGGCGACCACGTGGGGGTTCTTCCCCGCGTGTTCGAGCGTCTCGCGGGTGCGCTGAAAGTAGGCGTCGGTGGCGCGTCCGTCCGCGATCGCCTCGGACGGAACGGTACCGAAGGGCGTCGTCATGTCTGAGGGTTCTCGCCCGGGGAAAAAAGCGTATTCGTCGCGGCGATCCGTCGGCGATCGACGTCGGATCCCTTCTGCTGTCGTGCGACCTCTCGACGGTCAGCGAATCCTACCGTCGGCGCGCGATCCCGATCGCGAGGGCGAGCGCGGCGATGGCGACGAGCGGTCCGAATCCGGTCAGGGAGTCATCTCCGTCGTCGTCCGTCGAATCGTCGCGTTCGTCGGTGTCGTTCTCCGCATCGTCGGTTCCGAACACGGCGTGATCGATCGTGTCCTCACCCTCGGCGCCCGCCTCGGCGTCGACGTCGGGCAGGTCGGCCGCCGTCGGCGCTCGGACGATCGTCACCGTCTCGTCGTCGTGGTCGACGTGATAGGCGCCGGGGTAGCCCCCGTCGAGCGTCAGGGTGTTCTCGACGCCCTCGACCGGTTCACCGCCGTGGAGCGCCAGCAGCGAGAGGTAGGCGTCGAGGAACTCGTTCGCTTGCTCCGTCGACGTCCACTCGGTCTCCCAGACGTAGGCGCTCTCGTCGACCGTCTCCGCGTCGGTGGTGTAGACGACGAGTCCGTCGCCCGCCCAGCCGTCGGTGATCGACTGGTCGTAGACGTAGGTTTCGCCGCCGTCGGCGGTCGCCTGCGCCCAGTCCTGAATCGAGAGAACCGAGTTGCCGCCGCGCTCGACCGAGTCGTGCATGAACATGGAGACGAGGCCCACCTCGCCGACGCGCTGGACGGTCGGGCCCTCGTCCGGTTCGAACACCGACCAGGCGTCGGTCGACCGATCGGCCGGTTCCACGTCGACCGGTGCTCGCTCTTCGCCGGGTCGGATGACCTCGGACGTGCTCGCCGGTGGCTCGTCGTACAGTGCGTCGATCGCGTCCCAGCCACCCTGCTCGTAGTGGAACTCGACGAAGTTCGGCCCCTCGTCGTAGGGCATGATCAGCGTGAGATACTGTCCCCAGACGATCTCCGGCGTGTCGGGCATCGTCGCTTCGGGCTCGAGGCAGTCCCACTCGTCGCCACAGCGAGCTTCGTACTGCTCGTCGACGAAGACGGCGTCGCCCTCGATGAGGCCGTTGACCGCGCCGTCTGAATCGATCGTCTCGCGGTCGTAGCCTTCGAGTCCGAAGTGCTGGTCCTGGAGCGCGTGGAGTAACTCGTGACCGAGGGTCACCTCGTCGACCTCGACGTCTTCGAGATCGTCGGAGACGAGGACGATCTGATCCTCGGCGGGATCGTAGTAGCCGCCGACGGCCCCGCCGTAGAGCGCTTCGAAGGCCTCGACCGCGTCGGTCTCGCGATCGACCATCAAGAACGCCTCGTACCGGACGTTCTCGACCAGTTCGTCGCGCTCGGTGAGGTCTGCGAAGAGCTCGTCGGTCTCTTCCTGGAACTCCTCGCGCGTGACGACGTCGACGTCCGGGACCTCCTGGAACGTCAGCCCGCGGATCTCCTCGGTGCGGGCCATCGATCGGTAGACCACCGCCTGGAGTTCGTCCTCGCTGACGTGGGCGCCGTCGCGGTCGTCGACCGGCAGCGCGTCGTCGTACCAGTAGCCCTCCGCGTAGCCGACCGTCGATTCGGTGGTCGGATTCTCGTCGCGTTCGTCGGCCTGATACCAGATCGATCCGACCGACGCGTCCGCGGGCGTCGCTGCCGTCTCGCTGTCGGGAGCCCCTACCCCAGTGTCGACGCTCGACCCGCCGCCCGCGCCGGCGAGTGGAACGGCGACGAGCGAGATCGCGACGAGCGCGGCGAGTACGAGCGCACCTCTAGCATTCATTATAGGTGCCCGTGGCTTGGGCGGACGAGGTAAAATATCCTCGGTCGTGGCGATCGGCGTTCGACGTGACCCTTAACGTTCTCTCCGCCCTACCGGCGACCATGCAACTCGATCCCGCGCGAACGGCGGTGGTGGTCGTCGACATGCAAAACGACTTCTGTCACCCGGACGGGGCGCTGTACGCGCCGGGAAGCGAGGAGCCGATCGACCCGATCGCCTCGCTGGTCGATCGGGCACACGAGGCGGGCGTCCGCGTCGTCTACACCAGGGACGTCCACCCGCCCGAGCAGTTCGACGACGCCCACTACTACGACGAGTTCGACCAGTGGGGCGAGCACGTCGTCGAGGGCTCCTGGGGCGCGGAGATCATCGAGGCACTGCCGGCCGACGAGGCGGATCACGTCGTCGAAAAGCACACCTACGACGCCTTCCAGCGGACCGAACTCGAGGGCTGGCTCTCGGCCCGGACGATCGACACCCTGCTCTTCTGTGGCACGCTCGCGAACGTCTGCGTCCTCCACAGCGCCGGCAGCGCCGGGCTTCGCGATTTCCGTCCGATCCTCGTCGAAGACTGCATCGGCGCCATCGAGGACGAACACCACGAGTACGCGCTCGAACACGCCGACTGGCTCTTCGGCGAAGTGGGGGGCAGCGACGAGCTCTCGTTCGCCTGAACGGCTGCCCGATATTATTCCGGAACGGAGCCATCAAAACGTATACGTTCCGACCGGTCGAACTCCCGTCGATGACCGGCGTCTCACCATCCGTCGTCGACGAGTCGGACGCGCTCGCGTTCACGCTCGAAGACTGTTCGACGCGTCCGACCCACGACCGAATTCTCCTCGTCGAGCCGACGCACTTCGACGTCACCTACGAGATCAACCCGTACATGGGCGGCGAGGTCGACCACGAACGCGTCCGCGAGCAGTGGGAGGCCCTGCGCGACGTCTACGCTCGCTACGCGGACGTCGTCGTCCTGGATCCCGACGAGGTGTGGAACGCGATCGAATCGGGGTCGACAGACGATCTCGCACACGACGACGCCGTTGTGCCCGCAGACCGGCCCGACCTCGTCTTCGGTGCGAATCACGGCCTGCCGACCGCCGACGGAACCGGAATCGTCCTCGCGTCGATGGCGACGGACGAACGCCGAGGCGAGCCGGCGTACCTTGCCGGGTGGGCCGCCGAGGAGGGATACGACGTCCATCGCGCCCCGCCGGCCGCGTTCGAGGGCACCGGCGACGCGTTCTGGCACCCCGGCCGCCGGCTGCTCTGGGGTGGCTACGGCGTCCGAACCGAACGAGCGGCCTACGACGACCTCGCCAGCCGGCTCGACGCCCCCGTCTGCGCGCTCGAACTCGCGGACGATCGCTACTACCACCTCGACGTCTGTCTGACGCCGCTCGACGAGCGAACGGCGCTGATCCAGCCCGAGGCGTTCACCGACGCGGGACTCGACCGGCTCGGCGACGTCTTCGAGACGCTGCTCGAGATTCCGGTCGTCGAATCTCGCGAGGGAATGGCCGGAAACGCCCACAGCGTCGACGGTCACCACGTCCTCCTCCCGGCCGGTAACCCGGAGACCGAGGCGAAACTCCTGGAGGCGGGCTACGAGCCCGTTCCGATCGAGACGAGCGAGTTCGAGAAGGCCGGCGGCTCCGTGTTCTGTCTCTCGCTCGAACTGGGTCGCCCAGTGTGAGAAGTCGGCCGCCGAATTCGAACCGCGGCTCACTCCGACCGGAAGATCCGGTAGGAACCCTGCCCGGTGGCGACCTCGCGCGTCTCCCCGTCCGGGGTCGTACTCTCGACGCTGATCTCGCTGACGCCGACGGTCGACCCGGTACGGATGACCGTGGCCGTGGCGTCTAAGTCGCCCGTCGCCGGTCGCAGGTAGTTGACGTTCAGGTTGATCGTGGCGATGCCGGTCTGGACGGGGTCGTCGAGTTTCGTCCGCAGGACGAGCCCCCCGACGGTGTCGACCATCGTCGCGGCGATGCCGCCGTGAATGTCGGCTCTGCGATCCTCGCGACCGCCGTTCGGGCGCGTGTTCGTCAGCTTCTCGTCGTAGGGGACCGACATGGTCATCGTCCCGTCGTCGACGTTCGTGACGGTCAGGCCGAGCCAGGAGAGAAACTCGTGGTTCTCGTCGATGTGCGCCTGGAGCATCTCGCCCATCGCGTCGTACTCGTCGCTCATACGGGTCTCTGCGGCGGCGCGACTCTTGGACCCTGCGCTTTTTCGGTTCGGCCCGTTGAACGGGGTTTACCGGCTGACTGTGAAACGGGCTCTTTAACCCTTCTCCCCGTCAGCCGCCGGCTCGTCCGCCCACGCCGGTCGCTCGACGGTCGCCTCGTCGGTCACCGCGTAGCTGAGTTCGGCCGTGTAGCTATCACCGCCGTCGAGCCGCTCGTAGACGTACGCCGCGTAGTTCGAGGCGTCGACGACGGAAAACGTGACCTCGACCGAGACGAGCGCGCCCGTCTCGGCGTCCGCGTACACCGCCCCCTCGGCGTCGGTCACGCGGTACTCGTCGACGGTGGTACCGGAGACGACGCGCTCGTACCAGCCAGTCTCGGGTTCGAAGACGTCGACTGACCGATCACCGATCGCGGTCTCGTCGACGCGCTCGAACGAGAGTTGCGAGAGCAGCGGATCCGTTCCGACGAACCAGGTCGACTCGAACTGGTCTTCGATCGACGACGGGTCGGTGCTGGTGTCGAGACTGACGTAGCCGTCGTCCACGGGTTCGATCGTCTCGTTCTCGCCGGCGTGTTCGAGCCACCCCTCGTAGGTGTCCGCGCTATCGGTCCACGAACGGGTCGCGTCCCACTCGCCGTCGAGGTCGGTGTACCGCACTGTGCGCGTCGTTTCGTCGGCTACGTCCCACTCGGTCTCGAGCGAGACGTGCTCGCCGTCGACGGCGAAACCAGTCTCGAGTTCGAGCGCGAAGTCGCCATCCTCGTAGATGCGGATCGTCTCGTCGATCGCGAACGAATCGTCGTCCGACGGCAGGGCGCTCGTGTCGAATTCACTCTCGTAGGGGTCGTGGGTCACCGTCGAGAACGGGTAGGCGAGCAAGAGGCCGGTGACGGCACCGACGACGAGCAGGCAGCCAGCGCCGACGATCGCGATCCGACGTCGGTCCATTTCACCCGAACATTTCAATTCGCTTGCTATAATCGTTCGTATCTCGCGTCGTCGACACGCCGGCCAGGCGCCATACGCGCGGGTCACTCATGGCGTCCCACGAGTTCACTCCGATAGCGTCCCACGGGTTCACTCCGCTCCGTCCCGCTCGATCGAGATTGCGACCGGCTCGCCGACCTCGAACCGTCGGTCCGGACAGATCACCTTCGCGCCGAAGCCGGCGTCGCGCCCGCAGAACAGCGAGAGGCCGGTGACCGGCTCGCCGTTCGCCAGGACGGTCGCACCGGCCCAGTCGATCGTCCGGCCGGTCGCGGTGCCGATCGGGTCGCCGGCGAGGCGGATCGTCCGTTCTCGGGAGCCGTCGGGAGTCGCGGTCTCTACGCCGAGGACGCCGCCCGTCTCGTAGTGGGGCAATCCGCCGTCGAGAATACCGCCGCTATCGGACGCGATGGCGGCCCACTCGCCCGGATTCGGGTTGACGGGTGCGTCGAGTATCGCGTACGTCTCGCCCGCGGCGACGACGGTCCCCTCGCCATCCCACGTGAGCGGACGGACGTCGACCGCGACGTCGATCGGGAGCGATCCCGACGCGCGACGGTGGTTCTGCTCGGGCCGGCGAAAGCCGACGTGGAGGTGGGTGCCGACCCAGGGGGCGAAAAAGCCCGCGCGGACGAGCCGGCCGAGGTCGTCGCCGATGGCCACCCGATCGCCCGGCTCGACGCCGGGATCGACGTGGAGGATCCGGGCAACGAGCCCCGCCGCCGACGCGGGTTCGTCGACGTCGACGAGGACCAGATAGTCGTGTTCGGGCGCGTAGGGTTTCGGCGGCGCGCGGACGGTCCGCGTCTCGCGTACCACGCCCCCGACGGGCGATGGCGCGCGAGCGTCGAGCCCCTCGTGCGGGTCGCTCCCGGTGGGGTAGAGATCCACTGCACAGCCCTCGTCGTGGGCGAGATACGGCGAGTTGTACAGCGAGAACCGCCGGTACTGACCGAGGACGCGCTCGTCGAGGACGACGGCCTGCTCCCGGTCGCGTCTGTCCGCGGCCTCGGTTCGCATCGGTCCACCCTGCGAGTCGAGAGCGTTTACCTTGTTCGGGTTCGAACCGTCGGTCGTGACCGTCACCGTTTACCGCGGGCGCGCAGCGACGATCGACGCCGACCGAGACGCGAGCCGTCGCCTCCTCGAACACGCCGCCGCGGGAGAGCGTGCGGTTCGCGTCTGGCGACCGCACCGGCAGGTGGCGTTCGGCCGCCGCGACGAAAACCGGGACGGATACGACCTCGCGCGGGAGGCCGCTCGAAGTCACGGCTTTCGCCCCGTCAGCCGCCGCGTCGGGGGCCGGGCCGTCGCCTACGACGGCGAGACGACGCTGGCGTTCGTCCGCGCCGAACCGGTCGAGGACCTCCGAACGGGCATCCAGGACCGGTACGACGCAATCACGGCCGACGTCACCGCCGCCCTCGAATCGTCCGGCGTCGCCGTCGCCGAGGGCGAACCCGCGAACGCCTTCTGTCCGGGCACCCACTCGCTCCGACTGCCCGACGGCCCCAAGGTGTCTGGAATTGCCCAGCGGGTGACGGGCGACGGCGCGCTCGTCGCCGGCATCCTGCTCGTCGATCGGATCGACGAACTCGCCGCGGTCCTGGCCGACGTCTACGACGCCCTCGACGTCCCGCTCGATCCCGGCTCCGTCGGCGGCGTCGCCCGCGCCACGTCGTCCGTCGACCCGGCCGACGTCCGGCGGTCGCTGGAGGGCGCGCTGGCCGGCGACGCGGCGACGACCGTGATTTCGATCGAGGAATCGGACTGAAACGAATTCTCTCAGCGCTCACGGTCGCCCACCTCTATCAGTCATCGATTACCTGCCAATCGGCCACCGATCAACCGTCAGCATCGGCCACCGATCAACCGCGACGACCGCCGTCGTGCGAGCGAATCGAAGCCTCTCTACGGTGGTGGAGACGGCCTCAACATACAGTGAAAGACGAACGGGAGGGACCGTCCGCTACAGAAATTCGCGGACGTCCGAGTACCACATGTCGTGGTAGTCGAGGTGGCCGATGCGCCGCGCGATGGCGACCGACAGGACGTGCCAGCACTCCTCGGTGGGATCGTCCGGGTCTAAGTTGTATGTCGCGTCCTTGCAGGTACACGCCCCGCCCTCGATGACGTACTCGTCTCGGTGGCCGACGACGACCGTGAAGTCGCGGTAGACCTTCACCCGGCGCTCGCCGACGGCCTCGATGGCGCGAGCGCCCCGGTCGCCGTGGATCCGCGTGATCCGATCGACGAGGTCCGGGGTGAGTTCGCCCAGCTCTTCGAGGTCCGCTTGCCAGCGTTCGACCGGATCGGGCGTCGCCACGACTGTCACTCTGGGCCGACCTGTAAAATCGGTTTGGGGTCGTCGCGCCGGAGCGGACACCACGGATTTATCGTTCCGGGAGAGAGACACGCGCAGATGGATCTTCGGTCCGATCCGCGATCCCGCCGGTGGGTGCTGTGGGGGCTGCTGAGCGTCGTCTTCGTCCTCGTCAACGTCCACCGCCTCTCCTCGGCGGTGTTGGCCGAGGATTTGATGGGTGCCTTCGAGACGACCGGCGGACAGCTCGGAACCCTCCACGCGACCTTCTTCTGGGTGTACGCGCTCATGCAGATCCCGACCGGAATTCTGGCCGATCGGGTGGGCCCGCGGCGAACGGCGACCGCCGGCGGCGTACTCATGAGTCTGGGAGCGATCTGGTTTTCGGTCGCCGATTCCTACCTCGCGGCGCTGTTCGCGCGGGGGCTAGTCGGCCTCGGCGGGAGCGTCATCTTCGTCTGCATCCTCCGGTTCAGCGCGAACTGGTACCGTGCGGACGAGTTCGCGACCATGAGCGGGCTCACGTTCGCCGTCGCGGGGATCGGCGGCGTGATGGCGACGACGCCGCTCTCGATCGCGGTCGACGCGACCGACTGGCGGACGACGATCGGCTGGCTGGGCCTCGTCGGCGTCGTCGCCTCCGTCGCCGTCTACGCGTTCGTTCGCGACGATCCGGAGGCGGCGGGACTCTCGCCGATCGCCGACGTTCCCACCCAACCGACGCTGTCGGCCGGCCAGCTCCGCGACGCGCTGTCGACCGTGCTCGCAGATCGCGTCACCTGGGTCGTCAGCGCGTTGCTCTTTTGTGCGACGGGGATCAACCTCACGCTGTTCGGGCTCTGGGGCGTCCCCTACGTCGCCCAGACGTACGACGTCTCGACGACGTACGCGTCGGTGTTCGCGCTGCTTGGCGCGGCCGGGTTGATCGTCGGCCCGCCCGCGTTCGGTCGCCTCTCCGACCTGCTCGGCCGTCGGACCGAGCTGATGGTGTACGGCGGCGCGGTGTACACGACCTGTCTGGCCGCCATCGCGGTCGCGGGGACGCCGCCGCTGTGGCTCGTCGCGGTCGTCTTCTTCGTCACCGGCGGCCTCCTCGGCGCGTTCGTCCTCTCGTACCCGGTCGTCAAGGAGCGCCACCCCGATCGAGCCAGCGGCATCTCGACCGGGACGGTCAACGGCGCGGCGTTTCTCGGCGCGGGTACCTTCCCGACGCTGATGGGGTGGGCGCTCGACGCCTACTGGACCGGCGAGTTCGTCGGCGGCGCGCGGGTGTACACGTCGACGGGCTATCGCGTCGCCTTCGCCATCGCGGCCGCCGCCGGCTTCGTCACGTTTCTGTGTACGATCTGGGTGCACCGGCGGGTCGGTGGCTGATTCGCGACCGACACGTCGACGACGGCGGGTGGCCGACCGACATCACCGCACTTTTCGTCTCGCCGGACCGACTCCGAGCCATGCGCGTCTCGGAGGGCGGCGTCGAGCTGGAGGTCCCGGGCGAGTCGACGGCGGGCGTCGAGGAGGCCGTGTTCTACAACCCGCGACAGGAACTCAACCGCGACCTGACGATCGCCGTGCTCCGGGCGTTTCGCGACGAACGCGAGTCGCGCGCCGCCACCTACCTCGACGCGATGACCGCGAGCGGAATCCGCGCGATTCGTGCGGCCGCCGACGGCTGGACGGCGTTCGGCTGCGATCGGGACGAGCGAGCCGTCGCGCTCGCTCGCGAGAACGCAGAGCGCAACGACGTCGGCGTCACCGTCGCTCACGAGGACGTCAACGCGTTCATGTACGGCTGTGGGCGGGACATGGACGTCGCGCTCGACGTGGTGGACCTGGATCCGTACGGGACGCCGATGCCGTTCGCCGACGCGGCCTTCGCCAACGCGCGAAACCTCGTCTGCGTCACCGCGACCGACACGGCGCCGCTGTGTGGCGCTCACTTCCAGAGCGGCGTGCGTTCGTACTCGGCCGTTCCCCGCAACACAGACTATCATCCGGAGATGGGCGTCCGAATCCTGCTCTCGGCGCTCGCCCGCTCGGCCGCGCGGTTCGACGTCGGCGTCACGCCCATCTTCACCCACGCCAGCAGCCACTACGTTCGCACCTACCTCGAACTCGATCACCGGGCGACCGCCGCCGACGCCGCACTCTCACACCTCGGGTTCGTCCACCACTGCGAGGACTGCCTCTACCGCGAGGCCGACGACGGCGGCGCGGGGGCCGACCCCGGCCTGATCGCGACCCCGATCGACGACTGTCCCAACTGCGGTGGCGACCGACTGCTCACCGCCGGCCCGCTCTGGCTCGGTCCGTACCGCGACCGGGACTTCGTCGCGAGCGTCCGCGAGCGCGTTCCCGAAACCGCCGGCACCGCCGAGGCGGCCCGTGAACTCTGTGCGACGCTCGAAGCCGAACTCGACGAGCCGACCCACTACGACCAGCACCGTCTCTGCAAGGAGTGGACGCTGCCGGCGAACGCGATGGCCGACTTCCTCGACGACCTTTGCGACGCGGGATACGACGCGTCACCGGCGCACTACAGCGGAACGGCGTTCAAGACGGACGCCGACGTCGGCGAGATTTTCGACGCAACGGCGGACAGTTTGCGGTGAAGCCGGCGACGGTCGTCACTCTGCGACGGTCGACGATCAGGCTTCGTCGTCGATCGCCAGTAACGCGACGAGCAGGACGAGCAACGCGGCTTCGACGACCTTGCTGACGAGCGCCCAGGCGTCGTCGAGCAGGTGATCGACGACCACCGCCGCGTGGCCCATGTCGTGGTGGCCGTGGGCCTCGATGTGGGGCCAGAACCCGCCGTGTTCGAGGACGGTGTGCCAGGCGCCGTAGCCGGCGAGGTAGGCGACTATCAGGACGATGCCGCCGACGTAGAGCGGTTGCCTTCGCACGCCGTTGTACGCGAGCAAGACGCCGGCGACGATCGCGACCGCAGAGAGCGTAAAGAGCATCGGCCGGGGATCGTACAGCGTCCCGAGTCGGAGGTGTTCGACCAGGCGGGGGAATCCGAGCGTCGGGTGAAAGAGGTGTGCGATGGCGACGACGAGTGCCACTCCGGCGGCGACGGGTCGGAGAACCGTCGGGTCGAGTGCGGAGGGGGTTTCTCCCGTAGCCATTACGTGTCGGCAGTTTCGAGCGCACTCAAAAGGCTATTCTGGTTCACTTCTCGAAGGGAGTGGTCCGATTTTCGGAGGGGGTGGTACACTTCTCGAAGGGTTTGGTTCGATTCTCGAACGAGTGTGGTTCGACTCTCGAACGCGAAACAGCCCTCTCGAGTCCGATCGTGGCAGTTATTGGGCTTCCACGGCTGCCTCCGCGTATGCCCACCAGACGAACCGCGATCGCGGCCGTCGCGAGTTCGATCGCGCTCGCCGGCTGTCTCTTCGAGGACGCGATCGACGAGCGCGGCGACCTCGAGATCGTCATCGACGGCGAGCCGGTCGACCTGACCGAGGATCGCTTCCAGGCCGAGCACGCGGACGACTACTCGATCGACTTCCACCTCCACGAGGGACACGACGGCTGGTTTATGGAGGGCGAAGAACGGGTGACGGCGGGCGAGGCGATCGACTTGCTGCCTCACTTCGAACTCGACGTCGACGGCGGCGATCCGATCGTCCGATTCGACGGCGAAACCTACGACGCGGGCGACGACGGGACGGCGATCGAGTTCGCCGTCGACGGTGAGCCGATCGACCCGACCGCGTACGAACTACGCGACGGTGACGAGTTGCGGCTCGCGATAGAATCCGACGAGAGCGCCTAACTCCCGACCAGGGCGCCTAAGGCCCCGGCCAGAGTTCCTGACGCTCCGGACAGGGCGTCGACCGATGGTCGCCCGGCTACCCCTATTCGGTGGCGTCTTCGAAAACGTCGTCGACGAAGCGCGTAAAGCGATCGACGAGCCGGTCCGGCGTCGAGGGTTCGACCGCCTGGAGGAGCCGCCTCGTCCGGGTGGGATTCGTCAGGGTGAGCGACACCCGGTTTCGGTGATCGTAGCGCTTTTCGACCACCTCGCGCTCGACGAGGCGGTCGAGGTGGTACTCGACCGTGCTTCTGGCGAGGTCGAGGTCTCGTGCGAGGGTGGCGGGCGTCGTCGCCTCTCGTTCGAGCAGGGTCGAGACGATGGCTCGTGAGCTCTCCCGACGAAACAGCGCCAGCGCGGCGCGCTCCCAGTCCGTCGTCGACGGCGGGTAGTAGTGAGTCTGGCCGTAGAACTCCTCGCGGACGACCGCGCCCTCGTCGATGAGTCGGCGCAGGTGGTACTGCACCTGTCCGGGCGCGAACGCCTCCGCTCTGACCAGCTCGTTGAAGTGGACGCCGGCGTTGGCGTGGACGTGTTCGCGTATCGATGTTCTGGTTTCTGTCACGATTGATCAGCGTCGGCTTACCCTTCCGTACTAGCGGGGGATGTTCCACGGTTGCGACGGTTCCCGCCGCGAGGGAACGGTCGAAACCGTCGGGAGCACGGTAGACCGAATCGACACACATAGGACGACGGTCTGAGAGCACTTACGTGTAAATGATTCGCGCGATGCCGGCGTCGTGGCACGACCCGGAGCTGACGCCGCTGCTTCTCGTCGTAATCGCGCTCGCCGCCGTCGGGACCACCGTCCTCTTCCTCGCGGCCGTGGTCGCCTACCGCCGCCGTCGGACGGCCCGATACGCGCTCCTCTCGATCGTACTCGGCTTGCTCGTCACGCGGTCGGTCGTCGGGCTGGGGACCGTCTTCGGCGTCGTCCCGATGACCGTCCACCACTTGATCGAACACGGCTTCGACTTCCTGATCGCGGCCCTGCTACTCTGGGCAGTCTACCGGGGCGGATCGCCGGAACGAGCGGACCGAACCGACGGCGGGTAACTCCCGTCGGTCGTCCCGATTCCGTGACGGCCAGCCTCACCGAGCGCGAAACCGTGTGCGCTATTTCCTGCCGGGCGTGGTAGCACGGTTCGTGATCGACGTCGACTCGATACGTCTCGCTCTCCGAGACGCCATCTTCATCGCTCGGACCAGGCAGCTGACGCTTCTGTCGGCCGGCGTCGCGTTTTACGCGTTTCTCTCGCTGGTACCCATCGCGCTGCTGGCCGTGGGAGTAGCGTCGAGCCTGGGGGGCGAAGCGCTGGCACACCGGTTCTCGGGTGCGGCTGCCGAATTTCTGACGCCGGCCGCCCAGCAGCTGCTCGCCGACGCGCTCGTCGACGACACCGGACGCCGGTCCGCGACGGTCGTCGGGGCGATCGGTATCATCTGGGGATCGAGTCGGGTTCTCAGAGGGCTCGACCGGGCGTTCTCGCTGATCTACGGCACCGGTGGCGAGCGAAGCGTGCTCGATACGTTCTGGGACGCGGCCGTGGTCGCCGGTGCGGTCACGGTCGGACTGGGTCTCGTCGCCGGGCTCGAACTCGCGATCGCCCTGGCGCCGGTGCCGGGAACCGGTCTCGTCGGTCCGTTATTCGTCTTTCCGGCGCTGGTCGCGGCGTTTCTCCCGCTGTACGTCATCTTCCCCGGCCGGTCGGTGTCGGTTCGCGAGGCGCTCCCGGGGACGATGATCGCGGCCGTCGGCTGGCTCGCGCTCAGTCGGACGTTCGCTATCTACGCCGCGCTCGCCTCAGCCTCGGCCGTCTACGGCGCGCTCGGGGGCGTATTGCTCGTACTCATCTGGCTCTACCTCGGCGCGATCGTCGTCGTCTTCGGCGCGGTGGTCAACGCCGTTCTCGCCGATCGCGGAACGGACCGGCAGCTACAAAGTCCCGGCTCTCGACAGTTCGGCCGACGAGCGATGACCGACGACGCCACGGATCGCGACGGCGAGTCGCCCACGTCGGAGCCGCCGACGGGATCGACGACGGACGACCCCGGGGAGCGGGCGAGCGACGCGACCGAACGGGCGACGTCCGCCGGGGAACCGAGCGACGGACGACGCGCGAGCGATCGTACCCGCGACCGGGCGGACGATCCGGCCGCCCTGCGCGAGGAGATCGAGCGACTTCGCGACGAGCTGGCGGCCGTAGAGGCGGGTGTCGAGTCCAGAACGGTTCGCAAAGAAGACCTCGAGGGCGATCTACGACGGTACGTCCGCCGGCGCGTCCGTCGCGGCAAGGCCCACGGCTGGGGCCCCTATCTCGTATTACTGTACGGCACCGCGATGACGATCGCCGCCTACTACTTCCTCTCTAGCGGCTGGGCCGTCTTTGCCATGTTCGTCATCTGGACCTCGACGCTCGGCGTCTACCTGCTGATGGTTCTGTTCGGAACGGTGTTTTCGGTCCTGGGGCTTCCCGGCCGGCTCCGGGACCGCGTCGGCGAGTGGCGATCGTGAGTCGGTGAGTAGCGCTTCTGGATTCTCCGGCCGACGCCATTCACCGACCGCGACAGTCTTTTCGACCGACAGAAATACGGTCGCCGAATCGAAAGACGGAGTCGATGTGGTTCGACTCGACGACCGTCCGAACGGTTCGGGATACGTTCCCCGAGTGGGCGGCGTTCCTCTGGGCGCTCTTTTCGTACGTCGGGAGCGTCTGGTTCGTCGCGCCGGCGATCGTCATCGCCTTTTACTTCGGTCCGCGCGATCGATTCGCGCCCTGGCTCGGGACGGTGATGGGTGCGTACGCGATCATGGTCGGAACGAAGGGCTACTTCGAGATCGGCCGACCTGGCGTCGGTCCCGCGATCGCCCCAGAGACGCTCCCGGTCGGCATTCGCCACGCCTACGCACCGCTGGTCGAGGTCTCCTCGACGAGTTTTCCGAGCGGCCACGCGATGGCCGGAACCGCCATCTGGCTCGCGTTCGCGTTCGAACTCGACGTCGGTACCCGGCGCCAGCGTCTCGTCGGGGCATCCGCGATGATCGCTGCCATCGGTTTTTCCCGCGTCGCGGTCGGTCTGCACTACCCGATCGACGTGTTCGTCGGGGCCGCCATCGCCGCCGCGTTCGTCGCCGCCGTCATCGCACTTCGTCGAACCGTCCGAACCGAATACGATCGACACGCAGAGACGACCGCGGTCTTCGTCGCCGTCGCCGCCGTCTCGCTGGTCTCGTTCGTCGTCGGGGGTCGCGTCGACGCCGCCGCGCTGTTCGGCGGGGCCGTCGGATCGGCGATCGCCTGGACCTACGCGACGCCACCTTACTCCGGGTGGGCGCTCTCGATCGATCGGGTCGGTCACGGTCTGCTCGGCATCGGTCTCCTCTCGGCGGGGGCGGCCGTCCTGCTGGTCACCGACTGGGTCGTCGTCTGGTTCGGTCTCGGCCTCTTCGCTGGCGTGGTGATCGTCGGACTGCCTCGGCTGGTCGCGGTCACGATCGAGACGGAAGAGTCGTCGCTCGGTGTGAGTAACTGATCGGTTCGCGGTGAGCCGACCGCCGCAACGTAACCAGTCCGTCGAACGCGGCGAAACCGGACCGACCGCTCAGAACGTCTCGAGGTAGCGATCGAGTTCCCACTCGGAGACGGAGACGAGGTAGTCGTCGAACTCCTGGCGCTTTGCCTCGATGAACTTCTCGCAGACGTGCTCGCCGAGCGCGTCGTTGACGACCTCGTCGGCTTCGAGCGCGTCGACCGCCTCGCCCAGGTTCGTCGGCAGCGTGTCGATGCCGTACTCGTCGCGCTTTCGCTCGTCGAACTCGTAGATGTTCTCTCTGACCGGGTCCGGCGCCTCGAGATCGCGCTCGATACCGTCGAGACCGGCCTCGATGATGGCCGCGAGGGCCAGGTAGGGGTTACACGACGGATCGGGCGAGCGCAGCTCGATGCGCGAGGCGGCCGGGACGCGCGCGGCGGGTTTGCGGATCAGCGCAGAGCGGTTGCGGTCGGACCAGGCGACGTAGACGGGCGCCTCGTAGCCCGGGACGAGGCGCTTGTAGCTATTGACCGTCGGGTTGGCGACGGCGGTGATCGCGGGGGCGTGTTCTAAGACGCCGGCGAGAAACGCGTGGGCCGTCTCGCTCAGGTTGAACTCGTCGTCACCGTCGTGGAAGGCGTTCTCGCCGTCCTCGGTGAAAAAGGAAACGTGCGTGTGCATGCCCGAGCCGTTGATCTCGGCGATCGGTTTCGGCATGAACGTCGCGTGCAGGTCGTGCTGGGCGGCGATGGCGCGGACCACCGTCCGGAACGTGGCAACGTTGTCCGCGGTGGCGATGGCGTCGTCGTACTCGAAGTTGATCTCGTGTTGCCCTTCGGCGACCTCGTGATGGCTCGCTTCGATCTCGAAGCCCATCGATTCGAGGCCGTAGATGATGTCCCGGCGGACGTCGCTCGCGAGGTCCTTCGGCGCGACGTCGAAGTAGCCGCCGGCGTCGTTCGTCTTCGTCGTCGCGCGACCGTCTTCGTCTTCCTCGAAGAGGAAGAACTCGGGTTCGGGCGCGACGTTGACGGTGTATCCTAGCTCGGCAGCACGGTCGAGCGTGCGTTTGAGCACCGTTCGCGGATCGCCGGCGAACGGTTCGCCCGTCGAGGTGTCGACGACGTCGCAGATCATGCGCGCCGCCGCGCCGTGGTCGTTCGTGCGCCACGGCAGGATGGCGAACGTCTCGGGATCGGGAATCAGGCGCATGTCCGACTCCTGGATCCGAACGAATCCTTCGATCGACGAGCCGTCGAAGTAGATGCCCTCGCGGAACGCTTTCTCGGTCTGGCGAGCGGGAACCGAGACGTTTTTTACCACGCCGAGAATATCAGTAAACTGCAATCGAAGAAAGTCGATATCTTCGTGTTCGATCGTTTCGAGAACCGATTCTTCCGTACTTGTAAGATTGCCGGTTGTCATCCGAAGCTCGTCTGACTCAACCATCTCCACCACTAAAACCCTACTGTTCCGCGCAATTAGCCCGTCTCTCGCCAGAAATTGTTCATTCGTAAAGTTCTAATGGGTGGGGGAAGTGGGTCAGCTTGATGACGTACGAAAATCTCGACTCGAAGT
This sequence comes from Halovivax gelatinilyticus, assembly GCF_024300625.1. Taxonomy (GTDB): domain Archaea; phylum Halobacteriota; class Halobacteria; order Halobacteriales; family Natrialbaceae; genus Halovivax; species Halovivax gelatinilyticus. The sequence continues at coordinate 1,108,586 of NZ_CP101322.1, read as the reverse complement.
TGGTGAATGCCCTGTTGGGAGATGGTCGCGCGAGCCTGCGAAGCCTCGCCGAGGAACTCGACGTGTCGGTGACGACCGTCTCGAATCACTTATCCGACCTGGAGGAGGCCGGCGTGATCGACGGCTACACCCCGCGCGTCGACTACGACGCGCTCGGCTACGACGTCACGGCCGTCATCCAGCTCAAGGTCGAAGGTGACGCCCTTCCGGAGATCACCGACCGGCTTCGCGAGCACCGCCAGATGATCTCCGTCTACGAGGTCACCGGCGACTACGACGTCACGGCGATCGGCAAGTTTCGAGACACCGACGGCATGAACGAGCAGATCAAGACGCTGCTGACCGACCCCGACATCAAGGAGTCGAACACGAGCGTCGTCTTGAACGCCGTCGTCGAGAACGAGCAGTTCGACCTCGACGTCGAGGAGTGATCGGTGTCCGCGATCGGCGGAACTGACCGATTTCGCCGCCCTTTATTAGCCCGCCTCCCGGACCGCTAGGTATGAAGCGAATCATCAGCACGGACGACGCTCCGGCCGCGGTCGGCGCGTACAGTCAGGCGACGACGAACGGCTCGATTCTCTTTACCGCCGGCCAGATTCCGCTGACGCCCGACGGCGAGCTGCTCGACGACGAGCCCATCTCCGTCCAGACCGAGCAGGCGCTCGACAACGTCGTCGCGATCTTGAAGGAGAAGGGCGCGACGCCCGCGGACGTCCTCAAGACGACGGTGTTTCTCGCCGATATCGACGACTTCGAGGAGATGAACGAGACGTACGCGACCTACTTCGACGACGAGCCACCCGCCAGAAGCGCCGTGGAGGTGGCGAACCTTCCCAAGGGCGCCGGCGTCGAGATCGAGGCCATCGCGAACCTCGAGTAACCGACCACACCGTGAACGCACGCGTCAAATCCGCAACCCTCTGGGGGATCGTCGGCGGACTCGTCTTCGCCATCCTCGCCCAGGGGTCGATCGCCCTCGACGCGGTCGACCTGACGCTCGCGCAGTCGCTCGTCGGTTCGGTCATCGTAGCCGGTGCGACGGCCGTGGTGACCTATCGGTACGAACATCGCGTCGTCGCGTGGGCCGAAACCCGCGGCCGGTGAGACCGACCTCGCAAGACTTATTCGACCCAGTCGGCAACCTTCATCCGAGCCAGGATGGCCGAACGGTAAGGCGCACGCCTGGAAAGCGTGTTCCCTTTCGGGATTCTGGGTTCAAATCCCAGTCCTGGCGCTTCCTGTCGGTATCAACTTCGAGCGACGCATAGCGTCGCGAGAAACTTGGTGCCAGGAAGCGCCAAAGCGGGATTTGAACGTACGCCAGTCGCAGCCCGCGCAGTGAGCGAAGCGAACGAGCAGGACCGTCTGGAGGTGGGTTCAAATCCCAGTCCTGGCGTAGCGAGGTTCGAACGAAGTGAGAATCGCGAATTAGCGAACGGCGAAGCCGTGAGCGACGAGGATCGAGCGTAGCGAAATCCTCGAAATGTCGAACGGGGAGGAACGACCCGTGAGCGGCGTCCTGTCGGTATCGACTTCGAGCGATGCCACGATGCGGTGACTCCGCGGTCGAGACGTGACTGTTTGAACAACCACGTTACTGCTGCAACTTACTCTCTGGTAAGTTACCAACTTCCCATCTGGTTAGCGGGGCGTTATTACTGACTGTCGGACAAGTCCGGTACCGATGAATACCCGATCGAAGACTGATCGTACCGTATCGCGACGACGCGTCCTGGCGCTTGCGGCAACAGGAACGGCCGCACTTGCTGGCTGTCTATCGAGTGACGACGACGGCGACGGTAGCAACGGTGGTGGCTTCGGCGTGTGTTCGACCCCGGATACGGACGACCTCGAAGCGATGCTTCCCGACGAAAGTGACGTCAGTGGACTCTCGGAGGCGGGGCACGGCGATATGTCCATGGGGGGTCTTGAATCGACCTCTCGAACGTTCAGGGAAGGCGGCTCGACGGACGTAACTACGGTTGCGTCGCGATTTGGCGAACCGCCGCAATCTGAAGAAGATCTGTCCACCGTTTTCGACCGCGCTGATTCACATCACGCAGCGGTCCTGGCTTACGTCACTGCCGAGGAGTACGCGTTCGTCGCCGGCGGGTTCGACGAGGATCACGCCGTCGAGATGCTGCGAGCGTTTCCGGTCGTCGATTGTGCAGATCAGGCGTCATTCTTCGAGTCTGAGATGGGCGAGTAGCTCGCGAGCCAATTCAACCCTGCTGACATTTTGACCACTCGTCCGCCGTTGCCGAAAGCGGGTGTATTGATATAACGTGCGGGAGATGCTGTCGGTATGAGTACGGAGCAGACGCCGGCTCCCACCGTCGAGGAGGCGCTTTTCACCACGCTCGATCTGCCGTTCGAGGACGCGGTCGTCCACGTGCAGTTAGAACACGAGTACCAGGGGTTCGAGACGGTCGCGCTCACGCGCCTCGACGAGTACGTTGCGGGCGTGTTAGACACAGAGATCAGGAAGACGGCGCTCATCGTGGTCTGTCACGCCGAAATCGCGAAGGAGGCCCTCGAGATCGATCCGAAACTCGCCGGGTTGCTCCCGTGTACGACGGTCGTCTACGAGGACGGCGACGACGTCTGCGTCTACCACGCCTCGACGACGAAGGCGATTCGCGATCTCGGCTGTGCGCCGTGTGAGTGTCAGCCCGAAGTCGAGGCGCTCGTCGAGATGACCGGCGAGGTGATGACCGACGTCTGGGACAACATCGAGGCCCACGCCGACGGTGCCGGCCAGGTGTGAGCGAACGGCGAGTGCGAAGCTGCGGGCTTTCTCGAGTGGACGGTAGGGAGCGTTGCAGGTGTCAGTCGTCGAGTACCGCGTCGAGTTTCTCGTTCAGATTTCTCGTTTCGATGTCCGTCTCGAGGAGGTTCCCGCACGCGTCGACGAATTCCGTATTTTTTATCCGTCCGGTAAAGACGTGGGAGTCGCCGTCGTCGGTTCGAATGTGGGCGACAATGACGTCGTAGTCTTCGCCGTTGAAGTAGTCGTACGTGGTGGCGAGCGAGCCGACGATGAGGACTCCCATGAACAACGCGGTGTGGTCGAAGTCCGGATTCGTGGGTTGCCCAGCGAAGTAGAGAACGTAGGTGGACGACACGAGGACGACGGTGAAGACGGCGAAGAACCAGCCGAGAAACCTGTTTTGCTGGAGCGTCGCGTCCCGTTTGAACGTAATGCTCGCGATTTCGTCCGTCGAGACGGACACCGGGGATCCCGCACCCGAAACATCCGGCGTGTACGTGATACCGGTGTTATCTCCGGCGAAGGTTCCGCTGTTTTTCCCATCGATGACGTATTCATCGATATACGCTTCAGTTTCGAATTGCACTACGTGCGATTTAGCGTGAGTCCTCTTTTTTAGATTTGTGACTGATAGCATCGGTTGCGTTTTCGTCTCAATTGGTTTTGGTCACGGAAATTCGTCGCGAGATCCATCAGATCGACGTTCTCCCCCAGGCAACGTACTGAGCTGGGGTTTAACCGATTATAGTTCGCTCCGGACGACCGTGTCTTCCCAATGAAATTGATCGCCGTATTACCTCCACGTGGTCACCGAGATCCAGGACGCAGTTCCTTAGCAATCGATCCATGGTAATCAGATGGACACATGGTTATCGAACGAGGAGAGCTATTGACGTCATAATTTGAATGATCTTGTTAGGTGGATCTATAATACCGGTGATTAAGACTCGTCGACAGCTTCCACACTAAAAACCAACTATTTGTCTAACAATAATTAACAAAAACTAAATCGATGCATATATATTATATTGGTCCAACCATAACATATGGTGAAAGACACCAATCGAAATCAGAGAAGAACAGTACTAAAAACAATTGGTGGTGGAGTTGCTGGACTATCGTTCTTGGGGACCTCCATCATGGCCGGTGCTGAGGCAACTCACAACGAAATTGATACAAATTTCAATCCAGGGCAGGAAAATGAACTCATTGAGTTCTTTAAAAAGTTCAACGAGCTGAATGAAGAAGGGAGGGATGATATTTGGGATGAATTAAACCACGGCCAAAGAATGGCTTACCACGATGCAAATAGACTAACATCTGCGGACATGACCGATGTTATCTTCCCAAATTCGGCCAGTGCACAATCATTCCCTTATGATTATACAGCCACGTTCCAATTTGACTTGTACGGACTGGGAGGTTTTGGAGGTGTGAAAGTGTTTGAGCTGTATCATCAAATAATGTGGGATGTCGAAGGAGATGAAGTTGTGGCTGTGGAGACTAATGGATGGACTGAAAACCGCGGGTGGTTCTGGGGTGACGATGGGAATAGCAAATCGGTGCTTGAAGAAAGGGATGGTTTTTGGGGTCATACAGTTGATTCTACCAGAGAGAGAAAAATGACGTATGCTAGTAGTCCGTGGAATACGTTCACTGAGTACCCAGAGACTACCATCAGCGGAGCTTCGGACGGTATTGGTAGAGTCACAGAATGTGATGGCGACGGATTGGATATAGAAAATGTTGATCATCCACTTGTATGTTAAAGTAGGCGACGATTCCTAACAATTGATCGACTATTTAGGGTCTTGTTTTGACGCCTAAAATCATGTGTTTGAACCGTCGAGCGCGATTTCGACGTTGCTGACCGCACACTTCAGAACGAGTTCGCGGAACTGGCCTAATCAGATGCGAGCACGGACTATCTCGCCGTATTTGCACCAGCGTGTGAAAAACGTCGATTCGGCACTGTCTATTTCAGCACCTCCTAAGCCGGCGTTCGGCCATTGAGCGCTTGATTCGGTTGATCGTGGTTGTATTGGTGTCTGAAGCGTCTGAGCCAGCGTCTTGCGCTGGCCGGACTGCCCCGCCAGAACGAGTGAAAGCGGTCGATTCGCATTGAGGCGGTCTGAAACTACTTTTCGACGTGGTTTCGCTCTCTGTAGTCGAGCTGCCCGCTCAATTCGTGGCGCGCGAGGGCAGTCAGATAGCCGCCATCATCGACGAGAAACTCTGTCTCGTCAATATCGTGATTCTCGGTCAGCCGATGGAGAAACGCCGCCGCTGGATCAGTTCCGCGGCGTTGACGAGACGAACAGCGTCTCGTTCGCACACCAGAACGCGTAACGTTCTAGGGACGGCCGAAGACATCGATTTCCAGCAGAAGGTTCGATTTCGTGTCAATCGCGGCGTACAGCATTTTTTCTCGCCGTGAACCTCGATCTGTTCCTCGTCGCCCGCGACCCGCGACGACTGCACCGGCGTCGGGTCGCTCTGGTCCTCCGAAAGATTCTGCGTCCAGTTCCAAATTGCACCGTGAGAACGGTCAATACCGAGCAAATCGAGCACTGGGGCGACCTCTCGAACCGACAGTCCCATCGAATGCAGTCGCACCCCGAACACCCTGACGGGTGTCGGGGTGCGCTCGTTCCCCAATCCTCATCACAGTCCACGTCTAAGTTCTCTCTGGGCAGGTTGGCGAGTTGCATGGTCACTTCTCGCCACCACCTGCTTATTCCTCAAACTCTCATCTAGACAGTGCCAGACAAACTAAACATAACCTGTTGATGGTCTTTCGAATTTCGCCTACTTGGCCCTGTTTAGACGCCTGGTTTCACCGGTCTGAACCCTCTAACGCGCGTTCGATATTCCGGACCGCAGATTTCATGACAAGTTCACGGAATTGACCGAACCAGGTTCTTGACCAGAGCGTGTCTCCGTACCTACGCCGGAGACCGAAAAACACTGATTCAGCGTTCGAGCGTTGGTGATACGCCCGATCATGGATAAGCAAGTTCCTCGCCCATCCTCGCATTCCAGGATCTCGCTGTGGAATCAGCGGTGTGATACTTTCCGCCCGCCATCTCGTGCGAAGTTCCTCCCAGTCGTAGCCCTTATCCGCCGCGACAGTGCCTAACACGTCGAGATTACGCACTAGCACTTTCCAGCCAACCTGCGTATCGTGCGGTTGTTTCATTGAACAGTGTGTATATAGGATCGCACTCGTCTCACAATCGACCAACAGCGTGGTTTTCACCGCTTCGAACGTGTAGTCCGTCCGTTTCGCGTAGTGCTGGCTGGCTTGGACGCGATCCACACCAGTTGCGTCGATCGCCTGAACGTCTCCGAGTTCGTATAGATCGACCGACGAATCGAGTATCGCTCGCCACCGCTTCATCGGTATCTCCTGCTTTCGCGCGCACACTGTCGAGAAGTGTGGTAGCGTTTCAGGCGTCAAGTCGAGCAATTTCGTGACTCTGGGCATCTCTCGAAGAACATCCATCAGCTTCCTGTAATCGTGGTTGAAGTACTCTTTGAGGCCTTGAATCGCGAGAATTACCCAGTCGGCATACCCGTCTTCACCAGGCCGGTATGCCGGTTCCGGCGGGCCAGCGACGGCTTTTTGAGCGAACGACACGACTGTCTTCGCGAAGCGGGCGGTCTTCGTCAGCACACCGAAACCGACCCGCTTCACTTCCTAGTATATCCGACAAGTAGCGGCTTTTGCTAGGACACTAGAATTTACTAGTGACGACCCCATCGAGTTGATGGTGAGCGTCTAAACAAGGCCGCCTACTTCTGGATCACTATTTACTACCGATTTCTAGAGTATATTCACCTTCCAAATATACATTCCACTAAAACCAATTATTTTTTTGACGTATAACCCTCTACGAACATCAATACTGAAAAAATCACAATAGCGATTATCAGTGTAAACAACCCTCCATCATTCGGGTTATATACATCATATATTATGCCATATATGGGGATGCTTAGAAGTGACGAAACCAATGCCATCGCGAAAAGACGAACATTCGAGAGGCTTCCCATAACATAAGTAAATCCTACAACGCCATATAAATTACGTAGCTCTTGGACCAATACATTCCCGGACGGAAAGGCGATTACATACCGACTAATACAACGCACCGTTTCCGCTCGAATGTCGAATCCATGGTTTTTGTGCTCCGGCGATAATATGCGAGATCGCGCGCTCGAAACTGGTTCAAACAGTTCCGTGAACTCGCACTCGACTGTGGCGTACGAAACATCGAACTCGCGCTCGACCGCTCTAACCCACGAACTCAACCGTGTAAATGAGACAATTTACTTGTCACATTTTCATTTAACCGGCTGAGGCGCTTACCGGAGGACTTCGACGGGTTCGTCGGATGCGATCCACTCGTCTGCGTGATCGAGGTGGCGAAGTTCCAGGCGGCCGTCGTCTCTGACGACGAATTCGTACATGTCCGTCGAGTTTTCGGTCGGCTGTGGCGCGTTCATGCCCAGATCGTTTACGACGCCTACCAAGAGTACGACGCCCATACCGCAAAGTGAGTCGCCGTAGGCGATCCATTACCGGTCGAACTCGTCGGCGCCATCGTGGAGGAAGATCCCGAGATAAACCGAGACGAGCGCGCCGGCGATACCGGCGGCGAAGACGTAGCTGAAGGCGGTTTCCGGTGTGATCGGCGCCGACCCCTCGGCGATCGCACCGACGAATCCCACGACGACGAGGATCAGCGACAGCGTTCGAAGCTGGAGGACGAATTTCTTCGAGCGCTCCCGACGCTTCGTCGACTGCGCGTCTTCGGCCAGTCCGTCAGCCGACGACTCTTCGACCGGGTCGTCCATCTAGTGCTAGGTCGGAGCACCGGTCCTATAAACGTGCTGACGACGCCATCGATGCGCAGCCGATACCAGCGATTCGCCGTCGCGAACGGTTTTCTCCCCGCGGCGCGTACGCCGACTCATGTGCGGTCGATACTCGCTGTTCACGCCGCCGGCCGATCTGGAGGAGCGATTCGACGCCCGGTTCGACGCACCGACGTCGCCGACGTACAACGCCGCGCCGGGCCAGCGGCTTCCCGTCGTCACCGACGCCGAACCGGAGACCATCCAGCCGCTCGAGTGGGGCCTGCTCCCCGCCTGGGCCGACGACGACCGGGACGGCCTGATCAACGCTCGGGCGGAGACGGTCGACGAGAAGCCGAGCTTTCGACCATCGTACGAGCGGTCGTCGTCCGGTCGCGACGTCGAATCGGAGATTGCCGAAGCCGGGCGCTGTCTCGTCCTCGCGGACGGGTTTTACGAGTGGACCCGGACCGACGACGGCAAGCGACCGTACCGAATCGCGTTCGAGGACGACCGCCCCTTCGCGATGGCCGGCCTCTGGGCGACCTGGCGTCCGGAGACGGTCCAGTCGGGTCTCGACGCGTTCGCCAGTGGCGGAGCCGATGATCGAGGCGACGATGCTGGCGATGAGAACGACGCGCGCGTCACATTCACCATCGTGACGACCGAGCCGAACGACGTGGTCGAACCGCTTCACCACCGGATGGCGGCGATCCTCGAACCCGACTCCGAACGCGAGTGGCTCGCAGAGCCCGATCCTAAGTCGGTGCTCACGCCGCACGACTCCGACTCGCTTCGGGCGTATCCGGTCTCGACGGCCGTGAACGCGCCCAAAAACGACGACCCGTCGCTGGTCGAACCGGTCGACGCGTAGAATAGGGCGACGCGAAGGACCGGCCCGACCGCCACCGAACGTATACTTAAACAGTCTCGTTTGGCGTCGGTTTTCCCCGCACAGTAGTTTGGTATACTGTCGCACGAATACGTTCAGCAGGCCTACCGTCGGGCGGTTCGACGCACGTTCGGCGTGGCTCGCCCGAGCGGTCGGGGACTCTCGGGAACGGTAGATTTATGTAGAAGGACAAACAACGAATCGTTTGACTATGAGTCAGCGAATGCAGCAGGGACAGCCGATGATCGTCATGAGCGAAGACTCCCAGCGCGTCAAGGATCGCGACGCGCAGGAGTACAACATCAGCGCCGCGCGCGCCGTCGCCGAGTCGGTCAAATCGACGCTCGGCCCGAAGGGAATGGACAAGATGCTCGTCGACTCGATGGGCGATGTCACCATCACGAACGACGGCGTCACCATCCTCCAGGAGATGGACATCGACAACCCGACGGCCGAGATGATCATCGAGGTCGCTGAGACCCAGGAGGACGAAGCCGGCGACGGCACCACGACCGCCGTCGCGATCGCGGGTGAACTGCTGAAAAACGCCGAGGACCTGATCGAGCAGGACATTCACCCGACGGCCATCATCAAGGGCTTCCACATGGCCGCCGAGCAGGCTCGCGAGGAGATCGACGATATCGCGACCGACGTCGACACCGAAGACGAGGACCTGCTTCGCTCGGTCGCCGAGACGTCGATGACCGGCAAGGGCGCCGAGCTCAATAAGGAGCACCTCTCCTCGCTGATCGTCGAGGCCGTCCGCAACGTCACGGTCGAGAACGACGAGGGCGAGAACGTCGTCGACCTCGAGTTCCTGAACATCGAGACGCAGGCCGGCCGCGCGGTCGGTGAGTCCGACCTCCTCGTCGGCGGCATCGTCAACAAAGAGCCGACGCACGACGACATGCCCCGCGAGGCGACCGACGCCGACATCCTCCTCATCAACGACCCGATCGAGGTCGACGAAGCCGACGTCAGCACCGAGGTCTCGGTCTCCGACCCCGATCAGCTCCAGAAGTTCTTAGACCGCGAAGAACAGCAGCTTCGCGAGAAGGTCGACCACATCGTCGACGTCGGCGCCGACGTCGTCTTCTGCCAGAAGGGCATCGACGACCTCGCCCAGCACTACCTCGCGAAGGAGGGCATCCTCGCCGTCCGCCGGACGAAGAAGTCCGACCTGGAGTTCCTCCAGGAGGTCGTCGACGCGTCGATCGTCTCCGACCTAGAGAGCGCGACCGAAGACGACCTCGGCTACGGCGACGTAACCCGCGACGAGGCCGACGACCTGTTCTACGTCGAGGGCGACGACGCCCACGGCGTCACCCTCCTGCTTCGGGGCTCGACCGACCACGTCGTCGACGAACTCGAACGCGGCGTCAGCGACGCGCTCGACGTCGTCGCACAGACCGTCACCGACGGCCGCGTGCTGGCCGGCGGCGGCGCGATCGAGGTCGAACTCGCTTCGCGCCTGCGTGACTACGCCGACAGCGTCTCCGGTCGCGAGCAACTCGCCGTCGAGTCCTTCGCCGACTCGCTCGAGCTCGTCCCGCGCGTCCTCGCCGAGAACGCCGGGCTCGATAGCATCGACACGCTCGTCGACCTGCGTGCGGCCCACGACGAAGACGACGTCACCGCCGGCCTGAACGCCTGGACCGGCGACGTCGAGAACACCTTCGACGCGGGCATCGTCGAACCCGCCCACGCCAAAGAGCAGGCCGTCACCTCCGCTTCGGAGGCGGCCAACCTCGTGCTCAAGATCGACGATATCATCTCCGCCGGCGACCTCTCGACCGACAAGGGCGACGACGAGGAAGGCGGCGCACCCGGCGGCGGCATGGGCGGTATGGGCGGCGGCATGGGCGGCATGATGTGAACCTAAATTTTGCTCTGCGGGCGCCATAGGCGCCCTCGGCAAAATTTAGTACAAAAGCACTCCTCCTTCCGTTCCACTCGCTTCGCTCGTTCCACATCAGTCGTCGGCCCGCTCACTCGGCCGACGGCCTCGCTCGCGGTATTGTATCAGGGGTATCCCAGCCCTTCCCCGTGCTCGCCTGCCCGCACAGCGGGCAGGCTCGCGGCCACCGCGAAACGCACCCACGGAACGACTCTCTCTCTCTCTCTCTCTCTCTCTCTCTCTCTCCGTTTGTAGAATCAGTATCTGCGACGGGTTCCGGCACCGTCGGCCGAAACCGAGGGGGGTTTACGTTTCGAAACTGAACCCGTCTGCCAGTGAGCGATTACGACGCAGAGGAGACGCCGTTCGATCGATATCGAGAGCGCGTCGACCGGCCGCTTACCAGACTGTTCGTCGAGTACGCGCCCGGTCGGTTGGGGCTGTTCGGCGCCGGGATGCTGGCGAACTTCGTCGCCCGGATGGCCAGCCTCGTGCCGCCGGTGATGCTCGGCGTGGCGATCGACGCCATCTTCGCCCCCGACGCGGACGATCCGGCTCCGTTCTCCCTGCCGTTCGTTCCCGACGCGTGGCTTCCCGACGCCCAGCTCGCCCAGCTCGAGTTCACGGTGATCGCGATCGCCGTCGCGTTCGTCGCGGTGGCCGTCTTCACCTGGATTTACGGCGTGACGGCCAACCTGTTCGCCCACGGCGTGATGCACGCCGTCCGCGTCGACAGCTTCCGGAAGATGCAACGGCTGGATCAGACGTTCTTCGACGACAAGCAGACCGGCGAGGTGATGGCGGTGTTGAACGACGACACGCGGAACTTAGAGATGTTTCTCGACAACGCGCTGATGGACTCGCTTCGCCTGCTGGTGATGGTGGCCGGCATCGCCGCCGTCCTCTTCTATCTCAACTGGCAACTCGCGTTCATCACGCTGTTCGCCGTCCCCGCGATGTTCGCCTTCACGATCTGGTTCATGAAGACCGTCGAACCCCGCTACGTCCGCCAGCGGTCGGCGGTCGCGCGATTGAACACCCGCCTCGAGAACGCGATCTCGGGGATGGGCCTCACAAAGGCGACGGCGACGGAAGACTACGAGGTAAACCGCGTCAGCAAGGCCTCGATGAACTTCTTCGACCGGACGATGGACGTCCTCAAGCTCTCGTACCTCTACCGGCCGGGAATGGAGTTACTGGCCGGCATCGCCTTCGTCGCGACGTTTCTCGTCGGCGGGCTCTGGCTCGCGACCGATACGGCGCCGGGCCCGTTGACGGGCACCCTCTCGGTCGGTGACTTCGTCGTCTTCTTGATGCTGACCCAGCGGATCGTCGACCCGCTGGCGCAGGTTTCCGACATCGTCGACCAGTACGAGAACGCGAAGGCTTCGAGCGAGCGCATCTTCGGATTGATGGATATCGAGGTCGCCATCGAGGACGCCGCGGACGCGAAACCGCTTCCCGAGGCCGAGGGCCGCGTCGCCTACGACGACGTCACCTTCGCCTACGACAACGTCCTCGCGGAGGGGAACGTCACTCCGTCGGAGCAACGAACGGGAGGCGGTGAAACCGCCGACGGCGGGTCCAGACCGGTGATCGAGGACGTTTCTTTCGTCGCCGAACCCGGCGAGATGGTCGCCTTCGTCGGCCCGACGGGCGCCGGCAAGTCGACGCTTCTCAAGCTGCTCCTCCGGCTGTACGACGTCGACGAGGGCGCGATCCGGATCGACGGTCACGACCTCCGGGGCCTCCAGCTGGCCGACCTCCGGGAGGCGATCGGCTACGTCGGCCAGGAGACGTTCCTCTTCGACGGCACCGTCGCCGAGAACATCCGCTACGGCGAGTTCGACGCGAGCGACGAGGCCGTCCGCGAGGCGGCCGAGGCGGCCGAAGCGCACGCGTTCATCGAGGAGTTGCCGGACGGCTACGACACCAGAGTCGGCGAGCGCGGCACGAAACTCTCCGGCGGCCAGCGCCAGCGCATCGCCATCGCCCGAACCATCCTGCAGGATCCGCCGATCCTCGTCCTCGACGAGGCGACCAGCGCGGTCGACACGAAGACGGAACTCGCAATCCAGCGCTCGATCGAACGACTCACCGTGGATCGAACGACCCTCGCGATCGCTCACCGCCTCTCGACGATCCGCGACGCCGATACGATTCTCGTGTTAGAAGGCGGTCGGATCGTCGAACGCGGCGATCACGACGAGCTCCTGGCGGCTGACGGGAAGTACGCCACCCTCTGGAACGTCCAGGCCGGTCAGCTCGACGAACCGGTCGAGCTATCGGACGACTAGGCTCGGAGCGGAGGTTTTTGTCCGTCCCCGAGAAACACGCCCACGTGACCGATGAGCCGACTACGAGCCTGGGCGACGAAGCGCTCACGCTCGTCCGCCGGTACTACGCCGCCCTCGACGCACACGAGTACGACGTATTCGAGACCCTTCTGGCACCGTCGTTCGTCCAGCGCCGGCCCGACCGAACGTTCGAGGGTCGAGACGCGTTCGTCGGCTTCATGCGCGACGATCGGCCGGTGGCCGACACCAGCCACGATCTCGCCGAGCTCTTCGGGACCGGCGATCGCGTGACCGCTCGCGGCCGACTCGTCGACGCGACCGGCGAGGCGTTGTTCGAATTCGCCGACGTGTTCGAAATCGACGCTGGACGGATCGTCCGGCTCGAGACGTACACGCGCTGAGTCGCTGTCGCTCTGTGGTCAGATCCGTTCGGGTCGATAGCGAGACCGACGGCTTCTCCGCCGAGACCCCGTGACGGCCGTCCCTACCCGGTCGTATGGCTGGGATAACGAACCGGGATCCCGTCTGACTCGGTGATACGCCGAATTCGATGTCCGTCGACGCCGTAGCGACCGAACGAGTCGTCACAGTCGACGCCACGATACCCGACGTCGTGGCGCTCACGAACGCGTATCCGCTCGTCTCTCGCCCGTCGCTCTCGCTCCCGTTCGACGATCCGGTGATCGTCTTCGGGCTCGCGATGATCGTCTTCCTGGTCGCCCCGATGGTGTTAGAGCGAAACCGACTGCCGGGGATCGTCGGCATCATTCTGGTCGGGGCGGCGATCGGGCCGAACGGTCTCGGATTGCTCGAACGGGGCGAGACGATCCAGCTCCTGGGCGAGGTGGGGCTCATCTACCTGCTGTTCGTCGCCGGCCTCGAGATCAACTTCGCGCAGTTCGTCGCCCGTCGAGATCGATCGATCGTCTTCGGACTGCTCTCGTTTCTCGTCCCGCAGGCCGTCGGGACGGTCGTCGGAATCGTGGTCTTCGATTTCTCCGTCGCCGCCGCGTCGCTGTTCGCCGCGATCTTCGCCTCGCACACGCTGCTCGCCTATCCGATCGTCAACCGGCTCGGTATCGTCGGCGAGGAGTCGATGACGGCGACCGTCGGCGGGACGATCCTGACCGACACCCTCGCGCTGCTCGTGCTGGCCGTCGTCGTCGCCTCCGTCGACGGCGAGCTCACGACGACCTTTTGGGCGGAACTCGCGATCGGATTGACGATCTTCTTCGCCGCCGTCTGGTTCATCGTCCCCCGGTTAGGTCGCTGGTTCTTTCGCATCCACGACGAGGAGCGCTACTACGAGTTTCTCTTCGTCATGGCGATCCTGTTCGCCTCGGCCCTGCTCGCCGAACTGGCCGGCGTCGAACACATCGTGGGTGCCTTCCTCGCCGGGCTGGCGTTAAACCGGTTGATTCCGAAGACTGGGACGTTGATGAACCGCATCGAGTTCGTCGGAAACGCGCTGTTCATCCCCTTCTTCTTGCTCTCGGTCGGGATGCTCGTCGACGTTCGCGTGATCGCAGACGGTGTCGAGACGCTCTCGCTTGCGACGGCGCTGATCGCGATGGTCGTAGCGACGAAGTACGCCGCCGCCTGGCTGACGGGGCGACTCTACGGCTACTCGCCAGCGAGCGTCGGCGCCATGTTCGGCCTGTCGGTCGGCCAGGCCGCGGCGGCGCTCGCGATCGTCCAGATCGGCTTCGACGCTGGCGTTCCCGGCTTCGATCGGGCGCTGATCAACGCGGTCGTCCTGATGATCCTCGTCGTGAGCGTCGTCAGTCCGGCGGTGGTCGAGCGGGCTGGCTCGCGGATCGCGCGCTCGATCGAACGTCGGGCGTACGATCCGACCCGGATGCCCCAGCGTATCCTCGTCCCGGTCTCGCGTGAGTCCAGATATGCGGCGAACTTACTCGACCTGGCGCTCTCGATCCGCGACGAACGGTCCGGACAGCCGATTCACACCGTCTCGGTCGTCAGGCCGGACCGGACGGATCGAACGCTGGCCGAGATCGCTTCCCTCGAGGTCGAACAGTCGCGATTGCGGTCGTACGCGGCCGGCGCCGACGTCCCGGTCGTCGGGCACCGCCGACTCAACCACAACGTCGCCTCCGGGATCGTCTCCGCGGCGATCGAAACACGGATCTCGACGATCGTGATCGGGTGGGACGGCGCGCGAGCGAGAACCCAGCGGGTCTTCGGCCACACGATCGACCAGCTCCTTTCGCGAACGACGCAGCTGACGGTCGTCGGCCGAATCCGCGACCCGCTGTCCACGACCGAGCGGATCGTGCTCGTTCTCCCGCCGGACATCGAGCACAACGACGGCCTGGACGAGGTGATCCACACCATCACCCAGCTGGCGACGGCGATCGGCGCGGCCGTCGACGCGCTCGCGGTCGAGGGCGATCCCGCCGCACTCGAACGGCGCGCGGCGAGCGTCGACCCGGAGGCGTCCGTGCGCGTCTCGGCCGTCGACGACTGGGCGGAACTCGAGTCCGAACTCGGCGCCAAACTCGACGCCGGCGCGATGGCGATCTGCGTGAGCGCGCGGCGCGACGACGTCGGCTGGCACCCCGAACTCCGGACGCTGCCGAGTCGAATCTCGACGATGACCGACGGCAACTTCGCCGTCGTCTACCCGGCTACGGAAGAACGCCCGGACGACCGACAGTTCCTCCAGCTTCCGTGAAACCCGGGGCCGTTTCGGTGAGAATTGGCCCGAGCCGGTCAGGCAGAGCAGTTGTTCGGCCCGAGTTCGAGTTCCGTCCGCTCCTCTGGGTCGAGGTCGCGGACGCCGCGGTTGATCTCGATGATTTCCTCGTAGTTCGCGGGCTCCTCGCCGGGATCGGCGAGTCGGGAAACGAATTCTTCCTCGTCGAGCTGGAGGACGTCCATCTCGGTTCGAGCTTCCCGGACAGTGGTCGCGATCGGTTCGCCGGGTGAACCGGTGACGAACTCGCCGTCTTCGGTTACGGTGACGTGGCCCGGAAGTACGGCGAGCCCGTCGGGTTCGGCCAGTAGCGTCCGGTGGAGTGACTCGTAGAGCATACGGGCGCCCTGGTCGCCCTCGCCCTCGGAAAACTCCAGTTCGGTCCGGCCGACCGAGTCCGCGTGCAGCGCGTCCGCCGTCAACACGGCCGCGTCGCCGACGAGAATCGAGAGCATCTCGCTGGTGTGGCCCGGCGTGTAGAGCGCTTTCAGCGAGAGCTCGCCCACCTCGAGGGCCTCGTTCCGGCCGAGCGCGTCGAACGGGATCTCGACGTCGCGCTCGGCGGCCCCCTCGCCCAGGTAGTACGGGACGTCGAGTTCGTCCGCGAGTCGCCGCCCGCCCGAGACGTGATCGGCGTGGACGTGGGTGTCGATCACGGCCGAAATCGTCAGATCGGCCGCCGTCGCGGCCGCCTTCACCTCGTCTCCGTCCTCGGTGGGGTCGACGGCGACGCCCTCACCCGTCTGCGCACAGCCGACGACGTAGGAGAGACAGCCCTTCGCCCGGCGCTGGAGCTGGACCGCGCGGGCGGATTCCCCGACGTCGATCTCGACGTGGTCGTAGACGCCGCTCCAGGCCTTCATCCCGCCGTCGACGGCGTTGACCTCCCGGTCGTCCAGCTCGTCGGCCAGCTGGGTCGCGAGGTTGCCCGAGGAGAGCCCCTTGCCACAGATCGTAATCACGCGGTCGTCGTCGCCGACGAGTTCGTCGATCTCGTCGACGCGTCCGTCGAGATCCTCCTCGGGGTCGAACGGATAATTGACCGCCCCGCGAACGTGCCAGGCCTCGTAGCTCTCTTCCGGACGGGTGTCGATGAGCGTGAAATCCTCGTCGCCGTCGAGTAATTCTTTGAGTCGATCGGGAGAGATCGTGGTGACCATCTGTGGTCGTCGGACCACGTCGAGAGCCAAAATACGATCTGCCCGATCGGGTCAAGAGCGTGTCGGAACCCAGCTGGTTGACACGGTCGAGTCCGAGTCGTATCACGGATCACGCACGTCGTTCACGAATCGGGTGTCGCCACCTCCGCACACCGGGTATGAATATCGTCGTAATACTCATTATCCATTACTCCCTAGTGCCGATATGCCCCGGGTTACCACCAAAGGTCAAGTCACCATCCCGAAGGACATCCGGGACGAACTCGGGATCGAATCCGGTGACGAGATAACCTTCGAGGCAGTCGACTCCGGGTACAAGATAACGAAGAAAGAGCCGACCACCGCCGACGGTGCGGACCCCTTCGAAACATACCGGGGCAGCGCGGAGAGCGACGAAACCATGCCGGATCGGATGCGACGCCTTCGCGGCGAATATCCCCGCGACGTTGGCGACGAGAAACGCGACAGGTCGGAGGGTCCCTCGTGATTACGGCGGTCGATACGAACGCGCTTCTCGCGCTGTTGTACGACGACGAACACGCCGATGCGAGCGAAGCGGAACTTCGTCGCGTCTATCGAGAGGGTCGCGTCGTCACGACGCCGATCGTGTACGCCGAACTCGCCGCAGACGGTCACTTCGATACCGCGACGGACCTCGATCAGTTTCTCGAAGACCTCAGTATTCGAGTGGCCGAACCGTCGCGAGCGGCGACGTTCAGGGCGGGCGAGAGGTTCCGGAAATACATCGATCGTCGACCTGATGGCCTTCAGTGTCCATCCTGCGGGTCCACACAGACGGTAGACTGTCACTCGTGTCGCCGCCAGCTCACACCGCGCCAGCACATCGCTGCGGACTTCGTCATCGGTGGCCACGCCGCTGTCGATGCCGACGCGCTGGTCAGCTTCGATTCGGGGTTCTACGAGACGTATTTCCCGGACGTAACCGTCTATCCGTCTTGATCACCTTCTCGCGGTTCTCACTCACTTCGTTCGCTCCCGGCTTCGCCGTTCACGGGTCACTCCGCTCCCCGTTCACCATTTCGAGGATTTCGCTCACTTCGCTCACGGGTCGTACCTCCCCGTTCACGTATTCGAGGTCTCACTACGTTCGACCTCGCACTCGCTCAATCCTCGCCGCTCACGGGTCACTCCGGTCCCCGTTCGCCATTCCGAGAGCGACGCCTTCGCTGCGCTCAGTCGTCGCTCTCGCCTAGCGCACTCTCACCGACCGATTCGTGCCCTTCGATCACGTCCTGGCCGCCCATGTAGGGCCTGAGCGCGTCGGGAACGGTGATCGTGCCGTCGTCGTTCTGGTAGTACTCCATGATGGCGACCATCACGCGCGGCAGCGCGACGCCCGAGCCGTTCAGGGTGTGGAGGTACTCGGCCGACTCGTGGCGCTCGGGGCGGAACTGGATGCCCGCCCGGCGGGCCTGGAAGTCCTCGAAGTTCGAGACCGACGATACCTCGAGCCAGCGCCCGCCTTCGTCGGGGCCGTCGTCCATGTCGTCGGCGGGCGCCCAGACCTCGATGTCGTACTTCTTCGACTGGGTGAATCCGAGATCGCCCGTACACATCTCGAGGATGCGGTAGGGCAGTCCGAGCCGACGCAGCACCTCTTCGGCCTCGTCGACCAGCCCCTCGAAGCGCTCTGCGCTCTCTTCTGGGCGGACGAAATTGACGAGTTCGACCTTGTTGAACTGGTGGACGCGGACGTAGCCGCGGGTTTCCGTGCCGTGTTCACCAGCTTCGCGCCGGAAGTTCGGCGAGTAGGCGACGTACTTCAGCGGGAGGTCCTCGTCGACGAAGATCTCGTCGCGGTGCATGTTGGTCACCGGCACCTCCGCGGTCGGGAGCAGCCAGAGGTCGTCATCGTCGTAGGACTCCTGGTTGCTCGCACCCAGCCGGTAGGCGTCCTCGGTGAACTTCGGGAACTGGCCGGTTCCTCGCATCGAGGCCGAGTTGACGGCGATCGGGGGGAAGACGTCGACGTAGCCGCTCTCGCGGTGGACGTCGAGGAAGAACTGGATGAGCGCGTGCTCGAGTCGTGCCCCGTCTCCCTTGAGGAACTGGAAGCCGCCGCCGGCGACTTTCGCCCCGCGCTCGAAGTCGATCAGTTCGAGGTCTTCGCCCAGGTCGTAGTGCGGGACGACCTCGTTTGGTAGCTCGCGCAGGTCGTCGAACCCCTCGCGGCGGCGCTCGACGTTCTCGGTCTCGTCGGCGCCGACGGGCACCTCGTCGGCGGGGATCTGTGGCAGGTTGAGCAGCCCCTCTTCTAACTCCGCCTCCAGGACGTCGGCGCGCGATTCGACCGACTCGAGTTCGGTCTTCAACTCGTTCGAGCGCTCGATCGCCGCGTCCGCCTCGGTGTCGTTGCCCTCGCGTTTGAGCTCGCCGATCTTTCGGCTCACCTGGTTGCGCTCGTGACGAAGATCGTCGCCGCGGGCTTTGAGTTCGCGCCACTCTTCGTCGACGGCGAGTAGCCGGTCGAGATCGAAGTCGACGCCTTTGTGGTCGAGTGCGGTTCGCACCTCGTCTGGATTCTCGCGCACGTAGGTCCGATCGAGCATGGTCTTGGGGGCAGGTTCCGTACGCCCGGGCAAAATCGTATCGGAAACCGAGCCGCCGTGAGTCGAATCGTTATTGAGTTATCCGCTCAATCTACCGCGTATGGAAGGCGACCTCGAGAGCCTACTGGAGGGGAACGCGGCGCACGTCGAGTCGCTGTCGGACGATTATTTCGAGACGATACGAACCGGACAGCAACCGAGCGTCGTCTCGATGTGCTGTTCTGACTCCCGGGTCTCACAGGAGGGCATGTGGAACGTCGATCGACCGGGAGCGGTGTTCACGCCGAGTAACATCGGCAACCAGGTCTGGGACGCAGACGTCGGCGAGCGGATCGTCGACGGGAGCGTACTCTACCCGATCCACCACTGCGGGACGCGAACGATCGCCGTCGTCGGTCACACGGGCTGCGGGGCCGTCTCGGCGGCGTACGACGTCGCCTGCGGCGCCGAAGCGCCGCGACCGATCGGCGTCACGAAGTGGGTCGAATTGCTCGTCCCCGTCATCGAGGAGGGCCTGGCCGACGAGCGCGTCGACGCCGATCCCGACGGGACGCCGCGCGACGCGGACGAGACGACGGTCAGAAACCAGCTCGTCGAGTACAACGTCGACGCGCAGGTCGACTTCCTGCTCGAGGCACCCGAGGTGCCCGAGGACGTCTCGATCTACGGTTTCGTCTACGATTTCCACGGTGCCTACGGCAACGACCCCGGACGTACCTACCTCGTCAACCGGAACGGAGCGACCGACCCGGAAGACATTCGTGACGGGCTCGACCCGGCCTACCACGACGCGGTCGAGAGCCTGCTCGCGTTCTGATCGCCGCCATCGGTACCGTTACCCGAGCGCGGACCGTACCCCCAGTGATCGATGCACGCCGTTTTCGAATCCGATCGGCTCTTCTACTACGCCGTCGGGCTGTTCACGCTCGCGATCTTCGTCGTCGGACTCGCGATCTTCGCGTACGTGAGCCCCGACGGGCTCGGTACCCGCGAACTCGTCGGCTTCGTCGTCGGCTACGGGCTGTTCGTGGCCACCTACTTCCTCGCGATGGGGATCTATCGGCTGGTGCCGGCGTGAGTGGCGTTACCGATCTCGTCCGAACGATCGACGGTGAGTGCGACCGCCGATAACAGTTTGTTTCATAGAAAGGAAATCGGCGATATAGCTGGTAGAAGCGCTGTCTGTGGAGAATTCCGTCGTCGTGGTAAGTCGGAAGGGTTATCTGTGATCCGGTCGTCGGTTCAAGAGCAATGGCGAAAGGAACCGTTGATTTCTTCAACGACACTGGCGGCTACGGATTCATCGAGACTGAGGACGCGGACGACGACGTGTTCTTCCACATGGAAGACATCGGCGGCCCGGACCTTGAGGAAGGACAGGAACTCGAGTTCGACATCGAGCAGGCCCCGAAGGGCCCGCGCGCGACGAACGTCGAGCGCCTGTAAGGCGAATTCGCTGAGGTATCGACTCTTGACTGCAGTATTCAACATTTCGTAGCGACGGCCGTGAGATACGAACGAACCGAGTACAACGCGGCGTCTCCGAATCGATCGATCTTTTGAGGCTCGCCGCAGACGGTACCTGCATGAGCGATCCGCTTATTCGACGCGGAGACGAGATCGAGTACGAGTCGGTCGACGCCGCCGACGGCCTCTCGAAGGGCGTCCTGATCGCCGAGGAGCACGGCGCGCCGAATTTCGCGATTCGACGCTTTACGCTCGAACCCGGCGCGGAGGTGCCGAGACACACCAACGCGGTCGAACACGAGCAGTACGTCCTCGACGGCGAGTACGTCGTCGGTATCGACGACGAGGAGGTCACCGTCTCTGCCGGCGACTCGCTTCTGATTCCGGCCGGGACGGTCCACTGGTACCGAAACGAGGGCGACGAGGCGGGCGCGTTCATCTGCGCGGTTCCCAACGGCGACGACGAGATCGAGCTGGCGGAGTAAGGGTCCTACTCGTCCCAGGGACACGGCGCGAGATCGGCGACCGCCTGGCTGACGATTATCTCTTCGTCGAACACCTCGACGTGGCCGTCGAAACTCGACACCGAGACGCCGACCGACTCCTCGACGGGGTCGCGACCGTCGAGGTCGACCTCCATCGCGTGCACCCCGATCCGCGTGATCGAGGCGGCGGTCGAGTCGCTATCGGGCTCGACGTCGACGTCCGTTTCGACGAGCGTCTCGCCGTCCGACGTCCGGACGGTGACGGTTCCGGTCACGGCGGAGCCGGTTTCGTTTTCGAGCGTGAACCGCCGCGGGCTGAGTTCCGGTTCGTCGTCGGCTTCGAGGTCGAGTCGATACCGCTCACCGTCGGCCTCGATCGTCGCCAGGTAGTACGCCCGGTCGTGGCTGACGTACGTTTCGTCGACGTCGATCGCGCTCGCGAGGTGAATTTCCTCCGCTTCGTAGCCGCCGTCGATCGCCTCGTCGATCTCGGCCTGGACGTCGTCGGGAAACTCGCCGTAGGAGACGACCTCCCGCTCGCAGGTCTCGTAGCGGGTGCTCGATCCGGTGGCCGGGGAGCCTGTCGGTTCGTCGTCCTCCGATCCGTCGTCATCGCCGTCGAGCGTATCGAGACAGCCGACCGTTCCGATCGTCGCCAGCGTCGCGATGAGAGCGCGTCGATTCATTCGTCTGTACCGTTCGTTTTCCGGTCACCCCACTAAAGGCTCGCCTACCTACAACGGCCGTTTCAGTTTGACCGGTAGAAGAAACCCGCCGCTATCCGAGATTTCTTACCCGTCCCTTCTCGACACCGTGGTATGAGTAAACAGACGGGTTCCGGTCACCCGGAGACCGAACGCGACCCGGTCAGCGAGGAGTTACACGGCGAGACGATCGTCGATCCGTACCGCTGGCTCGAAGCCGACGACGAGGCGGTCAGCGCGTGGGAGGACACGCAAAATCGCTACACGAACGAGTTCGTCGAGACGGACCGCCGCGAGGCCCTTCGGCCGGCGTTCGAGGCACTCGCCGCCCACGAAACCTTCCACGTCCCGGTCGTGCGGGACGGACGGTACTTTCAACTGATCGAAGCCGCGGGGGCCGATCAGCCGCGATTGACCGTTCGAGTGACGCGCGAGGGCGACCCGCGGACCCTCGTCGACCCGAACGATCTCGGCGAGACGGTCTCGCTCGGCTGGTTCGTCCCCGACCCGGACGGCGACCGCGTCGTCTACGGCCTGATGGAAGGCGGCACGGAGGAGTACGACGTGTGCGTGCTGGACGTCGACTCCGGCGAGATCGTCGATCGGATCGACGACGTCGGCCGCTGTGGCGAGTTCTCGGTCGCCTGGGACGACGACGGCTTCTACTACCAGTCGACCGGTAGCGCCGACGACGGGGCGTTGCTCGAGAAGGAACTTCGCTACCGCGAACTCGGCGGCGACGACCGGTTCGTCACCGACGACATCCCCGAGCGGCGCTGGCCGAACGTCCACGTCGACCGCGAGAGCGGGCTCGTGCTCGTCGCACTCGGCGAACTGGCGTCGGATACGGAGCTGTACGTCCTGGACGGCGACGAGCTCGTCCCGCTGGTCACCGACGTGGACGCCTCGCTCGCACCGCTCGTCCACGCGGGACGCGTCTACCTGAACACGAATCACGAGGCGCCGCGGTTCCGACTGCTCGGCGCCGACGTCGAGGACATTCTGGCACGGGTCGGAGACGGCGAGCCGGGTCTCGACGCGTTCGAGACCGTCGTTTCCGAGAGCGACGACGTGCTGACGCAGGTGGTGCCGGCCGGCGACGGCCTGGCGATCCACCGGATCCGCGACGCTCGATCGGTCGTCTCGCTCCACGATGTCGAGGGCGAGCGACGCCACGAACTCTCGCTGCCCGAGTTCGTCGGCGTTCCGCGGGGCGGACTGGCCGGCGACGGCGATACGGACGAGGTAGTCTTCGGTCTGCAGGGGTTCGACCGACCGTCGAGTATCGTCCACGCCGACGCGGGAAGCGACGCCGGCCCCGACGACTGGGCGGTCGTCCAGTCTCCCGAGTTCCCGCCGTCGCTCGACCCGCGCGAGGGACTCGACCTCACCGTCGATCGGCTGTGGGTGGACTCGACCGACGGCGCCACGGTGCCGGTCTACGTCGTCCACCGATCGGACCTCGACCCCGACGGCGTCGCGCCGACCGTTCTCTACGGCTACGGCGGCTTTCGGATCCCGTTGCTCCCGAGCTTCGGTCCGTTCCGCTCTCAGTTCCTGGCCGACGGCGGCGTGTTCGCGGTGGCCTGCCTGCGCGGGGGTCTCGAATTCGGCGAGGAGTGGCACGAAGACGGCCACCGGGAGCACAAACACCACACGTTCGACGACTTCGAGGCCGCGGGTGAGGCGCTGATCGAGGCTGGCTACACGAACACGGAGACACTCGCGGGAATGGGCGGCTCGAACGGCGGCTTGCTCGTCGGGGCCGCGCTGACGCGCCGACCCGACCTGTTCGGAGCCATCGTCTGCGGCGTTCCCCTGCTAGACATGCTGCGATTCCACCGGTTCCTGCTGGGCGAGACGTGGACGCCCGAGTACGGCTCGCCGGAGGACCCCGAAGAGTTCGAGTGGCTTCGGGCGTACTCGCCGTATCACAACGTCGAGGAAACCGACTACCCGGCGACGCTGTTTCACACCGCCGCGGGCGACACGCGCGTCCACCCGGGACACGCCCGGAAGATGGCCGCGCTGGTCCAGCACGAGACGACCGGCGACGCGCCCATCTGTTTCCGAAGCGACGCGGAGACGGGCCACGGTATGGGAACGCCGACGTCGCTCGTCGTCGAGCAACAGCTCGACCGCTGGACGTTCGTCTACGAGACGTTCGACGTCGAGCCGACGGTCGAACTCGACGAGCCGTAGAACGGACCTCGGGACGTCCTCGCGCCCTCCTACCGACCGTTCAACCCGTTTCCCGGTCGGCGGTGACTCGGTCTCGTATCACGGCCCACGAACTTCATTCTCGCCAAAATAATTCGATATAATACATAATATTTTAATCACGACCCGTTGGCCGTCCGACCGCGGGAGGAAAGCGCCGATCACCATCACTAAAAATTGGAGCTGCACTCGCGTCCGCTGGTGACGAAACCTATGAATTCGAACGAAGAGACGGACGATCGACGGAGTACCGATTCGACGACGAAGCGCGACACCCACTCGACGCTCGCCAGACGGACGACGCTCGGGCTGGTCGGACTCGGTGGGCTCGGTATCTTAGGAACGGCCGCTGCGGACGGTGACGACCCACCGGGCGGTCTTCCAGGGCGTGTGTCTGCCCTCGAAACCCAACTCGCCGAGACGAACGCGACGGTGGATACGCTGGAGACCGAACTCGCTGCGACCAACGATACGGTCGACGCGTTGGAAACGGAACTGGACGACGCGACGGACACGATCGACGCGCTCGTCGACGCACTCGAACAGACGCAGGCGGAACTCGAAGATGCCCAGGAGGCCATCGAGGATCTGCAGGACGAAGTGGACGACGAGGACGGATGGGCCGGTGTCGAGGGAACGATCACGACCGACGTCGGATACAATCTGAGCTACACGGGGTTCGATCCGGTGACGTTCGAGGATGAAGACGGGGCGGTCGTCGCCGAAGTGGCCGTCGAGGACGCGTCGGGGGTGAGCGGTGTCAGCGGTCTCTTCAGCGTCGAAGACATCGAACCGGGGACGTACACGATCGGCACGTACTGGTCCTCCGGCTTCGGCTCGGAGTTCGAGGGTGAAACGGAGATCGACGTCGACGCGAACGCGGTCAACGAGGTTACGCTGCTCGTCGAGGAGATCTAGCGGGCAGGCCCGCTCTCGTAGCGTCGTCTGCGACCGACACGAGACGAACCACTCTTAAAATCCGGTCCCGTAACGATGGCCGTGTCGAAGCAGCTCCAGCGGGTCGAGACGCTCTTCTGTCACGAGGTCGGCGACGACTACCTGGTCGTCGTCACGCGCGACGGCGAGCGGCTGTTCCGGGCGAAACTCGGCCTCTCGGAGACCGAAGCCGGTCCCCGGCCGACGAAGTTCCGGTTGAAGCGGGGTTCGAGCGAGGAGCCCCGCCAGCCCGACGAGTTCGTCGAACTGGCCCGGCGGGCGGAACGGATTCGGATCTCCGAGCAGACGTCGGCGTCGGGGCGAGCGAAACTCCTGGAGATGCTTTCCGGGTACCAGCTCGAAGAGAAGGCCAAAGCCGTCCGAACGTGTCGCTACTGCGCGTCGGCGGGGCGCTACTCGCCGGTGACGACGGAGACGGCGATCAAGGACGACCGCGACTGGATCTGTACGGATTGTGCCCGCCAGGAACTCGAACGACAGCTCTCGTATTCGGGCGGGGTTACGGGTGCCGCGAAGGAGCGCCTCGAAGAGCTGATGCTCGAGGTGCAAGACCTCCAGCGGATCGTCAACCTGCTCAAGGGCCGGCTCGACCCCGAGTTGACGAAGTTCGATACGATCAGCGCGACGACCGACGAGGTCGATCCCGTCGGGGTCGACACGCTCGACCTCCACCCGGATCTGCAGGCCCTGCTCGAAGACCGGTTCGACACCCTGCTTCCGGTCCAGAGCCTCTCGGTCGACAACGGACTGTTCGACGGACGCGATCAGCTGGTGGTGAGCGCGACGGCGACGGGGAAGACGCTCGTCGGCGAACTGACCGGCATCGATCGCGTCCTGAAGGGGAAGGGGACGATGCTCTTTCTCGTCCCGCTGGTGGCGCTCGCGAACCAGAAACACGAGGATTTCGAAGACGAGTACGGCCACCTGGTCGACGTCTCGATCCGGGTCGGCGCGAGTCGGATCGCCGACTCGGGCAACCGGTTCGACCCGAACGCGGACGTGATCGTCGGCACCTACGAGGGGATCGACCACGCCCTGCGAACGGGCAAGGACCTGGGAGATATCGGGACGGTCGTCATCGACGAGGTCCACACCCTGAAAGAAGACGAGCGCGGCCACCGCCTCGACGGGCTCATCTCGCGGTTGAAGTACGCGACCGAGACCAGGGCCCGCGAGCGCGACGGGTACGACGGGGCCCAGTGGATCTACCTGTCTGCGACCGTCGGCAATCCCGAACAGCTCGCCCGGACGCTCGAATCGACGTTGATCGAGTTCGAAGAGCGACCGGTGCCGATCGAGCGCCACGTCACGTTCGCCGACGGCCGGGAGAAGGTGCGGGTG
Source organism: Halovivax gelatinilyticus (assembly GCF_024300625.1). Taxonomy (GTDB): domain Archaea; phylum Halobacteriota; class Halobacteria; order Halobacteriales; family Natrialbaceae; genus Halovivax; species Halovivax gelatinilyticus. The sequence goes on along the minus strand of NZ_CP101322.1, from coordinate 1,082,247 downwards.
GCGAACAAGCTCGTCAAGCGCGAGTTCGACACGAAATCGTCGAAGGGCTACCGCGGCCAGACGATCATCTTCACCAACTCGCGCCGGCGCTGTCACGAGATTTCGCGAAAACTGGAGTACGACGCCGCGCCCTACCACGCGGGACTCGACTACAGGCGACGCAAGACGGTCGAGCGGAAGTTCGGCGACCAGGAACTGGCGGCGGTCGTCACGACGGCGGCGCTCGCGGCCGGGGTGGATTTCCCCGCCTCGCAGGTCGTCTTCGACTCGCTGGCGATGGGCATCGAGTGGCTCTCGGTCCAGGAGTTCCACCAGATGCTCGGTCGGGCGGGCCGACCCGATTACCACGACGAGGGGAAAGTGTACGTCCTCGTCGAACCCGACTGCGCCTACCACAACTCGATGGAGGGAACCGAAGACGAAATCGCGTTCACGCTGTTGAAAGGCGAGATGGAGTCCGTGATGACCCACTACGACGAGGCGGCGGCCGTCGAGGAGACGCTGGCGAACGTGACCGTCGCCGGGCGGGGTGCGAAGCGGCTGAACGACCGCATGCTCGGCGAGGTGCCGACGAAACACGCGGTCGGCAAGCTCATAGAGTACGACTTCATCGACGGCTTCGAGCCGACGCCGCTCGGTCGCGTGGTCACCGAACACTTTCTCGATCCGGGACAGGCGTTCGCGTTGCTCGACGGCATCCGCAAAAACGCACACCCCTACGACCTGATCGCCGACATCGAGTTGCGCGATCGGGACCTCTGAGGCGTCCTCGGTCGAATCGTCCGTTCGAACGGGGGAATTCGTCGGTCACGGGTCTAACCATCTCGAACAACCAGCGCCCATGACCTGTTAGCGGCCGGAAAGGTAAAGGACGGACGGATTGAATTACCGTTACGAACGAGAGGCCAGGACCCCCTATGGACGCACTTTCCCCAGACGCGGTCGAGCCGCCGGCGAACGTCCTCTTTCTCCACGATTCGAGGACGCGGACGGACGGCTGTTCGACCATGTGTACACACGACGATCGGACGGCGCTGTTGCAGGTGTCGTTCGCCGGCGACGACGTCGAGCCGGTTCGCGGTCCGGAGACGCACGGCCTGTTGACGGTCGGCGACGTGATCCGGGCCGCCGAAGCGGCCGGCGAACCCGACTTTACGGGACCGGTCGCCGTCGACGTCGTCTCCGATCCGACCGACGTCGCCGCGATCGGCGTCTCCATCAGCAACTTTTGCAAGCAGTGGTACGACCAGCGCATCGGCGTCTGTTTTCACTCGCTCGACGCGCTGTTGCGCCAGACCGACCCGGAGACGATCTTCGAATTCAGTTACTACCTGAACCGGAGACTGGAGAGCGTCGGCGCGCTCGCACACTTTCACCTCGATCCCGCACAGCACCCCGACCGCGTCGTCGCGGCCTTCGGCGAGATCTTCGATCACACGGTCGTCGACGAGAGCGCGAGCGACGCCCTGCCGGAGGCGACCGACGACGAGGTGGCCGAACTCCTAGCCGACATCGAGGCGCCCGAGTCGCCCGAGTATCCCTGGGAGCAACACGGCGTCTCCGAGGCCACCGAAGAGGAGATGGAGCGCTTGCTCGGCGGGTGATACACTGTTGCACGCCCGCCAGACAAACGAAACCCTTTACGCCCTCGCCCCGGAACGATGTGTACGGGACCGTGGGTTAGTCTGGTATACTTCGGGCCTTGGGTGCCCGTGACCGCGGTTCAAATCCGCGCGGTCCCACTTATCTCGCCGCGAGCACATTCGCGAGCAGCAGCCATCTGATTAGCGCGGATTTGAATTAGACGAGTCGCAGCGCCCGAACGGAGTGAGGGAGACCGTCTCGGCGTGGTTCACAATCCGTGCGGTCCCATATTGATGCTGCGAGCAAACACGCGAGCACGCTCGCGATCGACAGCTACGCCGACCGGATGCAGTCGATTATGGGGATGGCCGATCACATCGCCGACTGCTCGCCGTTTCAGAAGTGGCTCGCGAAGAACGGCGCTGAAATCGAGTTCGACGAACACGGTGAACCCGAGCGGATGCGGATCGACGGGATTCTCTCGATGCTGAAATCCGATAGCTTCGAGACTGCCCAGGAGATCGCGAGCGAAGCACTGTACAAGTGGACGCGGTCAGGGAACGATCCGCTCCCGCTGCGACGAACGTTGATGACCTGGCAGACGTCAAGCGGCGATACTGAAACGGGCTACGTGGGCGCCGTCGCCGATCGCTGAAACGACCCTCGTAGTGGCTACGCTGGTTTGAGACTTATTTTCAGAAAGTAGACTTTCACCCGTTACGGATAGTCACAACTCCGTTTGTGTTCGGGCGGTGGGCATGGGCTCGACCGCGCCGATCGCGCCGCGACCGCATCGGGGTCGTTTCGCGCTTCGCGCGAACGCCCCCTTGGGGGGTGTCCCCAAGGGGACAGAGCCAAAAAATTACACCGCCCCCGCCCCGCCGCCGCAGATCTCCACCCGAAACGCATGGTCCACATGAAGCATGCGAAACAGCGGTTGGTGGAAAGCTAATCTCGATTGCTACGAGGGTTTATACGAGGTGACGAGTTCAGGAGTGGGTATGCCACATCCACAAGATTATTTTCTAATCGTCTATGCGTTAGCCGGTGTTGCCCTTGAACACAAAGGGTCTGACACAGAAACTCGGGCATTGAGTATTGCAAGCAAGATTGCGGAACAGCACGGTCTCACAGCGCAAGAGGCTATACTCCAACTAGACTTGGGTTGCAACTATTTTTAGAATTTAGAGAGAGCCTAGATAGGCTGTTGATGCAACAACAACGAAATAGCCATATCTCACCTTTACACTTGTTAACTGTCCAAATCTTGCATTACCATGTCTAGAAAACCAGAACTCCAAAACACCCAGTAATGGTAACCCTGCCAATGCGACTACAATTAGTTGCAGAAGCACTTGGTCTAAAAACAACATTGCCACAGTTCCAACCGCCAGTAACAGTATTATCACTAATGCCAATAATGCTGCCAAAACCGCAATCTTCTCTGCAATGCCAATTGTTGAGCGGTCTTCCTGTTCTCTAACGTCCTCAAATTCATCTGGGAGTCCGTCCTTGTCAACAAGAGATAAAAATAGTGCACTTTTCACCATATAATTCCCTAATGAAAGCTCTCCAGCCTTATTATATGTCTGGATCGCCGTCCACAGCATAAAATCCCGGTAAAGGAATTCGTATAGGCCAACTGTAATATATGGGATTGTGAAAAGGAACAACGGTAGAGCTATCCAATAATTCAGGCCAACAAAGATGGATAGTAAATCAATCAAAAATATGGATAGGTATACCAATCCGAAGGCGGATATGAAGAATATTAAAAATAGAGTAGACGACAGTATCGGTTCTTGTACAGCAAAATCGTTCTCAAGTGCCATTCTCCGAAGCATAGTTAATAATAACATGGACAGAGCTCCGATTGCGGAGAGCGTGTCAAGAATTGGAGATACTCCTGATACCGCAATTAGCGTAGATGCCATTACACCTGCAAATATAATTTCGAATTCGACCCCTTTCGAGGGGCCCCATTCAAAGACCTCCCCAGGATCAATTTCGTTCATAGATCTAACTGGTAGTGTTGACAGAATACTCTATTGGTGATCCCCCTGAGATCGCGGCTCGACGAATACCGTTTCACGAATATTTACACGAACGCGGGATCGGAATTTGCATGTTGCCCGCCGCTCGATTGGCTAAGGCTAAGGTCCCAAAGTAACCGCCTCGCCTCAGCACCGCGCAGCGGAAACTGAGGGGGACCGGATCGCTCCGCGACCCTACGAGCCCGGAGATCGCGCGATAATTCTGGGGTATTATTAGAAGTCGGTAATTATTAGTTGGCAGATGAATGTGTCTGACATCTCCAAAGTATTGGAAAGTAAAACAGAAATACTGTTCTTGGTCGTTCCGGTGATGCTCATGTACGTTTTCCACCTTTCTGCCGATCTAAAATTTCTACTGTTAGGGATTCTATCGATGTTTTTTCCAGCAATAACTTTAGTCCACGAATATTATTCAGATGAGTCAAGGGTTTTTGTTGAAACTGGTGGAGGCGTATTAGAGTGGGATCTATTTTTCATCACTTCCGTTTTAATTTACATCGTATCGTACCCAATCGGTCTATTTTCATTATATACTCGGATGGATAATGGGGATCTATTGACTGTAATGCTGTTTTCAATAGTCACTTTTCTAACAATACTTGGTTTTTGCTGGGGCATGTTTCAACACTGTACACAAGAGTTTCATGAAGAGTCCTAAGAAAATCAATGATCACCGCGTCCCCTCGGGGTCGCGCCTCGACGAATACCGTTTCACGAATATGCACACGAACGGAGAATCTCCGTGTGCATGTTGCGCGCCGATTGAGGCCATCGGGTCCGCCACTTCGCGGATAGACTTTCAGAATACCCCCGAGTATGGTTATGGGTCGGTTTCGGTAAGTCGAAAAACTAGGATATCGGGAACCGTGTGCACGAATCAGACCGGACGGAGATGATGCGTATCCAACGGACGGGATGGATTGAGCAGCCGAATTCTCGGGTGAATTAATTCTGACCGATAAAGAACGAATTCTGGGGGTATGACATGCTAATTCATTACACACCATCTCTAACCCGCTTCGATTATTTCCGAAATCGCCCGAAATCGATAAGTAGGGGGCCTGCTATGGGTGAATTGGCAGGTATACCACTTCGATCATCGTCACTAGCCAATTGACACATCACCCTGCCAAAAAGCACCCTACTACCGGTGTCACGGGTCCCCCCGTTACATCGGTTTTCTGTGGTCCGTCAACACTTACCGTCGAGTAGAACACTCACTCACCCGTTCACACAGCGTGATTCCACCGAATCATCCACCCTCTACCCAAGAAAAATACACCAGCCACTCGACACCATTAAATATATAATGTCCAACGACAATTAGTCGAACGGAAGCCACGCTCCGTACTGACGCGGGGACATGCGCACGAGCGATCTCCTGCGCAGAAATGTCCCGGGTGTCCTAGCACCCGAGACGTGGTTTCCAAATCCATGACCGGATTTGTCAACCATGATTGCGTACAAACGCCCGAGACAAAAAGGTCTCGCACGCCTGCGGTACCGTCAGCAAACGCTCTACCCGGAAATTCGGCTAGAATCTACCCCCGGCAGTCCACCCCACCAGGAGGCCGCCTGATGACCGACCCCGGCCCGCCCGATCGGCCCACCTGCTATCGCTGTGGCGACGCCCTCGACCTCGCCCACTGGGCGACCATCGCGGCCTCACACTCCGACAAGACCGACCGCTACCGGGACGTCTCGACGCGAATCTGTCTCGATTGTCTCGCCGGGATCGGGCTCCTCGAACTCACCGACGACCCGCGCGAGCGATCGACCCGTCGACGACGGCGAGCGTAGAAAAGACCCTCCCGGTGTCCGGCTCACTCCACGTCGGCGACCATCGTGTGCGATATCGGCTCGAAGCCGAGCGCGTCGTAGAACGCGAGCGCGCGGTCGTTCCCGACGTCGACCTCGAGTTTCAGTTCGGAACAGCCACACTCCCGCGCCCGACGCTTCGCGCGATCGACCAACTCGTTGGCCAGGCCGGTTCCGCGAGCCTCCTCGCGGACGTAGATGTCGCAGATGAGGAGGCGATCCGGTCGGTCGAACGTGGACGGGCACGCGTCGACCTCCGTCGCGACGAAGCCGACGAACTCGCCGTCCGTCTCGGCGATCGCGTCACCGCGGTCCGACCCCTCGACGGCGATCCAGGTTCGAAATTCGTCGGATTCGAGCCGGCCGAGCTGAAAGTCGAGTTCCTCGGAACCGATGTCCGCGTCGTCGCTGAGAGCGAACCCCTCGACGATCGTCTCGAGTTCGCGGTTGTACGGCATCCAGAGATCTTCGAGAAAGCGCCGAACGGCGTCCTCGTCGGCGGGGAGTCGTCGCAATTCCATGTTCGAACCTGCGAGACCGACGACTTGTAACTGTCGTCCTCGATTCCATTGGTCGGCTCTCGTGCGGATCGTCGCCCTAGTCGGCCGATTCGACGACGACGTCGAGCGTCCGATCGTCCGCGATGACGATATCGGTCTCGACGGATTCCGGCCCCCAGCCCGTCTCCGTCAGGCGGTCGATGATCGCCTCGTTCGGGAGGTCGACCGTCTCGCCGACGGCCGAAATCTCGAGCGAGTACGCCCCGCGCCGTTTGATCCACGGGCCGCCGAGGTACCGCTCGTCCGGCGGGCGTTCCCCGCCGGCCGGCCCGATTTCGTCGTCCCGTTCGTAGAACACCGCCCCGTCTTCGTACACCAGGACCGAGACCGACGCGGGCTCGTCGGAGCGGTTGACCGCCCGAATGTCCATGTCGAGGTGGTTTCGACTCGCGTACCGCGACCAGCCGTACGCGCCGGTACCGAGGAGCGACCCGCCGGCGAGGGCGCCGAGGGCGAGCGTTCGGCGGCGCGTGGTGAGGACCATGGCGAATTGTACTCGAATCGAATAGTTGAATTTGCCGGATTCTTCGAGCCAAATTGACGCTCGGCAGACGGTCGGGCGCATCTCGTTCGTCGATCACATGCGTACCAAAAAACGACACGACCGGCCGCGCTGACCGCTTTAGGGGCGAATTTCCTCGAAGATGACGTTGTCGACGTACGGATCGACCCGACGGCGGTCGCGTTCGTCGCGTATCGTCCAGGCGAGTACGGGAATTCCGACCCGTCGGTGGAGCGACACCGGCCAGTACGGGAGGGCGTTGTGTTCGTACGCGACGACGTCGGGCCGGCTGTACCAGGTGCCGAGCAGCCGCTTCGCGGCGGCTTTCTGATACCACGGGAGGGCGGGACGCCCTTCGAACGCGCAGGCGAGTTGGACGCGAGGCCAGTCGGGTCGACGACGTCTGATCGCCGCCAGCGAGCGCGGGTCGAACGACTGGACGGCGAACGGTCCGTCGTAGCGATCGAGTCGGTCGATCACGGCCGATTCGACCGGCCCGGGCGTACCGGCGTGCTTACACTCCACCAGGACCGGGACGCGGCCGTCGATCGACTCGAGCGCGGCTTCGAGTCTGGGGATGCGTTCGTCGGTTCCGTCCAGCCGAAGGGATCGGATCGTCTCCCAGGAAACCGCGTCGACCGGCTCCGTCCGGTCGGTCAACCGGGAGAGCGTTCGATCGTGAAAGACCACGGGAACGCCGTCTTCGGTCAGCCGCACGTCGAGTTCGACGGGGTAGCGCTTCGCAACGGCGGCGTCGAACGCGGCGAGCGAATTTTCGGGCCGCCCCGGCGCGTGCAGTCCGCGATGAGCGATGGGCCGCTCGCGGAGCCACTCCATGGTCGACCGAAAGAACGCGCGAGACCGTAGGTGTTCAGATTCGACGACCCGGGCCGACCGAGACGGGACCGCGATTCCCGCGGGGGACTTCGTTCCAGAACAATTAGGCCGCTCGTCTCCCAACGCTTCGAAAATGGTATTCTCTCTCACGCGTCTCGCCCTCGCCGTCGCGTTCGTCGTCGGGCTCGCGTTCGTCGTCTCGATCGCGGACACGAAACGGTGGCGCACCCGATTAGAACGGCGCCTTCTCTACGGCGTTCCGTGGGGGACGGCGCTGACGGTCGCGATCCTCGTCGCGTTCTTCCTGTTCGTCCAGCGAGGGCTCTGGAATCCGGACGATCCGCTCACCGTAGCCTTCGTCTCGTGGTCGTACTTCTACCCGACGGGCATGGCGACCGCCGGCATCGCCCACGGTTCGACGGCTCACCTCGCTTCGAACGCCACGGCGACGATCGTCTTCGGGGCGCTCGCCGAGTACGCCTGGGGCCACTACCCCGACGGTGATCGCGACCGATCGTCTCTCCGCTCGAATCCGTGGGTTCGCGCCCTCGTCGCCGTCCCGCTCGTCCTCTTCGCGGTCGCCTTTCTCACCGCGTTCTTCTCGCTCGGTCCCGGGCTCGGCTTCTCCGGGGCCGTCTACGCCCTCATCGGGTTCACCGTCGTCGTGACGCCGCGACTCGCGATCGGGGCGGTCGTCGCCACCTCCGCGCTCTCCGTGCTCGTCGACGCGGTTTCCAACCCGATCGTCCGGGAGGGGATCGAGACGGGCGCGCCGGAGCCACCGGGCTGGGCGGGCGTCGGCTTTCACGCGCACCTGCTCGGCTTTCTCGTCGGCATCGTCCTGGCGATCGCGTTGCTCCGTCGACGGGATCGCCTCCCCCGGCCGTCTGCGGTGTTTGCGGCGGTCGCGCTGGTCGGACTGGTCCAGTCCGTCTGGCTCCTCGTCTGGTCCGGGGGCGACGACGTCTACACGCTCTACCGCGGGGCGGGCGTCATCTTCCTGATCGCGCTCTCGATCCTCGTCACGATCGCCGTCGCGGGCAGCGAGCGGCCGATCCCGCGCCCGCTCTCGGTACTTCCCTGGGCGCCGTCTAGACGGGCGCTCGCGGCCGCGTGGTTCGGCGTCCTCACCCTGGTGACGTTGCTGTTTCTCGCTACCGCTATCTTCGTCGATGGAGCCGGATTCGTCGTGGCCGTCCTCCTCGTCGGCTACGGGTTGCTCGTTCTGCCGGCGCTTCCGCCGTTGCTGCCCGAGCGCGTTGCGAGCGGGCCGATCGGTCGTCGCCGGGCCGCGTTCACCGGCCTCGTTGCGTTCACCGTCGTCGTCGCGCTCGTTGGCGTTCCCTACGGCCTCACGCTCGTCGGCGACGACGTTCCCGGCTCCGGCGGCGTCGACGTCGGCGACTTCACGGTCACCTACGAGGAAAATGCGACGATCGATCGAACGCTGCTCGCGTTCCCAGAGAGCGAGACGGAGACGACCCACGACGGCGTGCTCGTCGTCAGTGACGATCGCGAGCTGTTCACGGTCGCAGAGCGTGCCGAGAGACTCGAACACGACCGTACCGCCACGGTCGTCGTCGGCGGGCTCGGCTGGTACGAGTCGGTCGACGTCGAACGGACGGGGTGGGACGTACTCGGAAACGAGACCGCCTACGCCGTCGACCTGACTCACGACGGCGAGACGACCCGTTCGTTCACCTCCGAGCCGGCGACCGCGGACGCGACGATCGACGATCACACCATCTCGATCGTCCCGACCGACGAATCGTTCGAGATTCGACTCGACGCGAACGGATCGACGATCGGGGCCGTCCCAGTACCCGACGCGGGTGAGGATGAACGGATTGAATCGTTCGAGTTTCGAACACAATCTGAGAATAACACCGTGAAACTGTACGCAACTCTCGCTGGAACGACGGTTCAACTGGCCGAAGAAGCGTCCTGATCCCACAATTCGTCCGTTTTCATCGGCCGGGGAAACGGTACTGGATATTGACTCATTACCCGCCTCATCTTTCGTGATGATCTTGTTCAAGCGCCAGTTTCGTTAATAACCAATGGAGTCGGTAACCGGCCTTTATTTTGTACACATCGTGGGGATTTTTATGGTGGGTGTGGTTCCGTACAGTGTATGACGGGGGAGTTTGGGGTACGAATTGTCACCGAAGTTGCCGAACGTGAAGGGGTCGATCCGACGATGCTTCGACCGCCACTTCACGACGTAATCGATCCGGAAGCACTCGAGGCGCTCTTCGCACCGACGCCGACGAGCGATCGAACCGCGGGGGGATCGGTCACCTTCGCGTATTGCGGATACGACGTGACCGTTGCCGCGGATGGAACGATATCCGTCTCGGAAATCGCGCCGTCTCACGACGGGGTCGAGATAAATCGGGGAACGGCCGTCGAATAGCGCCACGAGTCGGCGCCCGGATGTGCACGGGGTCCGTAGCGGAGCATCTATCGTCACGAATCCGGGGTGATCGCCGGGATATTGACTCACACATATCCGGAGCCGTAACCGGGTGATGAACCACCACGAATCCAGGTTCGCACTCGGGGAACACGCCGTCACGTATCGGTGTCGAAACTGTAAACACAGTTTGAATTCTTGGACGACGTGAGCCTGCTCGCGGTCGAGTGTGACAAGAGTTAAGGTGGTACTCTTCGGGTGTTAGCACATGTTTGGGCCCCTCGACGTGGCGATGACGCTCGATACGAGCGAGGCGACCCGGGAAACGTACTGGGGGATCACCTCGACGGAGTACGCGATATTCTACCTCCTGACGACGATCACGCTCCTGGTCTTCGGATTCGGCGTCTATCGTCGCTTCACTCGATACGCTCGCGGCGACGACGATCAGTTCCCGCGGATCGACGAACTCGGTCGGCGAATCGTTCGCGGGACGAAGATCGTCTTCTCGAACGAGAAGCAGTTCAACCGGGACCTCTACGGCGGGCTGATGCACGCGTTCATCATGTGGGGCTTTCTGACGCTGTTCATCGCGACGCTCATCATCTTCGTCGACGGCTACGCCTGGGTGCCGGTCGTCGGCGACTCCTTCTGGATCGGCGACTTCTATCTCTCCTATCAGTTCATCGTCGACGCGATGGGGCTGTTGTTCGTCGTCGGGATCGGGATGGCGATCTACCGTCGCTACTGGGTCGCAAATCGGCGGCTCCTGGATCGCCACACTTCCAGCGAGGACGACGTCTTCATCTGGACGCTCTTCTTCCTCGGCGTGGGTGGCTTCCTCCTGGAGGGGCTTCGCATCTACTCCATGGGAACGCCCGAATTCGAGCGCGTGAGCTTCGTCGGCTACGCGCTCGCGCTGGTCTTCGACGCGATGGCGCTTCCGATCCTCGGGGCCGAAGAAGCCGGATTGAACGGCGGCGGCCTCAACGCCGAGAACCTCCACTGGCTCGCCTGGTGGAGCCACTCGCTGCTCGCGTTCTTCTTCATCGCGTGGATTCCGTACGCGAAGCCGTTTCACATGATCTCGTCGTTCGCGAACGTCGTAACCCGGGACGAGATGGCCGGCGCTCGCCTCCCGAACGTCCCGTCCGACCTCGACGCGACCAACGCCGAATCCATCGACGACTTCACCTGGAAGGAGATGCTCGACCAGGACGCCTGTACCAAGTGCGGCCGGTGTTCGGCCGCCTGCCCGGCGAAGGCCTCCGACCGACCGCTCGATCCGCGAAACGTTATTCTCGACCTCAAAGCGTACCGGGAGGACCTAGACGTCGGCGGCGAGGAGAAGCCGATCATCGCCGACGGCGGGGGCGTCATCGACACCGAGACGATGGAGTCGTGTATGGCCTGTATGGCCTGCATGGACGCCTGTCCCGTCGAAATCGAGCACTTGAAGAGCTTCACGCGACTCAACCGCCAGATGACCGACCAGGGCGACGTCCGCTCGTCGATGCAAGACGTCTTCCAGAACGTCATGCAAGACGGCAACACCTTCGGCGACAGTCCTCGCGATCGCGCGGCCTGGGCCGACGAACTCGAGTTCGACCTCGCGGACGCCCGCGAAGAGGACGTCGAGTACCTCTGGTACGTCGGCGACTACCCGAGCTACGACGAGCGCAACAAGCAGGTCGCCCGCTCGCTCGCGACGATCCTGCAGGAAGCCGACGTCAGCTTCGGTATCATGTTCGAAGACGAGAAGTACGACGGCAACGACATCCGCCGCGTCGGCGAGGAGTTCCTCTACGTCGAACTCGCCGGCCACCACGTCGAGACCTGGGAGGACTGTTCCTTCGAGAAGATCGTCTGTACGGACCCACACTCCTACAACACGTTCAAAAACGAGTATCCGGAGCTCGACTTCGAGGAGTTCGCCGACGATCCGATGATGCCGTTCGAGTACACCGACGAGTGGAACGAAAACGGCGAGATCGACGTCCTCCACTGGACGCAGGCGATCGAGGAACTGGTCACCGAGGGCAAACTCGACCTGCGCGGGGACGAACTCGAGTACACCGTCACCTACCACGATCCGTGTCACCTGGGCCGGTACAACGACGAGTACGAAGCACCGCGGGAACTCATCCGGGCGACCGGCGCCGACCTCCACGAGATGCCGCGCAACCGTGCCGACTCGTTCTGCTGTGGCGGCGGCGGGGGCGGCCTCTGGATGGACTTCGAGGAGGAACCGAAACCGAGCGAAGAGCGCCTCCGGGAGGCCCTGGAGGACACCGAAGCCGGCGCGGCCGTCGAGAAGTTCGTCGTCGCCTGCCCGATGTGCATGACGATGTACGAGGACGGTCGCAAGACCGGCGGCTTCGAAGACGCCATCGAGATCGTCGACGTCGCGGAGCTGCTGATCGAGGCGCTGGGGAAGACGGAAAAAGCGAAGATCGAGGTCGCGGCCGACTGATTACAGCGTCGTCGGATCGATCCGCTCTACGAGTCCGTCAAAATCGTCGTCGAAACTACACACCGCGTCGATTCCGTGTCGCTCGACGAGCGCGATCGAGCTCGCGTCCGTGAAACTGAGCGACTGATCCGCGTATTTCTCGAACGTCTCTAGCGTCCGATCGAAGGTGTCACGAGTGACCCAGAGCGTCTCGATACCACCAGGCCGGTCGCCCGCCCCGAGAATTCGCTGTCCCAACGCCCAGGCCGCCTCGAACGTTCCGGCCCGTTTGCGAGTCAGCGTGATGGCTTCGTCGATCACGTAGTCGCTGGTGTACGGTTGTCCAAATTTACCGGAGAGAATGCGGCGCATGACGGCGGTCGCCTCGTCGTGACGAGTCGCGCTCGCGTCGTGTTGAGCGAAGAAAACGCCCGTATCGATGAAGATACTCATCGCCCGTAGAGAACGTCGTCGATGTCGTCCTCGTTCGTTTCGATCCCTGAATCGATCGTATCGGAGAGCCAGCGGTCGATTTCCTTCTCTGGGAGGCCCTCGAACTCGTCTCGAAACGAATCGATCACCGTCTCCGTCGATGCGTGCGTCCCGGTTACGATTCGTTCGAGTAACTCCTGTTGTGTGACGTTTCGACCGGTCTCGAGCCGGATCTCGGCCTGTAACTCTTCCAATCGGGATTTCGTGGTGTCCGTAACTTTGACTGATGTGGTCATAGGAGCTAGTAGCGTCTTCTACTGGGAAAACGTTTCTCCCTCCCGAACCGGCCAGATACTACGATTGGAATTGGGCTTCGTCAGCTCGCACCCGCACCGAAATGGGGCGACGCTGCCCGCGGACGAACCCCGTTAGCCGATTAACTGACGTACTGTCAATACGATCGGTGTCAACGGCGTATCGCCGATTTCACCTGGCCCCTTCCGTGTAATCGGGCAAGCGAGTTTTCGCCGATGTAACTGGACGTCACGAACGTTCGACACCGAAAACAGAACCTGGTATTTCTACTGGAAATCAATAGATTATTGTAGTAACATAAATAAATATTTGTCTATGAACAGGCGGTCGATCCTTCAACTCGCCAGTACGGGAGCGCTCGCCCTGTTGGCGAGCTGTCTTGACCGGCCAGGCGCGACCGGCTCGTACCGCTCGCTCACGTCGCTTGCGGGCGGATTCTCGACCGATTCTCCATCGAGCGATTCGACCGACGATTCCTCCGATGACGACGGTGTCGGGTCCGACGACGGCTCCGACAGTGACGACTCGGATGAGCGAGGCGACTCCGACGACGATGGGATGGAAGACGGTGATGACTCGGGCGGTGACGACGACTCGGATGGGCGTGACGATGATCCCGACGAGCCCGATCCGGACGACGGCGTTCCCGGGTTCGACGACGGTGACTTCGAGCGAGCCGCGGGGTCGCGAGGGATCGAACAGCCGACGCTCGGATACGAGGCACCGGCCTGCCGGATCACGTTCGTCTCGACGGCCGACGACACCGAGGGGGCAATGGACGAACTCGAGACGGTCCTCGAGACGACGAGCGACTCGATCACTGACGCCGATCGATTCGCCACCTACGTCGAGCGAATCGTCATCGAGTTCGAGGCGGACGGTCGGGACGTCAGACGAGGGGCCACCGTCAATCCCGAGTGGGCGCTCGACCACCGGGCCGGCGAGCTGTCCATGGACGACTATCTAGAGAACGTTCGTCGGGACATTAGGTAGCGTCGTTCTCCGATCTTCGACTGGGCCGATAGAGGTCACTCTCTTGAACGGGTGGCAAGACCGCCGAACGGAAAACGTTCCGCCCCGCCGACCGTCGCTCGCGCAGAAAGGTAGAATTTTCACCTAGAGACCGTACGGGATGATATGGTATTCGACGCGCTCTCGGACGGCGGTCACGAGCAAGTATCACACTTTTCGGACCCCGAAACGGGGCTTCAGGCAATAATTGCGATTCACGACACGTCTCTCGGGCCGGGTCTCGGCGGGACGCGAATCCTCGATTACGACACCGACGCCGACGCGCTCGAAGACGCGCTCCGTTTGTCCGGCGCGATGACGATGAAAGCCGCTGCGGCCGATCTCGATCTCGGCGGCGCGAAGGCCGTCATTCTCGGCGACCACGCGGAGATCAAGACGGACGAACTGCTCCGGGCGTACGGGCGAGCCGTCGACTGTCTCGGCGGGCGCTACATCACGTCGGTCGACGTGAACACGGGCGTCCCGGACATGGAGATCATCGCCGAGGAGACCGAGTACGTCGTCGGTCGCGAGGACGGCCTCGGCGATCCGTCTCCGATCACGGCGACCGGGGTGCTCTACGGCCTGCTCGCCGCCGTCGAGTTCCAGTACGGGACCGACGACGTAGGCGACGTCCGCGTCGTGGTTCAGGGCCTCGGAAAGGTGGGTTCGGCGCTGGCGAGCGACCTCATCGACCGCGGTGCGTCGGTGACCGTCTCCGACGTCAATCAGGAGAATATCGATCGATTTCTCGCCGATCACGACGCCGCCGTCGTCGAACCGGAAGCGGTGTACGACGAACCGTGCGACGTCTTCGCCCCGTGTGCGATCGGCGGGGTGATCAACGACGAGACGATCCCGCGACTCGAGTGTGACATCGTCGCCGGCGCGGCGAACAACATCCTCGCCGAGCGACGACACGCCGAGGCGCTCGCCGACCGCGACATCCTCTACGCCCCCGACTACGTCATCAACGCCGGCGGTCTCATCACCGTCGCCGAGGAGTACGTGGGCGGCGACCGCGAGAGCGCCTTCGAGAAGGCGACGGCCATCGGCGACCGACTCACGCGGATGATGGAACGGGCCGAAGAGACCGATTCGACGGTTCTCGCCGCCGCCGACGAGTACGCCAGAGAGCGCATCGAGGCGTCCGATCGAACGACGCCCGCGACGTTCGATAACTGATCGGATACCCCACGAGGTCGGTTCTGTCGACCGCCACCGTCTTTTTCTCGGTCGGGCGAAAAGTGAGCGTATGGGCTACGATACGGCTTCGAAATCGGACGTCGAATCGGTCGTCCCGGACGAAGTAGGCGGCATGTGGTTTCTGAAGGATACGCTGGACGCCGCTCACCTCGGGCTCACGATTTTCGAACTCGAGCCGGGGCAAGCGGGAAAACCCCACGACGAGACGGACTCCGGACAGGAGGAGATCTACTACGTCGTCGAGGGGACGGTCGACGTCGAACTGGCCGACGAGACGGTGAGACTCCACCGAGAGGAGGCGATTCGGCTCGATCCGGACGAGCGCCGCCAGATCGAAAATGCGGGTGACGACCGCGCGACGTTCGTTCTCATCGGCGCGCCGCTTTGAGTCGGTCGGGCAGGGAGTCCGAGTCGTGATTACGCGAACGGGACGGCCTCCGGGAGTGGAAGGACGGGGACGACGAACAGTCCCAGGATCGTCACCAGACCCATGGCAACCGGCAGGACGACCACTGCGACGTTCGTTTCCGCGAGCAGTGAGCGTCCGTCGCGACTCATCTGGGATAGCGACGGCGTCTCGCTCTGTTTCAAGATGGCGAGTTCGAGGCCGAACAGCGCGACCGTCGCCGCAGCCGAGACCATACAGAACGGGCAGATTTCGCCGATGACGCCCAGTTGCAGGTAGACGAAGTACGCCGAGAAGAGGACGCCGGTCGCCGTGATCGGCGTAAGGACTTTGATGAGGATCGGGTGACGGGTATCGAACCACCAGAGTGAGAGCCCGATGGTCGTGAGGTAATAGAAGCCGCCGAGGGTCGCGAGCGGCACGCCGAGCACGTACGCCCACTGGCTCGTGATCACCTCGATACTTCCCTGTACGGGCGCGTCAGCCGGAATCGCCGGGAGCGCAAAGAGGTGAATCGCGGTCAGTACGACCGTCACGAGCCACCCGATCGTCGCGACGATCGCGAACGCGCCGAACAGCGACGCGACGCGGGGTGAATACTCCCAGTCAGACTCGAAGACTGCCGTGTGCTGTGTGTTGGTGGACATGCAATACTGGGTTGCGAGTGCGGGGGTAAAAGTATTGCGTATATTTCCCAATTCTACAAAATAAGGTGGTGAGTCGAACCCGGTTTCGTGATCGAGTCACTCGTCCCGTCGAGTGGGAGGAAGTAGGAGATACCCGCTGTCGCGATTTTGCCGATCTCCATGGACACAACTCCGGTGGAACCGATCGGTTGGTTGGCGAGTATTGGTCCGTGAGTCGGAATTTGTATTGTGAGTAATAAACAATATTGGGTGCGTTGCTGGTCACCAACTTGAGCCTGGTCGACAGACGCCCGTCTCGATGCCGGCCGGCGAGTAGCGAATCGAGGCCAACGCTGTGGTCGACGACTGTCGTCGCGGGTGCGGACCGTAAGGCAAATAAGAGTCGCGAGAATCCGCGAAATAACGGTCAGTCCACACGAGGACCCGATCGAACTCGTCGATTCTCAGTATGCGGCGTGGCGAGCACGATACGATCGTGACCGACTCGAGCGTCTCTTCGACCGACGCGACCTCCGAGACACCGTTTACCGGATCGAACACGTCGGCTCGACCGCCGTTCCGGACCTGGCCGCCAAGGACGTCGTCGACCTGGACATCGTCGTCGCCGACCGTGCGGTAGGGACGGTTTCTTCGGCGATCGAATCGACGCTCGGTGGCACTCGACACGAAAATTCGGAGGTGGCACCCCGTCTTCCGTTTCTCGGGCGGTCAACGGTTCAATGATCACGTCTTCGGCCGTTCCGGTCCTGGCTGGCGCGTGAGCGTCGCGACGACGAGGGTGCTCCGTGAGCGTCCCGCACTCCGTGAGCGAAACGAACGACTGAAGCGACAGAAGGCGGCCGAAACTGACGACCTCGAAACCTACAGCGAGGCGAAGTCCGCGATCATCTCCGAGTTACTGGACGAAGCGCGCACGTTCGATTTCGACTTCGATATCCCGACCCTGGGGTCGAACGGCTGAGTCTCGCCGCAGGCCGACGTTTCGACCCCGTCGGACTATCGGTCGCTCGCACGGTCGTCGCCCGCGCTGTGACGACGTTCGATCTCGGCGATCGTTCGCTCCTGGGACCGATCGTAGGAGTCTCCGATTGCGATGAAGTAGCCGACGATTGCGGTCACCAGCGCGATCGCACCGGCGGCCACGATCACGACGGAGAGGATCGGCCCGGCCAACACCTGGCCGGCGGTGAGAAGCGTGATCGCCGTTACCAGGGCGATGAGCGAGAGCAGTCGGCCAAAGCGACCGACGGTCAGACCGCGGTCCGTATCGTCCGCCGTCCGCACGAGTTCGTTCAGAACGCCGGCGTACTCGTCTTCACCGAGTGCGTTCCCGAGCGAGTGAATCGAGTGGGAGACCCACAATCCGGCCGTGAAACTGAGCAGCGCGACGAACGAAACCACGCCCAGCTCGCCCCCGATCAACAGTCCCGCGAGTACCGCATTGACGAACGCGAGCACCATGACGCCGTGAATTGCAAGCGAACGCGTCCCGAACGCTTCGAGCTGAGAAATGTGTGCTACTCTCATGCACAACCTAGGTTGGCTACGGGAATATCCCCGCGCCTTGCTCCTGCCACGGATCGAGCGAAGCGCGCAGACGCCGACGCGACACGCTCGCAGAAGTGGTCGTGGAGCTGACGACGGTCAGGTACTTCGGCAGGGGATTGAACCGAACAGCTCTCTCCGGATCGCGTCGTTGGAGCGGGCAATTCGTGAAACGCAAAATCGTGGCGTTTGGATTTGAACGAAGCAAGACGGTCCTGCTCGTTCGTTCCTCACTGCGCGGCTGTGACTTCCAGGGTTCAAATCCAGTCGGATGGATTCCTGCTGCTCGCGGTTTGCTCGCAGCAGCAAATGCCGCCTCCCGGATTTGAACCGGGGACAGCTCGATCTTCAGTCGAGTGCTCTCCCAGTCTGAGCTAAGGCGGCCTACCCAGTTCTCGGTCGAAGGGACAAAAAAGGATTTCGAATGGCGTCACGCGACGGGATCGGGTCGGTAGGGGGCCGGTACCTCTGCTCCGGCCCCGATAGTGTTTCCCTGAACGGAGTGTCTGTCCCGTCGTTATCGACGAGACAGATATTCAAGACACGTTTTTGCCCACGGGCGGGTAAGGAGTTGTTATGGAGTCGTTTACAGCGCAGGAGGATACCGAGGACCTCACGGCGGATACTATCCTCGAATTACTCGCCAACCGCCGGCGTCGGTACCTCCTCTACGGACTCCGCGGGCGCACAGAGCCGGTCGAGCTCTCCCGGTTGGCTGAGACCGTCGCCGGCTGGGAGCACAACGTTCCGCCGGACGAGGTGGCCCAGAACGACTACAAGAGCGTCTACGTCTCGTCCGTTCAGTGTCACGTCCCCAAACTCGCCGACGCCGGTGTGGTCGACCACGATACCGAGAACCACTCGGTCATCCTCTCCGATACGTTCGAGCAACTCGAACCGTACCTCGAAATCGTCGTCCGCGACGAACCCGAGAACTCGACGCTCCAGGGCGCCCTGGATGCGGAGACGAAAGAGGGTCTTATCGGATCGATCCGCCAGAACGTCGCGAAGCTCAAGCACTGACTGAACGACTCGACTCTCTCGTCGGCTCTGACTCCCCACGCATTGGGGGCGATACGAATTTTTAACGGAAATAGTTTCGGAACGTCGGTATCGACCACTCAGTTCGTTTCACCGGCGTAATCGAGCCTTCAGTTCGGCGAGTAGCTTTTGGAAATCGGTCTCTTCCACTGATTACCTTCGCGATCACTAGCCTATACGCCGACTCGATCCGCCCATCTCCCTGTTTCGCCGGCGGAGTCCGAAGCGTCACCCACCGGATCGAGTGCGCATCTCACCATGACAACTGACGATCGCTCGAGTGCCGGTCTCGGATTCGCCCTCCTCACCGTTAGCTTCGGCTCGCTCGTGGTGTACATGGACGGCGATCCGACGGCCGTCTTTTTCGGCGCGTGCGTCGCGATGCTGGTCTACTTCGGCGCCGACCTCCGTCGGATCGAGATCACTCGCTGGATTACGATTCGGTTCGGCCGCGGAGACGGCGAAGACGACCGGACCGACGACTGAGAGTATCACCCCTCGGTTTCCGCAACGTACACCGTTTTACTCGGGCGACCGGTACGTCGGCTCGTGTCGCCTCCCGATCGATCGTCCACCGCTAGGCCGCTCGTCCGCGTCTGGCGGCGGGTGTTCGACCTCTCGTGGCCGGTGATGGCCGAGCAGGTGCTCCGGACGATGATGCGGACGACCGACCTCGTCGTCGCGGGCTTCTTCTCGCCGGCCGCGGTTGCCGCCGTCGGTCTCGCGGACATCTACGCGCGCTTTCCACTTCGTTTCGGAATCGGCTTCGGTGACGGTGCCATCGCGCTCTCTTCGCAGGATACGGGGGCCGGCTCGACCGCCAACCGCGATCAGGCGGTCTCGCAGGCGCTGTTGATCGGGCTCGTCGGCGCCGTCCCGTTCATGCTCTTCGGACTCCTCGCGAACGAGTACGCCATCTCGGTCCTCGGCGGGCTCGCCGAGGAAGGCGCCGTCGCCGACGTCGTCGACTACGGGAGCACCTACTTGCTTCTCATCATGCTCTCGGCGCCGGCGATCCACGTCAACTTCATCGCCGCGCGAGCGATCCAGGGTACGGGCGATACCCGGACGCCGATGGTCGTAAACGGTGTCGTCAACGCGCTCAACATCGGTATGACGGTCGTCCTCGCGTTCGGAGTCGGCCCGGTTCCGGAACTCAGCGTCGTCGGGATCGCGGCCGCGACGGCGATCGCCGACACGATCGGCGCGGTCGCGTTTCTCGCCGTGATCGGAAGTTCGCTCAGTCCGATCTCCTACGTCCGGCCGGACGGGCTCATCATCACGAAGCAACTCGTCGTCATCAGCTGGCCTCGCATCGCCGAGGGTCTCTCCGAGATGATCGCGGAGTTTCCGTTCAACGCCATCTTGCTCGCGTTCGGGACGGAAGTCAACGCGGCGTACCACATCGGTCGGCGGATGTACCAGCAGGTCGCCTCGCCGCTCGGTCGCGGATACAGCGTCGCCGCGAACGTGCTCGTCGGCCAGTCGCTCGGTGAGCGAGACCCCGAGGCGGCCTATCGGTACGGCTGGGCGACGGTGGGCCTGAGCGTCCTCACCGTCGGCGGACTCTGTGCCGTGTTGTTCGTCTTCGCCGAGCAGTTCGTCCGCATCTTCACCCAGGACCCAGCGACGATCGAGTACGCCGTCGACTTCGCCAGGGCGTACGCCATCTCCGCCGTGTTCATCGCCGCGTACATCGTCTTCGCGGGATCGCTCCGCGGCGGCAGCGAGACGATCACGCCCTTCATCGCCCGGATGATCGGGACGTTCGTCTTTCTCCTCGGGGGAACCTACGTCTTCGGCGTCCAGTTAGAGTACGGCGTCCTCGCCTCCTACGTCGCCATCGTCGCCGACTTCGCCTTCCGAACCGGCTTCGTCGCCGTGATCTTCCACCGGCGTCGCTGGGTCACCCGCGGCACGACGATGATGACCGACCGCGGCAGCATCGACGAACTGCCGGGAGAGGATTGACTCACTCCCAGTAGGAGACGTCCGAATCGATTTCGTAGTAGCCGTACAGCGAACGGTCACCCTGACCGCCCGGCGGGGAACCGACGAAGACGCCCACTTTCTCCGAATCGGGGTAGACGGTCACGTCGGGCTCGAGCATCGTCGAGACGAGCAGGTACCGAAGCGGTTCCGTTCCGTCGTTTCGTAGCTCGTGTGCGCCCGTCTCGTCGGCCGGAAACGTGACGTAGTCGCCGGCGTCGATCGCAACGGATTCGTCGGCCAACCGAAGCGTGCCGGTCCCCGAGAGGACGTACATCGCCTCCTCGTTCGCCGTGTGGTAGTGATAGGGCCAGGACTCGCCGCCGGGTGGCAGCTCGTAGAGGCTGGCCCCGAGTTGCGATCCGTCGGTCGCCGCGCCCAGGCGCTTTCTTCGAACCGCCATCTCGTCGAACTCGATCCACTCCAGGTCGTCTACGTGGACGCGCCTCGACGAACGATCGATTTCACCGGCTCCGTCGGTCGGTTCTCGGGCTTCTTCCAGCGCCGTTTCGATCACGTCCGGCTGGAAGGCGTCGGTCGGCGGTGAATCGAACCACCCGGCCCGCGCTATCTCCTCGTCAGCCACGCCGAGATCCTCGCCGACGTCTCCCTCGTCCACCGGCGTCGCCAGGTAGAAGACGGCGAACTCGGTCTCTATAACCTCGCCGTCGCGCTCGAACTCCGACCGGATGACCCGCCACGGTCGGTCGATCTCGACGACGATTCCGGTCTCTTCTCTGGCTTCGCGTTTCGCCGCGGTTTCGAACCGTTCGCCCGGTTCGACGCCGCCACCCGGCAATCCGGGACCGTCCAGCCACTCGTTCTCGACGAGGACGATCCGCCCCTCGTCGACGATCGCGACGACGACGCAGCCGCGCAGGTTTCGTGACCGAATCTCGGCCAGTTCGTCGGCGTCGACGCGAAAGCGCTCCTCGACGTACTCGACGCCGTCCCGGCCCAGAATTCGCGCAAGTTCGCGCTCCATCGAGTGACGGTTGCGGTCGGATCGACATCAATACGGTGTGAACGAAGATTCACCACGACCGATGCTCACTCGCGTTTCACCGCGGGGTTCGTCACCGCGCCGTTGGCCGCCGAGTCGAACGCCGCGCCGTACTTCGCGAGGACGCCCGAGGTGTAAGCAGGGTCGGGCTCGTCTCTCTCGGCCAGCCGGGAGGCGAGTTCATCGTCAGATAGCGCCACCGAGAGCTCGCGGTTCGGAATGTCGACGGTCACCGTATCGCCGTCTTCGACCGCGGCGATGGGTCCCCCCGCAAACGCCTCGGGGGCGACGTGGCCGATCATCGGCCCGCGCGTCGCCCCGGAGAATCGCCCGTCGGTCAGCAGCGCGACGTCGTCCTCGTGACCCTGTCCGACGACCGCGGCCGTGACGCCGAGCATCTCGCGCATACCGGGTCCGCCCCGGGGCCCCTCGTTCCGGATCACGACGACGTCACCGGATTCGATACCGCCCGACTGAACCCACGCCATCGCCTCCTCCTCGCGTTCGAAGACGCGGGCCGGACCCCGATGGTGGAGTTCGTCGTCGCCGGTCACCTTCAACACGGCGCCGTCGGGGGCGAGGTTCCCGGTGAGGACGACGAGTGCGCCCTCCTCGTGGATCGGATCTGCGAGCGGGCGGACGACCGCCGGGTCGACTTCGTCGTCGGTCGGCAGCGAGAGCGATTCGATTTCGTCGGCGATCGTCCGGCCCGTCACCGTCATCGCGTCGCCGTGAAGCAGCCCCGCCTCGAGGAGCCGTCGGAGCACGACCGGAATCCCGCCCTGCTGGTGGAGGTCTGCCATCACGTGCGTTCCGCCGGGGCGAACGTCGACGATGTGTGGCGTCCGGCGGGAGATCTCGTCGAAATCCTCGATGGCGAGATCGATGCCGGCTTCGGCCGCCAGCGCGAGCAGGTGGAGGACGGAGTTCGTCGACCCGCCGATCGCCACGTCGAGCGTGATTGCGTTTTCGAACGACTCCCGGCTGAGGACGTCGGATGGGCGGCGATCTGCTTCGATCACTTCGAGTGCGAGTTCACCGGCTTCGGCCGCGATCTCGACGCGCTCGTCGGTGACGGCGGGTGCGGTCGCCGAGCCGAGCGGGGCGAGTCCGAGCGCCTCGCTCATCGAGGCCATCGTGTTCGCGGTGTACATGCCGGCGCAGGAACCGGGGCCGGGACAGGCCGCGTGTTCGAGTTCCGCTAGCTCCTCGCGACTCATGTCGCCCTCGGCGTGGGCGCCGACGCCCTCGAAGACGTCCTGGATGGTGACGTCCTCGCCGTGGAGCTCGCCCGGTAGGATAGTGCCGCCGTAGCAAAAGACGGTCGGCAGGTCGGTTCGGATCGCCGCCATCATCATGCCGGGCAGGTTCTTATCGCAGCCCGCCAGCGTCACGAGCCCGTCTAAGCGCTCGCCGAAGGCGACCAGTTCGACGGAGTCGGCGATCACCTCTCGGGAGACGAGCGACGCCTTCATCCCCTCGGTTCCCATCGAGATGGCATCGGAGATGGTGATCGTCCCGAATTCGATCGCCATCCCGTCCGCTCGCTCGACGCCCTCTCTCGCCGCGTCCGCGAGGTCGTCTAAGTGAACGTTACAGGGCGTGATGTCGGCGGCCGGGTTGGCGATCCCGACCATCGGCGAGTCGAGGTCCGACTCGTCGTAGCCCATGGCGTAGAACATCGCCCGATGGGGTGCGCGGTCTGGGCCCTCGGCGATCTCTCTGCTCGGTAGCGTCTCCGTCGATCGTTCGGTGTCGTCTCGTGTCATGGTGATCCGCCTCGTTGGAGGTTCGTCGTCATCGCCCCGGCCTCACTCGCTCGATAACGGCCTCGGTGACGTCGTCGGTCGTCGCAGTGCCGCCGAGGTCGGGCGTCCGCGGACCCGATTCGAGAACCGACTCGACGGCCCGGCGAACCGCGTTCGCTTCCTCGTCGGAGCCCAGATACTCGAGGACCATCGCGCCCGACAGGATCGCCGCGGTCGGGTTCGCGACGCCCCGCTCGGCGATGTCCGGAGCGGTGCCGTGAACCGGTTCGAACAGCGCCCGCTCGGGGCCGACGTTCGCCGACGGCAAGAGACCGAGCCCGCCCACCAGTCCGGCCGCCAGGTCAGAGAGGACGTCGCCGGCGAGGTTCGGACAGACGACGACGTCGAACTGGGCGGGATCGAGACAGATTCTGGTCGCGAACGCGTCCAGCAACACCTCCTCGGTGGCGACGTCCGCTCGCTCGGCGACCGCACACACCGTGTCGCGAAAGAGGCCGTCCGTCTCGCTCATCACGTTCGCCTTGTGGACGACGGTGATACCCTCCGCGTTCGCGTCGTCGACGTGCTCGCAGGCGTATTCGGCCAGCCGCCGGGCCGCCGGTCGCGTACTCACTCGCGTGAGCGTGGCGACGTCGTCGGTGAGCCGCGACTCGTGACCCGCGTACACGCCCTCCGTGTTCTCTCTGAGGAATACGACGTCCGTCTCAGGACGGAGCGCGTCGACGCCGGGATAGGTCCGGGCGGGCCGGACGTTGACGAACGCGTCGATCGCCCGACGGAGCGGGAGGATGACGTCGGCCGCCGTCTCACCGACCGCACCGAACAGCGTCGCGTCCGCCGAGGTGACGGCCGCTTCCGTCTCCGCGGGCAGCGCGGTTCCGCGATCTGCTCTGACGCGATCGCCCGCGGGATACTCCTCGAAGGTACATCCCACCCCGAGCGACTCGAGGACAGCGACCGCGGCCGCCGTCACGTCGGGTCCGATACCGTCGCCGGGAACGACGGCGATCGTCTCGGTCATCGGTCCGCTCCGGTGGCGTCGCCGTCGGTCGATTCGGTCTGCACGTACGGGAGCGACCGCGCCGTCTCGTCGACGGCCGCTCGATTCGATCGCATCAGCGACGTCGTATCCCACGTCCCCTCGGTCAGCGCTCGACGGTGGGACTCGTCGATCGAGACCTCGAGCGTTCGGTCGCCGTATTCGAGTACCCCCTCGAGAAGGTCGAGCGTCACCGGTTCGGCCGGATTGCGTTCGATCCACGCCTGCAGGCTCGATATCGAGTCAGGATCGAGCGTCGCGGTCGGGATCCCGAGGGCGAGACAGTTCCCCGCGAAGATCTCGGCGAAACTCTCGCCGACGATGGCGTCGATCCCCCAGCGTTTGAGCGCCTGCGGCGCGTGCTCGCGCGAGGAGCCACAGCCGAAGTTCGCGTTCACCACGAGCAGTGACGCCCCCGCGAATCGCTCCTCGTTGAACGGGTGCTCCAGCGGATTGTCGGTTGCTCCGACGGCTTCTTCTCGCGGGCGCTGCCCGCTCGAGTGGTGCGCGGCGCTTTGGGCCGCGCTATCGCCGTCTCCGTCTCGCGACCCCTTCGGAGTCGCGCTGTCGAACCGCTGGTCGAAGAACGCGAACTGGCCGAGGCCGTCGAACGTGACCGCCTTGAGAAAGCGCGCGGGAATAATCTGGTCGGTGTCGACGTCGTTGCCCCGGACCGGAACGGCGCTCGCGCTGACGCGCTCGACGGTCGCCGCTCGCTCGTCGGTCATCGGGCGGGCACCTCCAGTTCGCGCACGTCGGTCACCGATCCCGTCACCGCCGCGGCCGCCACCATCGGCGGACTCATCAACACGGTACGGCCCTCCTGACTCCCCTGGCGACCGACGAAGTTCCGATTCGAGGAGGACGCGCAGGCTTCGTCGCCGACCAGCCGGTCGTCGTTCATCCCGAGACACATCGAACAGCCCGGCTCGCGCCACTCGAAGCCGGCCGTCTCGAACGTCTCGGCTATCCCTTCCCGTTCGGCCGCCGCTTTGACTCGTTGGCTTCCGGGAACGACCAGCGCCCGAACGTCCCGGTGGACCTCGCGGCCCTCGACGACCCGCGCCGCCGCGGCGAGATCCGACAGCCTGGCGTTCGTACACGAGCCGAGAAACGCGACGTCGATCTCGTAGCCGTCCATCGTCTCGCCGGGGCTCACTCGCGTGTGTTTCTGGGCCCGCTGGGCGACCGCCCGTTTCGACGGCGCCAGCGATTCCGGATCGGGAATCGGTTCGGTGATGCCGACGGCGTGTGCCGGGGTGGTTCCCCAGGTGACCGTGGGTTCGATCGCCGAGCCGTCTATCTCCACGACGTCGTCGTAGGTTGCGTCCGGATCCGACCGGATCGACTCCCAATAGGGGCGGAGCGCTTCGAACCGCTCCGGGTCGTCAACGAATGCGTCCGTTTCTGCGAGCCACTCGTAGGTGGTCTCGTCGGGATTGACGTAGCCGGCGCGGGCACCACCCTCGATGGACATGTTACAGAGGCTCATCCGACCCTCGACGTCGAGGCGCTCGATCGCCTCGCCCGCGTACTCGTAGACGTACCCGACGCCGCCGTCGGTTCCGAGCGTGCGGATGATCGAAAGCGCGAGATCCTTCGCCGTGACGGCCGGTCCGAGGTCGCCCGTGACCTCGATCCGCCGGACCGCCTGCTTTTCCATGGCGACACACCCCGTCGCCAGCACGTCCCGGATCTGAGACGTCCCGATCCCGAAGGCGAGCGCGCCGAAGGCGCCGTGCGTCGAGGTGTGCGAATCGCCACAGCAGATCGTCATTCCGGGCTGGGTCAGTCCCTGCTCCGGGCCGATCACGTGGACGATCCCCTGGTCTCCGGTCTCCGGTCCGGAGAACGCGATTCCGGCGTCGGCGACGTTCGCTTCGAGTTCGGCGAGCATTCGCTCTGCCGCCTCGTCGTCGAACGGGCGCGACCGGTCGCTCGTCGGAACGATGTGGTCGACGGTCGCGTGCGTTCGGTCGGGATACGCGACGTCGAACTCGCGTTCTTCGAGCATTCCGAACGCCTGCGGACTCGTCACCTCGTGGATCAGGTGGCGTCCGACGAACAGCTGATCGCGTCCGTTCGGGAGGCGCCGCACCCGGTGTCGGTCCCACACCGCGTCGTAGAGGGTCCGCTCGCTCATTCGCGATCGTCGTCCTCGTAGCCTCTCGAGAACGTCCGATTCGGCCCGTCTACGGGCGAGGTGTGATCGACGTCTCTCATTCGCCGCGTCCCATCCTCGTCGTGGGCCGCTTCGTCGTCATCGTCTTCAGTCGCGGGCTCCGTCTCGGTTCGTCGACCACCGTCGGTTTTGACCGTTCGCCCCTCTCGATTGCGTTCGAAGGCGCGCATCGGGCCGTCGACGGGCGAGGTGTGATCGACGTCTTTCAGCCGTCGAGGCGACGAGGATCGCGTCGGCCGTTCGCGATCTCGGGCTGTGCGATCGGTCGGACGGTTCGGTTGTGCGGCGTCTGTACTGGTGTCGTCGGTCGGATTCGCGTGGTCGGTCATTGCGCTGGATCGGTCGGTTGGTCGGAATGCGTTCGATGCGGATCGTGTTCGTGTCTGATCGTCGGCTGCCCGGCGCCGGGTCGGTTCTATTCCGGTCGACTCGGGCGTTGATCGACCGTCTCGCGTCGATCGCTCGGTCATGCTCGTGGCTCACCTCCGTCGCCGCCCCAGGCGAACAGCTCCCGAAGTCTGGCCCCCACCCGCTCGATTTCGTGTTCCCGTTCGGCTCGTCGGTACTGGCCGTAGGCCGGCCGATTCGCCTGGTTCTCGGCGATCCACTCCCTGGCGAACGTCCCGTTTTGCACGTCGGCCAGGATCTCGTCCATGGCGTCTCGATCGACGACGTCGCCCCCGCGGGTCAGACCGCCGTACTCGGCCGTATCGGAGACCGAATCCCACATCCCCATGTGCCCACCTTCGTACATGAGATCGACGATGAGTTTGAGTTCGTTCAGACACTCGAAGTAGGCCATCTCGGGGGCGTACCCAGCGTCGACGAGCGTCTCGAAGCCCGCCTTCACGAGTTCGGTGACCCCGCCACAGAGCACCGCCTGCTCGCCGAAGAGGTCGGTCTCGGTCTCCTCGTGAAACGTCGTTTCGACGACCCCCGCCCGGGTACATCCGAGCGCGTCAGCGTAGGCGAGCGCCGTCTCCCGTGCCGTCCCGGTCGCGTCCTGATAGACCGCGAGCAAGCCGGGGGTTCCCTCGTCGTTCTCGTAATTCCGTCGAACGAGGTGGCCCGGCGACTTCGGGGCGATCATCGTGACGTCGACGCCCGCCGGCGGGCGGATCTGATCGTAGTGGATGTTGAACCCGTGAGCGAACTGCAGGGTGTCGCCCGGTTCGAGGTTCGGCTCGACCGCCTCCTCGTAGACCGCCGGCTGGACCGTATCGGGCAGCAGGACGCTCACGATCGACGCCTGCTCGGCGGCGTCGGCGGGTGTCGCGACCCGCAGGCCGTCTTCTTCCGCGACCGCCCAGGAGGTGCTGTCCTCACGCAGGCCGACGACGACGTCGACGCCGCTTTCCGCGAGGTTCTGTGCGTGGGCGTGACCCTGCGAACCGTAGCCCAGGACGGCGACCGTCTCGTCGTCGATGTAGCGCCCGTCGGCGTCTCCCTCGTAGTAGACCGTCGCGTCGAACGAGGGCGACTCGTCGGCGACGTCCGTTCCGCCGTCCGTGACGTACGTCTTCGGCCGTCCAGTCACTCCGTCGGTCGTTGCGTCGTCCGCTGACCCCTCGTCCGCTGTCGACTCGTTCGCCGCTCCGTCCGCCGTTTCGTCGCTCGACCGTACTTTTTCGTCGTTCGTCCGTTCTTCTTTGGGTGCGGTCGTTCGATCGGTCCGCCGTTCGGCCATCCGTTCGACCGTTATCTCGTGATTGGTTCGTCCGTCGTTCGTGTGGTGTGTCGCTGTCATATCGTTCTGGTGGTGATCGTTCGTGGGTTCACTCGGTCGTGTCTCGTCCGCGTCCGTCGGCTCGGATGGATCGTTCCGCCGTCCCAGCGCGCGAGGTGTCGGTGTTCGCCGCGTCGGGCTCGCCCTCTCTATTCGCGACCTGGCAGTCCGGGGCGGGTTCCTCACCTGGCGTCGTCGGTACGTCCCCGCGAGCGAGGGCAGTCTGGCCCGTTCGGGCGATTTCGACGATTCCGAACCGCCGGTAGGCGTCGATCGCCGCGTCGATTCGGGACTCGTCGCCGGTGAGCTCGACGGTGATCGTTCGCGGGCCGGCGTCGAGCGTCTCGCCGTCGTACATCCGGGTGATCGCGTGGACCTGGTGGGGATCGTCGCCGCGGACCTTCACGAGGACCAGCTCGCGAGAGACGGTCTCCCCGGCGATCTCGCCGGCTGAGATGACGGCCGATAGCTTTCGGAGCTGCTTTTTGAGCTGTTCGATTCCGGGATCGGTTTCCTCGACGACCGTCGTGATGCGCGCGTGGCCGTCTACGGTCGTCGGCCCGACGGTCAGGCTCTCGATGTTGAACTGTCGGCGAGATATCAGGCCGGACACCTGCGCGAGCACGCCCGGTTCGTGGTCGACCAGCGCGGAGACGACCGCTCGGCGCGGAACGTGGCCGGCCTCGACGACGGGATCGATTCGAACGCCGTCGGTCGTTCGCCGCGACTCGGGCTGCGGTCGCTCGGACGGGGCCCGACCGGGCAAACCGGCGTCGATGCGGTCGTCACTCATAGGTGGTCCTCCGACAGGGCGAACGCGCCGTTGGACCCGCCACTCGGGACCATCGGAAACACGTTCTCCTCCGGATCGACGTGAAAATCGATCACGGACGGGCCGTCGTGGCCGAGCGCCTCCTCGATAGTCGGCGCGACGTCGTCGCGATCGTCGACGCGGAAGCCGCGTGCACCGAACGCCTCGGCGAGCGTATCGAACGCCGGCACCCAATCGTACTCCGAGGCCATTCGGGTCCCCTCGTAGAAGGCGTCCTGCCACTGGCGGACCATGCCGATGTGCTCGTTGTTGAGGACCGCGACCGTGACGTCGAGATTCTCGCGCACGGCGACCGACAGCGCCTGTATCGTCATCAGCAACGAGCCGTCGCCCTCGAAACAGACGACGTCCCGGTCGGGTTCGCCGGCCTCGTCGAGCGCGAGTCGGGCGCCGATGGCCGCGGGGAGGCCGTACCCCATGGCCCCGAGACCGTGTGAGGAGACCCACGTCCGGGGTTCGGTGAACGTCCAGAACTGTGCCGCCCACATCTGATGTTGACCGACGCCGGTCGTGACGATCGCGTCGTCTCCGGTCGCCTCGTCTACCGCCTCCACGACGAATTGCGGTTTCAACGGCTCCTCGCGGCACATCGCGTACGTGAGTGGATACGTCTCCTTCCATTCAGCACACTGCTCGCGCCACGACTCGGCCGGCGGTGCCGTCTCGACTGCGGCCCTCAGCTGCTCGAGGACGGCACTCGCGTCGCCGATCAACGGATAGTCTGCGTGGACGTTCTTGCTGATCTCGGCCGGGTCGATGTCCACGTGAATCACCGCCGCGTTCGGGGCGAACGAGTCGATGCCGCCCGTCAACCGGTCGTCGAACCGGGTGCCGACGGCGATCAGACAGTCCGTGTGCGTGATCGCCATGTTGGCGTATCCGGTGCCGTGCATGCCGGCGAACGAGAGCGATAGCGAATCGTCCTCGGGGAACGAGCCGAGCCCGGGCATCGTCGTCGTGGCCGGAATTCCGAACGTCCGCGCAAAGCGCGTCGCGACGTCGCTCGCTCCCGCCGCGACGACGCCGCCGCCGAACAAACACAATGGCCGTTCGGCGGCTTCGATCGCTCGCGCGGCGGCCTCGACCGCCGTCGGCTCGGCGCGCCGGTCGGGCGCTTCGACCGCAGGCGGCGTCGGTCGGTCGGCGGTCACGTCCGTCTCCGCTTGCGTGACGTCTTTCGGGAGATCGACCAGCGTCGGACCGGCGCGTCCGACCTGCGAGCGCTCGAAGGCGTCGCCGA
The DNA here is from genome assembly GCF_024300625.1 of Halovivax gelatinilyticus. Classification (GTDB taxonomy): domain Archaea; phylum Halobacteriota; class Halobacteria; order Halobacteriales; family Natrialbaceae; genus Halovivax; species Halovivax gelatinilyticus. The sequence continues at coordinate 1,051,641 of NZ_CP101322.1, read as the reverse complement.
CGACGGCGCCGATGTCGGTGGCCGCGTCGACGAAGTAGTTGTGCTTCGTGATCGGGCGGGTGATGCCGACGGTGTCGGTTTCCTGGAAGGCGTCGTTCCCGACGAACGACGTCGGCACCTGGCCGGTCAACGCGACCAGGGCGTCGGAGTCCATGCTGGCGTCGGCGATTCCGGTGACGAGGTTGGTCGCTCCGGGACCGGACGTCGCCAGACAGACGCCCGGCTCCCCGGCCACGACGCCGTAGGCGTCCGCGGCGTGCGCCGCTCCCTGTTCGTGGGCCATCGTCACGTGTCGGATCGACGACTCGGCAAGTGCGTCGTACACGGGCATGATCGCTCCGCCCTGAACCCCGAACGCGACCGTTACGTTCGCGGCTTCGAGCGCTCGTACGACCGACTGCGCCCCCGTCGATCCTGGTGGCGTCTCCGTCCGTGCGTCATCTGCACGCGGGTCCGGTGTACGATCCGTTTGTTCGTTCGATTCTGTTCGTTCTCGTTGCGTCGTTGCGCTGTCGCTCATTGGTCTGTTGGCACGGTGAGTCTCGTCAGTAGCGGGTCGGTTCGAACGCCGGAACTGGCCAACTGGCCATCCGCTCGGCTCGGGTTCGATGATACGGCCGGGTCGGGAAATGAGGTAGTGTAGGGGTCTAGGCCCCTACAATAATCGTGGCGACGGCTCCCGTGACGGCAAACCCGACGTGGGCGGGAGTCGTCTCTCGCATCGTACCCGGTCGAATGGGGGCCGTTCACATATAGCTGTCGACTGGTGCAACGTTCGCACCCGCCCGTCCGGCAGACGGGGAACCGGTGGTGACACCCGTCCCCTCGACGAACCGAACGCTGTCGCTTTCGGCCGGCGGGCCCCATTGGGACCCCCATCAGCCTCGAACCTCGGTCCGTTGTCGGCGTTCGACCGAAACCTCGCGTGCGATGCGGTCGAGAACGGCCGACGTCACGATTTCGCCGGCCGAGCCGACCGCCTTCACCCGCTTCGTCACCTCGCGAACCTGCCCATCGGACGGGTCGAACCCGCGATCTGTGAGGCGTTTTCGGACGCTGTGAGCCCCGGTGTGCTTACCGAGGACGAACTCTCGTTCGGCCCCGACCATCTCGGGCGTCATCACGCCTGGTTCGAACGTCTCGCTGTTCTCGATCACGCCCGCCGCGTGAATGCCACTCTCGTGACTGAACGCGTTCGAACCGACCACCGGCTTGTTTCGCGGGACGGAGACGCCGCTCTGGGCCTCGACGAGCGCCGATAGCTCGGCGAATCGGGTCGTGTCGATGCCCGTGTCGACGTCGTAGATCGATTCGAGCGCCATCACGACCTCCTCGTAGGCGGCGTTGCCGGCTCGCTCGCCGATGCCGTTGACCGCGACCTGGGCCCGATTGGCACCCGCTTCGAATCCGGCGATAGTGTTCGCGCCCGCCAGACCGAAGTCGTCGTGACAGTGGACGTCGATCCGCACGTCCGTGTGTTCGCGGACGAACCGGACGAGTTCGCCCATTCGGGTCGGCGTGCAGACGCCCACCGTGTCCGGCACGTTGATCCAGTCGGCCCCCGCGGCCGTCGTCGCCTCGATCACGTCGACGAGGTAGTCCGGATCGGTCCGCGTGGCGTCCATCGGCGAGAACATGCACTCGACGCCGGCATCCGCGACCCGCTCGACGCACTCGACGGATCGTCGCTTGACCGCCTCGCGCGTCGAGCGCATCGAATCGTCGATCTGAACGTCGGACGTCGACGCGAAGACGTGGACCATATCCACCTCGGCGTCGAGCGCCGCCTGCACGTCCCCGTCGACGATCCGGGCGAGACCGGCGACCGTCGTCTCGGTGTATTCTGCGATATCTCGAACCGCCTCGAACTCGGCCTGCGAGCTGACCGGGAACCCCGCCTCGATGACGTCGGTTCCCATCTCGTCTAGCACCGCTGCGATCTCTCGCTTGTCCTCGTAGGAGAACGAGACGCGTGGCGATTGCTCACCGTCTCGAAGCGTCGTATCGAAAATCTGTACGTCGTCGCCCGTACTAATCGGTACGTTACCGTCGAAGAACTCGACTCCCCTGCCTGGAGACAGAGGCGCCCTCGGTTGTCGTCATTGCAACCCAACCGAACCCGCGACGGGATAAATCCCCGCGGGTCGAGTCAATTGTTGCCACCTCTCAACAGACCACAACGCCAGTCGATTTATCGACGTTCGTGGGGTGACTCCCGTCGCTGCTGGTCGTTCGTTCCAGAAATGGGCTCGGGCGGATTCGAACCGAATCGAGACGGTCCTGCTCGCGCCTCCGGCGCTGCGCGGGCTGCGACTTGCAGGGTTCGAACCGTCCTCACAACAGATTTCTACCGCTCACGACGTTGTTCGCGGCAGAAATATGGGCTCGGGCGGATTCGAACCACCGACCTCGGCCTTGTAAAGGCCACGTCATAACCAACTAGACCACGAGCCCGTATACGTCCGAAACCAGCGGGGATGAATAACTGTTACTTTCTGGGGCGGCTCTCCGACGAGGCTTTTTATCGACGGTCGGTGGAGGTACGCACCGGATCGGAAAATGCGGCGGAAATCGCCTATTTCGGTTCGTAGGGAACATTTATAGTCGACCGACTATTGAGCCGAGTCAATGAGTAGTATTGATTGGGAAGAGGACGACCCGTTCGAAGAGCAGCGGGACAACATCGATAACCCGATGCGCCGGCTCATCTTCGAATACGGACGTCCCTACTGGTTCTCGGTAACGGTCGGGATCTTTTCGAGCATCTTCGCTCGGATTCTCGACCTCTTGCCGGCACTCTTGCTCGCCGTCGCGATCGACTCCATCTTCGCTGACGATCCGGCGCCGTTCGCTGAACAGATACCCCTGGTTATCCTTCCAGAGTCCTGGCTCCCCACCTCGGAGGCGGGGCAGTTCCAGTTCATCGTCATCGCCATCGCCGGCTCGTTCGTCATCGGGGCGGTCTTTCACTACCTGCGTAACTGGGGATTCAACGCCTTCAGTCAGGACATCCAGCACGACGTGCGGACCGCGACGTACGACAAGATGCAACGACTCGACATGGAGTTCTTCGCCACCAAACAGACCGGCGAGATGATGTCCGTACTGTCGAACGACGTCAACCAGCTCGAGCGCTTTCTGAACGACGGGCTCAACTCGGCGTTCCGACTGGTCGTGATGGTGGTCGGCATCGCCGGCCTCCTGTTCTGGCTCAATCCACAGCTCGCGCTGGTCTCGATGGCACCCGTTCCGCTCATCGCGATCTTCACCTACATCTTCGTCAAGAAGATCCAGCCGAAGTACGCCGAAGTGCGCTCGTCGGTCGGAAAGGTAAACTCCCGGCTCGAGAACAACCTCGGCGGCATTCAGGTCATCAAATCCGATAACACCGAGGAGTACGAATCCGACCGGGTCGACGACGTCTCGCGAAACTACTTTAACAAGAACTGGGGCGCGATCCGCATCCGGATCAAGTTCTTCCCGGGCTTGCAACTCATCTCGGGAATCGGCTTCGTCGCGACGTTCATCGTGGGTGGCTACTGGGTGTTCACCGGCAGCGGTCCGGGACCGTTCACCGGAACCCTGCAGACGGGTGTGTTCGTCGCGTTCATCCTCTACACCCAGCAACTCGTCTGGCCGATGGCCCAGTTCGGACAGATTATCAATATGTACCAGCGGGCCGCCGCCTCGAGCGAGCGGATCTTCGGATTGATGGACGAGGACGGACGGATCGACCGAGACGTGGACGCGGACTCGCTGGAGGTCACCGACGGCCACGTCGAGTACGACCACGTCAGTTTCAATTACGCCAACGAAGAGGCCGACGGCGAACGCGAGGAAATGATCATCGACGACATCTCGTTCGACGTCGACGGCGGCGACACGGTCGCACTGGTCGGGCCGACCGGTGCCGGAAAGTCGACCGTCCTGAAGCTCCTCTTGCGACTGTACGACGTCGACGACGGCGCCGTGCGCATCGACGGCCAGGACGTCCGCGACGTCTCGCTCTCGTCGCTCCGCCAGTCGATGGCCTACGTCGGCCAGGAGTCGTACCTCTTCTACGGGACCGTCGAGGAGAACATCGCGTACGGCACCTTCGACGCCGACCGCGAGGAGATCGTCGAAGCCGCCAAAGCGGCAGAAGCCCACGACTTCATCCAGAACCTGCCGGACGGCTACGACACGGAGGTCGGCGAACGCGGTGTCAAGCTCTCCGGTGGCCAGCGCCAACGGCTGTGCATCGCCCGCGCGATCCTCAAAGACCCGGACATCCTCATCCTGGACGAGGCGACCAGCGACGTCGACACCGAGACCGAGATGCTCATCCAGCGCTCGATCGACGCGCTCACCGAGGATCGGACCACGTTCGCGATCGCTCACCGCCTCTCGACGATCAAGGACGCCGACAAGATCATCGTCCTCGAAGGCGGCGAGATCGTCGAACGCGGCAGCCACGAGCACCTCCTCTCGAACGACGGTCTCTACGCCCACCTCTGGGGCGTCCAGGCCGGCGAAATCGACGAGCTCCCGGAGGAGTTCATCGAGCGCGCACAGCGACGAACCGCTCGAACGCAATCGCACAATAACGACTGAGCGGCCCGCCGATGGCTATTCGAACGGAACGGACCGCTCAGAACGACTCCTGTTCTCTCTGTCCGTCCTGATCCGGCGCGCCTTCGTCCTGTCGATCCTCGCCAGGGGCCGGCGGCGTGCGGTCGCTGTAATTCTTCCGTCCGATCGCCTCGTCGCCCACCATCGAGAGAATAGCCTCGTTGACCTCGCTCGCCGCGGCGTACTCGTCTTCGTTCAGCGGTTCGAGTAGCGACTCGAACGTGACGGTTTCGCCTTCCAACTCGATCTCTTCGTCCCCGTACTCTGCGAGTAACTCGTCCTGCGTCGCCGGATAGTCGTGGTCAGCAATCTTCTCACCGAGTGCTCCCAGATCGACGCCGAGTTCGCGGTGCTGGTCGCTCATATCGCCCATCCGTTCGACCGTCGGAAACCGTTTGACCCTGCCAACGCGTGGTCGTCACGGTTCGATCGATACGGAGGGTACAAGGGCCGACCGCCCGTCGTGACGGCTATGCACGTTGAACGCGTCGCGTGGCCCGACGTGGCGGAACTCGACACCGAGATCGCGGTGTTGCCGGTCGGAAGTACGGAACAACACGGTCCGCACGCACCGTTGGGAACGGACACGCTGGCCGCGACGACCGTCGCCGACGCTGGTGTGTCGGCCTTCGACGGCGAGGTCGCGATCGCCCCGACGCTCCCGATCGGACTGGCGCGAGAGCATCGCCACTTCGCGGGAACGCTCTGGCTCGAACCGGACACGTTTCGAGCGACCGTCAGAGATTGCATCAGGAGTCTCGCTCACCACGGCTTCGATCGCGTCGTCTGCGTCAACGGCCACGGCGGGAACGTCGACGCGCTTCGAGAGGTGACCGGCGAGATCAGCCGCGATGGTGACGCCTACGCCGTCTCGTTCACCTGGTTCGAGACCGTCGGCGAGCACGCCGCCGAGATGGGTCACGCCGGCTCGCTCGAGACGGCGCTCGTTCGGGCGATCGAACCGGACCTGATCGACGAAACCCGGATCGACGACGCGCGCGCCGACGCCGCCGACGGCTGGGGCGAGTGGGTAAGTCACACCAACCTCGCACACGATTCGGCCTCGTTTACGGAAAACGGCGTAGTGGGGGATCCGGCGGCTGGCGATGCCGATCTCGGCGAGGAGTTACTGGAGCTGGCGGCCGATGCACTCGCGAGTTTGCTCTCAGCCGTCGAATCGAGAGACCTGTCGGAGTCGCGGTGAGCAGGGCGACTCATCGAAGAGGAATCATCGCTCGGGCCGGTCTCACCGAGTGCGGACTGTCGTCGTCACTCCTCGTCGTCTTCTAGATCTTGAAGCTTCGAGCGGAGACCGGGCATCGTCTGAGCGAGATCTGCGACCTGCTCGCTCGCGCTGGCGATGTCGGCGACCGACGACTCGACCGTCTCGATCTCGTCTGCCAGGTCCGACGCGTCGTCGAACGCGTCCGCCCGGTCGCCCATCGTGTACCACTTCTTCGCGTCGCGGAGGTGATCTTCCGCGTCGCCGACGTCGAGTGCGGATTTCAGGCCGTTCAACGCCCCGAGGACGTTGTCCGCGTCGGTCTCCCAGATGTCGTCTGCGGCGGGGAGGGCCTCTCTCGCCGCATCGAGGGACTGCTCGACGTCTTCGCGCATTTCGGTCGCCGCCTCGCCGAATAGGTCGTCGTCGGTGAGTGAGGCCTGACTCATGTGTGAGCCTACTTCCCCGGCGGGGTTAAACGATCGCCCGAAAGTGAAAGTGAAAATCGACGGTAGATCGCGGGAGGCAGACGGAGTCGACACTCTCTTCGATGGGAATTACGAGACGCTCTCGTCGACGCTGACGACGGACATGAGCGGATAGTCACCGTCCATCTGCATCCGCGAGGTGACGGCGTACTCGTCGGTCTCGACGACGATCTCCACCTCGAGAAACCGACCCGTTACCTCCGTGTACGACGCGCTGGTGTCTGTGAGTTCGCGCTCGATCGCGCCCGTGTCGACGTCGACGGTTACGTCGACGCAGTGGGGCTGGTTCTCGATCGCTTCCTCCATCGCGCTCGCGAGACTCTCCGCGCTGGACGGCGACACCGGCGTTCCGGCGAACTGGTGATACAGCGAGCCGAATTTGATACCGGCTTCGAAGCACGCTATCTCGGCGGGCTCGGGATCGCGCCCGGTCTGGCGTCCGTCCGGCGGCGTAGCTGGTGACATAGTAGCAGGATCAGCCGCCGCGGGGAAGGTCGTTTTGATCCGTTGTTGGGGGACGAACTCGCCGCTCGCCCGCTCGTATTGCACCGCGTTCTCGCTCGCTGTCACCACTCGCCCGAGACCGCAAGGTACGTATCTGGGTGGCTCCATCCATCCGATGAATGCCAACGTCGGTTCTCCTGACCGGAGCCGCTGGCCGCGTCGGCACGGCCGTCCTCGACGACCTGTCCGACGAGTACGAGTGGCGACTGCTCGATCGTGATCCGCCGACCGAAGAGCTGCCCGGCGAATTCGTCGTCTGCGACATCACCGACGAGTCAGCCGTCCGCGAGGCGATGGCGGGAATCGACGCGGTGATTCACCTGGCGGGCGATCCGCGTAAGGAGGCTCCGTGGTCGTCGGTGCTCCCGAACAACATCGACGGGACGCGCGTCGTCTACGAGGCCGCCGTCGACGCCGGCGTCGAGACGGTCGCCTTCGCCTCCTCGAATCACGCCGTCGGCGCCTACGAGACCGACGAGCGCCTGCCCGACCTCTACCGCACGGGTGACGATTTCCGACTCGACGGCGCGGAACTTCCCCGGCCGGGTAACCTCTACGGCGTCTCGAAGGCGACCGGCGAGATTCTCGGCCGGTACTACCACGACGAGTTCGGTCTCTCGGTCGCCTGCGTCCGCATCGGCAACCTCACGAAGGATCACCCGCCGGTCGACTACGAGCGCGGCCAAGCGATGTGGCTCTCCTACCGCGATTGTGCCCACCTCTTTCAGCGGTGCATCGAGGCCGACTACGGCTACGAGATCGTCTACGGAATCTCCGACAACGACCGCAAATACTACTCCTTAGAGCGTGCGCGAGAGGTGCTCGGCTACGAACCGCAGGACAACTCCGCGGAGTTCGAATAATCGCGAGCGTGTCGACGACTCACCGGACGAACCCGACGAGCCAGTCGGGGCCGACGTCGTACCACCGAACGAACGGGGCGAGCGCGACGACGTACATCAGGGGGATCGCGAGCGGATCCGCCATCGCCCGACCGACGACGAACGGCGTCGCGAACAGTAAGAAGACGCCGCTGATCTGCTGGATCGCCACGCCGAAGCCGCTCAGTTCGACGTCTCGGATCTGAAAGATATTTTCGTACCGGAACGCCCGTTCCGGATCGACGATCGAGAGGATTCCCCACATCAGAAGGAAGACGCCGAGGACGAACGCGATGGCGGTGAGGAGTACCGACATACGCTACTCCCGATCGTATCAGCACATAGTCGTTTCGCTCGGTCCGTCTTCCCGCTCAGTTTTCGTCGAACAGCCCCTCGACGTCGCGACGACGCGACTCGCGTCGGTCGACGAGCGCCTCGAGCCGCTGATAAATGACGGCTCTATCCGACTCGTCCCCGCGAACGAAGTCGAACAGCAGCGCCAGAAACGGCGTACCCTCGTCACCCTCGTCGAGGGCTTCGAGTGCGGCGTCGCCGGCGCGTTCGAACAATTCCTCGTCGTAGTCCCACTCCTCGGCGAGGACGTTCGCGGCGACGACCGTTTCCTCGGGCGTCAGGTCGGCCAGCGTTAGTCGTTCTCCCTCGTGGGTCAACGCGAGCGGCTGACCCCGTTCGATACCCTCGGGATCGGTCGCGAGCGCTCGCAGGTAGCGTCCCACCTCGTCGACGTTACACCCTCGATATTCGGCGTCGATGCCGTCTAGGTACTCGCCGGCGCTCGTCGCCAGGCCGACCGCTCCCTCCCAGTTTCGATCACAGGCGTGGTACACCGCAGCGGTGAACTGGATGAGCCCGTGGAGCAGTCGCTCCTCGGGCGTTCCGGACTCCAGGTCGAGCCAGTGGCCCTCCCAGGCGTCGTGTGCGGCGTGGTAGTGTCCGTCGTTGTAGATGGCGATGCCGACTCTGAGCGCCGTGCGCATGGGTGTCGGTTCGGAGGGTACGGGCAAAAAGCCGTCTGTGGATCGAGAGCGGGTCGACCGATCCACAACGGAGATATCGCTGACTGTCCGGTCGGTTCGAAATCGTCTGGAATTCAGTTGCCCCAGAAGTTTTCGCGGCTGCCGAGCTGTGGCCGGGTCGGGCCGTCATCGTCGTCGTCATCGGCCTCGACCTCTTCTTCGTCGTCTTCACCGTCTTCGTCTCCCTCGTCTCCGTCTTCGGGGTCCAGGGGCAGTCGTTCGATCTCGTCGGCGCGGGCGTGGTTACTGTGGACGCGGGTGATCTCGACGCGCGAGCGGGCCTTCGGCAGGACGCCGTCGACCATGACGATGAAGCCGTCGTCCGTGCGGCCGACGCCGGCACCGCTCTCGTGCATGTCGACGACTTCGACGACGACTTCTTCGCCCGCCTTGACGGGCTGGGTCTTCAGGTCGGCGATGGGCTGGTTGTAGTGGTTACACCACTCCTTCCCGCCCCGATCACCGTAGTGCTGACACCCCATGCCAGCGATTCGCTCCGAAAAACTCGGGCACTCGTCCGCGAGTGGACAGTCAGCCATGGAGGACGTAGCGTGGGGATCGTTAAACCGCTTGCGTATCGCGCCCAGCGTCCGTGTCTCGACGGTCGGCCGTAGACGCGTTTCGGTCCGCTCGGTCGGTGAGCCGACCGATAGGATCACCGCGATATCGCGGGTTTCGTCGGATCGAACCCGCCACAACTGGCGTTCGCGTGTGGCCGGTTTCGAAAGCATTTACGGTCCGGGCGACGGAGTCACACGCGATGAAGGTACTCGTAACGGTCGCGGAAGTGGCCACCGTCGACGACGAGTTCGAGATCGACGGCACCGAGATCGCCGGTCGGTACCTCGGTGCGGATCTGAACGAGTGGGACGACTACGCGGTCGAGGAGGCCGTCCAGTTACAGGAAGCGGATATCGCCGACGAGGTCGTCACGGTCACGATCGGACCCGAAGAGGCAGAACAGACGATTCGCCAGGCGCTGGCGAAAGGTGCGGATCGCGCGATCCGCGTCTGGGACGACGCGTTCGAGGGCGTCGACCTGCTCGACGTGCGGGCGAAAGCGGAGATCCTTCGCGCGGTCGTCGAAGCGGAAGATCCCGACCTGATCCTCACCGGCGTCCAGACGGGCGACGACAGCTGGATGGCGACGGGCGTCTCGCTCGCAGAATCGATCGACTTCCAGTGGGCAGCGGTCGTCAACCACCTGGAACACGACTTCGACGACGGCGTTGCCGCCGTCCGCCGCGAACTCGAAGGTGGCGTCGAGGAGCTGACCGAGGTGGAACTTCCCGCGGTGTTGACGATCCAGACGGGGATCAACGAGCCCCGGTACGCGAGTCTGCGAGGCATCCGTCAAGCCCAGCGCAAAGAGCTCGAAGCGAAATCGCTCGACGACGTCGGTCTCGACGACGGCGTCGTCGAGGGTTCGCTCGAACTGACGGCGATGTACGAGCCGGAAGCCGAGAGCGAGGCGCGGGTCTGGGAAGGAAGCGCCGAGGAGACGGCCGGCGAACTCGCTGAATTGCTCCGCGAAAAGGGGGTGACAGCATGACTACCGTCGCACACTCCGTGCGCGACGACGTCACCGTTCTCACCGGAGGTGAGAGCCGATGACCGACGTGCTCGCAATCGCCGACCACCGCGACGGCGAACTGCGCGACGTGAGTTTCGAACTCGCGACGGCCGGTCGTGCGCTCGCCGACGAGACCGGTGGCGACGTCCACCTCGCGGTCATCAGCGGGCCGGTCGACGATTTCGCGGACGGACTCGCCCTCGACGGCGTCGACGTCGTCCACACGGTCGAGTACGGCGACGAGTTCAACCACGACGTGTACGTACAGGCCATCTCCCAACTGTACGAGACGATCGAGCCGCAGTACGTGCTGGTCCCGAACAGCGTCAACGGGTTGGATTACGCCCCGGCGGTCGCCGCTCGTCTCGACCTGCCCATCGTGACCGACGTCGTCGATCTGGACGTCGACGGCGAGACGCTGATCGCGACTCGCGAGATGTACGGCGGAAAGGTCGAGACGACGACGGAACTCGACGCGGGGACCGCGCTGGCGACGATTCGCGAGGGCGAGTGGCCGGCCGCCGAGGGCGCTGGAGAGTCGTCGATCGACGCGTTCGACGCCGAGATCGACGAGGCGGCGATCGGCTCGACGGTCACGGGATTCGAGGAGGTCGCCGGCGGCGACGTCGACATCAGCGAGGCCGATCTACTCGTCTCCATCGGCCGAGGGATCGAGGAAGAAGAGAACCTGGATCTGATTCGCGACCTCGCGGACGCGCTGGACGCGACGCTGTCGTCGTCGCGACCGATCGTCGACGCTGGATGGCTGCCGGCGAACCGACAGGTCGGCCAGTCGGGGAAGGTAGTGACGCCGGAGGTCTACATCGCAATCGGGATCTCGGGGGCGGTCCAGCACGTCGCGGGAATGAAAGGGGCCGATACGATCGTCGCGATCAACACGGACCCGAACGCACCGATCATGGATATCGCCGATTACGCGATCCACGACGATCTGTTCGACGTGGTGCCGGCGCTGATCGAACAGTTCTCGTAGGTACGTCGGCGAATTCATTTTCGAATAGTTGAACGCAGATTGCTTTTGACTCCGCCGCTATGGGCTATTCAGCGGGCTGTGAGCGATGCAGTTCTCCGTCTCGGGCCCGTGCGAGAAACTGGCAAGTGTCGGCCAGCACGTCCGTGATAACGCCCACCACCAACTAGTTTTCGTGGAAATTATGCGATGATATTTGTACGCCTAGGAGAGACGAATCTCTATGCGTGCTCGCCATCATCGAAGGACATTTCTAACAGGCCTCGCCACAGCAACACTCGCTACCGGTGCAGGGTGCGTTTCGACCGTTCCCGGGATCGGATCGAGTGCGAGCGAGGATACTACCGATCGAACGATCAAACTCGGATTGCTGGGCGCGCGAAGCGGCGACCTCGGCGCCGCCGGTCAGGATATCGGTGACGCGTCTCGGTTGCCGATTGCCCAGTTACGCGAGGCGGACGTCCCCGTCGAATTCGAGGTCGAAACGGTCGATACCGAAACCGATGCCAGAACGGGCGTCCTCGGTGCGCTCGAACTGGTAGAAGCCGGCTATCCGGCGATCAACGGGGCCCTCGCTTCGGGAGTGACGCTCCGGGCGTCACAGCAGGTGTTGATCCCCTATCGGACGGTTTGCTGTTCGCCTGCGAGTACGAGCCCGACGATTACGACCATCAACGACGGCGGATTCGTCTTCCGAACGGCGGTGTCGGACGCGATGCAGGCGGTCGTTCTCGCGGAGCGAGCATCCGAGGCCGGACACGGGCGGGCCGCGACGGTCTACGTGAACAACGACTACGGCTACCAGTTGAGTCGGGCGTTTTCGCGCGCGTTTCGGGTCGAACACGGTGGGACGGTGACGAGCCAGATTCCGTACGAACAGGCGACGGAATCGGCGACCGCCTCGTACGAGGACGAAATCGGGACGGCACTCGCCGACGGCCCCGATGTCGTCGTTCTGATCGGATACACGGACAGCGGGGCGCAGTTACTTCGCGACGTCCACGCGGCGAATCCGGACGTCGCCGTCCTCGTGACCGACGGAATGCGTGACACTCGCCTCCCCGAGCGCGTCGAGCACTCGATCGATCACGTTCGCGGGACGGCGCCCGTCTCGGGCGGCCCTGGGGAGTCGTTTTTCGTCAACGAATTCGAGGACCGATACGACGCATCCGCCGACAGCACGCCGTTCAACGCGTCCGCGTACGACGCGAGCGCGGTCTTACTACTCGCGAACGCGTTTGCGGGCCGAAACGACGGGGAGGCCGTTCGGGCCGCGGTTCGACGGGTCACCAGTCCGCCAGGCGAGCGGATCGAACCGAGCGACCTGCCGCGAGGGATCGAACTCGCCGCTGCTGGCGATCCGATCGAGTACGTCGGCGCCTCGAGCGACGTCGAATTCGACGAGAACGGCGACGTTTCGGCGGCGACGTTCGCCTACTGGTCGTTCGAGGACGCGTCCATCGAAACGATCGCGGAGGTGGAGCGCTAATGTCCCCGAGTCGGTTCGTTCCGAACGTCGTCCGTCGCCGGTACCTGACGAAGTTCGTGATCTCGATACTCGCCGTGGTCGTCGTCATCGGACTCGTCGGCCTCGTGACGTACGCCGAAGTCGATGGGTCGGTGACCGCGGAGTCGAACGACCAACTGGAGCGAACCGCCGAGATGCAGGCCGGGACCATCGGCGACTGGGTGGAGCTACTATCGGTCCAGACGAGTCAGATCTCGGCTTCTGACCCGCTCACGGAGGGTGACGTCCAGGACGTCCAGGGCCATCTCGTCGAATCGAACGCCCGCATGTCCGTCGAGGTCCGCGCGATTCACTACGTCGATACGGACGCCGAGGAGATCGTCACCAGCACGGACAGCGAGCGTCGCGACGGAGTCTCTCTCCACGCGATCGACGAGCCGTGGACGGCGGTCGATTTCGAGGCCGAACTTTCGTTCGACGACGACGTCTGGCACACGCCGCGCGCCTACGAGGACGAACTGTTAGAAGATGAGGTGATGGCCTTCGCGAGCCCGGTCCCCGAACGGCCGGACCGCGTCGCCGTCGTTATCGGGACCCTCGAGTATCGCCTCGAAGCACTCCAGCAGCCGGCGGCCGAGGCCGCGACGACGATCGTCGACGAATCGGGCGAGCCGATCACACGGGCCGACGCCTCCCCCGTCCGGGCCGGTGCGGTCGACGACGAGGCGCTGCAAGCCGCGATCGGCGGCCGATCGAGCCTCCTCGTAACCGACGACACCGCGTTCGCGTACGTTCCGGTCGCCGACACGGGATGGGTTGCGGTGACGACCGTGCCGACCGACGAAGCTTACGGCGTCGCCGATTCGGTCGGACAGCACGTCCTCTTGTTGTTGCTAACGAGCGTTCTCGCACTCGGGCTCATGGGAACCATCCTCGGTCGACAGACCGTTCGACCGTTGACCGAACTGCGAGACCGCACCGAAGCGATGGAATCCGGCGATCTCGACGTCGATCTCGAAACGGGTCGCATCGACGAAATCGGGCACCTGTACGACGGGTTCGATACGATGCGAACCTCGCTCAAACGCCAGATTGACGAGGCGAATCGCGCGCGCGAAGAAGCCGAAGGCGCTCGGGCGGAGACGACGGCAATCAATCACCAGCTGGAAGAAACGGCTACGACGTACGGCGCCGTGATGGCCGAGTGTGCGGACGGGGACCTGACGCGCCGCCTCGACCCGGATGACGAACACGAGGCGATGGCCGAAATCGCTCACTCGTTTAACGTGATGGTCGCTACCCTCGAAGCGTCGACGGCGTCGGCCCAGTCGTTCGCAACCGCGGTCGACCGAGCGAGCCAATCGGTTACCGGCAGCGCCCAGGAGGTCGAGGCAGCCGCCTCACAGATGAGCACGTCGGTTCAGGAGATCTCGGAGGGGACGGACCTGCAACACGCGAATCTCCAGACCGTCTCCGACGAGGTAGACGGACTCTCGACGACGACCGAGCAGATCGCCGCCGCCTCGAATCAGGTGGCCGACGTCGCCGAACGGACGGCCCAAGCCGGTACCGACGGTCGGAAAGCGGCGCAGGACGCGATCGACGGGATGGCGGAGATACAGTCAGACGCCCTCGAGGCGCGCGAGGCGATCGAGGCGCTCGAAGCCGAAATGGCCGAGATCGACGAACTCGCCGAGTTCATACAGACGGTCGCGTACGAAACCAACATGCTGGCGCTCAACGCCAATATCGAAGCCTCCCGCGACGGCGGCGATTCAGCCGGCGGCGAGAGCGGCTTCGCCGTGGTCGCAGACGAGATCAAAGAACTATCCGCGGAGACGAAATCGATCGCGACCGACATCGAAGACCGAATCGAGGTGCTCACAGCGCGGACCGACCGGACCAGTCGGGAAGTCGAACGAACCGCCAGCCGGATCGACGAGCACGTCGCGTCCGTCCAGAACGCCGCGGTGGCGCTCGACCGCATCGCCGAGTACGCCGCGGAGACCAACGACGGCGTTCAGGAGATCTCGGCGGCGACCGAGCAGCAGGCGGCCGCGACCGAGGAAATCGTCGCGATGGTCGCCTCGGCGACCGATATCGCGAACGAGACGGCCGTGGAAACCGAACAGGTCGCGGCGGCCGCGGCCCAGCAGACGTCGGCGATTTCAGCCGTCAGCCACCGGGCTGAGGGGTTGTCCGAACAGGCGTCGCGTCTCAGCGAGGCGCTCGATGGATTCGAGACGGCCGTCGAAACCGAATCCGACGAGACGGCGGGATCGTTCGAGTTCGTCTCTGAGACGGCCGATATCGACCAGAGATCGACGAAGTAGTTCGCGTCGGCCGCTGGATCGTCACCTACTTTTTCGTGGTCCGACTAGATCGGCCGATGGAATCGCTCGATCGCCGCCGGACGCTGATCGAAGACCGCCTCGAGTCGGTGCTCGCGGATATCGAACCGAGCGAACTCCGAGGGGGCGTCGCCGATGCGGTGCTCTCGGGTGGGAAGCGAGTGCGGCCGATGGTGACGATTCTCGCCTGCGAGATCGCCGGCGGCGAGCCGGCGGACGCACTCGATTACGGCGTCGGGATCGAACTCGTTCACACGGCCTCGTTGCTCGTCGACGACATCATCGACCGGTCGACCGTCCGTCGCGGTTCCGAAAGCGCCTGGCAAGCGCACGGATACGGTCCCGCGATCGTTACGAGCGACGGGTTGCTGGGCGAGGCGTTCGCGCTGTTTGCCGCCGATCCGGCCGCGATGGAGACGGTCACGGAGGCGATGGTCGAACTCGGCGAGGGCGAGGCGACGGAACTGACGGCGATGCCGAGCACCGAAGCGGAGTACATGGCCCTCGCCCGCCGGAAGACCGGCGCGCTCTTTCGGGCGGCAGCTGAACTCGGGGCGATCGCCGCCGACGCCGACGACGAGACGGTCGACGCGCTCGGTGAGTACGCAGAGCGCGTCGGAATTGCCTTCCAGATTCGCGACGACGTCCTCGACGCCGTCGCCGATCCGGAGACGCTCGGCAAACCGACGGGAATCGACGAGACGCTCGATCGCCCCTCGCTGTTACAGGTGACCGACCTGTCGCCGGAGGCGGCGAACGAGCGTGCCCGCGCCCAGTCCGATCTGGCTATCGCCGCGCTAGAGCGGGTGGATTCGACGAGCGAGCACGCAACGCGGTACCTGCTCGATCTCGCGGCGTTCGTCGTCGAGCGCGAGCGGTGACGAGTCAATCGCCGTATTCGGCGGCGTTCGTCGTCGAGCGCTCCGATAGTCTCGTTTCGGCCACGGCGAAGGTGAGCGTACTCACGATGCCGAGTAAGGTTCCGGCGGTGATCGCCGTCGCGAGGTAGCTGAGCGTGAGTTCGTCTAAGAAGAAGCCCGTGACGGCGTGGATGACGAGGGCGATCGCCAGGACGTAAAACGGCGCGTTGAGGTAGCGCCACTCGAGCCGTCCGGCGATGTACTCGTCGGTGATCTGGCCGAGGCTGGTGGTGAGCCCGGCCGCGGCGAACCAGTGGATCGATCCGAACAGGAACGCGCTCGCGGTCAGCGGAATGTCGAGCGCTTGGCCGCCGGCTTCGGCCGACTCGATCGTCTCGAATCCGTTGACGGTGCCGATGACGACGAGCGCGACGGCGACGACGTAGGCGATGAGCGTCGTCCGGCCGGCGTACAGCGATCGACGGAGGCGATCTGCGGCTCCGTCGAGGTAGGCGCCGAGACCGAGTCCTCGCGAGATGAGATAGAGCCCGAGCAGCGTCGACGTCGCGCCGAGGACGACGCCGGGATAGTCGAGCAACATTCCGAGGAGTGCAAGCGGATAGATCAAGAGCAAGATGCCGAGCGGAATCAGGATCGTTCCCCTGGTCTCCGGGTCGGCCAGCACCTGCTTGATCGTAAAGTACATCGACTCTAAGTTCTGCGCCTGGCGGACGACGACCCGCCTGACGCCGTCGATTGGGACGCGAGCACGGATCACCGGGAGGACCGATTCGTCCTGTGCGCCGTCGGTGACGACGAGCGACGAGACGTCCTCGCCGGTCGAGAGGCTCGCCAGCACCGTATCGACCTCGTCGCCGATCTCGCGACTCGCGCTGACCGATCCGTCCTCGTTACCGGTCACGATGGCGACCTCGACGCTCTCGCCGCGGCCGTCGAGTTCGTCGTAGATGTGGAGCCCCTGGAAGATCACGTTCGCGTCCGAGTCTTCGGGATCGGCCGTCGCGAGCGCGAGCGCCGCCTCCTCGACGGGGCCACGGCCGATGACCGGCGTCGAGAAGCCGGCTTTGCGCCCGAGGTCGTCGTCGAGGTCCACACACAGGACCAGCAGCATCGACTCCGGGTACGGTCGCCGCGTATATCCGTCTTCGGGGAGACTGTCAGCGTCGACGACTCCAGTATCGTCGGTCCCGTCGCGAGCGCAGATCGGGTTCGATGCGATGGCAAATCCGGTACGATGCGAGAGCAGGTCCAATGCGTGTCGTTTTTGCCCGCGCGGCCGTAACCAGGGGTATCGAATGATCTCGAAGGGCTGTGAGCAGTGCGCGAAAGGCGGCAAGATGGTGCTGTTCGTCTACGGCTACTGCGACCAGCGCGACTGCTTTTATTGCCCGCTCGGCGAGAATCGCAAGAACGTCACCGACGTCTACGCGAACGAGCGCCTCGTCGAGTCGGACGCGGACGTTCTCGAAGAGGCTCATCGCATGGACGCTCTCGGGACGTCGATCACCGGCGGCGAGCCCCAGGAGGCACTCGAACGGACCTGTCACTACCTGTCGCTGCTGAAAGACGAGTTCGGCGCCGACCACCACACGCACCTCTACACCGGCATCACCGGCGGCCGGGAGAACATGCGACGGCTCG
Source organism: Halovivax gelatinilyticus (assembly GCF_024300625.1). Taxonomy (GTDB): domain Archaea; phylum Halobacteriota; class Halobacteria; order Halobacteriales; family Natrialbaceae; genus Halovivax; species Halovivax gelatinilyticus. Next base: position 1,033,993 of record NZ_CP101322.1, on the reverse strand, counting down.
CCGAAGCGGGACTCGACGAGATCCGGTTTCACCCGCCGTTAGAGCTGTGGGGCGACCTCCACGGCACCGAGTGGGAGGAGATCCTCTACGTGGCCCGCGAGGAGGGTCTCACCCCGGCGTTCGAGATTCCCGGCATCCGCTCCGAACCGGAGTTTCTGGACTTTCTGGACGAAGGGGCGGCTGACTTTTGTAACGTAAACGAGTTCGAGATGTCCCAGGGCAACTACCGGCGGATGCAGGCCGAGGGATACGAACTCAAGGAAAATCACATGAGCGCCGTCGAAACCGACCGCGACACCATACTCGCCGAGATGGGCGATCATCCGAAGGTGTACTTCTGTACGTCCGTCTTCAAAGACGCCGCCCAGCACCGCCGCAGACTCAAGCGGATGGCCCGCCAGATTCGCCGCGAGTTCGACGACGTCACCGACGACGGAACGCTCGTCTACGGCAAGACGCGAGCGGACCCCGAACGGTTCGTCGAACTCGGCGTGCCCGAAGAGTTCTACACGGTCAAGTCGGACCACGTCGAGGTCGCCTGGTGGCTCCTAGAAGAGATGATCGACGAGGGCGACGTAACCGACGGCGAGATCGTCGAACAGTACCCGACGTACGACGGACAAGTAGTCGAACGGACGCCGCTCGCGTAATACCGCGAACGAGGACGCGAGTGAGCGGTTTTTTGGTCGAGATTTTTGCGCGAGTGGTCGGCGCCGCAGGTGCGACCCGAGCGGAAAAAGGTCGCGTGCGAGTAGTACCCGACGTACGACGGACAAGTAGTCGAACGGACGCCGCTCGCGTAATACCGCGAACGAGCGGGGCGAGTGAGCGGCTTTTTTGGTGCAGATTTTTGGCGGAGGGTGAGCGGAGCGAACCGGACGCGAAAAAGGTGCACGTGGCAGGTAGTCGAACGGACGCCGCTGGCGTAGTCCGGCGCGAACGAGCGGGCGAGTGAGCGGCTTTATTGGTCGAGACTGTTGGGCGAGCGGTTGTGCCGTCGGGAGGCACCTGAAGAAATCGGGTCCCGCGGAATCTCGGTGAACCTGAAGACTCACTCTCCGTCCGTCGGATCGACGTCGGGGAGGGTGATGAGGTTCTCGCGTCCGATACGGAGTTTATCGATATCGTCGTCGTCGTCCATCTTGCTTAACAGTTGCGAGACCTTGGCGTTCGACCAGCCGGTCTCTTTGACGATCGCGGCCTGCTTCATGCGACCGCCGTGTTCTTCCAGCATGTGGGTGACGCGCTCTTCGTCGCTCAGGAGTTCGGGTTCGACGTCTTCGGGCGTCGATCCGGAGTCGCTCGCGACGACGGCGGGAGGGGCCCGGTCGGGCCGGTCGCTCCCGTCTCGGTTGTCGGTCGGTTCGGTCGTCGATTCGTCCGCGCTGAACCAGGATGGAAGCGGTTCGTTCCAGTCGGTCCGATAGGTTCGGCCGTACCACAGCGCGCCGGCGATCGCGAGCACGAGGACGCCGCCACCGAGGACGAGCAGCCAGGAGAGGTCGTTCACGCCGGAGCGGTCGACGAGGACGACGTCGAACTCGTCGGCGTTTAATTCCTGGCCGCCATCCCAGGTGAGCGTGGCGTTGTCGATTCCGTGCGGGGCCGTCACGAAGTCGTGGTCCGGCGGTGCGTGTAGGTGAAGTCGCTGGTTCGAGTCCAGATGGCCGATCCACGGCTCTCCGTCGGCGGTGAGCAAAGCGTCTTGGACCGATAGGTAGCCGTCGTCGGTATCCGCGAAGTTGGTGATGGTGACGCTGAACGTGAGGGTGCCGACCGTCGCGTTCTCCGGGTACTCCTCCGTGGCGTCGAAGGCGTCGACTTCGTCGATCGTCCGGATTGCTGGATCGTCCCAGCCGGCGTCATCGACGCTCATCTCTCGATCCGTTCCGGATTCGGCGTGTGCGTGGAAGTTCTCGAAGGTGGCGTGGTAGTTCGCTACCTCTCGTTGACCGGTTCGCACCTCGTCGGCGAAGGCTTCGAACCGGTCGATCTCGTCCTCTTCGAGGACGTAATGGTGTTCTACCGACCACGTCGTATCACCGTTGGCAGACAGCTCGATTCTGATATCCTGGGGACCGGACTCACCGGGGGCGTCTGCCGTCGCGGTGACGGCGCCGTGGGCCCCGAGACACAGGAGGGAGGCGGTGAGCGCGATCAGGAGGGCCGATTGGACCCGCATTACTGTGTTTCGGTGCGTGCCGGGGTCAAAAAACCCTTTCCATACGAGGATTTTACACGAACGGCCGACAGACGCCGCTCGTTGTCAGTCCTCGTGGGTCTGTGTGAGTCTGTTTCTCAGATTGCACCGCTCGGATCGACGCACCATCGCTGACAGGTCCGGCGTACGTGACTCGGTAATGGGTGACTGACCGGGTCGAATGTCGGCTGGATGTGATGGCGACTGGTTTTTGTACCTGGGGTCGAAATCCAGTGATCGATGAGGTCCGCGCTCTCCGTCGCGATCGCCGCCCTCCTCGTCACCTCCCTCCTGACGATGGCGATCGCGACAGCCGATCCGACCGCTGACACGCCGGCGGTCGACGACATTTCGCCGACCGTTCAGCCGGCGATCCAGCCCGAAGACGACGGAACGGCGGCCCGTCTCGGGCTCGACGATCCGGCTGAAACGACGTACACGACGCCCGGTCCGGATCTCGGAACCACGCTCGCGTCCCACGACGATACCATGCGAAACGAGTGGACCATCCACGAAGCCGACTACCACTGGGACGACCTCTCCGAGACTCGGCGCGCACACTTGCTCGAGGATCTCGAAGATCGGTTATACGAACGGATCGACGAACTCGAAGCCCGCGAAGCGAGGGCGGTCGAATCCGTCGCGACCGGAGACGAGTCGGCGGATCAACTGCTCCGGACGGTAGCAAGGCACGATCGAGAGGCTGCGGCGCTGGTCTCTCACTTCTTCCACCTCTCCGATCTCTCCGGCGACGTCGACGGAACGTCGATTATTCCCCGGACGCCGGACAATCACCTCGGCGTCTATCAGGGTCCGGTTCGATCGAACGTCTACGACACGATCTCCGGCGTCGACCAGATGGATACCACGGTGATACAGGTCACCGAATCCGGCGCCGTACTCGGGTCGATCGATCGGAGCACCTACATTCGCGAGGCTGTGCGCTTTGACAATCGAGATCTCTCGTTACCCAACCAGTTCGATGGCGACGACGTCTCCGAGATCGACCAGTTCGAAGAGGCGTATCCTTGGGCGACCGAGGAAGGGACCTACACCATCAACGGTCACCCCTCGATACAGCTCTATCGGCTCGAACGGGTACACGCACAGGGTACCCTTCTCTCGTACCTCGACGGCGGTACCGGTGAGATCTTCAGGGAGAACCAACAGTTGAACCTGAACGACCTCCCACAGATCGACCGCGGAACGTGGGAGGAGGGCGACCTGAACGTCTCGGTAAACGGAACGCCGGGCGATGAACTCCTCAAACTAACCGTTCGTGACGGCGCGACCGGTGATCCGCTCGACGGAACGGTTCTGATCGACGAACAGCCGGTGGCCGAACTAGATGCTGGCGAGGCGTGGATCGTCGAACCGCCCGCCGCGTACGAACTGGTGATCGAGACGGACGCCGGGACGATGACGATCGACGACATCGGTTGACATCGCGAACGACGACCACGTTTTTCGGCAGTTCGGGCCGTCTCGTCGGTGCGCAACGAGCGATTCGACCCGCGAGTTGAAATAGGAGGGCGCAGCCAGACGGACCGTGCCCCTCGACGACACTCGCTCGATCGCGCCGGTCGTCGGCGTCGTACTCCTGCTCGCGCTCACCGTCTGTCTCGGCGGCGTCGTCGCCATCGCCGTCACCTCGATCGACCCGGGCGAGCCGCCGCCCCGGGCCGCCATCGAACTGACGGTTGAGAGCGATTCCGGTGTGATCGAACTCGAGCACCGGCATGGAGACTCACTCGACGTTCGTGATCTCGACGTTCACGTCGCCGTCGAGGGGGAGTCGCTGACGTATCAGCCGCCGGTTCCGTTCTTCGCCGCGGACGGCTTCCGTGGCGGTCCGACGGGGCCGTTCAACGCGGAGGCCGACCCTCGCTGGCGAGCGGGCCAAACGGCGGGGGTTCGCGTCGCGTCGACGAACGCGCCGTCGATCGAGGCCGGTGATCGCGTCGTCGTGACGATGACGACTAACGGCGCGGTGATCGCCAGACTCGAAACGACCGCGGCGTAAGGTCGAACCAACTGCGATGTGACTGCAAACCGACGGCGACGGGTCCTACTCGGGTGCGCGCCCGACCGTGGTGATCGCGATGTCGGGATCGTAGGACGGTCCCATGAGGGTGTGATCGACGTCCTCGAAGCCGGCGGCGTCGAACATGCGGTCGGCTTCCTCGGCATCGTAAAAGAGCATGATCGCGTTCGCGAGTTTCCGCACGACGGTGTTGTTCGGGTTGTTCGGGCCGACGACGAGCACTTGCCCACCGGGAACGAGTACGCGACGGAACTCACGGAGCGTGCGGACCGGCCGGGGCCAGTACTCGATCGATCCGGACGACCAGACGACGTCGAACGTGTTCGAGGCGAACGGGAGCCGTTCGGCGTCGCCCAGGTGGAACGAAACCGGTCCCTGTTTACCGAACTTCGCGTAGGCTTTCTCCAGCTGGTGTGGGCTTTGATCGAGCGCGTAGACGTGATCGACGTGTTCGAGCAACCCGGCCGTCCCGAATCCGGTACCACAGCCGACGTCCAGGACCGTCGCGTCCTCGGGAAACGAGAGCAACGAGAGCGCCTCCGCGCGCATCTCTTCGTTCCAGATGAACGGGTTGACCCGATCGTACACCCTCGAGAGATACTTATAGAAGAGGCGGGCTCGCGCCTTGTTCTCCAGGAGTCCCATTGACCGAGAGTGTATTCGCCTGGGCAATATGTCTGCTGATCGATGGCGATTGGAGACGGCCCCGAACCACGCCGCGCGTGGTGAAATTTTTTCGTCATATCGAGCGAGCGGCTTTCGCAACTACCTTATACGGCGCCTCGCCAACTTTTGGACGATTCGACTATGCCGAGGCCAGAGGTTCTCGACCGGATACAGTCGGCGGAAGTTGAGGCCGACGAGATCGTCTCCCAGGCGGAGACAGATCGTGACGACCGCATCGCCGAGGCCCGGGTGCGTGCCGAGGAGATCCGCTCCGAGGCAGAGGAGGACGCGCGCGAACACAGGCAAGCGCGCCTCGAAGACGCCCGGGACGAAATCGACGCCGAGTGTGAGCGCATCCTCCGCGAGGGCGAGGCCGAGCGGGAGGCCCTCGCCGACCGCGCGCGAGAGCAGGTCGACGAGGTGACAGAACACGTCGTAACCCTGTTCCAGGAGGACGTCGATGCTCAGACCTGAGCAGATGGCGAAGGTCTCGGTGACGGGCTCGCGGGCCGTCATGCCCGACGTCATCGAGACACTTCACGAACTCGGACTCGTCCACCTCTCCGATTACGACGGCTCCTGGGACGGCTTCGACAACGGAAATCCGATCGAGGGGGCCGACGCCGCCTCGGAGAAACTCGTCACCGTCCGTGCGTTAGAAAGTACCCTGGGCGTCGACCCCGACGAGGTCGATCCGCAGGAGACGCTCGCCGACGACTGGGAGGAGCGCCTCGAGCAATTACGCGTCCGCGTCAACGACCTCGACGACGAGCGAAGCGAGACGCGCGAGGAGCTCCGTCGGGTCGAAGAGCGAATCGACCGGCTAGCGCCGTTCGCCGAGCTCGGTATCGACCTCGAGCTCCTCTCGGGCTACGAGAGCATCGACCTCGTCGTGGGCGAGGGTGACCCAGCGGCGATCGAGGCCGCACTGGAAGCGGCCGACGCCGTCGAAGCCTACGAAACGTTCGTCGGCGGCGACGTCGTCGCGATTGCCGCCGCTCCCAGTTCCGACGGACGACCGCGGGCGGCCGACACCGACGGCCTGATCGCCGACGCGCTGGTCAGCGTCGAATTTACGAACTACAACGTCCCCGACGTCGACGAGACGCCGGGCGCCTACCTCGAGGAACTCGAGTCGCGCCGGGGTGAACTCACGACCGCGCTCGACGACATCGAGATGGACGTAGACGAGATCGCGACCGAAACCGGGCCGTTCTTGCGTGCGATCGAAATCGAACTCTCGATCGACGTCGAACGTGCGGAGGCGCCGCTTCGCTTCGCGACGACCGAGCGGGCGTTCGTCGCCGAGGGCTGGATCCCGGCAGCCACGTTCGACGAACTCGAGACGCGACTTCGCGACGCCGTCGGCCAGCGCGTCGAGATCGAAGAGATCGAGATCGCCGAATACCGCGAGCACGGCCACGACGGCCACGCCGACGAGGGCGACCGGTACGAAGACGACAAACACGGCGCGACGGCCGTCTCGAAGCGTCAGGTCGAAGACGACGAGGCCGAACCGCCCAAAGCGACCGACGGCGGAACCAACTCGGCCGCCGCGGCCGGGGCTGGCGGGGCCGTCACGATGGACGACGAGCCACCGGTCGTCCTCGACAACCTCAAACCGGCCAAGCCGTTCGAGATGATGGTTCGGATGGTGAACCAGCCGAGCTACAACGAGCTCGATCCCACCCTCCTCATCTTCCTCACCTACCCGTTCGCCTTCGGATTCATGATCGGTGATATCGGGTACGGACTACTCTACATGGCCATGGGGTACGCGATGTACCGCGGCTTCGATTCCGATGCCGGGCGGGCGCTCGGTACCATCGGGATCTGGGCCGGCGTCTTCACGGTCATCTTCGGCTACCTGTACGACGACGTCTTCGGCATACACATGTCCGACGTCGGACTCGGGTTCTTGCCGGGCGCGGGCGTCCTCTCGAAGGGACTCCAGCTCGGCGACTGGGCGCTGTTGTGGATCGTCCTGAGCATCCTGTTCGGGATCGTCCACCTCAACATCGGGCTCGTCATGGGCTTCGTCAACGAACTCAACCACGGCCTGAAGGCGGCCGTCTACGAGAAGCTCTCGTGGATCCTCGCGATGAACGGCCTGTTCATCTGGATCTTCGCTCACGAAGACGCCGGGAGCTTCGACCACGGCATCGGCTTCCTGCCCGACGACCTGGCGGCGTCTGGAGTGAAGCCCGACTTCCTCACCGGTACGCAGGAGGGTGCGGTGCTCTACGAGACGCAGAACTTCGCGCTCGGCTTCGCCGGTCTCCCCGAGATCGTCGGCATCGTCGGAATCGCGATGTTGCTGGTCGGGAGCGTGATGGTCGGCATCGGCGAGGGAATCGCGGGAATCTTCGAGATTCCGGCCAACGCGTTCGGACACGTCCTCTCGTACCTGCGAATGGTCGCGGTCTTGCTCGCGAAGGGTGGGATGGCGTTCGCCGTCAACCTCCTCGTTTTCGGAGCCTACGAGACCGAGGCCGGCTACACGTACTTCAACTACCCCGGACTCCACATCGAGGATATCTCGGGCTACGAGTACGCCGAACTCTCGCCGGAGTTCGTCGGGTTGATCCACGCAGGTGACGGGCTGCTGCTCTCGGCGATCGCGATCGTCGGGGCGATCGTCGTCTTCGTGCTTGGCCACATCCTGGTCTTGCTGCTGGGGATCACCGCCGCGGGCATTCAGATGCTCCGTCTGGAGTACGTCGAGTTCTTCCAGAAGTTCTACGACGGCAGCGGCGAGGAGTACGAGCCGTTCGGCGGCGACGGCGCGCCGCAGGCGGCCGACTAGTCCGGCCGAACCGAGCGGGCGGTCGATTCGATCCGGTCGCGTTCTGCACGAAACCGTTCGCTAGCTGACGCCAGAATCGGCCGAAATCTGGCACACCAGCTTAGCTATGTCGAATTCTTTCGAGGGATTTATGGGGGGTCCAGCGTCAGATACGACTGTTCACAGCCAGTTGAACCTACGGAGTTCATTCAACCATGATCGAAAACCTACCCGAGATGGCGAGTATCGCACTGGAAGCTGCTGAGGCGAACGAATTTGACGTCGAAGTCTCCGAGAACATGGCCGCGGCGGCCGCCGCGATCGCGGTCGGCCTCGCCGCCCTCGGTTCGGGCTACGCGGAGCGCGGTATCGGTGCCGCGTCCGTCGGCGCCATCGCCGAGGACCGCGACATGTTCGTTCCGGGTATCGTTATGACGGTGCTGCCGGAGACGCTCGTCATCTTCGCCATCGTCGTCATCTTCCTGGTCTGAGCGACCGTTTACAATGAGTTTGGATACTGTCGTAGAGGACATTCGAGAGGAAGCCCACGCGCGTGCGGAGGAGATCCGCGAGGAGGGCGAGCGCCGCGCCGACGAGATCGTAGCCGACGCCGAGGAAGACGCCGCCCAGATCCGCGAGACGGCCGAGCAAGAGGCCGAACGCGAGGTCGAACAGCTGCGCGAGCAGCGACTCTCCAGCGCACAACTCGAGGCCAAGCAAGAGCGCCTCGAAGCGCGACGCGACGTGCTGGGTGACGTACGCGAGTCGGTCGAGACCGAACTCGCAGAGCTCGACGGCGAGACGCGCGAATCGCTGACCCGGTCGCTGCTTTCGGCTGCAAGCGAGGAGTACGAGTCGGACGACGCCGTCTCCGTCTACGGACGCGCCGAGGACCGAGACCTCATCGCGTCGATTATCGACGAGTACGACGGCTACGAGTTCGCCGGCGAGTACGACTGTCTCGGCGGCGTGGTCGTCGAGAGCGAGGGATCGCGCGTTCGAGTCAACAACACGTTCGACTCGATCCTCGAGGACGTCTGGGAGGACAACCTCCGCGAGATAAGCGAGAGACTGTTCGAGCAATGAGCACGAGTGCGCAGAATCCGGAGTTCGTAAACGCCCGCGTCCGGTCCCGCCGAGCGTCGCTGCTCGCCGACGAGGACTACCGGAAGCTGGTCCGGATGGGCCCGAGCGCCATCGCCCGGTTCATGGAAGAGCGCGAGTACGAGACCGAGATCAACGAGCTCGGGACGCGATTTTCGGGCGTCGACCTGATCGAGTACGCGCTGAATCGAAATCTTGCAAAGCACTTCGACGACTTACTCGACTGGTCGGAAGGCAGGTTGTACGACCTGATCGCTCGCTACCTGCGCAAGTTCGACGTCTGGAATATCAAGACGATCATCCGCGGCATCTACACCGAGACGTCGCCCGAAGAGATCCAGACGGACCTCATCCGCGCGGGCGAACTCGACGACGCGCTGTTAGACCGGCTCGTCGAGGTCGACGAGATCGAAGACGCGATCGAGATGTTGAATCGCACGATCTTCTACGAGCCGCTGACGGCCGCCTACGAGGAGTACGCCGAATCCGGCGCGCTGGTCCCGCTCGAAAACGCACTCGACCGCGCGTTCTACGAGCGGCTGCTCGCCGACCTGGGTCGCCCGCAGGAGGGCCCCGAGGCGATGTACGTAGAGTTCCTGCAGGCCGAGATCGACTTCCGGAACGCCCGGAACGCGCTCCGGCTCGCACGCAGCGGCGCGGACATCGAACCGGCCGAGTTCTACATCGGCGGTGGCGAACTGTTCACCGAAGCCGAGCTTCGCCGGCTGGTCAACGACCGCGATGCCCTCGTGACGCACATCACCGAGGACGCACGCTACGGCAAGCGACTCTCGAGCGCGCTCGACCGGCTCCGAGAGGCGGACAGTCTCATCCAGTTCGAGCACGCCCTCGACGCGGCGTTGCTCGCGTACTCGGACCGGCTGTCGAGCATCTACCCGGTGTCGGTATCGGCGGTGCTCTCGTACATTCTCGCGAAAGAACGGGAGGTCGAGAACATCCGCGCGATCGCCCGCGGTCGCGAGGTCGGCCTCTCCGAGGAGGAGATCGAAACCGAACTGGTGGTACTATGAGCCAGGAAATCGCCGTCGTCGGCAGCGCGGACTTTACGACCGGATTCCGTCTTGCCGGCGTCAGACGCTTCGAGAACGTCCAGGAAGACGAGAAGGCGGACGAACTGGACGGTGCCGTCGAGACCGTCCTCGACGACGACGGCGTCGGCATCGTCGTGATGGCCGACGACGACGTCTCTCACCTCTCGCGCGGGGTCCGCCAGCGCGTCGAGACGAGCGTCGAACCGGTCGTCGTCACGATCGGCAGCGGAACCGGCGGAAGCGGCCTGCGCGAGCAGATCAAACGCGCGATCGGGATCGACCTGATGGAGGACGAGTAATATGAGTCAGGCAACAGACACGGAGACCGTCGAAGAAGACGGTATAATCGAAAGCGTGAGCGGTCCCGTCGTGACCGCCACGGACCTCGACGCCCGGATGAACGACGTCGTCTACGTCGGCGACGAAGGGCTGATGGGAGAGGTCATCGAGATCGAAGGCAACCTCACAACGATCCAGGTCTACGAGGAGACCTCCGGGGTCGGTCCCGGAGAGCCCGTCGAGAACACGGGCGACCCGCTCAGCGTCGACCTCGGACCGGGACTGCTGAACTCCATCTACGACGGCGTTCAGCGTCCGCTCGACGAGTTAGAAGAGAAGATGCAGTCGGCGTTTCTCGACCGCGGGGTCGACGCGCCGGGCATCGACCTAGAGCGCAAGTGGGAGTTTACCGCCACCGTCGAGGAGGGTGACGTCGTCGAACCCGGCGACGTCATCGGAGAGGTTCCCGAGACGGAGAGCATCACCCACCGCGTCCTCGTGCCACCGACCTACGAGGGCGGCGAGGTCACCTCGATCGAGACGGGCGAGTTCACGGTCGAGGAGGTCGTCGCCGAGCTCGACTCCGGCGAGGAGATCGCGATGCGCCAGGAGTGGCCGGTTCGCCGGGCTCGTCCGGCGGCCGAAAAGCAGACGCCGACGATTCCGCTCGTCTCCGGACAGCGGATTCTCGACGGTCTGTTCCCCATCGCGAAAGGTGGGACGGCGGCGATTCCGGGTCCGTTCGGCTCCGGAAAGACCGTCACGCAGCACTCGCTGGCGAAGTGGGCCGACGCCGACATCGTCGTCTACGTCGGCTGTGGCGAGCGCGGTAACGAGATGACGGAAGTGATCGAAGACTTCCCGGAACTCGAGGATCCGAAGACGGGCAAGCCGCTGATGGACCGGACCTGTCTCATCGCGAACACCTCGAACATGCCCGTCGCGGCCCGCGAATCGTGTATCTACACGGGGATCACGATCGCGGAGTACTTCCGCGACATGGGCTACGACGTCGCGCTGATGGCCGACTCCACATCGCGGTGGGCCGAGGCGATGCGCGAAATCTCCTCGCGACTCGAGGAGATGCCCGGCGAGGAGGGCTACCCGGCCTACCTGGCGGCCCGCCTCTCCGAGTTCTACGAGCGTGCGGGACTGTTCGAGCTGCAAAACGGCGATCAGGGATCGATCTCGGTCATCGGGGCGGTCAGTCCGCCCGGCGGGGACTTCTCCGAGCCGGTCACGCAGAACACGCTCCGGATCGTCAAGACGTTCTGGGCGCTCGACGCCGACCTGGCCGAACGACGCCACTTCCCGGCGATCAACTGGAACGAGTCGTACTCGCTGTACCGTCAGCAACTCGATCCGTGGTTCGAAGAGAACGTCGCCGAGGACTGGCCGGAGGTTCGCCAGTGGGGTATCGACACGCTCGACGAGGAGGCCGAACTCCAGGAGATCGTCCAGCTCGTCGGTAAGGACGCGCTGCCGGAAGACCAGCAGCTCACCCTGGAGGTCGCTCGCTACCTCCGCGAGGCCTGGCTCCAGCAGAACGCGTTCCACGACGTGGACATGTACTCCGCGCCGGAGAAGACCTACCGGATGTTGCAGGCGATCAAGACGTTCAACGACGAGGCGTTCCGTGCGCTCGACGCCGGCGTCCCGGTCGACGAGATCCAGGAGGTCGACGCTGCACCGCGGCTGAACCGGATGGGAACGGCCGATGCGTTCGAGTCGTTCATCGACGAGATCGAGAGCGACCTCGCAGAACAGATCAGGAGTCTGTACTAACCATGAAGGAATACCAAACGATTACGGAGATCAGCGGTCCGCTGGTGTTCGCCGAGGTCGACGAGCCGGTCGGTTACGACGAGATCGTCGAGATCGAGACCGATCGCGGCGAGACCTTACGCGGGCAGGTGTTAGAGTCGAGCAAGGGACTGGTCGCGATCCAGGTGTTCGAAGGCACCGAGGGAATCGACCGCAACGCGTCGGTTCGATTCCTCGGCGAGACGATGAAGATGCCCGTCACCGAAGACCTACTCGGACGGGTGTTAGACGGTTCCGGTAACCCGATCGACGGCGGTCCGGAGATCGTCCCGGACGAGCGTCAGGACATCGTCGGCGAGGCGATCAATCCGTTCTCGCGCGAGTATCCGGAGGAGTTCATCCAGACGGGCGTCTCGGGCATCGACGGCATGAACACGCTCGTTCGCGGCCAGAAGCTGCCGATCTTCTCTGGTTCCGGTCTGCCCCACAACGACCTGGCGCTGCAGATCGCGCGTCAGGCGACCGTGCCGGAAGAAGAAGGCGGCGATGACGACGAAGACGGCAGCGAGTTCGCGGTCATCTTCGGCGCGATGGGTATCACCCAGGAGGAGGCCAACGAGTTCATGGCCGACTTCGAGCGCACCGGTGCGCTCGAACGGTCGGTCGTCTTCATGAACCTCGCGGACGACCCCGCAGTCGAGCGGACGGTCACGCCGCGACTCGCGCTGACGACGGCGGAGTACCTCGCGTTCGAGAAGGGCTACCACGTCCTCGTCATCCTCACGGACATCACGAACTACTGTGAGGCGCTACGCGAGATCGGTGCGGCCCGTGAGGAGGTTCCGGGTCGCCGAGGCTACCCCGGATACATGTACACCGACCTGGCCCAGCTCTACGAGCGGGCTGGTCGGATCGAAGGCGAGGAGGGATCGGTCACCCAGATTCCGATCCTGACGATGCCATCCGACGACATTACTCACCCGATCCCCGACCTGACGGGCTACATCACGGAGGGACAGATCATCGTCGATCGATCGCTCAACAGCCAGGGTGTCGAGCCGCCGATCAACGTCCTGCCCAGCCTGTCGCGGCTGATGGACGACGGGATCGGCGAGGGGCTCACCCGCGCCGACCACGGTGACGTCTCCGACCAGCTCTACGCCGCCTACGCGACGGGTGAGGACCTGCGCGACCTGGTCAACATCGTCGGCCGCGAGGCGCTATCCGAGCGCGACAACAAGTATCTCGACTTCGCGGATCGCTTCGAGAACGAGTTCGTCGAGCAGGGCTTTGGCACCAACCGGACGATCGAAGAGACGCTCGATCTCGCCTGGGACCTGCTCTCGATGCTGCCGCCGGAGGAACTCAACCGGATCGACGAGGAGTTCATCGACGCCTACTACGTCGGCGAGGAAGGCGAGGAAGTCGAAGCGACGGCGGACTGATCGTCGGTCAGAATTTTCGGTTGGTTGCGGACGGATCGTATTCTACCGTTGACCACGTAGATCGCCACGACTATCGGGCGTATGTGGAATCGGACGAGCGACGACACGTTCGAAACCGAAGGATGCGGAAATGCCGTTTTAGCAATGCGCGCCGAATTGAACCCTCGCAATCTGCTACCGAGCGAGTCGTCGCCCGTGTGCCGTTACCTCCCGTCGGTCCCGACGTCGTCTGCGGAGTCGGGGATTTGTGACGCCGTCGGTCCGTCCACGAGATCCACGTAGAGTCCGACGAGGTTCGCGAGGCCGATCACGACGACGAGGGCGACTGCGCCAGTTGGCATACTCGGCGATCCCATCGAACGATCAAAAACCCGTATGATTCGTTCGGAAGATGGGGATCCGGTCGCGTCTCACCGAACGGAAGACCGAAATCGACGACATCTCCACCACGGGGACCGGATTCTGGAAGTTCTTCGACATCCAGAACGGCGATTTGGCGTCGTTTCCTGTACCAACTGCGGCTTCGCCGAGCTGTACAAGGGCGGCTCGACGAGCGACATGATCGACCTGTTTTTGGGCTAGCGACGAGCCTGTTCGTCTCCCGAAGTCGACGCATCTGTAAACAGTTATCCGCCTGCGGGCAAAACGACCCACCAAGATGGCCAAGGACGTAAAGCCCACTCGCAAGGAGTTGATGGCGATCGAAGATCGCATCGACCTCTCCGAGCGGGGCCACGGCACCCTGGAGAAGAAGCGCGACGGGTTGATCATGGAGTTCATGGACATCCTCGACCGGGCGCAGGACGTCCGCGGCGAACTCTCCGAGGACTACGAGCGAGCCCAGCGGACGATCAACATGGCTCGGGCGATGGAAGGAGACGTCGCCGTTCGCGGTGCCGCCGCGGCGCTGCAAGAACACCCCGAGATCACGACCGAGTCGAAGAACATCATGGGCGTCGTCGTCCCGCAGATCGAGTCCTCGCGCGTCTCGAAGAGCTTAGATCAGCGCGGATACGGGATCATGGGAACGTCCGCGCGCATCGACGAGGCCGCCGAGGCCTACGAGGATCTCTTAGAGAGCATTATTCTCGCCGCCGAGGTCGAGACGGCGATGAAGAAGATGCTCTCCGAAATCGAGACGACGAAGCGTCGTGTCAACGCCCTCGAGTTCAAACTCCTTCCCGACCTCTACGAGAACAAAGAGTACATCGAACAGAAACTCGAAGAGCAAGAGCGCGAGGAGATCTTCCGGATGAAGAAGATCAAGGACAAGAAGGAAGCCGACGAGGAGGCCGAAGCCGAAGCCGACGACGCGGCCCAGGACCCGTTCGTCGCGGCCGAAATTCAGGAGACCGCCGCGGGCGGCAACTGATTCGATCGGTCTGTTCGACGCTTCTATGTCCTGTTCCTGTCCTGCTGATCCCGTCGTCTTCACCGTCCCACCGTCGCTTCGAGCGGCGGCGACGGGACTCGACGCTGCGGCCGATCGTTCGAATTCGCACGACGAGCCGACGGTCGCGGCGATCTGTCCGACCTGCCTGTCCGTCGTTCGACGGGCCGATTCGGCCGCGACCAACCTGGAATTCTCCCGAATTAGCGCCAGCTTCCCCGACGGCGAGGGTGGCGTCGCGCTCGCGCTGATGCTCGGATTGCTCGATTCGCTCGTTCACAACCGGGCGGGAATCGAAGCGGCGCTCGAGGCGGCCGAACGAGCCGGAGTCGACCCGCTTCTCGTGATCGACCGATTGCTCGACGACCGGTCGATCGAACCGGCGATCGACCTCGAACGTCGTCGGGACAAACTCGAGAGCCTGGTGTACTGAGTCGGTCGACGAGTGTCGAGGGCCTCTACTCCCGCCTCTCGATGGGCATTGATCGGCCGATTCGCGGTACGACGGACTGGCCGTCGTCGCGGATGTATCGGCCCTTACCGACCGACGCGCTCTATCGACGCCGAGTCGTCACCGAAGAGGTCGTCGAAGTCGAAGTAATGACCGGGGCCGCCGCCGTCCTTGCCGCGGGCGGGTTTTCCTGACACGTCGAACGTGTAAGCGCTGGTATCGCTGTCGGTAACGAAGGCGAAGTCCCTGGCCTCGTTGTAGACGGCACCCCAGGCGAACGGCGTGACGTCCTCGATCCCGTGGTTCGTCGCGTACCGCTCGGTCGGCGTGGGATTGGTGGGGTCGGTGATGTTCGCGATCCAGGCGCCGTTCGAGTAGCCGCCGTCGATCAGCAGCGCCTCGCCGCGGTCGTAGACCACGTCGTGAAAGTGGCCCGTCCAGGTGCCCGGCTCCTCGCCCTGGTGTCGGGCGTCGGGAGAGGTGGTAAAGCCGATCGGCTGGGGATCCTCTAGCGAGCCGTCGCCCCAGCCGACGTCGAAGATGTGCTTGCCGCCCGGAATGGGTCCGAACACCTCGTCGCCGACGATGGCCAGTTCGCGCTCGGGGTCGGGGTAGGCCTGATGGCAGAGTTCGAACCCGGGCTCGCCGACCTCGGTGTAGTCGGGCTGCTCGTCGTAATCGAAGAAGCCCAGTTCCGTCGGCGAGCGCGGATCCGAGAGGTCGAAGGTGGCGTAGCCGACGTTGTTTCCGGCGATGTACGCGGCGTGGAGCGCGTCGCGGCCGGTCTCGACCGCAACGTCGTGACAGTAGCCGTCGGGACCGAACTCCGCCTCGATTGTCGGATTTCGTGGATCGCTGACGTCGACTGCGATGATCCCCGGTTCGACGGGATCTTTGTCTATCAGGTAGAAAATCGGCTCTTCCGGGTGTTCGGCGAGCTTGTGGACGCCGGTACGGGGCGTTTCGAGCGTCGCGATGACCTCGGGCGTCTCCGGTGAGCCGTCCGCCCAGCCGAAGTCGACGATATCGATCCCCATCAGGCCGATCGGATCGTCCGCACCGGCGTCGTTCGCTTCCAGGGCGCGAACGTAGAGTCCCTCCCGGAGCGGATCGAACTTCATATCGTTCGATCGTGTCTCCTCGTTCGGCGCGTCGAGTTCGTGAACCAACGTGGGTGATTCGAGGTCTGATAGGTCGTAGAGGGTACTCGCGACGAGGCTTTCACCCGGCCAACTACTTGCTGCGCCCCACTGGCCGTCGTCGGTTACGTGACCGAACGTGTAGGTGACGTGGTTCGGGTTCCCCGCAGGCGTCAGCGCCTGCCCCAGCGGATCGAGTCTGCCGCGGACCCGAGCCTTCCTTCGGTTCGAACGTCGATCTCGACCGGTCGACGCGACACCGATCCCAGGGGTTATCACCGCTGTGGCCGCGATTCCCGTACGCTTCAGCATCGTCCGTCGTGATTGTCCGCTCATGTCGTAACACCCGGCGAGTGCCGGGGTCGATCGGACAACACTACCACTAATAAAATCTGGTTACTAGTTTCGAATAGTGAACGTGACCTTCGGTGTAAACGAACTTCCGGATTCGGGAATCTGCCGTTCACGTTGGGGTCACAGGAGACGCTGCGGTGTGCTCGGCCGGGTCGCCGAACCGTCGAACCGCCCTGCGAAGACGTGGACTCGGACAGACGACGTCTTCGAACTCCCGGAGAAAGGCACCTCTGAGGATTCGCCCGACCGCATTGTCCGCGTAGTGGGACTGACTGCGACGGCCCCATCAGGACGATGTCGCGCTATCGGTTGAGCGATATATCGGCCCGCCAGGGCGTCGACAACCGGATAATTCGACCCGTTCGTAAACCAGCAACACGGAAATCGATACGATCGTGGACTGGTGACTAGTCGTCAGTTTCGCTCCCGTCCGTCTCGACGCTGGGGGTATGACAGACATCGGCCAGTTCGGCGTGAAAATCGACGGCGTAGACGCCGTCCGGCCGCGCGAGCAGCGGATTGATCTCGCACGCTTCGATTTCGGGGGCGTCGACAGCTAGCCAGGAGAGCCCGACGAGCGCTCGTTCCAGCGCGTCCCGGTCGATCGCCGGTCGGCCGCGAACCCCGTCCAGGACGTCACTCGCCTCGATCGCATCGCACAGCGAGCGAGCGTCTCTCGTAGTGAGCGGCGCGAGCGCGTGTGCGACGTCTTCTACCTGTTCGACGAGCACGCCGCCCAGTCCGAAGGTGACCATCGGACCGAATCGCGGATGTCGGGTGACGCCCGCGAGACACTCGACGTCCGCGTCGATCTGCTGCTGGATCAATACCGGGGATTTGTCGGCACCGGCCGCGGTCGACGCGCGCTCTTGTAGGTTCGCGACCGCCTCCGTGACGTCGGAAACTGGGACGTCCGTGACGACGCCGCCGAGGTCGGTCTTGTGGGCGATCCCGCCGGTCGCGAGCTTACAGACGAGCGGACCGCCGATCGATTCAGCAACCTCGCGGGCGCTCGTTGGGTCGGTGACGACCGCACTCTCGGGCGTCTCGATGCCGTACCCGGTAAGCGCGGACAGGCCGTCGACGCCGACGGCGTCGGCTCCCCGGTCGCGGCCCCGTTCGACCGCCCGACGCAGGGCTGTCTCGTCGAACCCCGTTCGGACCGGCCCGTCGTCGGGTTCGAGGCGCGACTCGGCGTACGCCGCTGCGTTCGACAGTGCACGCGCCGCTCGTTCGACGTCCGGGTAGTTCGGGACGCCGGCCGACGCGAGGGCGTCGGCGACTTCCGCGGGGAGATCGCCGCCGAGGAATCCGCTCACGACTGGTTTTGCGTACCGATCCCGACAGTCGCCGATGGCGCGTGCGAGCTCGGCTCGCGAGACGAGCGGGTGTGGCGTCGTGAGCACGATCGCCGCGTCGACTCCCGGATCCGCCAGCGTACACTTGAGGGCGTTGCGAAACCGATCGACGTCGGCGTCGCCAAGGACGTCGATGGGATTTTCGATTGCGGCCGCGTCCGGCAGCCGATCGCCCAATGAATCGGTCGCCTCCTCGGAGAGCCTCGCCGCGTCGAGGCCCGCCCGATCGACGGCGTCGGCGGCGAGGACGCCCGGTCCGCCGGCGTTGGTGACGATCGCGACGCGATCGCCCGAGGGGAGCGGGCCGTCTGAAAGTAGCGAGATCGTGTCCGTGAGTTCCGTCTCGGTCTCGACGCGGATCACGTTCGCGGCGTCGAACGCGCAGTCGAACCCGGCGTCGTCGCCGACGAGCGCGGCCGTGTGCGAGGCTGCCGCGGTCGCCCCCGTGTCCGTCGTGCCGGATTTGAGCGCGACGATCGGGGTCGTTCGCGCCACGTCGCGAGCGACCTCGACGAAGCGGCGCCCGTCGGCGACGTCCTCGAGGTAGGCGCAGATTACGGTCGTCTCCGGATCTCGTCCCCAGTAGGCGAGAAGGTCCGCCGTGTCGACGCCGGCACCGTTCCCGACGGAAGCGACGTCTCGGACGCCGAGACCGACCGACGACGCCCAGTCGAGAAGCGACGTGATCATCGCTCCCGAGTGGCTCACGATCGAGACGGAGCCGGCCGCGGGAAGCGTCGGGCCGAAACTCGCGTTGAGCCCGGAGCGCGTGCTCAGGACCCCGAGGGCGTTCGGGCCGACAAGCGTGAGGTCTCTCTCGTCGACGAGTGCTCGCAATCGCCGCTCGCGAGCGGTCCCTTCCGCGCCGGCCTCGGCGAACCCGGCCGAGAGTAACGCGATGGTGTCGACGCCGGCGTCTGCGATCGACTCGACGGCCTCGATCGCGACCGCACCCGGTAACACGACCACGGCCAGATCGATCCGGCCAGAGACGTCCTCGACGGATTCGACGGCCGGAACGCCGCGGACCGACGCGTAGTTGGGCGTCACCGGAATTACGTCGCCGTCGAAGCGTTTTGTGAGGTTCGAGACGAGAACGCGCCCGATCGATCCCTCGCGATCGGTTGCGCCGACGACGGCGATCCGGTCCGGATCGAACAGCGCCGAGAGGTCGCGCTCGGCCGGCACGTCGCTTCGGTTCGCGGGGGAAACGGTGAGTCGCTCGAGCGCTGTCGCCGTCAGATCGACGGTGATCGTCGCCCGATCGGTCCCCGCCTCGCGTTCGAGACGACTCGCCTCATCGAACTCGGCGTCAGCGCGCTCTACGGCGGTGACGGGGCCGGTGATGCGCAGCTCGTCGGGTTCACTATCATCCGATCGGTCGAGTCGGTCCGCGACGAGCTGTCGGACGAGTTCGGTGCCGACGATCGGGTCGGCCGCTGGTGACAGTTCGACTCGGGCGTCGGCCGCCCCCTGGTCGATAGCGACGGTTCCCTCGATTCGACGCGGCCCGAGACAGGTTAACTCGGCCGGTCGAACGCGACTCGATCCATCGTCTTTCGGCGGTTCCACTTTTGACGAAGTCGAACTGGGAGCACGAGGGACCGCGGATTGGCCCCTCGGCGGTCCCGCGTCGGATCGGTACACGGTGTATGCGGTGCCGTCGGGGGCGACGAATCGAGGACAGCGAGGTGGACAGTCCGGACCGCCCGCACAATCCTGGGGCCGCCAGACGGGACAGGCGTGTTGCTGGCTCATGATCGAATCCGGCGCACACTCGGCCGGACGCGTTCGTCTCTTCCGCCAGTTCCGTCATGAGGATTGTCCCGAACGTGGTCCGGGTTTTATCACGATTACGCCGAATTCGGTGATCGACGCGATCGATCGCATCGTTCGATTCACTCGGCGTTGAACAGCTGGTCCAGGATCTTTCGCTCGGCCGTTCGAACGTGCTGGTGAAACGTGGCGGGGCTGATATTGAGCGAGGCGGCGACTTCCGTCCCGGAGGAGTCACGCGGCCACTCGAAGAACCCGGAGAAGTATCCGGCCTCGAGCGCCGCGAGCTGTCTGTCCGTGAGTTCGCTCTCGAGCACCGAGGTAAACTGTTCGGAGGTGCGTTTTTCCCGCGTCTTCTGCCGGCGGGTGATCGGTTCGATTCCCGGATAGCACTCGCGCATCTCCGCGGTAAGTCGGTTGATATTGGTCCCCGGTGGCACGTTCAACTGGATGGATAGGTCGTCGTCGACCAATCTCGCGTCCCCAATGTAGCCGCCGTGGGTCGAGACGACCGATGGAATCGGCGCTTCGGAGAGTCTCACTTCGAACTGCGTTTGTGACGGATCGGTATTGAGGACGGAGTACGATTCGTAGTGAGTGGCGGTGTCCGCCTCGACCAGTCGTTCGATGGCTTCGATGGCCCCGTCATGGGCGGTTCCGTAGAGCAGGTACGACCCGTCGCCGATCGGGACCGTCTGTTGTAACTCGACGATTCCCTCGACCGTGGCGTCGATACCGAACCGCCCGAGAAAGTCTCTACACTGATAGCCTATCTCGACCACCTCGTCGCTCATCATCGCTCGTTTCCGTTCGGCGGCGGCGATCGCGTGACCGACGACTTCCCCGAGCTGGGTAATCACCCGGAGTTCGTCTTCGCTAAACGCATCGGGTCGCTCCGAGTAGACGCAGATCAGTCCGAACATCGACGATTCGTGGACGATCGGAATCGCCGCACAGGATCGAAATCCGTACTCTTTCGCCTGGTCTTGCCAGGGTTCGAACGTCGGATCGGCTAACACGTCGCGTGAGACCTGCGTCCGTCTCGTTCTGGCGGCCCGACCGGCCGGTCCCTGGCCGGTCGAGTCGGCGGGGTCGATAGAGATGTCGACCTCCTCGGAGTAGCCCGAGTCGCCGGCTTCTACCCGCGGGCTGAGTTCGTTTTCGTCCGGATCGACCTCCGCGATCCAGGCGGCCGTGTACGACTCGGAGTCGGCCAGCCGCTCGCAGACGGTCGCTTCGATCTCGGGCCGCGTCGATCGGTCGAGAACGGCTTCGGTGATATCGCGGACGACCGCGTGGAGGTTGTTCAGTGCCACGAGTCGGTCCTGTTGTCGTCTGAGTTTCGCTTCCGATTCCCTCCGCTGTCTAATATCGCGAATCACGCCGATCGTTCCCCGAAACGTTCCGTCGGCATCCGCCTTGACGAGGATGTGATTCTCGACCGGTATCCGCTCTCCGTCGCGTGCGATGAGATCGTATTCGGCCTTCGTGAGCTGATTTCGACCCGACGAGGCGAGCGATTCGAGCCGTTCACCGGCGTCGTGGAGGTCGTCGGTTTCCATGAACGTAGAGGCGTGCTCGCCCACTGGGTCTTCGTATCCGAGCATCGACCGGAAGCGATCGTTGACGTACGTGATGGTTCCGTCGGGGTCGACCTCGCAGACCGAATCGCCGAGCGCTTCGATGATGTATTCGTGTCGCGTCGACGCTCGCTCGCCGTCGATCGGCGAGGGATCCGTCGTTTCGGGCGGTCGCCACCACACCCGGCCACCGGAGCCGACCTTCTTCGTCTCGACTAACCCGTCCTCGGCGAGCGTGGAGAGCCGCTCGTAGACAGTCCGCCGATCCATTTCGAGTTCGTCGGCGATTTCGGGGGTCGTGAGCGGTTCGCCAGCCGCTCCAGCGGCGTCGATGGCGGCGAGGGTCTCGGTGTAGATGTCGCCGTCGACGGTCCGTGATGCCATAGGTGATCGTACACGGTGAACCGTAAAAGATTTCCGCCGGCGGAACTTCCGGTGATCGTCGGCTCTTACACGCCTGTCGAGTACCGAAGGATACCGGCGAATCCGCCGAAGGCGTCGTAGAGTTGCTCACCCTTCTCGAAGTCGGTCGAGATGAACTTCGTCTCGGTACCTCGTTGCTCTGCGATCTCGATCAGGTGTTCGATAGCGTCCTCGCGCGTTGTGGCGTCAGCGTCGACGGTCGCGCCACAGTCGCTGCAGGTGTGTTCGGGTGTCGACGTCCGTCGGTCGAGGACCTCTCGGTCGGTTGTACCACACTCTTCACACTCGTAGCTGACGACGTCCTTTCGCAAGTCCTCGCTGATGAGCAGCGTTTCGACGGACCCCATCACCAGATTCCGACGGGTCTCGTCGAATCCGTAGGTCGCGAGATTTCCCGCGTTGAGTTCCTCGAAGAAGGTCTCCATCTCGCGTTTGTCCTTCATCACCTCGGCGTCGGCGAGGGCGTCTTCGGCGTTGTCAACCAGTTCGCGAAGCCCCGACTCGTCGGTATAGGAGACGTCGAACTTACCGATGACCGAATCTTGAATTTCGTGGTGGAGATACTCGCCGTCCAGGAACTCCTCTTTCGTCGGCGACGGCCCGCCGACGAGGATGCCCTCGATGTCGTGTCGCTTCGGCACGAACAGGTCGTTCGCCATCCCGGCTACTTCCTGATAGAAGTTGTCGATCGCCTCCAGGCGCAGTCGGGCGAATCGCTGGGCGGACTGGCCACCTTTTCGCTGCTTTCCGGGAACCAGTGACGAGGCGGATTTGACGGGTTCGATCCGCTTTCCCTTCAACCAGCCGACGTTCGCTTCGCGGCGGTCGAGGACGACCAGGCCGTAGAGGCCTTGATCAGCGAGCATCTCTTCCAGGGGTTCGGTGAGGAAGTCCGAGTCGCAGTGATAGCGGAAGGATTCGACCGGCTGCGGCGGACTCTCTAACACCTTGGTCACCATCTCGGTTTGGCCGCCTCCGGAGTCGACCGCGCCCGAAAAGAGGACGATTCCGTTATCCGGCGGGTAGGTATCGAAGTAGCGGAGCCGATCTTTGATGCTCGTCAGCGCGTCCTGGACGTTCGTACGGGTCTGTTTGGACTTGATGTTCGCCGCTTCTGAGTGTTCCTGGGTGACGTGTGCGACCACGTCGCTGACCTGTCTATCGTCGGGGACGTAGATCGTGACAAGCTGCGTTCCGGATCCCTCGAAGTTCTTCAGGTCCTCGATGACCTTCCGGAACTCGTATTTTTTCCGGTCGGAGTGCTCGCTTCCCTCCGTGCTCATTGTTCGAACGATACGGAGCAAGCGCTAAGTACCTGTTGACACGCGTAAAGCGCGCACCGATCTGTCGGTTCGTTCCCACGCGTCAGCCGTCCGTCGGACGCGTTGGCACGATTTAAGGTGATCCCTGTTCACTGGCCTAGTACTGACTACCATGGCCCAGGAGACGGTCTACGCGATCGCGAGCGGGAAGGGTGGCGTCGGCAAGACGACGACCACGGTCAACCTCGGAACCGCTCTCGCGCAGGCGGGAAAGCGCGTCGCCATCGTCGATACGGACCTGGGGATGGCGAACCTGGCAGGCTTCGTCAGCCTCTCGCCCGGGTCGGCGACGTTACACGACGTGTTGGCCGGCAACGCGACGGTCGACGATGCGACGTACCGACTCGCGGAGAACATCGTCGGCATTCCGAGCGGAACCGAACTATCGAGCTACGCTGACACGGCACCTGAAGGCCTCGGCGAGGTCGTCGAGACGCTCCGAGAGCGCGCAGACTACGTCTTGCTCGACGTCGGTGCCGGCGTGAGTCACGAAACCGTCCTCCCGCTCGGGTTGGCAGACGCCGTCGTCCTCGTCGCGACGCCCGAACCGGCGGCCATCCAGGACGCGATGAAGACGCTCGAACTCGTCGACCGCGTCGAGGGAGCACTCGCCGGATTGCTGGTAACGCGAACCCATCCCGCAGGCGACGTCCCGAGCGAGGAGATCGCTTCCAGACTCGACGTCGAACTGCTCGGATCGATCCCCGAGGATCGGGCCGTTCGCGCGAGCCTCTACGCGGGGACGCCGCTGGTCGTCCACAACCCCGACAGCAAGGCGTCGATCGCCTATCGCCGACTCGCCGCCGAACTCACCGGTGTCGACCCGCCCCAGCCGACGTCTGACGACGACGATGACGAATCGACCGCCTCGAACGACGAAGTCTCGAGCGCGATCACCGACGCCGAAGCGGATTCGTAGCTACGGTAGCATCCGGGTTCGGTTCCCGCCGATCGAGAGCGAAACCAACCGTGATCGACTGTGTCACGCCAACGCGTTGCCGAACGGGCGAGCCTAAAATATTTGGCGCAATTATAACGGACATCAGTGCGTTGACTAGGGATATGGCGACCCCCATCGATCCAGATCGCGTCTTTTCATTACTCTCGGAGCCGGATCGGCGACACGTGCTGACGTGTCTCGACGAGAAACGTATCTGGCCGACGGACGCGCTCGCGAGAGAGTTGGCTGTCCGTGACGGCTCGGGCGAATCCCATCGCCAGCTGGACGAACCGAAATCGGCGCACGTCCGAGAAAAACACATCCTCCTGGTCCACAACCACCTTCCGCGGCTCACCGACTACGGCGTGATCGAGTGGGATCGACGAAGCGGCGACGTCGTCCGAACCGACCGGTTCGAACAGATCGTCTCGTACCTCGAACTCGCGAGCGGCGACGACCACCGCCTCCGAACGGAAGCGATCTGACGACGGAGAACGTTCTTGGGACTCGTATCCGATCTCACATCGACCGCGGCGCTTCGACGCCGAGAACGTCGAGCGCGTTCGCGATCGTGTGTGTCGCCGCCGCGACGAGCGCGAGACGCGCCTCGCGGACGTCCGCGTCGACGCCGTCTGCGAGCACCGGACACTCGCGGTAGAAGGCGTTGAAGGTCTCCGCGAACTCGCGGGTGAACGTCGCGACGCGATGGGGTTCGAGGTCGTCGGCGGCGTCTTCGATCACCCACGGGAATCTGGCGATCACTTCCAGGAGGTCCCTCTCTTCGTCCGTTTCGAGTGCGGCTGCGTCGATAGCCGCCTCGAGTGACGAGTCTGTCGGATCGAGCCCGGCCTCTTCTAAGATACCACAGCACCGCGCGTGGACGTACTGGACGTACGGCGCCGACTGGGCCTCGAAGTCCAGCGCGCGATCCCACTCGAATGTGATCGACTTCGTCGGCTGTTTCGCGACGATGTCGTAGCGAACGGCGCCGATGCCGACCTGGCGGGCGATTCGGTCGATGTCGTCGTCGCTCAGGTCGTCGTCGCGGATGCGGTCGTCGAGGCGGTCTTCGACTTCCTGGCGCGCGCGGGAGATGGCCTCGTCGAGTAAGTCGTCTAAGTCGACGCCGGTGCCGGCGCGGGTGGACATCGACTCGCCGCCGGGGAGGTTCACCCAGCCGTAGAACATCGAGGTGAGCCGGTCGGTGTCGTTGCCGAGGACGTCGAGGGCGGCGGCGAGCTGTCTGGCGTGGAGTTCCTGATCCTCGCCGAGGACGGTCACGGCGCGGTCGAAGTGCTCGAACTTCCACTCGTGGTGGGCCAGATCGCGCGTCGTGTACAGCGAGGTGGCGTCCGAACGGAGGAAGACGAACGGCTTTTCGATCCCCCAGTCGTCGAGTTCGAGTTGCCAGGCGTCGTCGTCGCGCGTCGCGACCTCGCTCTCTTTGAGTCGTGAGACGACCTCGTCGGTCGAGCCGTCGCGCATGAAGCGCGTCTCCTTGACGAATTCGTCGAACTCGGCCGGCAACCTGGCCAGACACGTTTGCATCCCCGAGAGCACCTGATCGACGACTTCGCTCACGCGCTCGTAGGTATCGTCGTCACCCGCTTCGAGTCCGCGCATGATCGCCTCGATCTCGGCTTCGGCCGTTGCCACCTCGTCGTCGCTCGCCTCCTCCAGGTAGGCGTTTCCTTTGCGGTAGTAGCGGACCAGATCGTACTCGATGCGGTCGCGGGCCGGTTCGTCGTCGAGGTCGTCCTCGTCGAACGTCTCGTAGGCCCAGGTGAAGACGGCCATCTGTCGGCCGGCGTCGTTGACGTAGTAGTGTCTGGAGACGTCGTAGCCGGCGTACTCGAGGACGTTCGCGACCGCGTCGCCGATGATCGGGTTTCGCGCGCGACCGACGTGGACCGGCCCCGTCGGGTTCGCGCTCGTGTGCTCGACGACGATCGACTCCTCGCGGTCGGGACGCTGGCCGTAGTCGGACTCGCTCGCGGCGGCGAGCGTCTCTTCGTAGTACGCCGCACTCGGCAGGAAGTTCAGGTACGGTCCCTGGGTTTCGATTTCGCCGACGTAGGTCAGTTCCTCGACGTCGATCTCTTCGGCCAGCTCGGCGGCCACCTGCGGCGGGGCGGCCCCGACCTCGCCGGCCAGCCGGAAGGCGACGCTCGATGCGAGCACGCTCTCCACGTCGTCCGGCGGTTCCTCGATGCCGAGGTCGTCGGTCGGCAACTCGCGCGCCGCCAGGGCGCTTTCGAGCGCCGACGCGACCTCGTCGCGAAGCGCTGGGAACATGGACGTTCGTTTTTCCGGCGCGGGTATAGGAATGTCGGGTTCGGATAGCCTACCGAACTCGCGATCCGCTCAGATTCGTAACCGCGGTTACCGTTAGTTCTTCATCAAATAACGATCGACCGCTGATGGACCGCATGCGAAAAAATATTCCACCAATAACCTTTAAATATTAAACCCAAAACAAATATAAAATAGTAATACTTATTTGCTATAACCTCTGACCATGGGTGAACGAACCCGTAACACGTCGAGACGAACGCTGCTAAAAGGAATCGGCGCCACGACGGCAATTCCAGTCGGAGTTGCCGGCGTCGGGAGTGCGAGTCGATCCGATCGGTACGTCGGATTCAGGTACGACCCGAAGACCTTCGATATCAAGCGTGAGGTGGTGGGTCGATTCGATTCCGCTACCGGTACGATGGTCGGTGATCTCGATATCGGCGAGTACGACCTGCAAATCGATTCTGTCAGCCCGAAACGAGTGACGACTAGCGGCGAGTACACAATGCAAACGTTCAGAAGTACCGACGACAAGCGGACCGAGCTGGGAGAAACGTATCCTCGGTTAGTCGAGTTACGTGATGGCGGTTCTGGCTGGGTGACCGGATTCGTTCGAACCCCCACATCGCTGAGCAGAGATGGGCTCGTGATGGTAGAGAGCGGGGGCCGACGCAGATCCGAAGCCGAACGATTCCTTCGAGAGTTACAGGGAGGTCGGTAACGGATGGCGACTGATTGGGAACCGATCGATGGTGAGTTCGAGAGAATCCGAAGTCGTACGACTAGCTACCCGCCAAACGAATACGTCGAAAACTGGTACCGACACGCGTCCTATCTCGTTGCGGACGACGAGAATTACAATGCGGACGGCGAAAAAGTGCACGAGCACGACGAAGTTCCCGCCGGCTCTCGTAACCGATGGTCCTTCTTGAAGTTCTATCCGGAACGACCGAGGCCAGTAGAATGCGAGGGGCAGTGTGGACACATGGTTGCTGGGATGAATGCCAACTTCAAGGTCATTCTCGCAGATTCTCCATCTGACCAAAATAACCTAACAATTTCTAACGAGTACCCGGCAGATGAGACGTCCAAGCAGTCCTTTGGCCTGAGCGTTGGGACTGGTTTCCCTCCAGTCTCTGCGGGAATATCCGCGTCCATCTTCGAGTTGAATACGTCTGATGTATCCGTCGAATCGAGGTCGTACCACTACACTGAGTGGGATTTGAACATTGCCGAGTGTCACGGCGGCCAATGTTTTTCAGCACTCCCGTCCAGTCAGGAGAACGCTGTCGGCGTCCATTTTGATCTTGACGCTAACCACGACATCGAATCGAGGACTATTTCGGCAGAAACTCACATGGATTGGAATATTTATCGAATCGGGGACAGAAGCACCGGCCCAATCTATTCTGAAACCGACAGCGAAACGTTCCACGCGATCACTGTGGATATCGTCACACCGAATCATTAACTCCTGTCTGCTGATGGAAAGAAATTTTTATTATGTTCGAATATAGGTGGTAAATAGATGCTCCGTCGAAATTTTGCCCGTCTGGTGTTGGTCCCTGCTGTCGGCCTCTCCGGCTGCGTCTTACGCAGAGACTCCGGGACCGGTTATCTGTCGATCATTAACCGCAGTGACGACGTTCGACGGCTAACCGTTCACGTCGAACACGACGGTGAGACGGTATTCGAATCGATATTTAACGTCCCCTCGCTCTCGGGTGAGCATGAAATCTTTCTCAAAGATATCTTTCACGGACGAAACGGTGACGAGTTTTTCGTCGAATGCGAACTAGAGGGCGCGGGCCAACTTCACGAGTATACGTTTCAATTCGAGTGCGCTGAAGCCGAGTCCGCGTTCGATATGGACCCGAAGGACGGACTGTTTATCGAAATACTCGAGGGCGACGAGATCGAATTCAAACAGAATAGATGCAGTTGAGACGGGACGAGCGAATCACATCGTCTTCAGTCCCGATCCCGTCAGCGGCACGACGACGTCCTCGTCGCGGTCGAGGTGGCCGAGTTCGCGCAGGTGGGCGAGCCCGGCGGGCGCGACCGCGGTCGTGGGTTCGACGTAGAAGCCGTCGCGGTGGAGGCGATCGAGCGCGTTCTCGACGGGGCCCTCGCCGACCGCGATCGCGGTGCCGTCGGTCGCCTCGATCGCGTCGACGATCTGCGACCCGCGGGCGGGTTCGCTGATCTGGATGCCGTCGGCGATGTCGGCGCGCTCCTCGCCGCCGTCGACGACGCGCTCGCCGCCGACGACGTGGACGATCGGGTCGTAGCCGACCGACTGGACGCCGAGCATCCGCGGGAGTCGGTCGGTGATACCGGCCTCGTAGAGCAGTTCGAAGCCCCGGTAGGCGCCGAGAAAGAGCGTGCCGTGGCCGATCGGCGAGACGATCGCGTCGGGGACGGTCCACCCGCGCTGGGCGGCCACCTCGAAGGCGAACGTCATCGTCCCCGCGTAGAAGGCCGGGTTCCAGGCGTGGCTGGCGTACCAGCCCGTCCCGTGTTGATACGGGGCGTCGGGGTGGCCGTCGGAATCTGGCGCTTCGGTTCCGTCGCCCTCCGCACCGTCCTGTCGGCTATCGCCGTGGTCCTCGTGGCCTTCGACGGCATCGATGCAGGCGGTGGTGACGTCTTCGCGCGACCCCTCGACGCGGACCGGGCGGGCGTCGACTCGCTGGATCGCCATCAGCTTCGACTGCTTGACGTCGGCGGGGACGTAGACGTCGGCCGGGAGGCCCGCCCGCGCGGCGTACGTGGCGATCGAGGCACCGGCGTTGCCGGAGGAATCTTCGATTACCTTCTCGACGCCGAGTTCGACCGCCCGCGAGAGCGTCGTCGTCGCACCGCGATCCTTGAACGATCCCGTCGGAAAGACGTACTCGAGTTTGAAGTCGGCGTTCCAGCCATCTGCCTCGACGAGCGGCGTAAAGCCCTCGAAGAACGTGACGTGCTGTTCGATCGGGAGGAACTCGAAGAACGTCCAGAGGCCGCGCGTGGTGTCGAGCTTCGAGAGCGGCAGCGGCGCCCCCTCGGGATAGGGTCGCTCGGTGAACTCGAGGGCGTGACCGCAGCCACACCGCCAGGGCTCGCTCGACCGGCCCTCGTATTCGGCGTCGCAGGCCGGACAGTAGAGGTCGGCGGCCATCAGTAGGTGTCCACCTCGATTCCGACCGAGCAGACGTACTCGCCGGTGGCGGCCTGCGGGAGCCGGCGGGTCCGCCAGAAGACGCCGTCGGACTCGGCGGTCACTGACTCTTTCGGCTCGCCGAAGGGCGTCGTCACGGTGAACAGGGTGTCGCCGCGTTCGACCTCGTCGCCGAGGGCAACCTCGAACGAGACCAGCCCACCGGCGGGTGCGCTGTACTGCTCGAAGTCGCCGGCTCGGGTCTGGGGCGACGTCGTCACGTCGCCGTCGAGAAAGCCGTAGTGTTTGAGGACGTTGAAGACGCCCGTAACGCCGGTCTCGATGCTCGATTCGTCCCAGCCGACGCAGCCGCCGAGTTCCGGATCGATCGTCGGGATGCCCTCGTCCGGGCCGGCCCGGGCGAGCTGGCCGTCGGGTCCCTTCTGATCGAGGACGTAGCCCGCTCCGAAGACCTTCGCCAGCTCGAGACACTCCCCGTGCAGTCGGTGACGCGGCCCGCAGCGCACCCTGACCTCGTCGATCATCCGGCTCGTCGACCCCTGGTGGAGATCGAGAATCAGATCGGCTCGGCTGGCGGCCTCGAACGTCGCGGCCGCGATCTGCTCGCTCGAGGTCCCCGACGCCTCGCCGGGATAGGTCCGGTTCATCTTCCGGTCGTCGATCGGGTTTCGGTGTTCGGCGACCTGGAAGGCGTGATAGTTGACGATCCCGACGACCAGGATCGTCCCGGAAATCTCCGCGGGGTCGAGCCGCGGGACCACCCGCTGTATCACGCCGACGCCGTTCAGTTCGTCCCCGTCGCTCGCCGCTTGCACGTAGAGCGTCGGTCCCGATTCGGCTCCGTCGATCACGGCGACCGGCAGTCCGACCGGCGAGCCGTCCCGGGTCTCTCCCACCTCGAGGCGGCCCGTATCCATCTCGCCGGGGGAGGCCATCGCCGTTCCCAGCCTCGTCATGGCAGGGACGATGCGGCGGCGTGTCTTTACTGGTTCGGTCTCGGTGACCGACAGGACCGACTCCCGGCCGGCCCGAACGTTCTGCGAGGCAAACGGAAAAGTACCTCCGTGCGAGAGTGGCCGCCATGAGTCTCGACGAGAAAGCGACGGAGGAGCCGGATCCGTTGCACCCGGTCAGGCAGTTCTTCGCGCTGGAGCGGGACGTGCTCGTCCTCTCGCTCGCCATGTTCGCGTTCAGTCTCGGTTTTCAGATGACAAACCGCTACATGGCGGAGTACATGGTCGCGCTCGGCGCCGGCGCCGTCGCCGTCGGGCTGTTCGGGACGTTCGGTAACGTCATCGCGGCCGTCTACCCGTATCCCGGCGGGGCGATCTCCGATCGGATCGGCTCGCGCTACGCGCTGACCGCGTTCGGGCTGTGTTCGACGATCGGCTTCGGTATCTGGCTGGCCGCGCCGCTCGTCTCCGACGTGACGGTCGGTCCGACCTCGCTCGCGATCGTCGCGATCTTCGTCGGCCTGCTCTTTTCGCAGGCCTGGAAGTCGTTCGGCCTCGGGGCGACGTACGCCATCGTCAAGCAATCGGTCGCGCCGTCGCGACTCGCGGCCGGATTCGCCAGCACGGAGAGCTTCAGGCGGACGGCCTTCCTCGTCGGTCCGCTGCTCGCCGCGATGGTCTTTCTCGTAATCGGGGCGGACACGGTCGCCGAGGAGCTCACGTCCGCGGAAGTCGTCACCGCGTTCCAGTGGATCCTCGGGATCGCCATCGTCTTCGCCGTCCTGGGGACGATCGCTCAGCACGTCCTCTACGATCCGAGCGGGGACAGCTTCGGCAAGACGTTCGAGGGCGTCTCCCAGATTCGCCGGGACCTGCGCGACCTGCCGCCCGAACTCAAGCCGCTGCTGGTGGGCGACACGCTCGTTCGCTTCGCCAACGGGATGGTCTACGTCTTCTTCGTCCTCGTCGTCACCCAGTTTCTCGCCGTCGGGCTCGACCTGCCGTTCTCGTTGCCGGTCGTCGGCGATTCGCTCTCTCCGCAGGCCTTCTTCGGCCTATTACTGGCGCTCGAGATGTTCGTCGCGCTGCTGGTGATGGTCCCCGCGGCGAAGCTCGCAGAGCGCGTCGGACTGAAACCGGTCGTCGCGGCCGGCTTTCTCGTCTACGCCGTCTTCCCGATCATGCTGATCAGCGCCCCGGAGAGCGCGGCCGTTCTCGCGCTCCTCTTTGCCTTCTCCGGTCTCAGGTTCGCCGGCCTCCCGGCGCACAAGGCGTTGATCGTCGGACCCGCGGAGATGGGAGCGGGCGGTCGCGTGACGGGCTCGTACTACCTCCTCAGAAACGTAATCGTCATTCCCAGCGCGGCCCTGGGCGGCTTTCTCTGGGCCGGAATCTCGAATCCGCTGACCGGCGAGGAACTCTTCGCCGGCTCGCCCACCGTCGCCTTCGTCATCGCGACGATCATCGGCCTCGTCGGAACGGCGTACTTCCTCCTCTTCGGCAAGGAGTTCGAGGCGTACAAATCCTAGAAGCGGAGCCGGCAATTCCGCCTAGAAGAGAATTCGCCAGTAGTACGGACTGACGAACCCCTCGATTACGGCGGCGACGAAGAGAAGGACGCCAACGCCGACGAGGACCCATGTACCTCGTTCGAGGGCGTCCGCGAGCGACGTCCGCGACGCCGACCCGCGCCAGGTCCGCCAGAAGCTCCGGCCGAAGTAGAGTCCGACGGCGCCGGCTATGATGATTGCGGGGAGTTCGACGACGCCGTGGGGGACGATAAACGCGAGCAGGTCGAGCGGATCGGCTTCGGTTCGACCCAGAAACCCGATCATGACGCCGTTGAAGAGCAAGATAGACAGTGCGGGGACGGCGAGCATGACGCCGCTCGCGGCCATCGTGAGCCCGACCGACCAGTTGTTGCCGAAGAATTCGAGCGTGGCGACGATGGGATTGTGCCCCTCGAGACGAGCGTTGATCGACGTCTCGATGACGCCTTCGGCTGGCGCAGCCAGGAACCAGCCGATGACGCCACCACCGACCAAGGCGCCGGTCGCGATCGCGTGCAGCCCGGGCGTGATTCGGACGAACGCGACGAGTTCGGCCATCCCCCGTCTTACCCCTCCGCGAAGTTGACCGATCACCGACCGTTCGACCGGCTCCGGCGGCGAGAGGCGTCCGCGACCGCCGCCGTACAGCGTCGTCTTCAGCAGGTCGAACGCCGGAACGACTCCGAGCGCGTAGATAATTCCGGTTCCCGCGAGCACGCCGAACCAGCCGAGCGCCGACGTAAAGACGCCGAACGCGATCAGCACGCCGATCACGAACAGCCCGTAGAACGCGGCTTCGAGTTTCCGGTATCGAACGTATCCGGCGGCGTTTCTCGCCCCGCGGTAGGCCCCGACCTCGTCGACGACGACGGCGACGGGCGCGAACGCGAACGTCAGCCGGACGAAGATCGCCGCCGCGAGCCAGCCGAATATCGATACGAGCAGGACGAGCAGGCCGAGTACCACGCCGATCGACCCGAACGCGAACGCGATGGCGCCGACGATCGCCAGCACCATCGCACCGATCGAGATGGCGATCCAGGTGAACAGTTCGAGAACGAAGAGCCCGAGAAACGACTTCCAGTAGCGACGAGCGCCGGCGACGCCGGCGACGAGCCCGCGTTCGGATCGCAGCCGGCCGAAACAGGTGGCGATCTGGCCCGCGCTAATGGCAGACCAGGCGACGAGGACGGCGACGATCGTGAGGAGGGCCGCCAGAACGACGATCGCCCCGCTCGTCAGCGTGAGCGCCGGATCGATCGCGACCACCGCGTCTTCGATCCACGCTTCGAGCGCTTCCTCGTCGGCGCCGACGCTCGGCGGCTCGTCGAGCGCCTCGACGTTCTCCGCAATCGCGGAGAGTCGGTTCGTCGCGTAGAGGTAGAGTCCGACGAGGACGACGGAGAGAAAGACCATCACCTGCACGATGGCCGTAATTCCCATGCCGAGGACGTAGAAGGGCAAGAGGTCCGTCGGGCGTCTTCGAAACACCCTGCCAACGAGATTGACGGCGGCTCCCAGGCGCATACGGGTCCTTCTCCGACCGGATAGTTAAACGAACCGAAGCGTCTCGTGACTGAAACCGCGTCGGCGTGAACGCGTACACGCCAGAATCGCACCGGCGTGGAACCGGGCCGGCAGGAACCGCGTCGGCGTGGAAACGGGCCGGCCGGAACTGAGCCGTCCCGAACGCTTTCGGCGTTCGTCGTCGTAGCCCCGCAAATGCTCTCGGCCGTTCGCGAAGACGTCTCGGCGATGTGCGAGCGCGATCCGGCGGCGACCGATCCGCTCACCGTCGCGCTCACGTATCCCGGGTTGCACGCCGTCTGGAGCCATCGCCTGGCTCACGAGCGGTGGACCCGCGGAAACTGTCTCAGTGCTCGACTCCTCGCGACGGCCGCTCGGGCCGTCACGGGCGTCGAGATCCACCCCGCCGCCGATCTCGGGCGTCGGGTGACGATCGATCACGGAATGGGCGTCGTCATCGGCGAGACAGCCGTCGTCGCCGACGACGTCCACCTCTACCACGGCGTGACACTCGGCGGGGACGTAAACGAGCGAGTGAAGCGTCACCCGACGATCGAATCGGGGGTGACGATCGGGGCGAACGCGACGGTGCTCGGCGACGTTCGAGTCGGACGCGAGGCGACCATCGGTGCCGGAAGCGTCGTCACGTCGGACGTGCCGGCCGAGACGACGGTCGCCGGCGTGCCGGCGTCTCCGGTCGGGTGAGCACCCATCAATCGCGGCGGCCTCCCGACGCGAACGCCACCGATCCCGGTCGTCTCCGCCTGGCGAACGGCAACCCTTTTCCACTACCGACCGAAAGTCAAGGGTATGGCTGACGAGCTCATCAAAGGGCTAGAGGGTGTACTCGCCGCGGAATCCGAGCTGAGCTCGATCGACGGCGACGCCGGCCGATTGATCTACCTCGGGTACGACATCGAAGACCTCGCGCGACACGCCAGCTACGAAGAGGTCGTCTACTTGCTCTGGCACGGCGATCTCCCCACGCGTTCGCAACTGGATTCGTTCACGGAGGCGATGACCGCAGAGCGCGTCGTCGACGAGTCGATCGTCGAGACGGTCCGGCGCCTGGCCGACTCCGACGAACGGCCGATGGCGGCCATGCGCACTGCCGTCTCGATGCTCTCGTCGACGGATCCCGACGCCGACGCGGCCGCCCAGGACCACGAAGCCGCTCGCCGGAAGGCTCGACGCATCACCGCGAAGATCCCTACCATCCTGGCGGCATACGATCGCGTTCGCCAGGGCGAAGAACCGATCGACCCAGATCCCGACCTGGGTCTCGCGGCCAACTTCCTCTACATGCTCACCGGCGAGCGCCCCGACGAGATCGCCGCGGAGACGTTCGATCAGTCGCTCATCTTACATGCCGACCACGGTCTCAACGCTTCGACGTTCACGGCGATGGTCGTCGGCTCGACGATGGCCGACCTCTACGCGTCGGTTACGGCCGGCATCGGCGCCCTCTCCGGTCCGCTTCACGGCGGCGCGAATCAGGACGTGATGGAGGTTCTCTTCGAGATCGACGAGAGCGACCGGGATCCGCTGGCGTGGGTCGAGCAGGCGACCGAGGAAGGGCGGCGCATCCCCGGCTTCGGTCACCGCGTCTACAACGTCAAGGATCCACGCGCGAAAATCCTCCAGGCCCGCAGCGAGGAACTCGCCGCGTCGGGCGACGACACCTGGTACGAGATCACGACGACGATCGAGGACTACCTCACCGAGGAGAAAGGCCTCGTCGAGAAGGGGATCGCGCCGAACGTGGACTTCTACTCCGGCTCGGTCTACTACCAGCTCGGCATTCCGATCGACATGTACACGCCGATCTTCGCGATGAGCCGGGCGGCCGGCTGGACGGCGCACGTCCTGGAGTACCAGGCCGATAACCGCCTCATCCGCCCGCGGGGTCGCTACGTCGGTCCCGACGATCGCGACTACGTCCCGATCGACGAGCGATAGATCGGTTCGGCGTCCGAATCGAACCGCCCGCCCCGATACGCCTTTATCGATTCGATCCCACGATTCTCCCATGGACGCAGACCAACCGGTCATCGACTCGCGCGCTCGACGATTGGAGTCGTACCTGCGTCACAACGGCGGCCGCATCGTCGTCGACGCTTCGCTGTTGCTCGTGTGGATCTTCGGCGCGACGGCGATATTCAATCGGCTCGATCAGCCGACCTGGTTGTTGTACGTCGTGTTGTTCACCGGCGTCGTCCTCTACGCACAGATTACGCCGACCTGGGAGCGACCCTACGAAAGTCCGGACTAGTCCATCTCCTCCGGTCGGGATACGGGTAGCGGGTTGGATCGTCCACGTTCGAATGCGAGCACCCTGTCGAATGTGCGAAACCGTTCGGTTCACAGGAACTGCAAGAGTGGCACGCTGACGGCGACTACCCAGAGCAGGACGCCGGTTCGGACGTGGCCGGGCTCGACGTCCGGCGAGCGTGCGGTCTGGGACGCACCGGCGGCGATGAACCCGAGGGCGGCGGCGAGCGTGATTCGGTGGATGAACGTGTGTAGCGGGAGGGAGGTGACGCCGACGTGCGTGTAGTCGAAGAACATCGCGACGACGAAGCCGAGCGCCGCCGCCGTGAACGCTGGCGTGCCCTCCAGTTGACGAGCGCCCAGGTAGGTGACGATGGGTAACCCGAGGACCAGAAGCGGGTAGAAGAAGGCGGCGATCGTTTTCGGGTTGGCGTCGGCGAAGTAGAGTTCGGCTTCGACCGCACCGACCCGTACGAACGAGAAGAACGCGATGATAACGGTCGCGACGAGGAGGGCGCGGACGGTCATCTGGACGTTGTCGTCGTTCCAGACGTCGCGAACCTGGTGCTGTCGCTGCCAGGATGGCAAGCCGAGCGAGCCGACGAGCAGTGCGCCCAAGAGCGCCGGGATGAGTCCGTCACGCAGGTGGACGACGGTCATCCAGCCGTCGGAGTCGGAGCTACGGTCGTTTCCGACCCACTCCCGACTCAGCTGGTCGACGTACCAGCTGTCCAGGAACTCGGATTCGACGTAGGACTGGGACTCTTCGATGCTGTGGACGGTGTGGCGCAGGTGGAACCAGTCCCAGTGTTCGCGGTGAGCCTGAATGGCCGTCCAGTTGTTCTCTTCTGGGTCGGTGTAGGCTCTAATGTGGTGTCGGTCACCCAGGTAGGTACCGTCTTTGAGCTGATAGGATTCGTCGAGCCACTGTGGCTCACCGTTCGGGGGATCGACGTAGGTGTACCGGATCGCCCCGTCGGCGCTCCCCCAGGCGATCGTCGACTCGTTGTCTCCGCCGCCGACGCGTTCTTCATCCGGGTCTATGTCCATCTCGTCTTCGTCGAGTTCCTCCCACTCGCCGACCGTCTGTTCGCGCAGGAAGCGCTCGGTCGCGTCAGCGTCGCCGTAGATGAGGACGTTGAGCGCGAGCGTTCGCTGGCTCGTCGTCTCCGCCCGACTGGTGTAGGGCCACAGCTCCGCTCCGTCGTCTAAGGTTTCGGTCTGGATCGTCGCCTGCGAGCCGCCGTCGCTGCTGATCTCCGATCCGGCGATCGAACCGGCAAGTGTCAGCAAGAGCACCGCAAACAGGAGCGCGACCGCCGTTCGCGGTCGGATTTCGACGCGCACGGCCCATCGTTAGGGGGGCCCGGTCGAAAACCTTTCCCCACCGGGCGAACCGATCCGAATCACCGAGTGCGGGCGGATCTCGATCCACCTACCGGTCCCCATCTCGGTCAGTCGCCCGCGCTGCCGCGTTCGGCCATCATTCTGGCCGCTTTTCCGGCCCAGTCGCTGTACCGGAACCCGACGGCGACGACGCCCAGCGACCAGCCGAAGTAGCAGACGATCCCGATGGCGACGCCGACCGCACCGAGGCCCAGTTCGATCGCGGCGATGTAGGAAAAGCAGAGATAGAACAGAAAGAGACCGCTCACCCGTGCCAGGAACGGAATCGTGGTTTCGCCCGCTCCCTGCAGCGCGCCGGCGATGACGATGTAGGAGACGAGCAACGGCGCGCCGAGTCCGTAGGCGACCGCGAAGGTGATCGCGTGGTCGACGGTTTCCGGATCGTCCGGATCGAAGATGGCGACGAATTCCGGCGCGAACCACGCGAGTGCGAGGCCGATCACCCCGACCGTCGCGAGCCCGAGGCCCGCGATCGCCCACCCTTCGAACCGTGCCTTCGCCGGTTCGCCGGCGCCGAGAGACTGGCCGATGACGATGCTCGCCGCGACGTTGTACCCGCGCCCCAGCGGGCTCGTGATCTGCTGGTAGACGCGCCGCCCGACCTGGTAGCCGGCGTTTACCTCGGTTCCCAGGGCGAGCAACAGCGCGTTGAACGGGAACTCGATCGCCGTCGCGACCAGCCCCTCTGCCACTCGCGGGGTGCTGACGGCCACCAGCTGTTTCGTGATCACCCCGTCGGTCGGCCTGACGAACGATCCCTGCCGGTACGGACTCGCGATGACGACGATCAGGACGACGGCGGTAAAGACGTTCGCGACTGCCGTCGCGATGCCGACGCCGACGATCTCGAGTCGCGGCGCGCCGAGAAGGCCCAGCCCGAGCACGACCGAGCCAGACACGTTGGCCAGGTTCGCGATCACGTTGACGACCATCGGCGTCACCGTGTCGCCGGTTCCTTGCAGCGCGCGGGCGGCGATCAGGCCGACGTGGCGAGCCGGTGCCGTCGCCATGATGATCATCAGGTAGAGCGAGCCGTACCGGACGACGTCCGACTCGGCACCCAGAATCTCGATCGCGACGTCGCTCAGCAGGAAGCCGAGGATCACGAACGGGATTCCGGCGAGGGCACCGATCGCGATGGCCTGCGTGATGGCTTCGTCGCGCGTTCGCGTCGCGCCGGCACCGGTGTCCTGACTCGACAGCGCGATCGCCCCGCCGCCGAGGCCGAGGCCGATTCGAAGCGGCAGTCTGGCGTAGAGGTCGGCGAGGCCGATCGCGGCGATCGCCGCCGGCGAGAACGCGGCCGTCACCAGAATGTCGACCGTCCGCATCAGCGTTCGCGTCGTCTGCTCGGCCATGATCGGCCACGCGAGTCGCAGCACTCGCCACCAGACGGCGAGCGTCCGCGAGCGAACGCCGACGTTGCGCATACGAATCGAAATTCCGGCCGGAGCTAAAGCGTCCCGATAACGGAAAGGCGTTCGCCCGCGAAACGAAACCCGTGACACCCGAACGATCACCCGCTGGCGATCCCATCGTCTTCGTCTACGGCACGCTGACCGATCCGGACCGGGCGGCGGCCGTCGTCGGCCCAGGGCGGTACGAATTTCGCGGATCGGCCGCGCTTTCGGGACTCGATCGCGTCGACGGCGAGTATCCGACGCTCGTACCGGGAGGATCGACCGACGGCCGGTTGCTCGCGGTCGACGAGACCGGCCTCGGCGCGCTCGACGCCTACGAGGGCGTCGACCGCGGACTGTACGTTCGAGTCCCCGTCACCGCAGACCACCCCTCGGTCGCGTCGGACGCCGTCTGGTGTTACGTCGGCGATCCCGGCCGACTCGACGCACCCGGCACGTGGCCGGGTTCCGGATCGTTCGAAGATCGCGTTCGAACGCACGTCGGCCCGTCTCGCGTGCACGTTACCGACAAATCGGGTTGACGCCTCGGAGACCGTCGCGGGTTGACGTCTCGGAGATCGTCGACCGGACGTGATGCGCCGCCCGGTTCGCGACGAACCCGCCGAATGACGTCCGTCTGCCTGCCGTCTGACGGCGATTTCACCTCGCCGCAGTCTATCGTTTTCACTTTCACTCCGCCTTCCCTACGTTTATGTGCTATCCCCGCCCGAGTACGATTGCACGTCACGCGCCGTGCATCCGTGTATTCCCTTTCGAGTCGACCCCGGCACCTGTCACACCCGGGTGGGCCGCCGTTCGAACGGCCGCACTCGACTACAATCCTTAAATCGACCCCCTGAGTAGCCTCTCGCATGCTCGATCTCGAGACCGTCGAGGCCGCCAGGGACCGCGTCGCGCAGACGGCGCGCGAGACCCCGCTCGAGTACTCACACACCTACAGCGCCATGACGGGCGCGGAGGTCCACCTCAAACTCGAGAACTTCCAGCGGACGGGTGCGTTCAAGATTCGCGGGGCGACGAACCGGATCGCAACCCTCTCGGAGGCGGAGAAAGCTCGCGGCGTCGTCGCCGCGAGCGCGGGAAATCACGCTCAGGGCGTCGCGCTGGCGGCGACGCGCGTCGGGGTCGACTCGACGATCGTCATGCCCGAGCACGCGCCGACGGCGAAGGTCAAGGCCACCCGAAACTACGGCGCGGAGGTCGTCCTCTTCGGTCCCAACTACGACGCGGCCGCCGAGAAGGCTCACGAGATCGAACGCGAGCAGGACCGAACCTACGTCCACGCCTTCGACGACGAGGCCGTGATGGCCGGCCAGGGAACGATCGGCCTCGAGATCGTCGAAGCGTGTCCGGACGTCGACACGGTCGTCGTCCCGATCGGTGGCGGCGGGTTGATCAGCGGAATAGCCGCCGCGGTCAAGGGCATCGATCCCGACGTCCGCGTCGTCGGGGTCCAGGCGGAGGGCGCCTCGAGCGCCGCGCCATCGCTCCAGAAGGGCGAGCGAGTCACGATCGACGGCGTCGAGACGATCGCCGACGGCATCGCGACGCGCTCGATCGGCGAGCGCACGTTCGCTCACATCCGCGAGTACGTCGACGAGGTCGTCACCGTCTCCGACGCGGAAATCGCGGTCACGATGGTCTACCTGCTCGAACGGTCGAAGACGCTCGTCGAGGGGGCCGGGGCCGTCGGCCTGGCGGCGACCATCTTCGAGCGGTTCGAGTATGCAGACGACGAGGTGATCGTTCCGCTGCTGTCGGGCGGCAACGTCGACATGAACACCCTGACGACGGTCATCATGCGCGGGCTGGTCGAGATGGGCCGGTATCTCAAGATCCGAACCGTCCTCAAGGATCGGCCCGGTTCGCTGGAGGAACTGCTCGCGATCGCCAGCTCTCACGGCGCGAACATTTACTCGATCCACCACGACCGAACCTCGCGCGACATCGAACTCAGTGACGCGGAGGTCGAACTCGACCTGGAGGTGCGCGGTCACGAGCACGCCGAGGAACTGATGGCGGATATCAGACGCGCCGGATACACCGTCGCACAGGTGGCCTAGGCCGCGAGATCTTGATCGACGATTCTCTGGATATGGACGCTGGCGCGGGCACGAGTGTTTCAGGTACCACGACGAACGCTGTTGCCGGTTCGACCCTGCGAACCCGCCGATCGAGTCGGCGCCGGGATACCCGCGAACTCGGTCGACCGGTGGTATTCGACGGTCGCGGTGGCGGACGGGGCGATACGTGCCGGTCTGGCAGCTCGGCGCTGAATTGACGAAGGGCAGCTGGTACACACCGTTGTGCCATCGTTTCTGCCGAGAACCGATCGCACGGATTCGGTCGCTTCCCGAGCGAGGGATGATCGACTGCCGCCTATCAAATCATAGACAAAAAACCGTTTCAGGGAACGATTTTGTACCTCTCCGTGCTGGTTCGTCACATGGCAACCGACTCGAGCGAAACCGGGGACGATCGGTACGTCCCGGTTGCGGACGCGGTCGAATTAGAAGCCGAGGGCCGAAAACTCGTCACGCCCGAGGGAACGGCGATCGCGCTCTTTCACCACGAGGGCGAGGTTCGGGCGGTGGACAACCGGTGTCCGCACATGGGCTTTCCACTCTCGGATGGGACCGTCGAGGACGGAATCCTCACCTGCCACTGGCACCACGCACGGTTCGAACTCTCCTGCGGGGACACCTTCGATCCGTGGGCTGACGACGTTCGGACGTATCCGGTCTTGGTCCGCGACGGAACCGTCCACGTCGATCCGGATCCGCCGCTTGAACGACCACCGGCCGACCACTGGGCGGACCGCCTCGAGAGCGGGATGGAAGAGAACCTCCGGCTCGTCGTCGCCAAATCGACGATCGGATTGACAGACGCCGGCGTCGATCCGCGAGAGCCGATCGCCTCGACGCTCGCGTTCGGGACGACCTACCGCGAAACGGGCTGGTCGTCGGGACTGACGATCCTCGGCTGTATGGCGAACCTGCTCGAGACGCTCGACCCCGAGGATAGAAAACGGGCGCTCTTCACGGGCGTGCGCCACGTCGCGAGCGACTGCGCCGGCGAGGCGCCCCACTTCGATCAGCCGTCCTTTTCGACGAGCGAACCGTCGCTCGACCGGCTTCGATCATGGTTTCGCGACTGCATCGAGGTCAGGGACGTCGACGGCGCCGAGCGCTGTCTCCGGACGGCCGTCGCGGCCGGCTACGACGACGCCGCCCTGGCCGACCTGGTCTTCACGGCGGCGACGGATCATCCGTACCTCTCGACCGGTCACACGCTCGACTTCGCCAACAAGGCCTTCGAGAGCCTCGACGCGGTGGGCTGGCCGGACGGCGGTCGTGGAACCGAGCCGGGAGCGACCGCCGCGGGCGACGGGCTCGTCGCGGATACGCTCGCCTCGCTCGTCGAGCCGCTGGCGACGGCGACGCGCAGCGACGAGACGTCGTCCTGGCGGCGGCCGGTCGACCTCGTCGAATTGCTCGCCGACGTCTACGGTGAGGACGTGATGGACACCGCTGGCGTCGAGGCGCTGATGGCTGACGGCGACGGAGAGGCGTGGTCGCAACCGGACGACTTCCACGAAGCGCTGCTTGGTGACGACCCCGAACGAATCGTCGACGCGCTCGCGACGGCGATCGGCGAGGGGGCCGACGCCGAGGCGCTCGCCGCGGCGGTGGCCAGGGCGGCCGCGACCCGCGTCGCGCGGTTCGCCACGGCGAACGAGTTCTCCGACTGGAACACCGTCCACCACACGTTCACGTACGCGAACGCGGTTCACCGGGCGACCCGGCGGACCGACGCCGTCGGGCTCTACCGCGGCGTGTTCGACGCGGCGATGAGCGTCTACCTCGATCGCTTCTTGAACGCGCCGCCGGCGCCGATTCCGGAACCCGGCGACAACGAGACGGGTCGCGACCCGGAGACGATCCGTGCGGATCTCCTCGACACGTTCGACGAGGAGGGTGCGGTGAACGAGGCCGGTCGACTCGTCGCCGAACACGTCGACTGCGGGGGCGACGTTACCGATCTGAAGCGGACGCTCGGCCACGGTCTCCTCCGCGAGGACGCCGGGTTCCACACGCTGCAGAACGTCGAGGCGGCGTTCGCTCAACACGATCTCGCAGAGACGGAGGGAGACCGTCGACTCCCGTTGATCGCGACCGCCAGGTACGTCGCTGCTCACACCCCGACGCGACGCGAGGCCGAACAGACGTTCTCGATCGCGACGCGGTTGAACCGCGGCGAGCGAATTCACGAAGCATAGCTCGATTCGTCGGATTCGACGGTGGATAGGCGACGTTTTGTCTCGCCTCCTCGTTCGCTGTGGTGCCATATTGCACCCAACGCTCACAAAATTTACCAATTTATGAAGAACTTCATCGCTGTGTAAAACTCATGTAATATTCGGCCATCATAAATGGCTGGATATTCATGAAAATCTGCAATAGTATTATATAATGTGGGTTGATGCCAATACACATGCGTTCACAT
Organism: Halovivax gelatinilyticus; assembly: GCF_024300625.1. Taxonomy (GTDB): domain Archaea; phylum Halobacteriota; class Halobacteria; order Halobacteriales; family Natrialbaceae; genus Halovivax; species Halovivax gelatinilyticus. The sequence goes on along the minus strand of NZ_CP101322.1, from coordinate 990,828 downwards.
TCGCGGCGGTCATACCTGCGCGCGGTTGGTGCCAGTGGTGCTATCGGCATGTCGGCGATGGCGGGATGCATCGGGTTCGGAGACGACGACGAGTTAGAGGGCGTCGATGAGCTACAGTTCATCATTCCGACGTCGGGAGCGAATCCCGACCGGAACGAAATCGGTCACCTCATCGCGGAGAACATGGAAGAAGTCGGGTTCGACGTCGACGTAGAGGAGTTACCGTTCGATCCACACGTCGATCAGCTATTCGGCGACCGGGACTACGACATCTCGTTGCTGGGCTGGGGTGGGACCCCCGAACGAATCGACCCGCACATCTTCCTCATGGACATGCACCACTCGGATTTCACCGATCCCGGTGGTCGTAATACACCTGGATACGAGAATCCGGAGTACGACGAGATCGCGGAGGCACAGGCACAAGAGACCGACCAGGAGGCTCGACAAGAACTCGTCTTCGAAGCTCAGGAGATCCTCGCCGAAGACCAGCCGCGCTGTTACATCGCGAACGAAGGTGGCGACCACCCGTGGAACACCGAAACGTTAGAGAGCGTCAACGCGACGCTCGGTGAAGGGCTCAACGGCTTCTGGAACTTCATGGACGCCCAGCCGGCCGACGGCGTCGACCAGGTCACCTTCGGCTACTCCGCCGACATCATCTCGCTGAATCCGATGCAGGACATGGCGACGCCGGACCGGCAGTTCATCCGGCTCATCTACGACCAGCTCTACCGGTTCGACGACGTCGGCGATCCGATGCCCTGGATCGCGACGGACGAACCGGAAATCTCCGACGACGGGACGGAATTTACCGTCGAGATCAGAGACGATCACGAGTTCCACGACGGAGAGCCGGTCACGCCCGAAGACGTCGTGTTCTCCTACGAACTCTTCGGCGAATACTCGCCGACGTACTCGGTGTACTTAGACCCGATCGAAGAGATGGAGATCGATGGCCAGGAGGTCACGTTCTATCTCAGCGAACCGGACGCGACGTTCGAGCGAAACGCGCTGGCACAGATCTACGTCTTCCCGGAGCACGTCTGGGGTGACGTCGACGATCCCACGGAGTACACCGACGACGAGTACGTCGGTAGCGGGCCCTACGAGTTCGTCGACTGGGAACGCGAAGTCGAGCTCCAACTAGACCGGTACGACGACCACTTCCAGCCGCCGAACATCGGGCGGCTCATCCGCGTACCGGGAGACGAGGCGACGATCATGGACGAGATCGAAACGGGTGATCTGGACATGGCCGGCCAGGATCCGACCGTGACCCAGCTCGAACGATTGCGAGACGCAGACCACGTCGACCTCGCGAGCTTCGACGCGGTCGGACACGCGAAACTCTCGTACAACATGCGTCGCGACCACATGGACGACGTCCACATCCGCCGTGCCATCTCCTACTGCGTCCCGAAGGAGGATTTCGTCGAGACGATCCGGGGCGGGATGGGAACGGTGACGCACTCGCCGATTTCGCCGGCCGTCGAGACCTGGCACAATCCCGACGTTCGCGAGTACACGGAGGATCTCGACGCGGCGAGAGACGAACTTGAGGAAGGTGGATACCTGTAATTCGAGCGGGACGAGCGGGCGGACCAGCGTTCCGAGACCGCCTCGTCGGTTACGGGATGGGTTCCCGGCCGAACGGGCGGTTGGAGCGGACGAGAACGCGACATCGAACACGCTACCAACGAAATTTGACACGATGAACGAACGCGACACCACTCGTAACCGATGGGATTGAGAGAATACGTACTTCGACGGGTCTTCCAGCTCGTGCTGACGCTGTGGGCCTTTATTACCGTCCTGTTCGTCCTGTTTCGGGCGGTCCCCGGCGATCCGACGACGCGCTTTCTGATGGATTACCCCGATCCCGCGATACGGGACGCTCGCATCGAGGAACTCGGCCTCGATCAGCCGCTCTACGTCCAGTACTTCGAGTACATCACCGCGCTCACGCGCGGCGACTTCGGCGACTCGACGTACTACAACCGCCCGGTCAGCGAACTCATCTTCCCGCTGTTTTTGAACACGGTCGTCCTCATGTTCACCGCCCTGCTGATCGCCTACACGATCGGCGTCCTGTTCGGCGCGGCGATGGGCTGGTTCCGGGGAAGCCGGTTCGAACGCGGCGGTATCGTCGCCACGCTCGTCGCGAGATCATCTCCCGAGTTCTGGATCGGGATCATCCTGATCTGGATCTTCGTCTTCCAGCTCGGGCTACTTCCGCGCGCCGGCATCGGCGGCTACGGCGGAACGCTGACGATGAACCTGGCCGACCGGTATCTCAACGTCGACTTTCTCAGACACCTCATCCTGCCGGCGCTGACAGGCGCCATCTTCTACATGGCGACGCCCGCGCTCTTGATGCGAAACACGATGCTGGAGGTGTTGAAAGCCGACTTCATCGAGATGAAGAAGGCGGAGGGCCTTCCGGAGCGAACGGTCCTCTACAAACACGCCGCACGTAACTCGGTCCTGCCGCTGGTCACCGTCGTCGCGATCGCGACCGGCGCGGCCATGGGCGGGTCTGTCATCATCGAGACCGTGTTCAACTGGCCCGGAATCGGGCGCGAGATGGTCGATTCGGTCACCAGAAACGACTACCCGATGGCGATGGCGACGTTCTTCTTCATGGGAACGGCGGTCATCGTGATGAACTTCGTCGCCGACATGGCGTACCTCTATCTCGACCCGCGGGTGAGCTACGAATGAGCCTCGAAACACCGTCAGATACGACCGAACAGCAGGTCGACGCCGTCGACTCGCGCGGAATTCGATGGCGTCGACGAATCAACGCGCTGCGGAGCTGGGCCGGGGCGGTAAAGGAGGATCGCCTCGGACAGATCGGCTTGCTCATCCTCGCCGTCTTCGTCTTCGTCGGCATCTTCGCGCGGCCGATCGAGGTGTCGATCGGTCCCGCCTACGTGACGCTCCAGCCCTTCTCGCTGGCGCCGTACGAGCCGAGCGCTCGACCGGCGGACGGATTCCACGGACCGACCTGGTCGCACCCGCTCGGGACGACAAGTCTGGGTCGAGACGTCCTCTCGCAACTCCTGGCGGCGACGCGCGTAACGCTGATCGTCGGCTCGGTCGCGGCGTTCATGGCCGTCTTCATCGGCGCGAACGTCGGGATCGTCAGCGCCTACTTCGGCGGCTGGGTCGACGACATCCTGATGCGGATCACCGACGTCATCTACGGCATCCCGTTCCTGCCGTTCGCGATCGCGCTCGTGTTCATCCTCGGTGCGAGCCTCACCAACGTGATCATCGCGATCGTCCTGATCCTCTGGCGCGGAACCGCCCGGGTGGTGCGATCGCAGGTGTTGAGTCACAAGCAACGACCCTACGTCGAGAGCGCCCGAGCGATCGGGGCGAGCCACGGCCGAATCATGTACGTCCAGATCATGCCAAACGTCTTGCCGCTGATCTCGCTGTACGCCGCGTTCGCGGTCGCCTGGGCCGTCATCGCCGAAGCGAGCCTCTCGTTTCTCGGACTCGGTCCGCCGGGGATGATCTCCTGGGGCGAGATGATTTACGACGTTCGCACGGAGGGCGCGCTTCGCGAGGCCTGGTGGTGGGCCTTCCCGCCCGGCATCTGCATCATGCTGTTCGTGATGTCGGTGTTCTTCATCGGGCGCTCGCTGGAGAAGGTCGTCAACCCCGAACTGAGACACACGGCAAACTAATCCACTACTGATTCAACGATGACACTACTCACGATCGACGGTCTCCGGATGTACTACGGGAGCGAGGAGGGCTACGTGCGCGCCGCAGACGACGTCAGTTTCGAACTCGACCGGGGCGAGACGCTCGGACTGGTCGGCGAGAGCGGCTCCGGCAAGACGACGATCGCCCGCTCGATCATCCGACTGCTTCCGGACAACGCCGAGATTATAGACGGCTCGATCGAACTCGACGGGACGGAAATCACCGAGTTGAGCGATCCCGAACTCAGAAAGCGGGTCCGGTGGACCCAGGCGTCGATGATTCCCCAGAACGCGATGAACTCGTTCGACCCGGTCTATACCGTCGGTCAACAGATCGTCCAGGCGATCACCTACCACGAAGACGACGTCTCGAAGGCCGAAGCGAAGGCGCGCGCTCGCGAGCTGTTCGACGATCTCGGAATCGAGGCCGATCGCGTCGACGACTACCCACACCAGTTCTCCGGCGGGATGGCCCAGCGTGCGATGATCGCGCTGGCGTTGTGTCTCGAGCCGAAGCTCATCCTGGCCGACGAACCCACGACGGCGCTGGACGTCGTTATTCAGGACCGAATTCTGGAGACGATCAAGGACATGCAAGCCGAGATCGACAGCGCGATGATCCTGATCACCCACGACATCTCGGTGGTCAGCGAGACGTCGGACCGGATCGCCGTCTGTTACGGCGGCCGGATCGTCGAGCAGGCCGACGCGGCTACGATCATCAAAGCGCCCCGCCATCCCTACACGATGGGGCTGCGAAACGCCTTCCCCGACATCGGCGATACTGACGAGGAGCTCATCTCGATTCCCGGAACGCCGCCCAACCTGGTCGACCCGGACGAAGGCTGCCGGTTCGCACCGCGGTGTCCGTTCGCCCAGGAGGAGTGCTGGAACGTCACGCCGCCGCCGGAGGAGTTCGAAGACGGCCACGTCGTCAGGTGTCACCGGGCGGACGAGGCCGAGGAACTGCGCGAACGCGCCGAACGGAAAGAGACGTGGATGGACGCGGATAGCCGGGTCGCTCACCCGTTACAGGGAGGTGAGGAGTGATGTCGCTCGTCTCGGAGACGGACGAATCGGTCGGGAGTCAGGAGAACGTAAAACTCCGGCTAGAGAGCGTCGATAAACACTTCGCCGTCAACCGCGGCGTGCTCTCGCGCATTTTTCGCGGCGAGTCCTCGCAGTACGTCCACGCCGTCGACGGCGTGTCGCTCGATATCGCCGAGGGCGAAGCGTTCGGTCTCGCGGGGGAATCGGGTTGTGGGAAGACGACGCTCGGAAAGACCGCGATCAGACTCCACGATCCGACCGACGGCCGAATCATCTTCGACGGCGAGGACATCACCGACTACAGCGGTCACGAGCTGAAGGCGTTCCGCCGCGAGGCGCAGGTCATCCAACAGAATCCCTACGAGTCGATCAACCCCCGGTTTACGGTCTACGAGTGGGTCGAAGAACCGCTGATCGTCCACGGCATCGGATCGAGCGAGGAGCGAGACGAACGCGTCCTCCGGACGCTCGAGATGGCCGGCCTCGAGCCCGCCGAAGCGTACGCCAGGGAGTATCCGAGCGAACTCAGCGGGGGCGAACGCCAGCGCGTCGGCATCGCGCGCGCCCTGGTTCTCGAGCCATCGTTCCTGCTCGCCGACGAACCGGCGAGCATGCTCGACGTCTCCATCCGGGCGAGCATCCTCGACGTCTTCGAACGGCTCCAGAACGATCTCGGACTGACGGCGCTGTACATCAGCCACGATCTCTCGCTGTTGAAACACATCTGCGATCGGATCGGCATCATGTATCTCGGCCAGCTCGTCGAGGTTGGGCCCGCAGCGGAGATCATCTCGAACCCACAGCACCCCTACACGCAGGCGCTCGTTTCGTCCGTTCCCCGGATCGACCCCGACGTCGAGCGCGAGCGCGTCGAACTGGTCGGCGAGGTACCCGACGCGATTTCCGTTCCCTCCGGCTGTCGGTTCAACCCTCGCTGTCCGAAGGTCGTCCCACCGAGAGACGTCGACCTCGACCAATCGGTCTGGCGGTCGGTCGCGACGCTCAGACAGGACATTCTCGCCGGCGACCTGGCCGTCGGCGACGAGTCGGTCGCGGAGCCGCCCGCCGTGCTGGCGGACTACGAGATTCCGCTCGATCGACTGGACGAGCGGACGCAAACGATTCTCACCGACGCGCTACTCGAACTGACGGGCGACGACGGTGAGTCGATCGACCGGCTCCGGACCGAACTCGAGAGTCCCTGCGAGCGCGAACCGATTCCGACCTACCAGGCGACCGAGGTTCAGCGCTCGAAGTGCATCCTCCACGACGAGGCTGGCCCCTACGACGTCGGCGCGTCTGACTGATCTCGAACCGACGGCGACGAACCCGACCAATTTTGTCCCGTCACCGCCCAGCTCGTGTGTGGAAGTCCACGTCTACTACGAGGGTGACGACGACCCGAAGAAGTGTACGGCCAGACGGCTAGAACGCTTCGACGAGACCGTCCTCCACCGGCAGATGAAGGCGGTTCCCTACGGAGTCGTCCTCAATCCACACGCCGAGCGGGCGCTCTCACCGGCCGACCGCGAGGCCGCCCTTGACACCCTCGTCGCCCTCGATTGCTCGTGGGAATCGGCCGAGGAGGCCGCCTTCTCGATGCCCGGCGAACACCGCGCCCTGCCGTTTCTCGTCGCCGCGAACCCGGTCAACTTCGGCCGACCGTTCAAATTGACGACCGCCGAGGCGATCGCGGCCGGGCTGTGGATCCTCGGCGAACCCGACCACGCCGAATCGGTGCTCGAACCGTTTCGCTGGGGCGAGACGTTTCTCGAGATGAACGCCGAACCACTGCGCCGGTACGCCGCGTGCGAGGATTCGACCGAGGTGGTGGCGGTACAAGACGAGTATCTGGCCGAGGAGTGAGAACGTCTCGTGGTCGCTATCGTCCCGCGGAGCCGCTCACACCCGCGACCGCGTCGTCCCGTCGGCTGCATCGACGTGGGCACAGAGTTCGGGGATCGAAACGACCACGAGTCCCGGGCCGTCTCCTCTCTCCGAAATTATCCCCTCGACGAGCGTTCGATCGGCATCGACGTCGGCGGCCTCGAGTCGCTCCCACGCTCTGTCCGCTATTTTCATCTCGATCAGGTACTCGCCCGGACCGTCCGGCAGGTTCGTTTCCGGAACGGTATAGCCATCCTCGGGTGAACCGAACGTTTCGGTGTGCTCGAAGCGGGTCTCATCACCTTCGCGAATGCGGACGGTTGCTTCGATCGATTCCGGATGACCGTTTCTAACCGTAACGCTGCACAGTTCGAATTCCTCGTCGCCGAAAACGTCGACGCATCCGGCCAGGGACGTCGACAGTAACGGTCCACCACAGACGAGAAGTTCGCGACGCTTCATACCGTGGTAGATTACCACCCCGAATTAATACGTACTGGATTACACGTCTCGCGCGAACCGTTTCACCGAGACGGCCCGATTGGCGAGGGGGTTCGTCGTTTCGGCGCCAGCTGGCGCAATGATTCGCCCACACCAATGCCAGCCAAACCGCCGGCTCACGCGCCGATCCGTCGCGCCCGTATCGATTCGCGCAACGCGTAGCCGACGACCAGCAGGCCGACCCAGCCGACGACGAGCGCCGCCAGCACCGTCCGGACGAGCCCCGCCTCCAGTTCTCCGCCGATCAGCACCGCGACCCCCACACCGAGGGCGACGATTCCCAGACCGACCAGATAGCAGATGATGCGCATCGCTCTCGTCGTCGTCGGGTGCGGCGATTCGGATCGGTCGATCGGCGTCTGCTCGACCACGCGGTCGAACGGTTCGACGCGGTCTGCGGGTACGGGGACGACGAAGGGCCAGCCGTCGACGCGTCGACAGAACCCCAGCCGGTAGCCCCGAATGCCGACCGGGAGCCAGCGCGCCGTGATAACGGACGAGAGCGGGATGGACGAGTCCTCGCGGTACGGGTGAGCGTACTCGACGGCGAGCGTCGTCTCGTCGAGTGCGTACGACCGGTCGAACCACCAGCTCGCCGTCGGTGCGAAGACGACGCCGGCGAGTGCCACGTAGAACAGCCGTGGGTCGGCCAGCACGGCGAGGACGATGACGGCGGCAGAGGCGAGCCCGGTTCCGCCGAGCACCCGCCAGTCGATGTGCTCCGTGGGGACCCACGGTTCGACCCACTTCGCGTTGTTCTCGCCGTAGCGAGCCATCGCGCCGAGATAGAGAACCGAGGATACGCCGCCGATACAAAGCATGACGATGCCAAAGAGCGCGAGCCCGCCGTCGCCGGTGAGAATTCCGAAGACGGGCAGCGAGGCGAGCCCCACCGCGACGAGGACGAACGCCCCGGCCAGCGGTGCGAGTGGTGCGTACAGCGCCACCGCCCGCCCGAACCGGGTCTGGGGCGTCAGCGACCACTGCTGTCCGTCAGACGACATCTCACCCCGATATCGGATCGTACCCGTAATTACTATTGCTGAGTAATTCGAACATATTTCGGTCGGTGCGGACCGATCCGGCCGAACTCAGGCCGTCGCTTCGAGTTCGTCTAAGCTCTCTACGGCCTGGATGACGTCCTGGCGGTAGTTCTCGACCGGCGAGTCGTAGTGCTCGCGAGCGAGCTGGGCGTACTCGTTCGTCGGGGCGGTCGATCCGCCGTCGGGGTCCTCGCGCGTCGATTCCCACTCCTGGTAGGCCTCGATCCGGTCTAGGGTGCGGGTTGCGGTCTCGACGACCCAGCGGTCGCGGATCGCCTCGTCGACGATCGTGATCGATTCCGGACGCAGCGAGACGGTGATCGAGCCGTCGTCCGGTTCGTAGGTGCGCGGCTTGCCGACCACGGCGACGTATTCCGGCGGTTCCGCATCGCGGAGAATTGCGGCGGCTTCGGGCTGGTACTGGCCGGCGTAGGCGAAGAACGTGCCCGTCGGATCGACCACGCGGCCGCGCCAGTACTCGCTCTCGTCGCCGACGTCCTCGGTCTCGGTGAGAGTGCCGACGGCGAAGACGCGGTTGGCGCGATCGCCGGTGGGCAACAGCGCGTAGTTGGGCGCGCGCTCGTCGTCCGATTCTTTGAACGTGTACGTCGCGTCGTTGAATTCCGAGGCGAAGACGCGTCGGGCGACTTCGCGGGTGAGATCTGCTTGACTCATGTTACATCGACCTCGCTCTGATCAGCAGGGGATCGGGATCCGCCGGCTCGGTCAGCTCCGTGACCTCGTCTGCGAGGACGTATCGTCCGAACGTCGGGCCCTCGATGCGGTAGTAGTTTCCGATGATCTCGTCTGCGATCTCGTCTGCGACGATCGTCGTGTCGAGGGCGTCCATCGCCATCTCCTTGGCCTCCTCGAGCGAGATACCCGTGAGCGCCTCCGTCGACGCCTCGTCGAAGATGACTTCGTGGGCGTCGATTCCGTCGTCGACGACGCCCTTGATGCGGAGGTCGAACTCGCCTTCGACCTCGCCGTGTTCCGAACAGCGTCCGTTCTGGATGACGCGGGTGCAGTCGTCGTCGGGACAGCGCTTGATCAGCCCGGAGCCGCTCTGCATGGCGACCATCGCGCCCTCGATTTCGGAGGTGTCGTCGCCGACCTCGATGTCGTCGTCGAGTTCCTCGATGACGGTCGTCTTGTTGAGCTTGATCGAGTACCGGCCCTGGTACTCGTCGGTGACGACGTTCTTGAGCGAGTAGACCTCGCCCTCGTCGAGCGAGGGTAGCTCCGATTTCGCCCACTTGGTGAACTTGATCGTCCCGCTTGGATCGCCGAGCAAACCGACTTGCGCGACGGCGTCGCTCCGGGGCTCCCAGAGTTCGATGACCTTCACCGTGACGTCCACCCACTGCTCCGGTTCGTCTATCTCGGCGAGTTCGACGCGCTGGCTGGAGCCGCTGGCGATGTCCTCGCGCTCGAGCCCGGCCTGTTCGAGGTAGTGGTTCGTGACGCTACGCCGGGCCTCCTCGACGGGGACCTTGTACTCGTCGATCAGCGTCGTGAGTCTGTCCTCGACGTCGCTCACGTCGACGTCGAGATGGTCTGAAAACTGCGCGTGTATGTCGTCCGCATGCTGGCTTACGTCGCTCATAGTGCTCGCCTCCTCTTGTGTTTCAACGGGAGGCATACGTCGGTTGGCTCCCGATCGTATTTAAAGTGACGTCAGCGGGGCGAAAGTGTTCTCGAGGTGGGACGCGCGGTCGCCGCAGACCGCGTCGAGTACGGGTTCCGTCGCTCGGTCGGTGGGGCGAGAACGGCGGCGGAAGTAGTGGCGGCGCGGACGGCGGTGGTCGTGGTGGTCCAGTACCGTTGGCGGTAGACGTAGCGAGGTCGCGAACGTGACGGTAAACGTGGTACGAGGAGAGTGAGATGCAGTTCTCCGGTTAGTCGTTGTGACTGTCCAATCGTCGTTGACAGGGGTTTACGAGCGGGGTCGGTGTGCGGTTGCATCGACATGAGCACAGACGAGACGAACCGATCGGAGCGTCGGACGACGGTCTCTCGGAGGGGTGTGCTGGCCGCCTCCGGCGGGGCGTTCGCCGTCGCGGCTGGGCGAGTCGGTGCCAGCGAGGGCGAGTCGTCGGTATCGGGGCGGCTGTCCGGGCGCTGTCCCGACGCCACGATCCGGCCGAGTCACGGACACTGTGACGGGGCGACGATGGACGGCTGTGCAGACGATCATCCCGAAACCATCGCGATCCAGACCGAAGTGAAGGAGGTTCTCGACGAGCGTTACGAAACCGTCGGGGACATCGTCGACGACGGATTTTTCCCGTACTTCGACACGTTAGACCGGAGCGCCGACGGCTGGTCACACTGGATCAACCCAGACTACGTCGGTGACGATTCGATCCTCGATCCCGACCGGCCGGAGTCGATCCTCGTCGACAACCACAGCTGGCGAGCCATCGGCGTGATGTTCGTCGCGACTATCGACGGCGAGCCGGTCGAGCCCCCGTCGCTCTACGGCGAGGGCGAACCCGACGAGAACCGGTGTTCGCCCTGGCACTATCACGCCGGCCTCCCCGGGCGGAAAGCCTGGTGGTATTACGAGAACGTCCACGACGGGGATGGTCTCCCGTCCTCACGGCTCCCGTGCCGGACGCCGTGTATGATGCACGTCTGGACGGTCGAGCACCCCGATGGCGTGCACGCGCACGGCGGACCGCCCCCGGAGTACCGAGACGAACCGGTCGCGACGGAGACGGGCCTCGACACGGCGGCCGTCCCCGGCGAGGATACCCTCGGCTGGGAGACGCTCCCCGACGCGGTCGTTCGCTCCCACCGAGGGCGACGATCCGAGTGAGCCGACGGTCGCCTCGGCGTCACGAATCGGCGACGAGCCTATGTGAGTGGCGCCCGAATTTCGGGTACGACATGTCCAACCGGCGCCGGCTCGATCGATTTCTCCGATCGAAACTCCAGGAAGCGGGCGAGCAGTACGCCTCGATCCGAACCACTGCCGACGGTCAGCTGGCCGAAGCCAAGGAGGCCTACCGGACGGCCAGGAACGCCCGTGGACTCCCCAGCGACGAGGAAGGGCGCGCGAAAATCGTCTGCCGGCGCTACGCCGAGCGCCGGGCCGTTATGCTCGACGAGGAGTACCGACCCGCGTGTTACGAAGCCGACCACCCCGACTGCGAGGGCTGCGTCGAGGACGTCCGGGCTGGTCGGATCGAAACGTGGTGAGCCGGCCGTCGGGTGGTTACGATCGGGCGGTGGCTCCGTTCGGATCGGCGGGTCGTTCACGATTCCGACGCGTGTGCCATTGCTTAACACGGCTCGGGTCGTAGTGACCTCACGATGTCCACCCCACCCGAAGGGCCGACCCAGCGCGACGAACTGCGAAACAAGGAGGAGACCGAACTTCCGATCGGCGAATCCAGCGAGCCGGAAACGCGCGGCTCGACGCTCTGGCGGTGTGGCGACTGCGGCGAAATGGGAGCGCTCGCCGATTCGCTGCCCGCCGAGTGTCCGGCGTGTGCGGCCCCGCGGGAGGTACTGTTCTACTGGGAGGAAGATTGATCGCCGGTAGTGTGCCGATTCGTCGCGCCACCGTCGCGACCGGATGATACAAGCCATCACCATCCGATCGATACCCCGTGAGCCGCGACTGGTACCCGAAAACCGCGCGCAAGAATCTCCACACTAAGATCGCGTACACCGATCGGCGGATCTACGTTCGGTTTCGGTGGGCTCAACCGGACCCCGGCGGCTGGATTCACGACATGCTCGTCTATCGGGACGGTCGCTGGCAGCAGTTCGCCGATCCCTCACCGTGGGTGACGAGTGACGATCGTGACGACCACACGGGATTCTACGAAGACCGGGTGAGCTTCTTGCTGGACGACGGTTCGGTGACCGGGTTCGAGGAGTTCGGTGGCTGGCTCACTGCCCACTCGGGGATACGATCGCTGCCAAGCGCCGTTTCAGCCACCGATGTCGACGGGCACGGTCACTTCGGCTCGGACGGGTTGGGGAAGTCTGACGTTCGAAAGTTCATCCCGCAGGCGTGTGCGGGCGAGTGGTGGGAAAACGACTGGAAAACAGTCCGCCCGCAGGGCGAACTCGACCAACTAAAAGCCGACGGGGTCTTCCTCGACCTGCCGATGTGGCGGGCCCACCGAAGCGATCCGCTCGGCTACGGGACCGACCACCACGTCCTCGACTATCGACACGGTGACCAGGGGCGGAACACGTACACCTCCCAGTCGTGGGACCCGAAAGCGGGTCCGGAATACATGTGGGACCCGGCGGTCGTGGCTGATGGTGCGCTGGATTACGGGTCCATCAGAGCGGGTGACATCCCAGAACAGGGCGTCGACACGTACGCGCTGGAACTCGACGACGCCGTCCCGTTCGACCCCGCCGTCGCGGAGTGGGAGGGTGCGATGATCCCGCGCCGACCCCTCCAGCAACCCCGCGGAAGCGCTGCCGACTGGCGGGCCACCGGCACCTGGGCGGACGGCGAGTGGACCGTCGAGATGTGGCGCGAGTTGACAACCGACCATCCCGCGGACACCAAACAGCTCGAACCGGGCGGAGTGTACACCTGGACTCCCGCGGTCCACCACGGTGCCGGAACCCGGTGGCACTGGGTCGGCTACCCGTACAAACTCGGCCTCGGGGTCGAACCGGACTACGTCGGCGACCGACACACGGCGGGGACGACCGAACTCGTCGCGACGCACGTCGAGGACCGCCCCGACTGGCGCGAGATCGACGGCTACACCATTCCGCTCGTTTTCCCCGGTATCCTCGTCTGGGACGACCTCGTCGCCTCGTCTCACCCCAAATCTGACGAGATCAGAAACGCCGAGGTCACCATGTGGGAACTGTACGAGAACGATCCCGAGTCGATCCTCCGCCGACGCTGAGAGTACTCCTAAGTAGCGATCGCCGGTTTGAGAACGGTGCCGATCTCTCTCAATTCGCGACGTACGACCACTCCTGTAACCGGTTGAGGCCGTTTTCGTCTTCGGCCTGCGTCGTCTCCAGTTGCTCACGGGCCTCGGTCGGGAGCTCCTCGTCGGTCGCCGCGTCGGCCAGCACGGTGCGCTGGTCCTCCAGTTCCTGCTCTATCGTCGTCAGCTCTCGGAGTCGTTCGAGGAACAACTTGTGTTCAGTTACGATCATCGTCCCGTTCGCGACGTCGACGGACGGGCGCAAAGGCCGCTGGGCGGCAATCCCACCGTCCGCCAGCCAACGCGGCCATCACTACCCGCGAATCGTCCCGCCGTCGATCGGCACCTCCGCGCCGTTGACGTAGCTCGCCCGTTCGCTGCTGAGAAACGCCACGACCGCACCGAGTTCCGCCGGGTCGCCGATCCGGCCCAGCGGCACGTCCGCCGAGAGCGCCGCGAGCCCCTCGTCGTAGTCGGCGTACTCGCCGCGCTCGACGCCCGCCTCGAGCAGGTCGACGACGCTATCCGTCTCGATCAGGCCCGGCAGCACGCTGTTCGCCCGGATCTCGGGAGCGAACTCGCGCGAGAGGGTCTGGACGAGCCCGCTTACGCCCCTGCGGACCGTGTTCGAGAGCAAGAGCCCGTCGACGGCCTCGGTGACCGTCCGCGAGGTGAGACAGACGATCGTCCCGGCGGACGACTCGCGCAGGTGCGGGCAGGCGCGCTCGATCGTCCAGACGGTGCTCATCACCAGCTGGTCGTACGCCTGGTACCATTGGCGCTCGGTCGTTTCGAGAAACGTCGTACTCGGCGGGTTTCCGGCCGACGTCACCAGGTGATCCAGCCCGCCGAACGCCTCGACCGTCTCGTCGACTAGCCGGGTGACGTCGTCCGGATCCGTCACGTCCGCCCGAACGGGATGGACGTCGCCCGACCCTGCTTCGTCGACGTCGTCAGCCGCGGCGCTGAGTCGCGAGCCGTCCCGACCGCAGATCGTGACGTCGACTCCCTCCGCCGCCAGCGCGAGCGCGCTCGCCTTGCCGAGCCCCGCCGAACTCGCGGTCACCAGCGCGGCGTTGCCGTCGATTCCGAGGTCCATAGCGTCGTCAACCACAGCAGGAGACATAGGTTCGGGGGCGGGTCTCCCGCTCACTCGTCGGTTCGCTCTGACGTCCGGACTCGGACCGAACCGGTGGCCGTTACGCCCACGACGAGATCCGACCCGACCTGTCGACCGCTGACGGCCGGTCCAGCGGCGTCGCTTACGACCTTCATCAGATCCGGTGCCGTGTGCGAGACCTTGACGCCTTCTTCGTCACAGGCTTCGAACACCTTCTGGGGAACGTCGTAGAGGTCCGTCCCCGCCGGAATTTGTACGCGAACTGGTGCGTGGAGTGCCTCGGCGAACGCGACCGTCTCCCGGGCGCGCTCGACGTTCTCCCGCCCGCTCGCCTCGATCGACGAGACGTTCGCCCGCGAAGAGCCGATCGCCTCGGCGATCGTCGCCTGTGACTCGCCGCGTTCGCGTAGCGCCAGCACCTGCGCCTGTCGACGCGTCAGCACGCTCGCATCTGGATCGAAGCCGACCTCGTCGAGAAACGCGTCGATCTCTTCGATCACGACAGCCTCCGTGGACGCGGTCGCCGGTCCATGTCGATCGCTACGACCTCCCACCCTAAGACTCATCGGATCGAGTGAGCGTTCGACCGTCGCTCTCGGAACGGCCGAACGGAGAGCAGTTCGTCTGACGAAGGGTTAAGTGAATTCACGACAACTAGCCTCTCAGGATGGGTAACAAGAACAAGACGATCTCGTTTCGGGTTAACGAGGACGCCTTCGAGGCGCTCCAGCAGATCGCCGAGGAGCGCGACATCTCTCTGTCTGCGGTCTTTCGCGATTACGTCGATACGCTCATCGAACACGACGGGCAAGTCGCCGTGGTGCCCGAATCCGAGCTCGAGGCGAGCGAGGGTGACGAGGCCTCCTTCCCGCCGACGGTCGAGGTTCCAAAGAGCTTCCTTCGAGAACACGAACGACTCGAACTCGAAACCGAGCACCTGCGCGAACAGTTAGAAGAGCACAAGGCCTACGTCACCGACCTGCGCGACCGCGTCGAGGACGACGAAGAGGAGGTGCTCCTGCTCGACGACCTGGACGAGGACGAGCCCTACCAGATCGGCTGACCGACCGAACGCTCCTGCTGGGTCCGGTCAGCTCGCCGAAGGAGGCCGAGGTCACTTACCGCGCGAGATCCTGCTTTGCCCGACGGATCGATTCCTGATCGTCCGGTCGTCCGTCGACGCGAGCCAGGCCTTCGGCCGCTTCGAGCGTGCGGACGCCGCTGTCGAGAAACGAGAGAATGTCCCCTTCGTAGGCGTACACCAGGTAGTCGTCGCTCATGACGTCGACGATGGCGGCCGGTCCGAGCCCCTGCGCCCGAAGCTCTAGCAGGTACCGGATGAACTTTCGCTCCGGACAGCCACAGTAGGGATTGTCCTGGCAATCACAGTCGAGAAAGTCACTCGCGAAATCGAGCACCCGCTCGCGGGTCGCGTCGTCCACCTTCTCGAGTCCGTCGCCCTGAAAGAGCAGGTCCAACGTCGCCCCTTTGAACGCCCCTTTCGGGACGTTCGTCTCTAGCTGCGAACAGAGCTGGCGGTGATTCTTGAGGTAGATCTTCTCGGTGATGGCCACGCGTTGGTCGTCCTAACGCGCACACGGCGAAAAGTGATTCGGGTCAGATCCTTCGGGTCAGATCAGGACGAACGCGTGCCGACAGTTCCGATAGAGTGATAGCTGGTGGCAGGGGTGGAATCGAGGCGTAACGTATTTCACTTCCTCGGTGATTACTGTCGAGTGCAGACGTGTCCGGGTTGGGGTAATGGTTATCCTTCAGCCTTGTGGAGGCTGAGAAGTGGGTTCGATTCTCGCACCCGGACTCATAATTTTTCTGACATCAATTCCGATCCAGGAGACTGTTCGTCACGCCAAATTGATGCGGTACTATCGGAATCGGAAACGGACCCGTCTCGGTTTTATCCCCTACCGACGATGGTAATCCAATGTACGATTGTCCGTCCTGTGACCGGTCGTTCGATAGCAAGCGCGGCCGCGCCGTACACCACAGCCAGGGACACGGGGAGCGCCTTCCAAACCGAACCTGTGCGCGTTGCGGTGACCGTTTTCACAGCGAATATGAGAAGAAATATTGTACCCAGGCCTGTCTCGACGAGATTTCGTTCGAGGGTGAAAACGCGCCCAATTTCCAGGGGAAGAAGCGATCGACGCAATGTGTCCTCTGTGGGGCCACGTTCGAGTACTATCCGTCAGAGAAAGTCGGATTGTACTGTGCTGACTGCGTCGAATCTGAGGCGTGGCGTAAACCACCATCACTCGACGGAAAGCGAAATCCACGCTGGTCCGGCGGGAAACTCGAACTCGAGTGTACCGTCTGTGCCGAACTGATCCGGCGCTACCCGAGCAATGCGACCGGCGAAGCGGTCCTCTGTAGCGAGGAGTGCCGGCGGTCGTGGCTCTCCGATTCGTTCACCGGCGAGGGGCATCCGAACTGGAAGGGAGGGGGCAACGAAGCGTACGGAACCGGGTGGTACGCCACCCGACGGGCCGCGCTCGAACGAGACGACTACGCGTGCGTCCGCTGTGGAACGGACCGGGAGGACCTCGGTCGTAATCCCGACGTTCACCACCTCGTACCCGTTCGGGTGTATATCGAGTCCAACGAGTTCGAGAAGGTCGACGCCCACAGACTCGACAACGTCGCGACGCTGTGTCCGCCCTGTCACCGGAAGGCCGATTTCGGCCACATCGACCCGGATCGGCTCCGGGAATTGACCGGGATCGATCGGTCGACGTCCGCACCAGCGGGTCCGACGGAGGTCGCCTAACTTAGGCGACCCGCTGGGCGCTCGGGGTCACCGACCCGCTCTGCTGGACCACGTTCAGCGCCGTCATGACGTCGGATCGCGAGATGATGCCGATCAGGTCGCCGTTGTCGTCGCCCCATCCTTCGTCGCGGTCGATGACGAGCAGTCGGTCGACGTTACGCTCGCGCATCCGCTCGATGGCCGTCATCACGTCGGCCTCGGGACCGATCGTCTCGAGGTCGCTCGTCAGAATCTCCTCGACCGTGTAGGCGTCTCGTTCGACGGGTTTGACGTTGCGCGCGTCGGTGAGCGTCACGATCCCGACCAGGTAGCCGTCTTCGAGGACCGGGTAGGCGGTGTGGCGCTCCTGGAACATGCGCTGGACGAGTTGCTCGACGCTCGTGTCCGTCGTGACCGTCTGGAGGCGACCGGCGGGCGTCATGATGTCGGCGACGGAGACGTCCTGGAAGGCGGCCTTCATCGTCACCTGTTGTGACTCGCCGGAGGCGGCGATGTAGACGAAGAGCGCGACGGCGATCAGCACCGGGTTCCAGGCGAACAGTCCGAACAGCCCCATCAACACGGCGAAGCCCTTGCCGATGGCGGCCGCTTGCTGGGTCGCCTTCGCGTACGGCTGGTTTCGCGCCAGCAGCGCCCGGAGGATCCGCCCGCCGTCCATGGGAAACGCCGGGAGCATGTTGAAGACGGCGAGCGCGATGTTCAAGATGGCCAGGTAGGCGAAGATGAATCGCGCCCCGTCGAAGCTCTCGGGCGTGGCCAGAAACAGGCCGTAGGAACCGATACCGACCAGGACGGAGACGATCGGTCCGGCGATCGCGATGCCGAACTCCTGTCGCCAGTTTTCGGGCATCTCCGAGAGGGCGGCGATCCCGCCGAGCAGCCAGAGCGTGATCGAGTCGATGGGATAGCCGTAGCGCTGGGCGGTCAGCGAGTGGCCCAGTTCGTGTAACACGACGCCGATGAAGAGCCCGATGGCGGCGAGCAATCCCCAGAGGTACGGCGTCGTCCCGCCGGTGAGCGCGGCGACGTCGATCCCGGCTCCCATCGTCTCGTTGAACAGCTCGCCTGCCACTTCGATCTGGGCACCGATGAGGTAGGCGAAGATGGGCAGGATCAGCAAGAACGTGATATCTAGTTTGATCGGAATCCCGAAGAGCGAACCGATCCGGAAACTCTTCCACATACCGACTGATAGCCTCGCTGTCCCCTTAAACGACCCGACGGTCTCTCCAGTCGTCTGGCTGTACACACGCTGGCGGTCGGTAGCTATTCGCAGGGTTCGTCGGCGCGTTCGCGGTTCGAAGCCTTTATCCGCGTTCTGGGCTTCGGTTCCGGTAAGTAATCACAACCATGTCCGACAAACCCGCCTCGATGTACCGGGATATTGACAAACCGGCGTACACGCGACGCGAGTACATCACCGGCATCCCGGGTTCGAAGATCGCACAGCACAAGATGGGCGACGTCACCGCCGATCCCGACGACTACCCCGTCCAGATCAGCCTCGTGACCGAAGAAGCCGTCCAGATCCGACACGGCAGCCTCGAAGCTTCACGGCTTTCGGGTAACCGACACATGATCAAGAACGCCGGCGAGGGCAACTACAAGATGATCCTCCGTAAGTTCCCCCACCACGTCATCCGGGAGAACAAGCAGGCGACCGGGGCCGGCGCCGACCGTGTCTCCGACGGAATGCGCCAGTCGTTCGGCAAGATCGTCGGCACCGCCGCACGCATCGACGCCGGCGATCGCATCTTCACCATCTGGTGTGACGTCGACGACGCCGAGTTCGCGAAAGACGCGCTCCGACGCGCCTACAACAAGATCACGCCGCCGTGTCGGATCGTCGTCGAGAAGGGCGAACAGGAACTGGTTTCGTAAACCAACCTTTTGCGCTGTGGGCGCGGCTGCGCCGCGCCCTCGGCAAAACGTTGATGAAAAGCACTCCTCGCTCCCCGCCAGCCGCGCGTCGCGCGGCTTCTCGGTCGCTCGTCGGCCCGCTCGCTCACGTCCGTTCGCTCACGGTTTCACCGTTCGCGTTTTCGCGGTCCTCGCCGCGTTCGGACCGCGCTTCGCTCGCGGAGAGCGTTCTCAGGAAGACCAGCCTTTCCCCGGGTCGCGCGGATCGCTGGCGCGATCACGCGCTCGCGGCCACGCACGAGTAACCGTCTTCGACAGGCGGCGGTCGTTCTCCTCCGCCACCCCGGCCGACGCCGGTCTTCGACGGGATCGCCGACGTCACCGGTCCGTGGGACGCGATTCGACGACCCCACTTTCGCGCTCTCGGTGGTCACGTTTACGTCACCGCCGCGCCGAGTTACACTCGAATGATCGATCTGGCGGTGGCGAACCGAAAGGAGACGTTCGAGCGAATGCGACCGCCCCTCGCAGAGCGCGGTATACGATGTCACCACGTCCCGGTCCGCGAGGGCGTCTTCCCGCTCGGTGCGGACGCTCCGTTCGATTCCGACGCCTACGACGTCGGCTTCGTCTACCCCGGCCGGGTGATGGAAGGCGGCGTCGCCGACGCCATGCTCGACGTGCCGTGGGTAAACGGACTGGAGGCGGTCCTCACGTCGCGAAACAAGGCGGGGGTGCTCGCCGGACTCGAACGTGGCGGTCTCCCGATCCCGGAGTCCGTCTACGTCTCGAATCCCGTCGACGAGGACGAGCTTCGGGAGGCGTTCGAACGGCTCGACCCGCCCGTCGTGATCAAGCCGAACTCGACGACGCGCGGCGTCGGCGTCGCGAAGGCCCACGACCTCGACTCGTTTCTCGGCATCTGCGATTACCTCGGACTGGTTCAGGACTATCGCGCGACCGGCGACAAGTCGTTTCTCGTCCAGGAGTTCGTTCCAGGGGCGACCGACTATCGCGTGATGGTCCTGGCCGGCGAGTACGCCGGCGCGGTCGAACGCCGACTTCCCGACGCCGAACGCGAGGCTGGCCAGTGGAAGCACAACGTCCATCGCGGAGCCGAAGCACGCGGCGTCGATCTCCCCGACGAGCTTCGCGAACTCGCCGAGTCAGTCGCGCGGACGCTCGAAATCGACGTCCTGGGAGTCGACCTCCTCGCGACGGACGATCGTGTCGTGGTGAACGAGACGAACGCCCGACCGACGATCGACGCCGCGACGAAGTACGAACCCGACTTCTACGATCGGCTGGCCGCGGTGATCCGGTCGCGTGCGACGTCCGGACCCCAATCTGGGTCACAGTAGCACACGCCACGCTCGTCAGTGTGTCGAATCGAGAGAATTCAGTACCGCGGCCTCACTCCAGGCTGATTCCCGAACTCTGTTCTGCGGGTTCGAAGACGACTTCGAGAACTCCGTTGTTGTAGGTCGCACTCGCGGTGTGTTCGTTCACCCGCCGGGGAAGCGAGACGCGTTCGTCGTATTCGCGGTGGTCGCTTCGCGCCGAGATGGTGAGCGTCTTTCCGTCGCACTCGAGTTCGATGTTCTTCTTCTCGACGCCCGGAAGGTCGGCGACGACGCGAATCTCGTCGTCCGTATCGTGGATGTCGACGTGGGTGTCGGCACCGAACCCGTTCTCGACCGTCGTCGCCGAGGAGTCGAACTCGACGTTCGCACCCTTCATCATATCGTTCATCATCCGTTCGATCTCGCGAAAGAGATCGTCGAAGGGTTCGTCGCGGTCGTCTCGTCTCATACGGACAGGTAGCGTCCGCCCGTGCAAAAACTTTCTGTCGGCGGACAGCTGTGACGACGGCCGCCGTGGGAGAATCGACCCGATCTCAGAAGCCGACGCCTATCGCGTCGTCGGTGGTCTGAACGCTTTCGGCCTTGTCGGCCGTGCTGGTGATCGCCCGAATCGCGTCGACGTTCTCCGGGACGACGTCTGACTCCTGGTGGATCCCCTGAAAGAGGTAGAGATCGTCGCCCTCGACCGAGATCGACTCCTCCCAGATGCAGTTCTCCCAGAGGTCGCCGCGCGGCCGACCGACGTCGTGAGCGTACTCCTTCAACTTGCCGCTACCGTCGATGTCGAACGACTCGGGGATCAAGAACAGTCGGCGCTCGTCGGCGAACAGGTCCCGAACCTCGCTCGCGTCCGGGGTGGATTCGAGCGTCACGTTCAGGCTGTGCATGTGCATCTGCGTCGCCGGCACTTTCATCCCGAGTGTATCGATATCGATGTCGGGGAAGATGGTGTTCACGTCGGGGCCGTGGTGTGACGGGATCGTCACCGGGTTCGGCAGAATGTCGTTGATCGGTCCGCGGGAGGTCTGGCCGGGGTCGCCGCCGCGGCGCACTAGCGTCGCACGCACCTTCTCGATCCCGTAGGTTTCTGAAAGCGGCGCGATGACGCGCGAGAGTCCCGTCGTGTTACAGGAGACGACGCGGACGTGCTCGGCGCCGATCGCGTCCTCGTAATTCGACCGGGCGTTAAAGCTCACGTCGGCGACCTCGGCGTCTTCGCCACCCTGGTAGATCGCGGGCACGTCGTGGTCGACGTACAGTGACTTGTTCTGCTCGCCGATTCCGCCTGGCGTGGCGTCGACGACGACGTCGGCCACCTCGAGGAGCTCTTCTACCGGTCCGGCGATATCCATCCCGGCCTCCGCGAACTGGTCGGCCCGATCGGCGATCGCGGCGTAGAGCGGGTAGCCCCGATCGATCGCCGTCTGCGCCTCGTAGTTCGGCCGCGTCTTCGCGACGCCGAGTACTTCCATGTCCGGCTGTGCGGTGACGGCGTCTGCGACCCGTTTTCCGATCGTCCCGTACCCGTTTATCGCGACCTGTATCATGCGCGAACCTCCTGCACCGACGCGGTTAATCGTTTCGAGGTTTCCGTCGGACTGGAGTGTTCAGGTTGTTGGCAGTCAACACGGGTGTGGGCACAGGCACTCTCAGCCGAACGGGAGGCCTGTAGCAGGTGAACGTGAATTCGGGAGCGTGGGTGTCGTCCAGTCCGTGGAGTCACGTCCCGGCTCAGCTTCTCACCGAATCGTCCTCCGAGTCGACTCCTGGAAGCGACACCTTTTCCGGGTCGACGGTGCGACCGCTGAACGGGAGGACGGCCTGCAGACGCTGGACGGCCGGCCAGTCGTCGAGCCGTTCGGCGGCGTTGGGGACTGCGACCGCGGCCGCGGTGGCCAGCGCGTAGCCGACGACTTCGATGGCTGGTGCGACGCCGAGGGTGGAGCCGAGCGCGTCGACGGTCCATTCGAGCGCGCCCAGGACCTGGAGCCACCGCAGCGCGAGGAACAGTCCCAGGACGAGGACGCCGAGGACGAGGATGGAGGCGCCGTAGGGATCGGGACGCCGCGGTTTGACGTACGCCCAGCCCGCAAGGCCGCCGATCGAGGCGCCGACGGTCAGCGTGACGAACTGCGTCGAGCCGAGCAGGTAAGCCAGGATCGCGGTCGCGCCGGCGAGCGAGAAGAGCACTGAGATTTCGGGATCGGGATCGCGTATGACGAGCGCGATGAACGCCAGTCCCAGCCCGACGCCGACGATCACGTCGCCGAGGTAGTGGACGCCCATGACGACCCGGGAGTACGCCACGAGGACGATGATGACGGCGGCGACGGCGTAGCGCTGACGAGCGGTGCCGATCGTCGCGACCGCCGCGAGGGCGGTGTAGACGACCGCCGTCCCCAGCGCGTGGGCGCTCGGAAACGTGTAGCCCGGGTAATCGACGGGAGCGAACGCAAGCGCCGCCGTCGGCCGCTCGAGTGCGACGATCCCCTTGATACCCGAGACGATCGCCATTCCGGCGAGGCCGACGGCGATGACGAAGATGCGGTCGCGGCGGCGATCGGTCGCGCCGAACCAGTAGAGTAAGACGGCGAGCCCGACGATGACCGCACCGTCGCCGAGGTGCGTGAGCACTTCGAGCGCGGAGACGACCGGATCCGGCGTCGTATCTCTGAACGCCTGATTCGTCGACTCATCCCAGAACGTCTCGCGGACGATGTCACGGACCATTCGTTCTGGCGTCGTATTCCCGCTACAACAATCTATCGCCGATATGAAACTATTCTGAATAAAACTAGTTACGCTCGTTATACTTCCGTCGACGAGTGGGAAGGGCTTTCTGATCACTCCGCACACATCGGCGTATGGAATCAGACGCCGCATTTCGGGACGCCAGTAAAACGGCGGTCGAACAGTGTCTCGCGCTCGAGTCACACGAGTCGTGTTCGATCGTCACCGACGACAAACGGGAACCGATCGGCGAGGCGCTCTACGAGGTCGCGAGCGAAATTACGAGCGACGCGGTCGTGGTTCGGTACCCGCCGGGAGCGACCCACGGGAGCGAGCCACCGAAACCGGTAGCGTCGGCGATGGCGGCTTCGGACGTGGTCCTCGCCCCGACGACGAAGAGTCTGAGTCATACGCGCGCTCGCGGCGACGCGAACGAAGCCGGCGCGCGCGTCGCGACCCTTCCGGGGATCACCCCCGAGGTATTCACGACCGGCCTCGACGCCGACTACGAGGAGATCGAAGGCCACTGTGCGGACGTCCTGGCGCAGGTCGACGGCGCGAGCGAGATGCGAGTGACGAGCCCGAGCGGGACGGACATCACGTTCGACGTCGCAACCCGGGAGTGGAACGCCGATACGGGAATCGTCCACGAGCCGGGTGAAATGTCGAATCTGCCGGCCGGCGAGGTCTTCGTCAGTCCTGAATCGGCCGACGGTACGTACGTAGTCGACGGGACGATGCGTCCGCACGGCCGTCTCGCCGACGGACAGGCGCTGACGTTCGAGGTCGAAGACGGCCTCGTCACGCACATTAGCGACGACGAAATCCGCGAGACGGTCGAGGCGGCCGCGGCGGACGTCGGCGACGCGGCGTACAACCTGGCCGAACTCGGCATCGGGACGAACGTCGCGGTCACGGAACTGGTCGGATCGGTTCTCCTGGACGAGAAAGCGGGCGGGACGGTCCACATCGCGATCGGTGACGACATGGGGATCGGCGGCGACGTCGAGGCGCCGATTCACCTAGACGGTATCATTCGCGACGTTACGGTCTACGCCGACGACACCGAAATCGAGTTGCCCGAGCCGTAGTCGGTCCAATCGCCTTTTACCTGCGAAGCCGTAAATGGGGCTATGAGCGAGATTCAGGACCGCCTCGGCGTTCCCTGTCCGGCCTGTTCGCCAAAGCTGGAGACGGTCCACGAGGTTCTTTCACCCGGCGAGGGATCGATAACGGTCCGCTGTGGGGAGTGTGGTCACGTCCACAAGATTCAGCCCGAGTCGACGCCCGAGGTTACCCTCGACGTCGTCGTTTCCCAGGGCGGCGAGTCGTTCACCGCGAACGTGACGACGCCCGAAGACGAGCGCGTCGAGGTCGGCGACGAGTTCCTCTTAGAGACCGACGAGGTGCTCGCGACGGTCCGCGTGACGAGCGTCGAACTCGACGAGCAGCGCCGACGGGAGTCGGCTCGCGCCGACGAGATCGAAACCGTCTGGACGCGGGAGGTGGATAACGTCGCCGTCAACGTCACGATCCACCCGGAAGACGGCCGTCGCGACGACAGCAGATCGATCACGATGTACGTTCCCGGCGACTACGAGTTTACGATCGGCGAGACCGAGGCGGCCGAGAGCGAGGAGTTCTCGATCGACGCCGTCGTCGTTCGCGGTGACGCGGCAGGCTACGATCGCGATCGCTACGAGATGGACGGTGACGTGGTTCTCGCGAAGGACGCAAAACGCGTCTACGCCTGGGACGAGACCTCGACGGCGTGGTCGGCCTGGTAGCGACTGAGCCGCGTTCACACCGGACTGGTGACCGAGCTGAACGCTCGATCCGACTTCATGACAGACCCAGATTCCGATCCGTTCGCGTCCGCCCGTAGCGACCTTCGGGACACGCTCGCCGGACACGTCGACGACGAACGCGTACTCGACGCGATGGAGGCGGTTCCGCGCCACGCGTTCGTCCCCGAGTCCCGACGCACAGACGCCTACCGAGACCGTCCGCTTCCGATCGGGGACGGTCAGACTGTGAGCGCCCCGCACATAGTGGCGATCATGGCCGAATTGCTCGATCTCGAGCCCGGCGATCGAGTCCTCGAGATCGGGACGGGGTGTGGCTACCACGCGGCCGTGACGGCCGAACTCGTCGGTGCCCAGAACGTCTACAGCGTCGAGTACAGCGAGTCGCTGGCCGAGACGGCGCGCGACCGGCTCGCTGCGCTCGGTTACGACGGGATTTCGATCCGCGTCGGGGACGGCCGCGACGGCTGGAAGGAAAACGTACCGTACCGGGCTGCGTACGCGACCTGTGCGCTCGGAACGGCGCCGACCGCCGTTCTCGACCAGCTTCGTCACGACGGGACGTTTCTTGCCCCGATCGGAACGGCCAGACAGACGCTCGTCCGGCTAGCGCGGACGTCGGCCGACGAGTTCGAGCGAAGCGAACACGGCGCCGTCAGATTCGTCTCGGTTCGAGGATGAGCCACCGAGCGGTCGCCGGCCTGCTGTCCACCAGTGAGCGAGCCGACTCGGTGCAAGCGCGTCTTTGATAACGGTCGGTCGGATACTCGCCCTATGGATCCGGCGGTGGTACGGGCGGACATGATCGAGGGGCTCCAGCACGAGTCGAAAGGCGTTCTCACCGACGCCTCGCTCGCAGCGGCGATGCAGGCGGTCCCGCGCGAGGCGTTCGTCCCGGATGGCGTCGACCCCTACGCCGACCGCGAGTACGACCACCTCGGAACGACCGTTCTCGCCCCGAGCGATGTTGCCCGGTTGCTGGAGGCGCTCTCACCTGAGCCCGACGACTCGGTCCTCGTCGTGGGCGCGGGTGTCGGCTACACGTCGGCGGTGCTCGCCGAACTCGTCGGCGAAACGAACGTCCACGCGGTGGACATCGCTCGCCCGGCCGTCTACGCCGCTCGCTCGAACCTGGCTGAGGCCGGGTACGACGGCGTCCTGGTCGACTGTCGCGACGGCGTGCGGGGGCTACCGGCGTACGCCCCGTTCGATCGCATTCTCCTGGAGGCGAGTGCCGTTGCGGTTCCCGATCCCCTCCGGGCGCAACTCGCCGACGGGGGTCGACTCGTCTTTCCGTGCGGAACGAGCACCCAGCGGTTGCTCACGGTCACGTCGACGGGACGGGTCGAACACGGTCCGGTCTCGTTCGAACCGTTGCTCGTTCGCGGCGAGCAATCGGGGGCGATCGAGCGCAATCGAACGATGCGCGAAGACGGCGAGTTCGCCCTCCAGCGCGCCGGTGCCCATCGCGGGTGGGAACACGAGTGGATCGAGTGGGAGTCGGATTGATCGGCGTCGGTTGGCGCCTCGATAGTTCGCCGTGTGGATAGATCTGAGGAGTCAGTGTATATCGTACCCGACCCGGCACGTAGCCGTACCTGTCAGGGGCGTTGGGGGGTCCACCGCAGTAAAGGGATTGGGGGGTGGGGTGGGTGGATGGCGACTAGTACCGTCGTAGCGCCAAATAGTGGTATGGCCGCGGGGTGGTTAAAAATAACTTCTATCTGTTTAGCAGTGTCGGATGGACAACACTAATTAATTAGAACCGTCGTCGAAGGTCAGATCGACCAGCTTGCGCTGGGCCGCCCTGAGGTGATAGTGAAGCGTCGGAGCGGAGACGTCGAGCGTCTCGGCGAGATCTTCGCCGGTACTCTCTCGAGGCCACTCGAAGAACCCGCTGTAGTACGCAGACTGCAGGGCTTCGAGCTGTTTGGCCGTCAATGTCGACTCGATTTTCCCGTTTACGTGTCCGCCGGAGTGTTTTCGCGTCGTCTCCCGGCGCGCGGTGAGTTCGGTGGTGGGGTAGGCCTCCTGAATTCCCTCGATGACCGATCGAGCGTCCACACCCTGGGGAAGCTGAACGGTCATCGAACTAATTTCACCGTCGGCAGTTACGGAACGCAAACGCGTGTCGAACTCCGCGAGAATATCGAGCAACGGCGTCGACGTGATCGTCACGTCGACCAGAACCGACTCCTCAGCCTCACTGATGGCGGCCGCGCTCTCGACGACCGCCAGCTCGTCGGCAATCGAGTCTACCTCGTCGGCCGGGTACGCCGGAACGCGAACGAAACAGACGATCCGTCCGTCTGCGCGGTCGACGATGCCTTCGAGCGTAATCGTTCGATCGAGGACCCGGGCGAGCTGGGTGAAAAGCAACTGTTCGTCCGTACACGAGAGTTCGAGTTCGACTCGCTCGTCGGTCACCATCGCTCGCGTTCGTTCGGCCGTCCGAATCGCGTGTCCGATCGTTTCGCCGAGTTCGGCGAGAACCTCTCGCTCCCGGTCGGTCACCGCGTCTGCCGCCGGCGCGTGAACGACGACCGCGCCGTACCGTCGGTCCCGTCCGATCAGTGGCACGGCGAGGACGGTCTGAAATCCCGCCGTGAGCGCGACCGACCGCCGCGGCTCCCAGGCCGGCTCGTCCAGGACGTTCCGGACGACCTGGACGCGCTCGTCGTCGATCGCTCGCCGGGCGAGGTCGGCCTCGGGTGCCGACTCGCCGTCTGCGCTGATGCGGTCTGCGTACGCGGTCTCGATGCCGCTCCGTGCGGTGGGCGACCAGGGATCGTCCGTCGGCGCGATCCAGGCGCCGAGGTAGCGTTCGCCGCCGACCAGCCGGTCACAGACCGTGGTTTCGATCTCCTCGCGCGTCGTCGCCTGGGCGACGCCCCGCGTAATCTCCCTGACGAGTTCGTTCGTGTGATTGAGCCGGGTCAGCTCCTCGTTCTGGTGGGTGAGCCGCCGGTCGTGATCTCGAAGCAGCTGCTCGCGCTCTGCACGGTCGAGCGCCGCCTCGGTGTTCGCCGCCAGGATCTGGATCAGCTCGATAGTCGTCTCGTCGAAGCCGTCGCGCGCCTCGCTGCCGGCGACGAGCATTCCGTGGGTTCCGAGCGGGACGATCACTTCGCTCCGCCGTCTGAGTTCGGTGTCTTCACCCACCTCGGCCTGGACGTCCGGAACGTACCCCATCTCGCCGGTCGAGAAGATATCCCAGACGTGGCCCTCGTCGTGCTCGTACGTCCGGTCGGGATCGAGCGCCTCCGCCGTCGCCGACACCGACGCGGCGTGCTGGAGGTTTCGCTCGGTGGGATCGAACCGGTAGGTCGCGACGATCGGCACGCCGAGTATCTCGTCTGCGGTGTCGACTGCCGCGCGGAAGATCTCCCCTTTCGTCCCCGCGCGCATCAGGTCGCGCGTCGTCTCGTGTAACCCCGTCAGGGTTCGCTCGTAGCGCTTTTCGCTCTCTCGAAGCTCCGTCTCCGCGCGGTACTGGGCGACGGCGTTTCTGATCTGATTGGCGAGCAGGGTGTACTGCTCGCGACCGGATTTCTTCTGGAGGTAGCCCGTCACGCCCGCGGCGATCGCCTCGCTCGCGATCTCCTCGGATCCCTTTCCGGTAAAGAGCACGAACGGAAGGTCTTCGTTGTCCTCGCGGACTGCCTCTAGCAGTTCGAGCCCGCTCAGTCCGGGCATGTCGTAATCGCTGACGACGCAGTCGATCGGGGTTTCCTCGACGGTCTCGAGCGCGTTCGACGCGCTCGTAACGGTGGTCACGGAGAGCGAGTCGTCTGCCCGCGTGAGCATCTCAGCTGCTAACTGGGCGAAACTGGGCTCGTTGTCGACGAGCAGGACGTCGATATCGGCTGGCATGGCGAGAGTGGTATCGGTCCGACACGAGGTCCCGGAGTGACTAATATATTAGGGGCCGGGTGTTACTCGTCTAAGTAGCTAGGTTTTCACTGAATTTTCTGTCGGTGACGTCACGCTGTGATCCTGCAGATGTTGGATCGCGTCCTTCTCTTACTGGACTCAGTTAGTGACTGCTTGGTCGGAGACCGATTGCCGAATCGTCCCGGGAGACAGTAGAGTGGTCTCCCTATTCAGCGAGCAGTTCTCTCACACGTAGTTCGACATAGCTCAAGAGTAGTATCCCTGCCAGCGGGATGAACCAGGCGAATACATAGATGTCGTCGGTGCGCCAGGTTAACAGCGGTTGTACGCTAGCTTCCCGGGCGGCGGAGAAAGATTGCCAACTAGTGTAACTCGCATACCCATATGCGAGGGTTGTGACGCTTGCAGGGAGCACAAGGTGATGTCGGATCACCGTCAGTGCGAGTGCGTAGCCGACGATCCCCAGTCCGATGACGAGGTAGACAACGAGCATTGCGGACGACGAAGTGAGTGCATCCACCATCTCTCTGACGAACTGGCCACCGCGAATGTAGCTATGAACCCAGAGCACGGCGATTGCGTGAGCCGTACCAATGACCACATATGTCAGTTGAAACTGCTTCCACTTTGGCCACGAATTATCCGACCGGAAAACGTCAGCCATCGGCGTATATTCCGGGCCCTTGGATAAAAAATATATGGGTGTCGAATGCGATTCATACGACGGTGCAGCCAACGAATTATTCGGGCCCGATCGATGGGAGCTGACTGGAGAACGTGTACTCACTGGCTCTGTTTACGCTCGGATGGTCGATCGCTGGCTCAGCGAGCCGGAGGTAGGTACTCTTCGCGCCGGCATCGTCAATGGGAACCCAGTAGTACTTGTTTTCACTCTCACAGTACACGGCGAATGCATCGATTTTGTCGCCGTAGTCAACCATCGTCACTTGACCGTCGCAAGTCGTCTTACTCGCGGTTTTGAATCGTATTACCTCGCCTTCTACCCATCCTGTCTTACACTGTACCTTCAAAATCGACGATCCCGTATCGACGAGTAAATCGTATGGATCGTTGTCTCCGTACGGGATCGCGACCGAGTAACCCGTTGCGATCAATCGGGCTAGAATGCGAACCTCCGTGACGTCCCCGACCTGTTTTGAATTCATCGTACCGGTTGCTGTCTCGTCTTTGTATTTGAACCATGACCCACCCGGTTGTCGTCGAAGTTGTTCGTGGAACTGACTTTCGAGGCGGGAAATGACCACCTGAACTACGCTCACTTCGTTCGCTCAGTTCCGTAATTCAAATCCCTAGTTCGCCGCTCTTCGATTTCGGGTGTTCGCGACACGGCTACGCCGGTCGCTCATGGAGTAGAAATCGAAGAAGCGCCCGAGGCGGGATTTGAACCCGCGTCACGACCGTGACAGGGTCGTATGATGGGCCACTACACCACCCGGGCCTGCACTCTTTGGTATCCGGGATGGATGTATAAGGCTTTCCAATCGACGGCGGTGTGGTAGGCGAAACCGCGACACGTTTCGTCGTCGGGTACCGCACTTTTGTCGAAAATGACGGATACGCGAAAACGAACGCACGCGGCGTCATCACCCGGTCGAGAGCTTTTTCACCGGACTCGGATCTCCCAAAAGGATATATACGACCGCCCGGTACCCTCTCCTGTGACGCCCTCCACGTTCGGCCTGCCCGAACGGATAGCTGCGGTGCCCTTCGATCCAGGTAGTAATTCTTAAATGCCCGGGGCCGATACCTGACTGTAGTATCTCGTGACAGCCACTTCTCTCCCGATAGCTGACAGCCAGCCCCTGACCCATACATGGTAGACGTAACAAATCACACGCTCGTTCCAGAGCACTCCGTCCTCGATGAGTCGACGATCGAGACGGTGCTCGACGAGTACGACATCGACCGAACCGACTTACCAAAGATCAAGCGGACCGATCCCGCGCTCCCCGACGACGCGGAGATCGGCGACGTGATCGAGATCGTTCGCGACTCGCGCACGACCGACCAGGCAGTCGTCTATCGACTGGTGGTGGACTGATATGAGCGTCGACCGAACGGCACGACGAACGATCTCCCGGGAGTACTTCTCGGCGGATCGGCTCGCAGAACACCACTTTCGCTCGTTCAACTCGTTTCTCAACCGCGGCATGCAACAGGTCGTCGACGAGAAGGAGACGATCGACACCGACATCGGCGACAAGGAAGGCGAAGAGCCGGTCTTCGTCGAGCTCGGCGACGTTCGCGTTGTAACTCCGCGCGTGCGTGAAGCGGACGGCAGCGAGGAACTGCTCTACCCGCAGGAAGCGCGATTGCGAAACATCACGTACTCGGCGCCCGTCTTCATGGAGATGGCCATCGTCAAGGGCGAGGAGGGCGACGAGCGGGTCGTCGACCAGACCGAGACGAAGATCGGCCGCATGCCGATCATGGTCGGCTCCGAAAAGTGTAACATCGCAGGCTTTACCGACGAGGAGTTGATCGAGATCGGCGAAGACCCGGCCGACCCCGGCGGCTACTTCATCGTCAACGGCTCCGAGCGCGTGTTGATGACGTCGGAAGACCTCGCACCGAATAAGATCCTCGCCGAGCACGACACCAAGTACG
Organism: Halovivax gelatinilyticus; assembly: GCF_024300625.1. Lineage (GTDB taxonomy): Archaea > Halobacteriota > Halobacteria > Halobacteriales > Natrialbaceae > Halovivax > Halovivax gelatinilyticus. The sequence continues at coordinate 959,523 of NZ_CP101322.1, read as the reverse complement.
GCGACGATATCCAGGTCGCGAAGACATTCTCCCAGCGTCGAGGCTACCGCGCGCTCGTCCTCTGTGAGCGTACCAGAAACGGGCTGCTCGAGGTCTCGTTCCCGTCGGTCTCGGGTTCGATCAACTTCGTCACGCTCGTTCGTGCGCTCGGTCTCGAGTCAGACGAGGAGATCGTCCACAAGGTCTCGAACGACCCCGAGATCGTCAAGTACATGCTCGAAAATCTGGAGGAAGCCGAGGTCCAGACCGAAGAAGAGGCGATCGAGGCGCTCGGCAAGCGCGTCGCCTCGGGACAGGGCAAGAACTACCAGTTAAAACGGGCGAACTACGTCATCGATCGGTACCTCCTGCCTCACCTCCACGAAGAGGGCGTCGAGGAGGAGGCCGTTCGCACGAACAAGGCTCACTACCTCTGTCGGATGGCCGAAGCCTGCTTCGAACTCGCACTCGGCCGCCGAGAGGCCGACGACAAGGACCACTACGCGAACAAGCGTCTCAAAGTCTCGGGCGACCTGATGAAGGACCTCTTCAGGACGGCACTCAACAAACTCGCACGCGACGTGAAGTACCAGCTCGAGCGAGCTAACATGCGAAACCGGAACCTCTCGGTGAACACGGTGGTCCGATCGGACGTGCTCACCGAGCGCTTAGAGCACCCGATCGCGACGGGCAACTGGGTGGGCGGTCGATCCGGCGTGAGTCAGCTGGTCGACCGAACGGACTACATGGGCGTACTGAGCCACCTGCGTCGGCTTCGTTCGCCGCTCTCCCGGTCCCAACCACACTTCGAAGCCCGGGACTTACACGCGACGCAGTGGGGTCGCATCTGTCCCTCGGAAACGCCGGAGGGGCCCAACTGCGGACTGGTCAAGAACTTCGCACAGGCGATGGAGCTCTCACAGAACGTCGCGGACGAACAGGCACTCAAACGAGAACTGGCGTCGATGGGGGTCGAGGGTATTCCGGGCCTCGAACACGCCAACCGAACACCGGCGGACGACTAATATGGCAACAGGACAACGAGAAGCGAAGGTGTACGTTAACGGGTCGCTGGTCGGCACGCACCCGGACCCGAACGAGCTAGCCGAACAGATCCGCGAGGCTCGCCGCGTCGGCGACGTCAGCGAGATGGTGAACGTCTCGGTGAAAGACCGCACGCGCGAAGTAATCGTCAACGCAGACGCCGGACGCGCCCGGCGACCGCTCATCGTCGTCGACGGCGGAGAGCCGCGCATCACGCCGGCTGAGATCGACGCGCTGGAAGCCGGCGACCTCGACTTCGAGGACCTCGTCGCCCACGGCTACATCGAGTTCATCGACGCCGAGGAAGAAGAGGACATCTACGTCGCCGTCGACGAGGACGAACTGACCGCAGACCACACCCACCTGGAGATCGACCCACAACTGATCTTCGGGATCGGTGCGGGTATGATCCCGTATCCGGAACACAACGCCTCGCCCCGGATTACGATGGGTGCGGGGATGGTCAAGCAGTCGCTGGGATTACCGAGTGCGAACTATCGGATTCGACCGGACACGCGCCAGCACCTGCTTCACTACCCGCAGCTCTCGATGGTCAAGACCCAGACGACCGAACAGATCGGCTTCGACAGGCGTCCGGCGGCCCAGAACTTCGTCGTCGCCGTCATGAGCTACGAGGGGTTCAACATCGAGGACGCGCTCGTCATGAACAAAGCGAGCGTCGAGCGTGCACTCGCCCGTTCGCACTTCTTCCGAACGTACGAGGGCGAAGAACGACGGTATCCCGGTGGACAGGAAGACCGATTCGAAATCCCTTCCCAGGACGTTCGCGGCGCACGCGGCGAGGAAGCCTACACCCACCTCGACGAGGACGGGCTGGTCAACCCCGAGACGGTCGTCGACGAGAACTCGGTCCTGCTCGGCAAGACGAGCCCGCCGCGATTCCTCGAAGAGCCTGACGATATGGGCGGACTCTCGCCCCAGAAACGTCGCGAGACGTCCGTGACGATGCGATCCGGCGAATCGGGCGTCGTCGACACGGTGACGCTGATGGAGGGCGAAGACGGCTCGAAACTCTCGAAGGTTTCCGTTCGCGACGAGCGCATTCCGGAACTCGGCGACAAGTTCGCGAGTCGCCACGGCCAGAAGGGGGTCGTCGGCCACCTCGCCCCGCAGGAGGACATGCCGTTCACCGAAGAGGGCGTCGTGCCCGACCTCGTCGTCAATCCGCACGCGCTCCCCTCGCGGATGACCGTCGGCCACATCCTGGAGATGATCGGCGGAAAGCTCGGCTCGATGGAAGGTCGCCGGGTCGACGGCACGCCGTTCCTCGGCGAGGACGAAGACGAGCTTCGCGACGGCCTGGAGGAGTCCGGGTTCAACTCCGCGGGCAAGGAGGTCATGTACTCGGGCGTCACCGGCGAGAAGATCGAGGCCGAGATCTTCGTCGGCGTCATCTTCTACCAGAAGCTCTATCACATGGTTTCGAACAAACTGCACGCCCGATCGCGCGGGCCGGTGCAGGTGCTGACCCGCCAGCCCACGGAAGGGCGCGCCCGCGAGGGTGGTCTGCGGATCGGTGAGATGGAGCGCGAGGTGCTGATCGGTCACGGCGCAGCGCTGACGCTCAAAGAACGGTTACTCGACGAATCCGACCGCGAGTTCATCCACGTCTGTGGGGCCTGTGGCATGAGCGCGGTCGAGAACATCGATCAACGCCGGGTGTACTGCCCGAACTGCGGCGAGGAAACGGACATCCACGAGATCGAGATGAGCTACGCGTTCAAGCTCTTGCTCGACGAGATGAAGGCGCTCGGAATCGCGCCGCGGCTCGAACTGGAGGACGCTATCTAATCATGCGACAGAGCACACCAAAGGAGATCGGATCGATCGACTTCGGGCTGATGGAGCCCGAGGAGTACCGGGACATGAGCGCGACGAAGATCATCACGGCCGACACCTACGACGACGACGGCTTCCCAATCGACATGGGGTTGATGGACCCGCGACTGGGCGTCATCGACCCCGGCCTCGAGTGTAAGACCTGCGGCAAGCACTCCGGATCGTGTAACGGTCACTTCGGCCACATCGAGCTGGCCGCACCCGTCATCCACGTCGGCTTTACGAAGCTCATCCGTCGGCTGCTCCGGGGCACGTGCCGCGAGTGTTCGAAGCTACTGCTCACCGAAGACGAGCGCGACGAGTTCCGCGAACAGATCGACCAGTCGAGAAAGCTCGGTCGCGATCTGAACGACGTCACGAAGGCGGCGATTCGTCAGGCGCGAAAGAAAGATCGCTGTCCGTTCTGCGCCGAGATCCAGTACGACATCGAACACGAGAAGCCGACGACGTACTACGAGGTCCAGGAGGTGCTCGCGAGCGAGTACTCCCAGCGCATCGCCGGCGCGATGCAGGGCAACGAGGAGGAAGGAATCGAGCGAACGACGCCAGATCAGCTCGCCGAGAAGACGGAAATCGACCTCACCCGGATCAACGAGATCCTCTCCGGCTCGTTCCGACCGCGCGAAGAGCAACGAGAGGCGATCGAGAAGGCTCTCGGCATCGACCTCACCGACGAGGACACGAACAAGTTGATGCCGAGTGACATCCGCGACTGGTTCGAGGCGATTCCGGACGAGGACATCGAGGTGCTCGGCATCGACTCGGAGCGTTCGCGTCCGGAGTGGATGATCCTCACCGTCTTGCCAGTCCCGCCGGTGACGGCGCGACCGTCGATTACGCTCGACAACGGCCAGCGATCGGAAGACGACCTCACGCACAAGCTGGTCGACATCATCCGGATCAACCAGCGGTTCATGGAGAACCGCGAGGCCGGTGCACCCCAGCTGATCATCGAGGACCTCTGGGAGCTGTTGCAGTATCACGTCACGACGTTCATGGACAACGAGATCAGCGGGACGCCGCCGGCGCGTCACCGCTCCGGTCGTCCACTCAAGACTCTCTCCCAGCGGCTCAAGGGCAAGGAGGGTCGGTTCCGTGGCTCGCTTTCGGGAAAGCGCGTCAACTTCTCCGCGCGAACCGTCATCTCGCCGGACCCGACGCTCAGCCTGAACGAAGTCGGCGTGCCCGACCGCGTGGCCAAGGAGATGACGCAGACGATGCTCGTCACCGAGCGAAACGTCGAGGAAGCTCGCCAGTACGTCGCGAACGGGCCGAACGCCCACCCCGGTGCGAACTACGTCCGCCGACCCGACGGTCGCCGGCTGAAGGTCACCGAGAAGAACGCCGAGGCGCTGGCCGGCATGACCGAGCAGGCCGAAGAAGAGGGCGTACAGACCGTCGGTCCCGGCTGGGAGGTCAACCGGCACCTGGTCGACGGCGACATCGTCATCTTCAACCGGCAGCCGTCGCTGCACCGCATGTCGATCATGGCCCACGAGGTCGTCGTCATGCCGTACAAGACGTTCCGGCTGAATACCGTCGTCTGTCCGCCGTACAACGCGGACTTCGACGGTGACGAGATGAACATGCACGCCCTCCAGAACGAGGAAGCTCGCGCCGAGGCGCGCGTTCTCATGCGCGTTCAAGAGCAGATCCTGAGCCCGCGATTCGGCGGCAACATCATCGGTGCGATTCAGGACCACATCTCGGGAACGTATCTACTCACGCACGACAACCCGCAGTTCAACGAGACGCAGGCGCTCGATCTCCTCCGGGCGACTCGAGTCGACGAGCTTCCCGAGGCCGACGGCATCGATGACGCCGGCGAAGAGTACTGGACCGGCCGGACCATCTTCTCTGAACTCCTGCCGGACGACCTCGATCTCGAGTTCTCGGGGACCGTCGGCGACGTCCTCATCGAGGACGGACAGCTCGTCTCCGGGACGATCGCCGAAAACGAAGTCGGCAGTTTCGGCGGTGAGGTCGTCGACACGATCACCAAGGAGTACGGTCCCGTCGACGCCCGCATATTCATCAACGAACTGTCGACGCTCGCGATGCGGACGATCATGCACTTTGGCTTCTCGATCGGGATCGACGACGAGACGATCGACGTCGAATCGCGCACCCAAATCGAAGAGACGATCAACGAGGCCTACGATCGCGTCAACGAGCTGATCGAGGCCTACGAGCGAGACGACTTAGAGAGCCTTCCGGGGCGGACGATCGACGAGACGCTCGAGATGAAGATCATGCAGCGACTCTCACGCGCCCGCGACAACGCCGGGAAGATCGCAGAAGAGCAGTTCGGTGACGATAACTCGGCGGTCATCATGGCCGAATCCGGTGCGCGTGGGTCGATTCTCAATCTCACGCAGATGGCCGGCTGCGTCGGCCAGCAGGCGGTCAGAGGCGAGCGGATCAACCGCGGGTACGAACACCGCACACTGAGTCACTACAAGCCAAACGACCTCTCCGCGGAGGCCCACGGTTTCGTCGAGAACTCCTACACGACCGGACTCACGCCGAAGGAGTTCTTCTTCCACGCGATGGGTGGCCGCGAAGGGCTGGTCGACACGGCGGTTCGAACCTCGAAGTCGGGGTACCTCCACCGACGGCTGATGAACGCGCTGTCGGAACTGTCGGTCCAGTACGACGGCACCGTCCGAAGCTCGGGCGATCGAATCGTCCAGTTCGAGTACGGTGAAGACGGCACCTCGCCGGTGAAGGTCTCGTCCGAACTCGACTACGATATCGACGTCGAGGGGATCGCAGACACGATCTTAGACGACGAGTTCGAGAACGAGGAAGAAAAGCGGGCGTTCCTCGAACCGCAGCGCTCGCAGGTGACGAACATCTCCGAGCAAAGTGAACGTCCGGTTCGCACCGACGGAGGTGGGGACCGATGATGGTCCAGGAATTCGACGTCTCGGACGACGTCGCGGCCCTCGTCGAGGATACAGATCTTCCTCGCCGGCTGAAAGACCGGGTCTACGAGACGATCGAAGACAACGGCGACGTGACGGTCGAACAGGCCGACGAGATCGTCCGGGCGGTCGAAAACCAGTATCTCGATTCGCGGGTCGATCCGCTCGATCCCGTCGGTACGGTATCCGCCCAGTCGATCGGCGAGCCGGGAACGCAGATGACGATGAACACGTTCCACTACGCCGGCGTCGCGGAGATGGACGTCACGCAGGGGCTTCCCCGGTTGATCGAACTGGTCGACGCCAGGAAGACCCCCGACACGCCGATGATGACGGTCTACCTCGAACCGGAGTACGCGACCGAGCGGGAGATGGCCCACGAGGTGGTCTGGAAGATCGAGGCGACGAAGATCCTCGCGCTGGGTGACGTCTCGACGAACGTCGCGGACATGCGCGTCGTCATCTCGCTCAACTCCGAGACGCTCGAAGAGCGGGCGATTACGGCCGAGCAGGTCGCCGAGACGATCGAAGATCACCTGGGTGTGAAGACGGTCCAGAACGGGACGACGGTCGAGTTCGGCCCCGAAGAGCCGTCCTACCGCGACTTGCTCCAGCTGGTTGAGGAGTTGCGCGACATCACGTTCAAGGGAATCGAGGACGTCTCACGCGTCGTCATTCGGCGCGAGGAGATAGAAGACGCTCCCTCCGGCGCCGACGAGGAGTTCGTCCTCTACACCGAAGGGTCGGCCTTTGGCGACGTCCTCGAGATCGAGGGGGTCGACGACTCGCGGACGACGTGTAACAACCTCCACGAGATATACCGGAACCTCGGCGTCGAGGCCGCGCGCGAGTCGATCATCGAGGAGACGTACAACGCGCTCGCCGAGCAGGGTCTCGGCGACGTCAACGTTCGACACCTCATGCTGGTCGCCGACATGATGACGAACGAGGGAACGATCGAGGCGATCGGCCGGCACGGCATCTCCGGATCGAAGGAGTCGGTACTGGCCCGGGCGGCGTTCGAGGTGACCGTAAACCACCTGTTAAACGCCGCGATCCACGGCGAGGTCGACCGGCTGCAGGGCGTCATCGAGAACGTGATCGTCGGCAAGCCGATCAAGATCGGGACCGGTGACGTCGACCTGCGGATGGGGTCGACGGGCGGCGACTCCAGGGCCGACTGACGATGGCGCTCACGCTCGACGACGAGGCCAGGCGGTACCTCGCGCTCTTCGAGGACGTCACGGGGGTGTCCGGGCGGGACTGTCTGGTTCGCGACGACCGCTTGCTCGTCGTCGTCGCGCGCGGACAGATCGCCGAGGCGATCGGCCCGGGTGGGGAGACGGTCGGCCGGTTCGAAGATCGCGTCGGCTACTCGGTTCGACTCGTCGAGTACGCAGACGAGCCGGCGGATTTCGTCGCGAACGCGCTGGCTCCGGCGGCCGTCTACAACGTCACGATGAGCGAGAACGACGACCTCGTCGCCTACGTCGAGGTCGCGGACGAGGATCGCGGCGTGGCGATCGGAACGGACGGCCGGACGATCGAGGCGGCGCGGACGCTGGCCGATCGACACTTCGGGATCGACGACGTGCAGTTGACGTAGACGGTCCTGCGGGACTGGCTGTGATTCTTGAATCGGTAGCTGACGCTGGTTCGGTCGATCGTGATCGTTCTTTTCAACGCATCTCGTGGCTAGTTTCGCAACCGATTAGCGGTTGGACACGGCCCAAATCGCCCGATGAACGGGCCTGGTATTCGTATATCGAAATACCATTACTTGGGAACAGCATCCGGTGGCCCGGGATTCGTACACGATACGTTTGTCGGGGCGATCGGTGACGAAGCGATAACCGGTGCGATACGTCACCGTCGCCGTCGTACTTATCCTTCAAACTCGGGTACTTCCCTACCTGGACGGGCGAGCTGATTCGCCACCGACAGCTCGCTGCGTCTGGTGTTGACGTAGACACTCGCGAACGAAATTCGGGAATTCGTGAGAGTGTGGCCGTATCATTTTACGAATGTATCGTCCCCGTCCCGCTCGCTTTTGATACCGAGACACTGATGACGCAGGCGGCCTATACTACCTATAGCACTACCTATGAGCGACACTGTTCACGACTCTCTCAGGCCTGGATCGTGCCGGAACGGGCGGCCGTGTTCGAGTTCGCGGTTCGAGCGACGTGAGCGGGTCGAATCGGTGGCCGTCGTCGACGGTGAGCACGGTGGATGAACCACGGCGTACGGGTCGGCCCGCGGACATCCTGCTCGTCGAGGACAACCCGGGAGACGTCCGTCTCACGCGGGAGGCGTTCGAAGACGGCGCCATAGATAATACGCTGCACGTGACGACCGACGGCGTCGAGGCGCTCGACTTTCTCCACCGGCGCGGCGAGTACGAGGACGCGCCGCGTCCGGACATCGTCCTGCTCGATCTGAACCTGCCGAGAAAAGACGGTGACGAGGTGTTAGACGAGATACGCGCCGATCCGGGCTTAGAGCGGTTGCCGGTCATCGTACTCACGAGTTCGCAGGCCGAAGAGGACGTCGCGAAGTCCTACGATCTCAGGGCGAACGCGTTCCTGACCAAGCCGATCGACCCCGACGAGTTCATCGGTGTCATCAAGTCGTTTCAGCAGTTCTGGCTCTCGATCGTCCGACTTCCCCCGTGTACTGAGGAATGACGCGAACAGATCCACTCGATATCCTGGTCGTCGAGGACAATCCCGGCGACGTTCGACTCATCGAAGAACTGCTCGAAGAGGCGATGGATCATCCGGTCGTCACCGGCGAGCGAGAGGAGAACCAGACCCACGCCGTCTACCACGCCGATCGGTTGGCCGACGGCATCGAACGCCTGGACGAGTACGCCGTCGACGTCGTGCTCCTGGATCTCGGATTGCCAGACAGTACGGGAATCGCCACGCTAGAACGTGTCCTCGAGCGGTCGCGTGATACGGCGATCGTCGTCCTGACGGGCCTCGACGACGAGACCGTCGGCGTCCAGGCGGTCACCAGGGGTGCACAGGAGTACCTCGTCAAGGACGAACTCACGCCGGCGCTGCTCGGTCGGTCGCTCCGCCACGCGATCGAACGCAAGAAGTTCGAGCGAACGCAGACGGCGTTACACGACGCGAGTCGCGATCTCATCCAGGCGGAGTCGGCCGGCGACGTCTGTCGGCTCGTCGTGGACACGGCCGTCGAAGCGCTGGATCTTCCGTCGGTTGCGATCTACCTCTACGACGACGCCTCGAACGAACTCCGTCCCGCGGCGTTCACGGAGTACGTCAGCGACCGGTTGGGGACGGTCCCGTCGTTCGGACCGAACGACACGGCGATCACGTGGCAGTCGTTCATCACGGACGAGACGATCGCCCACGAAGACGTTCTGGACTCACCGCACGTCCACCGTCGTGACTCGCCGTTCCGAAGCGGTATCTGGATTCCGCTCGGCGATCACGGCGTCTTTACGATCGTCTCCGAGTCCATCGGCGGTATCGACCAGCAGACCCAGCAACTAGCCGACCACCTGGCGGCGACGGCCGAGGCGACCCTCGACCGGGTCGAACGCGAACAGTCCGTCAGGCGCCACGAGCGCGAACTCGCCCAGCAGAACCGGAAGCTGGAGGCGTTGAACCGGATGAACGGGCTCATCCGGGAGATCGACCAGGTACTCGTCGAAGCGACGACGCGCGCGGAGATCGAGGGAGCGGTCTGCGATCGATTGACTCGCGACGAGCGGTTCGAGTTCGCCTGGATCGGTGACGACTCCGGTGGCGCGGACATCTCCCCGCGAACCTGGGCCGGCGTAGACGACGGCTACCTCGATGCGATTTCGCTCTCGCTGGCCGAGGCAAACCCACCGCCGTCGGTCGAGGCGATGACGACCGGATCGGTCACCCAGACGGCGAACATCGGTGCCGAGTTAGGAAGCGCCCCGTGGCGAAAAGCCGCCCTCGCCCGGAACTTCCAGTCGGTCATCGCCATTCCGCTCACGTACGCGGAGATCACCTACGGCGTGTTGACCGTCTTCGCCACCGATCCGAACGCGTTCGACGACCGGTCGGCGGAGATGTTCGCCGAACTCGGTGAGACCATCGCCAACGCGATGAACGCCGTCGAGACTCGTCAGGCGCTTTTGACCGATACGGTCGTCGAACTCGAACTCACGATCTCGGAACCGGACGATCTGCTCGTTCGCGTGGCGCGAGAGGCCGACTGTCGGATCGAGTACGGCGGTATCGTCCCACAGGCTGACGGCTCGAACCGACTCTTTTTCACCGCGGCAGGCGCCTCTGCGGAGACGATCCAGGACGTCGCGGCGGACGTCCCGAGCATCCAGTCCGTCGACTGGATCAGCGATGGCGCCGAGGCCGATGGCGGGACCGAGCAACACCGGTTCGAGGTAACGGCGTCCGGACAGACGATCCCGTCGACGCTGGTCGAAGTCGGTGCGATCACCCGGTCGGTCGTCGCCACCGGTTCCACGGTCGATATCGTCGTCGAACTTCCCGACACGACCGACATCAGAACGTTCATCGATCGACTCGAGAACACGTATCCTGAAACCGAACTCATCGCTCGTCGCGACAAGGAGCGGTCCGATCGCTCTCACCAGGCGATCGAGACGATTCTGACGACCGAACTGACCGACCGCCAGCTGGAAGTTCTCCAGACGGCGTTTCACAGCGGCTACTTCGAGTGGCCGCGCGACCGGACGGGCGAGGAAGTCGCCGCGTCGCTCGACATCACACAGCCGACGTTCAACGGTCACCTTCGCGCGGCAGAACGCAAGCTGTGTGCGGTCATCTTCGGCCCCGAGGCCGCGACAGAGCACTAACCCAACACATGTAGGTGGTCGTTTGCCAACATACTACGAGTGTTGGAGAATCCCCTATCCATCGGCCTCCAGTACGGGGTGTATGGAAGCAATGACTGATACGCCTTCAGGTGCGGTATCCAACGTCTGTCGTAGCGGTGACGTGAGCGAAACGGTCGTGATGACGGTCGCCGAAGCGAAGGGCGTCGACCCGCTCGAGCTCGATCCGCTTTACGACGTTATCGACCCCGACGCGCTCAATAGTCTGTTTCAGCCGTCGGTCGGTTCGCCGCCGGCGCCGATGGATCTCCGATTCTCGATGGCTGGCTGTGAGGTCGTCGTCCGCGGTGACGGAGAGGTGCTCGTCACACCGCCCGGAACGGACGAAGCGCCCACGGCACCGGTTATGAGCAAGGACAGGTGAAATGCTTGCGTTCACGAACGTCGAACGGGCGCCACACGCCGACGTCGACGGACGAGCGTGGCGGCCGCCGATCAGGTCGAGAATCGACACACCGAGGGCCGTCAATGGACAGTGACGACGAGCCCCAGCCAACGACGCACACGAGCCAGATTTCGGCCGAGCGGTGCACGCAGTGTAACGCGCCGATCGACACCGGCACGTGGTATCCGGTGAGCAAGGACCGTGCAGACGACGGCTCGCTCGAACTGTACCCGTTCTGTGGCGAGGAATGTCAGCAATCGTGGCTCGAACCTCGGTCAGAGTGATTGTCGCCTCTCGGTGAACCGAGCGATCTCGCGCGTACAGAATCTCCTTCGAGTCGCGAAACGCCCGCAGATTCCGTAACGGCCCCCCGTCGAGCCCGCTCGTCGCCTCGTTTCGATCTCGAAACGGGGTGCTTAAGTGGTCGGGTCGGATAGCCTTCCCCATGGCAAACGGCAAATACGCCGCGCGGAAGCTGAAGAAGGACCGCCAGTCACAGCGGTGGTCCGACTCGGACTACGCGCGACGCGCTCGCGGCCTGCGCGAGAAGTCGGACCCGCTCGAGGGTGCGCCACAGGCCCGCGGCATCGTCCTAGAGAAGATCGGCATCGAAGCGAAACAGCCCAACTCGGCCATCCGAAAGTGTGTCCGGGTGCAGCTCATCAAGAACGGAAAGCAGGTCTCTGCGTTCTGTCCCGGCGACGGGGCGATCTCGTTCATCGACGAACACGACGAGGTCACCATCGCCGGCATCGGTGGCGCGAAGGGTCGTGCCATGGGTGACATCTCCGGCGTCAACTACAAAGTCGAGAAGGTAAACGGCGTCTCGCTCATCGAACTCGTTCGCGGCAACGCGGAGAAACCGGTGCGATAACATGAGCGCCGAAGACCAACCAGAACCCGAAGCGCCGGCCGGTGACGACGAGTCGGATCTCACCGCGAAGCTCTTTGGCCGCTGGGACGTAAGCGAAATCTCGTACACCGATCCATCGACCCAACGCTACATCAACGTCACGCCCGTCGCCCACACCGCGGGCCGTCACGCGTCGAAGCAGTTCCAGAAGTCCGAGATCTCCATCGTCGAGCGCTTTATCAATCGGCTGATGCAGACCGAGGAGAACACGGGCAAGAAACAGCAGACGCTGAATATCGTCCGCGAGTCGTTCGACATCGTCCACTCGCGAACGGACGAGAACCCGGTCCAGATTCTCGTTCGCGCCGTCGAGAACGCCGCGCCGCGTGAGGAGACCGTCCGCCTGAAGTACGGAGGGATTTCGGTCCCGAAGGCCGTCGACGTCGCCCCACAGCGCCGCGTCGACCAGGCGCTGAAGTTCCTCGCCGACGGCGCTCAGAGCGCCTCGTTCAAATCCGCAACCCCGGCCGAAGAGGCCATCGCCACCCAGCTCATCGGCGCCGCGAACGGTGACGTCAACAGCTACGCCGTCGGACAGAAAGAAGAGAAAGAGCGCGTCGCCGCGGCCGCGAGATAACTCGCCGAATCGGATCGTTTTCTGCTGTACGTACCGTCTTCCTCGCTGTTCGGGCGGCCGTTCTCCTTGCCACGGACGTCGGAGCCGTCTCTCAGGCCTACTACTCACGTAGGGTGTCGGTGCGATCGCTGACCGCACGGAAGTCTGGGTTAGCCTGACTTTTCGGCGAGCCGAGCGTACGCGTCCCAGGATGGGTCGACGCGAGGGTGTTCGAGGCGCTCGCCGTCGACGAACACGCTCGAACCGCGTTCGACGCGGCCGATTTCGGCCACCGGCGTCCCGCGATCTGCGAGCGCGTCCTGGACGGCATCGACACCGTTCGGCTCGACGGCGATCACGAGCGCGCCGCAACTCGTCGCCGCCCAGGGGTCGATCTCGAGGGACCCACAGACCGCGTCGACGCCGGGGCGCACCGGGACGGCCTCGCGGTCGATCGAGAAGCGAACGCCCGCGCCGTCGGCCATCTCGTTCAACGCGCCGGCGAGGCCGCCCTCGGTGACGTCGTGCATGGCCGTCACGGGGCCGGCCGCGGCGGCCGTCAGCGCGTCGCGGACGCTGTAAACCTCGTCGAGGCGGGCCTGGGCGTCTGCGATGATTTCGGCCGGAAGATCGAGTTGGTCGGGAAAGCACGTACTCAGGAGCCCGACGGCCTCCGCGGCGGGTCCGGACGTCAGCAGCAATCTGTCGCCGACGCGCGCCCCGTCCGGGCGGACGATGTCGTCGTGGTCGCCGACGCCCATCGCCGTCGCCGCGCCGACCCACGGATAGGAGACGTCGCCGTAGCGTGCGGTGTGGCCCGTCACGACCGACACGCCGAGGTCGGTACACTCGGCGTCGATCGTCTCCCAGACGGTCGCGAAGGTCTCGTCGGTCATCGTCTCCGGCAGGGTGAAACAGATCGAGAGGTGCGTCGGCGCCACGCCGCTGACGGCCACGTCCGCGAGAACGAGGTCCAACGCGAACCGGGCCGCTCGCTCGTAGCCCAGATCGGGCAAGATAGAGAGCGGGTCGGTCGCGGTCACGAGCGCCCGACCGCCGACGTCGACGACGCCGAAGTCCACGCCGTGAGTCGGGCCGAGCGGGACGTCCGCACGGTCGGCGCCGAGGTTCGACGCGATGGTGCGCTCGAAGAACGGCCGATCGATCTTTCCGAGGTCGGTCACGTCCGGAGCGTCGGCCGCCGCGGTCTTAGCGGTGTGGATCGCCGGCCGCGTCGCGCACCGGTCGTCTCGGGGCGGTACGTGTCGGGACGCTTCGCTCGGTGGCCACCGACCGGGAAATGAATTTATTGTAACAAAAGCTCGTCTCAGGGAGCGACTATGTCCTGCTGGACGGGAATCTCGATCAGTACCCGTGACGGACCGCCGAACCGACGCGACGATCCTGAGATACTACGGTTTCATGGCCACCGACTCGGTCGGGTTCATCTGGCCGATCTTCACGCTGTTCCTGCTCGCGAACGACCTCTCGTACACCGAGATCGGGCTATTGAGCGCCGTATCGGCCGTCCTCGTCGTGGTCTTCGAAATCCCGTCGGGGTACGTGGCCGACCGCATCGGCCGGCGAAACGCCCTACTAATCGGACTGGTCGCGATGACGGTCTCACTTCTGGGGTTCGTGGTAGCTGAGACCTTCGCGCACTTCGTCGTCCTATACGGGCTCTGGTCGATCTCGATGGCGTTTCACTCGGGAACTGCCGACGCCTGGCTGTACGAAACCCTTCGCGAGTCGCTCCGAGAAGTTGAGTTCGCCCGGGTCCGCGGACGCGGCGGAGCCGTCTACGAGTGGACCTCTGCGACGACGATGATCGTCGGCGGGTTCCTGTACGTCGTAGATCCGGTCTATCCGTTTCTCGCGTCGGCCGCGCTGCACGCGCTCGGGATCGTGGTAGTGGCGTCGATGCCTCAGAACGCGCGGTATCGTGACGGCGATCCCGACGCGCGACCCGGCGTTCGAACGACGGTGTCGATCACCGGATCGGTGCTGTTCTCGCGCGAGTTGCGGCTCTTCGTCTGTTTCGTCGCCTGCTTCTTCGCGGTCGTTCAGGCGACGGACACCTACATCCAGCCGATTACCGAAGCCGTGCTCGCCGACCTACTCGAGTCGGTGACCGTCGCTGGCAGGGACGTACCGGAGCCGGCGTTGCTCGGCGTGCTGTACGCGACGTTTGCGGTCGTCGGGGCCATCGCCAGCGACCGAGCGGGATCGGTCCGCCGGTGGTTTGGCCTTCGAACCGCTCTGGTCTGGATTCCGGTCGTCGTCGCTGTGGCGCTCGTGACGCCGCGGATGTTCGCCCTCCTCGCGATCCCCGTGTTCGTCCTGATGAAGGGCGCGTACGCGCTGTCGAAGCCGCTCGTCGCGCAGTACGTCAACGATCTCGTCGGCGGAGCCAACCGGGCAACCGTGTTGAGCGCGACGTCGATGAGCTTCGCGCTCGTTCGCGCGCCGCTCAAACCGGTCGCGGGGTTCGTCGCCGATACGACGTCACCGCTGTCGACCGTGGCGCTGCTCGGACTCTCCTTCCTGCTCGTCGCGTTCGTCATCGCCGCCCGTCGACGGCCGGTGGTGGTGACGTCGCGCGGTTCGCCGGCGTCCGCGGAATCGTAGCTAATCTCCCCGGAATACCGGTCAATCGGCCGCCAGCCGCGTTCCTTCGGCGTACGACCGGGTCGTCTCGACCAGCTGGCGCCGATACGAACTCGGATCGGGATCGTGTGAAAGTTCGCGAAACCGCTCGCTGTAGGCGGCGACGTCGACGCCTGTCGCGTCCATCTCAGCCGCGTGAGCGAGGTCGTAGAGGCGGTGATCGGGTTCGACGAGATCGTGACGTTCTGCGAGTGCGAGCGCGAACGCGGCGTTGACGGCCGTCATTTCCGGATCGGCGTTCGCCGACCACCGCGGGCCCGTCCAACCGGGATCCGGTCGGTCGGCAACGGCAGCCGCCAGGCTCGACTCGAGGTACGAGAGCAGCTTCTCGCCGGGACCGACCGAGAGCGTGATGTCGTCGGCGTAGATGTCCTTGACGTGGTTGACGATCTGATAGCAGTGAGCGAGCCGGCGACGCTCGACCTGCCGACCGGCGAGGGCGACGTCGACACGTACGCAGTCGGCCAGAAAGAAGAAAAGAGCGCGTGGCGGGTGCTGCACGGTAATGGTTTTCGTTCGGTTTTTCGTCATTTGTTCGTATGGAATTCGGCTTTTGCTCGATTCGGCCGACGCGTTCTTTGAGCGGCTGGTTATCTCTATCCTGCGCCAGCAGGCGTCGATGGCGTCCGCGCGAGCGATCCTGTTGCTGCTGTTCGATGCCGTCCAGATTACTCCTGAGGGCCTCCTCGTTTCAGAATTTCGACGACGAACTAGTCTTCGATGTCGCCGGCGAAGATTCCGTGTACGTAAAACAGCGAGAAGAGGAGCACCCACACGAGGTCCACGACGTGGTGGTAGAGCCCGAAGAATTCCACTGGCCAATTTCGTCGTCGGCGGGAGCGGGCTCGTTTTCGAATTCGGATCGAGACGGTCGGTTGGAACACGCGTTCGAGAAAAAGTTGCCGCTGTTTGGACAACTGCTATAATGAAAGCGAATTAATAAAACAGATAGATTTACACCAATTGGGAATGTAGCTATGGGAAATGTCCAGAAAGGACAATGCTCTTGGGACAGTCGTTGGCTCCTCCGTTCGAGTGCATCTCCTCACACAACTTGGCCAATCGCCACACACTGTCTCGCAACTCGAAATCGGGGTCGATGCAACGCGGCGGACGGTGCGTCGAAACCTACACCGCCTCGAGTCGGAGGGGTGGATCCGGCAGTCGGATGATCACTATCACGTCGTTTCCCTTGCGGACGGATTCGTCGCCGATCTCACAGAGTACCTAGAGCGCGCTGAGCGGATCCAGAATCTGCTCTCTCTACTCGACTATCTTCCCGAGGGCAGTCTCGGAATTCCGTCGGATGTGCTGGAGCAGTCCGAGACGGTTATTCGACGACCGAGTGTTCCAGTCGGACCGCTCGACAAAATAATCGATGCGATCCGGTCAGCGACTGTGGTGAACACGGTCGTGCCGAGTGTGACACGGTCGCTGGTCGCTGCTCACGAGACGGTCCTCGAGCGAGAGGACGAAATCGAAGTCGTCGTCGGACCAAGTGGGCTCGAAGGAATTCAGTCCTCGAATCTGGTCGAACCTTCGTCCGCGTGTTGCCACTCGCTGTACGCGTACGACCGGCCGATGGAACCGATTGGGATCGTCCGTGCCGACGATCGAACGTTCGTATTGATCTACGACGAGTACGGAACGGTACACGGCCTCATCATCAATTCCCACGATGAGTTCCGGGAGTGGGGATGGGAGTTCTACGAAAACCACCGGACCGACGCCGTTCCAGTCGATCCGAGCGACGTTCGAACGGACTAAGCGTCGCCTGTGGCCGACAGAGGGTGGCACACGATGGAGCCTGTCGTATGACAGTGAATATCATTATATTCAATACCAATCCTTATCTTACTGTCATGGGGGGTGACAACTCGAAACAGTCTGGAGTCGACCGGCGATCATTTCTCCGTCGCACAGGAGGGTGTACTGGAGTGCTAATCGGCGTGACCAGTATCGGGGCGGCCGCGGCTCAGGAGAAGAAAACGTGGACGTTTGATGCGGAGGTTGGCGGCATCCCCGGACTGAAGTCAGCGTCAATCGACGTGAAAAAGGTAGGCGATTGGGGAGCAGTCACTCATCAGTACACGTACGATCTGGCGGTGATAGAGGAAATTGGTCAAGTGGGAGCTTCCCTACAAATCGAGTTGCCGGATTCCGTGGCCGAACAGGCGGACAAGCGACAGCTATCCGTCGATCCGGCCGAAGTCGATCGGGTAACAGTGACTGTCGAACCACGAACTAGGACGGCTCAGGACTACGGAGGTGCGGATGGTCCCACACCGGTGAACCAGTGGAATTTGAAAGCCTGGGCCGAGACAAATTCCCTCGCCTGTGGAACGCTTGCTGAGTCGGAAATACCGATTGATCGACAATTCTCTGGGCCGGGGTTTACGCCCTACTTCGAAAACTCCACGCTGTTGGCCGAAGGTGGCGATTCGGCCTGCTTCACGGAATGGCATGTCGATTCAACTGATCACGGACACAGCAACAGTCATATCACCGGTGAAGCTTTCTTCTTCAACGAGGACTTTCAGATTGGGACGGTCTATTCGGATCACACGTACGACCTGATTGCAGGTGGTTCCTATGGGATAAACGTCAATAATTATGGCGCATGGACCTATATATTCGTTGACCCCAGAAGTGACACTGGTGTCGACAGCATCTGAGTACGATGACACAGGTTGGATGACAGAACTTCATACGCAGTTCATGCCATGAGAAAATTGCAAGCGGTTAATTCCGTGTACTGGTTCGAATTACGGCGCCACTATCGGTCAAGACGGACGGTGGCAACAGTAGCTATCATGACATTTCTATGTGTGGTCTATTTATTCAATATTCTTCGAGTCACTAACATCGCTCGAGGACGTAACGTCGGAACCACCGGTCATTTTTACCTCCAATCGATTAACCACGACATCCTCTATCCCACCGTCGCCCTGTCATCACTTCTGATGCTCGTTCTTGCGTGCTTTGCGACATTTCTCGGTGCCGGGACGATCGTCGGCGCACGCGAGGACGGGACACTCCGTACGGTTCAGTCGCTGCCGTTCGATCGACGGACAGTCTTCATCGGTTCCGTCTTCGCCCGGGTGACAATCGTCGCGGTCGTAGTCGTTGTGGTGTTCGGTCTCACGCTCGCCCAGGCCTACCGGATCGGTCTCTCCCCATCGCTCACGAGAGGGATCGGCTTCGTCAGTATCTTCGTCGCCCATCTGGCCGGGTACACTGCCGTGGGGGTCTCGCTGTCGACGCTTCGGCGTCGGCGCAGCGTCGTCTTCGGTGCTGCGTTGGTTGCCGTAATCGGCCTGCTATTGGCTTCCATTCCGCTATCGATGGTTTCGCCTCGGCTGACGCTTCTCGGTCCAGGTCCGATTTTCGATACGCTGGTAGCGGGTCTTGATGACCGCGTGTATACGGCGTTTCAGGTCGAACACGGCGGTGAACGTACGGGTCTTACCTTCTCCGTCGACGAACTCCCGTTGTTTGCGTCGACCAGCGCGGCCCTCCTCTCTCAGACCGCCTGGATCGTCCTCCCCCTCGCCATCGGACTGTACCGATACGAACGAAGCGACATCACCAACTGACAATCATGACAAATACGTCCCCAGCGATCGAAACTGAATCCCTCACCAAACAGTTCGGAACCGTCACCGCCGTCGAGGGGCTCGACATGGTGGTTCCCGCGGGATCCGTCTACGGCTTTCTCGGCCCCAACGGTGCTGGAAAGTCGACGACGATCGATATCCTGGTGGACCTCGTTCATCCGACGAGTGGCTCCGGGCGGGTACTCGGATACGATACTCAGTCCTCACCCGTCGAGATCAGACGGCGAACGGGGGTACTATTGGATAGATTCACTCCATTCGCGACACTGACTGCTCGCGAACACGTTGCATTCGCGGCGTCGACGAAGGAGGTCGAGATCGATCCGGAAGCTGTTCTCGAACGCGTCGGTCTTCTCGATGCGATCGATCAAAAAGCGGGCGACTATTCAAGAGGGATGTCCCAGCGACTCGGCCTGGCGATGGCCCTCATCGGAGAACCCGATCTGTTGATTCTCGACGAACCGACAGCCGGACTCGATCCGAACGGGGTGCCAATGCTCCGACAGGTCGTTCGCGAGGAGAACGCACGGGGGGCGACCGTCTTCTTCTCGAGTCACGTTCTCTCACAGGTCGAGGTGGTTTGCGATCGGATCGCCATCATAGACAATGGTCGACTCGTCGTCGAAGACGACGTTCAGAAACTCCGTGACGCCGTCGATGGCGAGATCGTCCTCCGCGCCCGGGTTCGAATCGACGGCGATCCGTCTGCGGTTCGCGACCAGATAGACGGCATCGACGGCGTTCGTGACGTCTCCCTCGAAAACGGCGACCTCGTCGTCGTCTGTGAAAGCGAGTCGGTGAGTGCACGCGTACTGTCCACGGTCGACAGATTGGGTGCAACAGTCGATTCGTTCGAGACCGACGGCCGGTCACTCGAACGCGTGTTCAATGCGTACACTGACGAGGTGTGAGCGTGGACCTGCGTCGATGGATGCGGATGACGGCGGTCGTCGCGCGGCGGGACGCACGAACGTTGTGGCAATCACGCGCCGTAGTAATCGGTGCTGTCCTTCTTTCGATTTTGATCGCCGTACGTCTCTGGACGATGGATCCGCAGGTGACAGGGGAGACGCCAGGACATTTCGTTGTGATCGACCCGGGCGGTGGTGTCCCGGAACCGACGACAGTCGTCGTCTACGATCTCAGTCGCTTGACTCCGGTGTTGTGCTCGTTCGTCGCGGTAGGCTGCGGTGCCGGTACGATCGCCGGTGGGAAGCAGACGGGAACGATTCGGACCCTGCAGTCACTCCCCGTCTCGCGGTCGAATGTCGTTGTCGGAACGCTGTTAATCCGGCTGGCGTCAGCCATGGTCGTCGTCCTGAGCGGGCTGGTCACCGGCGCAGTCGTCGCGGGATTCCGATTCGGGACGATCGAGGCCGGTTCCTACGCGACGTTCGTGCTCGCGACGCTCCTGTTCGTGACCGTACTGACTACGCTTGCCGTCTCGGTGTCGGCGGTCGTCTCGACGCGACTGCGAGCCATCGCGTTCTCGCTGGGGCCGTTCTTGATCGCGTCGGTAGTCGGCACCGATCGCGACGTTCCCCTGCCTGTTCGGTCCGCGTCGCCCGTCCAACCCTACCAGCTACTGGTCACTCGATCTCACGACCAGCTTCTCGCGGTCCCCCGTATCGAATACGCTATCGAGACGGGACGAATTGGCAGTACCGCCAACCCTCGGGCGCTCGGGACGGAAATCCTCGTCGCCGAGGCTCCGACCTATTTGACCGATCCGGGCGCGGTTATCATCCTGGCCTGTTGGATCGTCTTGGTCCCAATTTCGATCAGTAGGTACCGTCGTGAGGACCTGTGAGATCACTCCGCAGTAGGTATCTCCCCGCTAGCGTACGACCGGGTCGTCTCGACCAGCTGGCGCCGATACGAACTCGGGTCGGGATCGTGTGAGAGTTCACGAAACCGGTCGCTGTAAGCGGCGACGTCGACGCTCGTCGCGTCCATTTCCGCCGCGTGAGCGAGGTCGTAGAGGCGGTGATCGGGTTCGACGAGGTCGTGCCGTTCGGCGAGCGCGAGCGCGAACGCGGCGTTGACGGCCGTCATCTCCGGATCGGCGTTCGCCGACCACCGCGACCCCATCCAGGCGGGATTCGGCCGGTCGGCAACGGCGGCCGCCAGGCTCGATTCGAGGTACGAGAGCAGCTTCTCGCCGGGCCCGACCGAGAGCGTGATGTCGTCGGCGTAGATGTCCTTGACGTGGTTTACGATCTGGTAGCAGTGAGCGAGCCGGCGACGCTCGACCTGCCGACCGGCGAGGGCGAGCGAGAGCACTTCGGCGGTCGACTGGACGTGCGAGGGGTGGGCCTCCTCGTATCGAGCCATGTGGGCGAATTCGTGGATCGCGAGCTCCCGAGCCATCGCGGAGGAGGCTGCCTGACGCGAGATGTTGAGGACGTGGCGGTCGTCGTCGTGACCGGCCCAGGTCCGCTCGTCGGGATCGGCCCGGAGATGGACCTCGACCGGCCGATCCAGGTCGCACTCGGTTTCGAACAGGTCGCGGGCGCTGAGAAACGGCGAGGCCGGTCCCGTTCCTCGTACGCGCAGTTCCATGGGTACACTCCACAGGGTCAGCACGAATATGAGCGTTGTGCCGATTCAGGTCGTGCGACGGCCAATCGGCGACATACCGATCTGCCTTACGCCGAACGATCGTCGTCGTCGTCCGATGGCGCCTCGACGAACGGTTCGACGTAGCCGCGACCGACGAAGCGGCCGAACAACCACTCCGAGGCGGTGAGTGGGTCCTCGCAGTCCGGGTTTCTGATCGCGTCGAGTCGTCGTTCGGTCGTCTGGAAGAAGTTGACGACCGTCACCAGCAAGATGCCGCCGAGCGTGTTCCCGAGCAGGACGGGGAGGACGAACCCGTAGATGCCGGTAAGGAGTGAGGCGTCCGTGGCCATGACGAGGACCATCAGTTCGGTCGCGGAGACGACGACGTGATAGAGACCGGCGACGGGAATCGCCAGGAAGGCCAGGTAGATGATGACGAGCCGCGAGATCGTATCTCCCGCCGCGAAGTCCATCCAGACGACGCCGGCGACGATCAACCCGGCGAACACCGCCTTGAAAAAGAGCGCGTGCCAGGCCGTCTCCATCCCGGCTTCGCCGATGACGATCGCCGCCTCGGGGTGTGTGAACACGTCGCCGTAGTACAGCATCACCGCTCCCAGCCCCGCGCCGGCGAGGTTTCCGAACAGGACGAGCCCGAACACGCCGAGCAGCGACGGGATACTCGCGAGTCGTTCCAGAACCAGCGCGACCGGCGGGAGCGTGTTCTCGGTGTAGAGCTGGTAGCCGCCGAGGATGATGTACATGAATCCGAGCGGATACAGGAGATAACTCACGATGCTTTCGGGGCCGAACTGGCCGTACAGTTCGACGTACAGCAAGAACGTGATCGCGATCGCCAACCCGCCGGCGATCCCGCTGAACACGAGTTCGCGCGGCCCCGTCGAGAACTCGTAATCGCCGTACGCGACGACGCGCTGGTAGATCTCGTTCGTCGCGAAGCGATCCCGTACGGTCGCACCGACGGCCGGTGCCCCGCTTTCGGATCGCTCTAGCAGGGTTCTGATTCGCTCTTCCGTCTCGTCTGCCATGCGCTGGCTGGTCGCCGAACTGAAATAAATCCACCCGACGGATCCGCCGGTCGGCCGATCCACTTTGCGTGCGTGTCTTCGTTTCACTCGTGACGAGCTTCGCATCTGGCGATACGAAACGCCAGATGCGAAACAGCACCCTTTTGACCCCGCTACCGGTACGAGGTTGTATATGGGCCGACGCAAGAAGATCGTACAGGAGTGCGAACGGCTGATGGACGAGCCGGAGAACATCCGGAACATCGCCATCGCCGCGCACGTCGACCACGGTAAAACGACACTCTCGGACAACCTCCTCGCGGGTGCGGGCATGATCTCTGACGAGACCGCCGGCGAGCAACTCGCGATGGACACCGAAGAGGACGAACAGGAACGCGGAATCACCATCGACGCGGCGAACGTCTCGATGACTCACGAGTACGAGGGGACCAACCACCTCATCAACCTCATCGACACGCCGGGCCACGTCGACTTCGGTGGCGACGTCACCCGCGCGATGCGCGCCGTCGACGGGGCACTCGTCGTCGTCGACGCCGTCGAAGGCGCGATGCCCCAGACCGAGACGGTCCTCCGTCAGGCGCTTCGCGAGGGCGTCAAACCGACCCTGTTCATCAACAAGGTCGACCGACTCATCTCCGAACTGCAGGAAGGACCCGAGGAGATGCAACAACGTCTGCTCTCGGTCATCCACGACGTGAACGAACTCATCCGCGGGATGACCGAAGAGATGGACGACATCGACGACTGGAGCGTCTCCGTCGAGGACGGGACCGTCGGTTTCGGCTCTGCACTCTACAAGTGGGGCGTCTCGATGCCGTCGATGCAGCGAACCGGGATGGACTTCGGCGACATCATGGAACTCGAACGCGCCGACAAGCGCCAGGAGCTCCACGAGCGCACGCCGCTTTCGGACGTCGTCCTCGACATGGTCTGTGAGCACTTCCCGAACCCGGTCGCCGCCCAGCCGATGCGTGTCCCGCGCATCTGGCGCGGCGACGACGAGTCCGATCTCGCAGAATCCATGCGACTCGTCGACGAGGACGGCGACGTCGTCCTCATGGTCACCGACATCGCGATGGACCCTCACGCGGGCGAAGTCGCCAGCGGCCGGGTCTTCTCGGGGACGCTCGAAAAGGGCCAGGAGCTCTACGTCTCCGGCGTCGCGGGCAAGAACCGCGTCCAGAGCGTCGGCATCTACATGGGCGGCGAGCGCGAGGAAGTCGACCGCGTTCCGGCCGGCAACATCGCCGCCGTCACCGGCCTTCGCGACGCCATCGCCGGCTCGACCGTCTCCGACGTCGAGATGACGCCGTTCGAGTCCATCGAACACATCTCCGAACCCGTCATCACGAAGAGCGTCGAGGCCCAGACGATGGACGACCTCCCGAAGCTCATCGAGACGCTTCGTCAGGTCTCGAAAGAGGACCCGACGATCCAGATCGAGATCAACGAGGACACCGGCGAGCACCTCATCTCCGGGCAGGGTGAACTCCACCTCGAGGTCATCACCCAGCGCATCGAAGCCAACCAGGGCATCCCGGTCAACACCGGTGAGCCGATCGTCGTCTACCGCGAGGCCGTCCAGCGCGGTAGTGACACGGTCGAGGGTATCTCGCCCAACCGCCACAACCGATTCTACATCTCCGCCGAACCCCTCTCGGACGAACTCGTCGAGACGCTCAAACTCGGCGAGGCGTCGATGGACATGCCCGAACTCGAACGCCGCGAGGCGCTCCAGGACGCCGGCATGGACAAAGACGACTCGCAGAACGTCGAACACATCCACGGCGCGAACATCCTGCTCGACGAGACGAAGGGTATCCAGCACTTGAACGAGACGATGGAGCTGTTCATCGAGGGACTCGAGGAGTCACTCGACAACGGTCCGCTCGCGAACGAACCCGTTCAGGGCACCCTCATCCGCCTCCACGACGCGAAGCTCCACGAGGACACCATCCACCGCGGACCCGCACAGGTCATCCCGGCGACGCGCGAAGCCGTCCACAAGTCGCTGATCGACGCCCACATCGCCATGAAAGAACCCATGCAGGACGTCCGCATCGACGTCCCGAACGACCACATGGGTGCGGCATCCGGCGAGATTCAGGGTCGACGCGGCCGCGTCGACGACATGTACCAGGAAGGCGACCTCATGGTCGTCGAGGGCATCGCCCCCGTCGACGAGATGATCGGCTTCTCCAGCGACATTCGCTCTGCGACCGAAGGCCGCGCCGCCTGGAACACCGAAAACGCCGGCTTCGAGTTCATGGCCGACTCGCTCCAGCGCGAGAAAATCATGGAGATCCGCGAACGCAAGGGCATGAAGCTCGAACTGCCCCCGAGCATCGATTACTTCTAACGACCTTTTTTCTCGGGGCGTCGGCCGCCGAAGGCGGCCTCAACCCCCGTAAAAAACGTCGATGAAAAAAGCCGCGAGCGCACCGCGCTCGCGGTGAAACGGCGCGCATTGCGCGCCGTATACTCGTTCATGGACGACCCGGCTGCCCGATTGTGTATGACGGGGTCGGTTTTTGCCTTACTGAGAGTCGCTCGCGGCCAGCATCTAGTTAGTCTAAAGCCGAATTAGCTAACTTATTGTGCCGTTCACGCCTCGATAGTAAGCCGTCGGCCGACGAGAGACCCACGTTCTGCGCTCGCGACGGGTTACTAGCTGTCGGTATCGGTCGGCCTCGTTCGCACGCACAGCGTGTCGGGTTCGTGCACAGCCGTCTCGTAGCGGTCGGGATCGCGAGATTCGTAGCGCTCTTGGGGCGTGATCTCTCTGAACTCCTCTACGTGGAAGCCGGTTTCCGAGAGCGAGTCGACGATCTCCTGGATCGGTCGGTGATATTGGACGACGCGGGCGTCCGTCTCTCCCCACTCCAGCACGTACGAGTCGATCTCGTGGTAGCTGGAGAGTTCCTCGCGATGACGCCGGTAGCGACGCGTCGGATGGATCGTCGTGAACACGAGCGTCCCGTCGGGGTCGAGGAGTCGGCGGAACTGCGCGAATGTTGGTCGCCAGTCTGCGACGTGGTCGAGTACGAGATTACAGAACACGAGGTCGAACGCGTCATCGGATGCGAATTCGAGCGGTTCGGTGAGATCCGCTTGGTGGAACCTCACCCGGTCGCCGTGGCGCTCTCGAGCGGTTTCGACGGCCCCGGTGCTCGCGTCGACGCCGACGACGTCTGCGTCACGGTCGAGAAACCGTCCCACGTATTCGCCGATCCCGCACCCGGCGTCGAGTACTCGCGTCCCCGAGAGGTCGGGGAGCAGCGGTTCGACGCCGGGCCAGACGTAGTGGCGCTGGTAGGCGCTGTCGCCCCACGGGCTCGTCTCGATGGCATCGCCTCGCTCGGCTAGCGTGTCGTACCCCGTGGTCGTGATCGATCTCGATGCGTCGTCTTCGTCCATCGTATTCACACGGACCCAGTTCGTCGAAGGCGCTGATATATTTTCTATGTGGTTGATATATCTTCTGTCGAGAGCACGGTTGCCGCCACTCGTCGTATCGTTCGTCGAGTTCGAGCGACGAACGGCTAGCACCTTCTCACCGCGACCACGGAGTCGGCGGTGATCGGTGGTTCGAGACGCCGGAGACAGGTCTCCCTACGAGTGTTGCTGACTGCACTGTGGTTATAGAAGACAATTTTGGACTAACTAAGTGGCGGTCTTACCGGCGAGTAGTCAGTCCGTAGGTTCCTCGCTGAGCAGCGCCCGCTCGGTGACTGACTCGACGAATGCCGACTTCTCGCGGGTGTAGGCGGCCCGGTCGTCCGGATAGCGGGCGGCGAGGTCGCGTTTTACCGACTCGTAGGTGGCGGCGACGTCCGAGTTCTCGCGAAGGTGGTCTCTGAACGCAGTCAGCTCGCGGTGGGTGTCACTGTCGCGGGTGGTGAGCGAGAGGTAGTGCGTCCGGTCGGTCTCCGGCCCCTTGGCGAGAAAGACGCGATCGTCGACCTCGTCGTTCGGGCGGTGGGTGTAGCCCTCGGCTTCGAGCGCCGGGATTAGCGCGTTCGCGAGGTCGAGCGAGTCGACCACGCCGACCATGTCGACGATCGGTTTTGCGGCGAGTCCCTCGACGGCCGTGGAACCGACGTGCTCGATCTCGCACAGCCGATTATCAACGATGGCACGCAACCGCGTGGCTTCGGCCTCGAACTCGCGCGTCCACGACTCACGGTGAGAGACGAGTTCGACCGTTCCGCGTTCGAGTCCGACCATCGGCGCCACGTTGGTGGCCGGCTATTAAGTCGTTGTTCGATTGGATGTCGTCCTTCGGACGACGGATTCGAGCCGCTGTGGATCGGCTTTCGCCGAACCGGTCGGCGTGTCGATTGCCGTGCGAAGTGCACTAACGGATTCAGACCCACTGGATAAGTAAGCTCAATAATCTTCGGGCTAACTAAGGCACTCGATTCAGGTTCTGTGGTCAGTCCACCGGTCGCGCCCCGCGGCGTTTCGTCTTCACCCCGAATCGAGCACGGCCAGCACCTCTGGCGCCTCGTAGACCTTGTTTCGCTGCTGACCGGTCGTCTCGCGGACGATGCCTTCGGCTTCGAGCGCCTCGATCGCGTCGTAGACGGAGGGCTTCGACCGACCCGTCGCCTCGACCGCGCGCGGCCCCGTGAGGTACGGTTGCTCGAAGACGTAGTCGACCAGTTCGCGCGCGGTCGGGAAGCTGGGAAACCGCGAGCGGTACTCGTCGCGCAGGTCGGTGAGCGCGACCCCGCAGTCGTAGGCGTCGATCGCTTGCTCGGCGATGGCGTCCAAGACGTAGACGATCCACTCCTCGTAGGCGCCGTCGGTGCTCACCGCGAGGAGTTTCTCGCGGTAGGCGAGGCCGTGGCGCTTGAAGTACGCGCTGAGATAGAGGTACGGCCCCGGGAGCAGGCCGGCGTCGTAGAGCTGGAGCATGATGAGCAGGCGACCGAGGCGGCCGTTGCCGTCGCGAAACGGGTGGATCGCCTCGAACTGGTAGTGGACGAGGGCGGTGTCGATCAGGGGCGGATACTCGCCCCGGCGCAGGTACGAGAGACACTGTTCGAGCAGCAGTTCGACGTAATCCGGGCTCGCGGGGACGAAGGAAGCGCCGTCGGGCCCGTCGTCGGGCGAGCCGATGTAGACGGGGACGTCGCGCAACTCGCCGGGGCGGTCCTCCTCACCGCGGACGCCGCCGAGCAATTTCTCGTGGAGGGTACAGATCAGCTCGACGTCGATCGACCGGCCCGCGTCGAGTTGCTCGAAGCCGTGGGTGACGGCGTCGACGTAGTTGTACGCCTCTCGAACGTCGGCCAGCTCCGCGGCGGCGCGTTTCGGCGAGGCCCCGACCTGGTGGGCGTAGATGTCCGAAATCGTCACGTTCGTCCCCTCGACCTGCGAACTCATCGCCGCCTCGCGGTGGACGAACGGGGCGATCAGCAGGGTGGGATTTTCGAGGTGGCGTTCGAGCGTCGCCAGCCGACCCAGGGCGTACTGGGCGTCGCCGTAAACGGCCAGCAGGTCCTCCGTGAGCGCTATGTCCGGCGGCAGGCTGGCCGGTCGGTGACAGGGTAGCCCGTCGTAGTCGTCGATCCGACCGGGGCCGTCGGCGAAGTCCGCGGGATCCATCTACCTACGAGACTCTCGCCACCTCACTTAAGTTATCCTATGGGGGAGATCCCTAACTAATATGGTTTCTGACGGGCGTGCAGATAGTCACGAACTATTTTTCGCGTTCTGGAGACGAGGTCGCGCTGGCCAGGTCGCAACCGTTGGACCGATTGCGACCCGCTACCGTTTACTCGATTCGGCGAGTCGGCTGGATCATGAGCGACCTCACCGCCCTCGGTCTCTCGAGTTACGAGGAGCGAGCCTACCGCGGACTCCTCTCGCTCGGATCGGCGTCGGCGAGTACGATCGCAGAGCGGGCTGGCATCCCGACCGGCCGGATCTACGACGTGCTGAACGGACTGGAGACGCGCGAGCTGGTGACCACCCGGCCCGGCGAGGAGCCGACGATCTACGTTCCCGTCGACCCGGACGACGCGGTCGATCGACTGCTCCGGGCGCGAAAGCGAGACCTCGACCGCCGTGAGGCGGCGTACGAGGAGATCGCAGGTACCGTCCGCTCACAGCTCGCGCCGGTTCCGCCGATCGACGCGAACGTCTGGACGACGGACCTCGGCAGCGAGGAGGCCGTCGCCCTCTGGGAGGAGCAAGCGCGGGCGGCCGAAGCGTGTTTTCGCCTCCTCGTCGGCCCGCCCTACGACGAGGCGGATTTCGAAGCATACGTCGACGAACTCACTCCGGCGGCGCGAATCGACGACGGCGTCGACGTCCGCGTGTTGATCGCAGACGCCGTATACAGCGGTCTCCCGGACGATGCGCTCTCGTCCATTCGCGAAGCGGCCCCGGGCGTGGAGATTCGGGTCGGACCGAACTATCGCCTGACCTTCGACGTGGTCGACGACGTCGAGTGCTACGTCGACCTGCCGGACCCGTTCGAGCCGTCCGCGCGGTTCGCCATCGCGATCACCAGAGATCCGACCGTCGTCTCGGATCTCGCCGATCGGTTCGACGCCGCCTGGGAGGGCGCGTCGCCAGTTGAACGCGCGTGAGTGTGAACGGACGTCGCGGAACCTCATTGAAAACTGATATGAAAGGGGCGGGCGTTCGAGAATCCCTATCGTCTCGATCGGCGAAGCCGTTCTCGATGACGAAGGACTACCTCTTTCTCGGCGCGGCGATCGCGACCGAGGTGATCGGCACGTCGGTACTCAAATTGTCGGACGGGTTCGGAAACGCGCGGATGGGTGTGATCGCGCTCGGGGCGTACACCGTCTCGATTTACTTCGTCAGTCTGGCGATCCGCGACCTGCCGATCGGACTCGTCTACGCCACCTGGTCTGCGTTCGGCATCGTCGGCGTCGCGATGATCGGCCTCGTGGCGTTCGACGAGGCGATCGATCTCACCGGCATCGTCGGGATGGCGTTCGTTCTCGTCGGGATCGTCCTGTTGAACGTCTACTCGGCGGCGTACAGTCCCGGTTGAGTCCTCGGCGAGGGGATGAAAAGACGGAGCGTGACAGAGAGACCTACCGTCCGAGTTTTTCGCGGCTGATCGAGATGCCGGTCGGGGTGACGATGATCTGGTCGTCGCCCTTCTGGACGATGTCGCCGCCGACCTCGTGGACGACCTGTCGGAGTTCGTCCAGGACGTGCTCGACGGTTCGATCCTTCGTGCGCAGTCGCGTGATGTCCGCGATGACGATGTCGCCGTCGTAGACGGCGTCTTTGATGTCGATCGTCGCCGACTGTCCGTCGATCTCGGCGAACTGGACGGACATCGCCGCCTCGCCCGTCTCGGCGGCAACGGCGTCAGGATCCAGTTCTACGTAGTCCTCGGCCGTTCGCGTGCCGCCTCCACCGAGGATTTTGCTCATGAGGCCCATGGAGGGAGAGTCCGGCGCGGTGAGTATAGTTCTTACGTCAGACGCACTCGTTCGGCGGCGATTTCGTCGCCATCGGTGATCGAACGGACGGTAACCACGTGACCCCGGCCTCCTGTCACGCATTCCATTTTACATTATTCGATTGTCTCTGCGAAATATTTCGATCTGATCCAACATAACGACCAATAATTTTCCTTCCTTCGAATTGAATGTCCAGAAGTCTTTTATTATTAGATCTGGTGACTCACATCGTGGGTTAAATTACCATGTCAGATGACCACACTACACGACGGTCGGTGTTACGAGGAGTTGGCGCGACCGCCGGGGCGCTCGCGGTGACGAACACGGCGGCGGCGAGTTCGGACGAAGGGGAGTACGTCGTCGGCATCCAGCCGAATCGCGGCGTCGCCGACGTCGAGAGTGCAGCGACGTCCGTCAGAAAGGAACTCGACTTCGGTTCGATCGGAAAAGCCGTCTCGGGGCGCTTTTCGGATGCGGCGATCGACGCGCTCTCGCGGAACCCGAACGTCAGGTACGTAGAGCGCAACGACCGCCTCTTCGCGTTCGACCAGGAGACACCCTACGGAATCGAGCAGGTGTCTGCGGACGTCGCGATCGACGAGGGCGAGACGGGCAACGGCGTCAGCGTCGCGATCATCGACTCCGGGATCGACGCCGAACACGAGACGCTCGAATCGAATCTGGGCGAGGGATTCGCGACCGACGACGCGGCCTGTACGACCGACTGCGGCGGCGGATGGCCGCCGGGTAGCGGCGGTGGAAACGACATCGACGAGTGTCTCGAACCGTGGGACGACGACAACGACCACGGCACCCACTGTGCCGGTACCGCCGGTGCGGCGGACAACGGCGTGGGCGTGCTGGGCGTCGCCCCCGACGTGACGCTCCACGCGGTGAAGGTCCTGCAGTGTGACGGCGGCGGCACGTACGACGACATCGCGGAAGGGATCGTCTGGTCCGCAGATCAGGGCCACGAGGTCCAGAGTTTGAGCCTCGGCGGCGACCAGTCGTCGTCGGTCGTCGACGACGCCATCGAGTACGCCGCCCAGCAGAACGTCGTCATCGTGGCCGCGGCGGGCAACGACGGACCGTGTTCGGACTGCGTCGGCTACCCGGCTCGACACCCCGAGGTAATCGCCGTCTCGGCGACCGACGATGGGGATCAGCTGGCCGACTTCTCGTCGACCGGCCCGGAGGTCGAACTCGCCGCACCCGGCGTCGACGTCCTCTCGGCGGTTCCGCGCGACGGGTACGCGGAGTTCTCGGGAACCTCGATGGCGTGTCCGCACGTGAGCGGGGCGGCGGCGTCGATCATCGCGGCGGGGACGACCGATCGGGGTGCGGTGCGGGCCGCGCTCCACGACGGCGCAGACGACGTCGACCTGGGCGACAACGAGCAGGGATACGGTCGGCTCAACGTCGCCGCGTCGCTCGATATCGACGACGATGAAGATGACGATGACGACGATGACGACGATGACGACGATCCGGTCGAAGCCGAACCCGAGATCGATTCCTTCGTCATCGAGACGCGATCGACCGGCCGCTGGAACCGGGCTACAGCCGAGTGGTCGGTCTCGCACGCGGACGGGGCGCTCGAAGCGGTGACGAGCGAGTTGCTCGCCGGCGAGACGGTCCTGGATGACGAGACGTCCGCCGCAAGCGGCTCGAGCGACTCGGGCGAGCACGAGTTACGAGACGACGCCGACCCCGATGCGGTGCGGCTCACGGTCGTCGACGCCGACGGGCACGAGACGAGCGAGACGACGGACTACTGAACGGCCAAAATCCGTTTCGAGCGGACTTCGTCGCTCGCTCGATTATCGCGTCGAACCTCAGGAGGAAATTACCTCTAATAATCATAAGGGGGGTTAATATTCAATTTCATCGAATGTGACTATCTGATGACTATCTCTATAGAATATTAAATAGAAAGAGTAATATGGCCAATGTCCATCGACTGTGGCTGCTGGGTGGTATGTCATGGCGTGGCGAACGTCGTCGATTCCGACCGGTTCGCGGCGTCGCGGACTGCCATTCGGCGAGGCAACCAATGGCACGAACCAACATCACTCGACGCCGCATCCTTCGCGGTGCGGCCGCGGGGGCAGCGACCGTCGGACTCGCGGGAAAAACGACGGCTGACGAATCGATCGATCGAACGATCATCGGACTCACGGCGGATGCCGACTTCGGAGTGGCGACCGCCAACGCGACCGAGGTACGCCATCGGCTGGATTTCGGCGATATCGGGAAGTCGGTCGCCGGGCAGTTTCCCGACTCGGCGGTACGCGCGCTGGAGAACAATCCGAACGTTCGATACGTAGAAAAAGACCAGCCCGCCTACGCGTTACAGACGACGCCGTACGGGATCGAGCAGGTCTCGGCGGACGTCGCCCACGCCAACGGCGAAACGGGCGCCGGCGCGAGCATCGCGATCATCGACACCGGCGTGCAGGTCGATCACGAAGCGCTCGACGTTCACGGCGGTGCCGCGTTCGGAACCACCTGTTCGAACTGTCCCGAGCCATACGGCGACGACAACGGTCACGGCACTCACTGTGCCGGTACCGCGGTCGCGCCGGACGACGGCGTCGGCGTGCT
Source organism: Halovivax gelatinilyticus (assembly GCF_024300625.1). Lineage (GTDB taxonomy): Archaea > Halobacteriota > Halobacteria > Halobacteriales > Natrialbaceae > Halovivax > Halovivax gelatinilyticus. The sequence goes on along the minus strand of NZ_CP101322.1, from coordinate 927,021 downwards.
CGGCGTCTCGCTCGATTCCGAGCTGTACGCGGTGAAGGTTCTGGACAGCACGGGTGGCGGCAGTCTCTCGGACGTCGCGGAAGGGATCGTCTGGACGGCTGACCAGGGAATCGACGTCGGATCGCTTTCACTCGGCGGCGGCTCCGGCACGCAGGAACTACAGGACGCGTGTCAGTACGCCAATCAGCAGGGGACGCTACTCGTCGCCGCGGCCGGGAACGACGGGGAGTGTTCGAACTGCGTCAGCTATCCGGCGGCCTACGATGAGGTGGTCGCCGTCAGCGCGACCGACGAGAACGACGACCTCGCGAGCTTCTCGTCGACCGGGCCCGAGGTGGATCTCGCGGCTCCCGGCGTCGACGTTTACTCGACGTACACCAACAACGGCTACGATACGCTCTCGGGAACGTCGATGGCCTGCCCGCACGTCTCGGGCGGTGCGGCGCACCTGATGGCGAACGGCTACTCGAATTCCGAAGCTCGGCAACAACTCATGGACACCGCGGACGACATCTGTCGGTGTGACGAAGACCAGGGTGCTGGGCGACTCAACGTCGCCGCTGCGCTCGGTCTTGAATCGCCGGAGGACTGTTCGAGCGGGACGATCGAGTGTCAGAACGACGACGGCGGTGGCGGCTGCTTCATCACGACCGCCACCGCCGGCGAGGGCGAGACGCTCGACTCGCTCCGCCGATTCCGCGACGACTCGATGTCGGCCACGCCGATGGGTCGGGCGCTGGTGGACCTCTACTACCGTATCAGCCCCCCGATCGCTGACACGCTCGCGGCCCACCCCGACAGCGCGACCAGCCGGGTGACGCGCGGGATCGTCGACGTCTGTGCGTCGCTCTCGGACGCACAAGCCGAAACCGACTCGCGACTCAAGAGCGCCTCGCTCGGGGTCGCGCTCACCTCGCTGTACATGGTCGGGATCACGGTCGGCGCGGGCGGACACGCCGGCATCACGGCGCGGGAAAAACTATCGCGATAGCGCGCCGCCACCGCGCGCTCGTCTCGAGTCGATCGCGGACACCGTCAACCGATACCGCATCACGCGGTTTTTTGATCGCTCCGTTCGAACGGTCGCCGATGACCTTCAGCATCTGCGTACACGAGTCCTACGAGGGCGAAGACGGCGAGACGCACGACCGCTTCGGCGTCGCGGTCACGACTCGACTGCCGGCCGTCGGGACACTTTGTCCGTTCGTGAACGAACACGGCGCCGTCGCCACCCAGAGTCTGGTCAACGTCGACCTGGGTCGGGACGGTATCGCCTACCTCGAGGACGGTCTCGCGGTCGACGACGCTCTCGAGGCGTTGCTCAACGCCGACGACGGCGCACCCCAGCGCCAGCTCCACGGCATCGACGCCGAGGCGACCTTCGCCTTCTCCGGCGAGGAGTGTCGCCCCTGGTACGGCCACCGCGAAGGCGACCGCTACACCGTCGCGGGGAACCTGTTGACGGGCGAACCCGTGATCGACGCGGTTGCGGACACCTACGAATCCCAGCGCGAGGAGGATCGACCGCTTGCCGAACGACTCGTCGACGCGCTCGAAGCCGGGCAGGAAGAAGGCGGTGACAAGCGCGAGGACTTAGAAATTCAAAGCGCCGCCCTCCGCGTCTCCGACACCCGCGAGTACGCGTTCGATCCGTCGTACAACGACCTCCGCGTCGACGCGTCGTACGAACCGATCGTCGACCTGCGGACGACCTACGAGCGCGCCGTCGAGGGCCACGAGGTGCTTCTCGACAAGTACGAAGACGCCTACGAGGAGGATTCGATGGACGAGACGAACGAGTGATCGGTTCCCGTACGAGGCCGGTTCACCCGCTGAATGAGTAGAGGTCGTCGCCGACGAAGTGAAGCGAGTCGACGACCTTTCCGGCGTCGCCGAGCAACTCGTCGCCGTCGACGCGCGATCGGCCGACGGCGAGTACTTTCTCGTGAGACTCTTCGGCGATCAGGACGAGGTCGCCCGCTGTGATCTCGCCGCGGACGTCGGCGATCCCCGGGCGCATCACGTCCGCCCCGTCGCTGACGAACGAGACGGCTCCGGCGTCGACGATGACGAGTCGGTCGTCGGGGTCGGTGGCGTTCGCACCGCGAACGGTGAGAAACGGCTCCTCGTCGAAGTAGGCCACGAGCGGTTCGCCGTCGACCAGGACGACCTCCCAGTCGGACTCTTCGAACTCGACGAGTTCGTAGGCGTCACCGTCGAGATCGACGCCCAGGCGTTCTCCGACGGCCGTTTCGACGGCCGAGACGTCGTCGCTTCGGAGGTGGTGTCGGGATTTGACCTGCATGCCTGCGTGGACGGGTACGTGGCGCATAAATCGTCCGCTCTCGGGTGCGCGCGACGAGGGCCGATCGAATTCGTCCTAGAGATCGGTCCGGTCGAACAGGACGTAGCCCGCGAGCGGAACGAGCACGGCCCAGCCGACGAAGACGGCGAGGGCGTACGTCGCGCCCGTTCCGCTGCCGCCCGGCACCGTTCCCGCCGCCGCTGCCGGGAGCCACGCGGCGAGTAGCTCCTCGTAGGCGACGCTCGGCGAGAGCGTCGCGACGTAGGCGTCCCACCACGGCGTCGACGTCGGCGACTCGAGCCCGTTTAGCACGTAGGCGAGCCCGGCGGGGACGAACCGCCAGGCCATCACGAACAGCAGAAAGCACCCGAAGGCGGCGATCGACGCCCACGACGGTGAGCGAAACCCGGCCGAGAGGGCGATTCCCATCGCCACGTAGGCGAGCGCGAGCAGGACGGTTGCGACCAGGAACGTGAGGTACGCCTGCGCCGGTACCGACGCCCCGAAGAAGAATGCGACGACCCCGGCGGTCCAGAACCCGGCGACGACCAGCGCCGTGACGACGAGCAGCCGTCCCACGTAGCCGCCGAGGACGACGTCCCGACGGTGGTGCGGAAATCCGAGTAGCAGGGCCAGTTGGCCGTTGTGTCGCCGTTTGACGATCGTTTCGTAGGAGAGCATGAGGCCGATCGCCGGAACGACGATCAAACTCAACAATCCGATGACGCCGATCAACTCGTTCGGCTCCGCGTGTCCGCGGCCGGCCGAGCGAGCGTGGACGTACCCGAGTAGACCGAAGAGGACGACGAACGCGGCGAGGTTGCCGTGTAACTGTCGGTTTCGGTAGAGATCTCCCACTTCCTTGCGGGCGATCAGTCGCCAGCTCATAGCGATCCCCCGGTCGCTTCGACCCGCGTCCCGTCGGTGTAGCTGACGAACAGCTCCTCGAGCGAGGTCTCGGCGGTCTGAAAGTCGCGGATCTCGAATCCGGCCGCGCGCAGGTCGTCGAGGACGTCGAGCTTCGCGTCGCGTCGACAGGAGACGACGAGACGGCCGTCGACGGTTCGGACGCCGGACACCCCGTCGATCGTTTCGACGACGTCGGTCGGGGTCGTCCCCTCACGTGCCGACCGTCCGCCGCTCTCCGGTTCGCTCACCGCGACCGAGTCAGCGTCGGCGGCCTCCGTCTCGGCTGCGACCTTCGTCTCCGATGGACCTGCCCCGACTCGTTCGCGTGCACTCGTCCCGGCCCGTTCTCGTGGGTCCGTGCCGGCGAGTTCGACCGTAAGTTCCGACCCCGTGCCGACCGCCTCTCGCAACCCGTCGATGGTGTCGACCGTCACCAACCGCCCCTCGTTCAGGATGGCGACGCGGTCGGCGACGGCTTCGACCTGTTCTAAGATGTGACTCGAGAAGAACACCGTCGCGCCGCGGTCGCGCTCCTCGCGGACGATTCGACGCATCTGGCGGACGCCGTGGGGATCGAGGCCGGTCGAGGGTTCGTCCAGGATCAGCAGGTCGGGGTCGCCGACGAGCGCCATCGCGAGCGTCAGGCGCTGGGCCATCCCTTTCGAGTAGTTTCGCGCCGGTCGGTCGGCGGCGTGTGCGACGTCGACGCGTTCGAGGAGGTCGTCGGGGTCGTCGTCCGCGCCGGTCGCCTCGATCGCGTACTCGACGTGGTGGCGCCCCGTCATCGTTTCGAACGGGGCGAACCCTTCGGGCAGGATGCCGGTCCGTTCGCGAACGGCGACCGGATCGGCGTCGACGTCGTGACCGAGCACCTCGACGCGACCGTCGGTCGGGTGGGTATAGCGTAGCAGGATGTCGATCGTCGTCGACTTCCCGGCGCCGTTGGGCCCCAAAAATCCGAAGACTTCGCCGTGTTCGACGGTGAGATCGATGTCGCGGAGGGCGGTGACGCCACCGTACCGTTTGGTGACGCCGCTGAGTTCGATGGCGGACATCGGCTGTAGCTAGCTGTTTGCGCGTGTAAACGTTTTGATTTCTCTGGTGCGGGCTCGGATCGATCCGACGGTCGGTGGGTCCGACACGACTTTCACCCGGTCGCTCCAAGAGTCGCACATGACCGACGACGCAGCAGCCGGCGAGGAGTCGGCCGTCGCCGACGAGGCTTCCGCCGCCGAGGCACAGGCCGAAGCCGGCACGGCAGCGGGCCAGGGTCCCGTCGAGATCGACGAGGATCTGGCTCGCCACCTGGAGAACAAACGCGAGGAGCTCTTCGAGAAGTTCGACATTCGCGACGCGTTTCCCGACGCCGTCGTCGAAGAGGCCGCGGAACTGACCGACGACGTCCAGGCGGACATCGACGCCGTGATCGACGATCGCGAGGACCTGCGGGACCTGACGACGTGGACGACGGATCCGATCGACGCCCAGGACTTCGACGACGCCATCTCCGTCGAAGAGCGCGAGGACGAGTACGTCCTCTGGGTGCACATCGCGGACGTAACCAACTACGTCCACCCCGGCTCGGCGATGTGGGACGAGGCCGTAAAGCGGGCGAACACGGTCTACCTGCCGGCGTACACCATCCACATGCTGCCGCCGATCCTGGCGGAGTCGGTCTGCTCGCTCGTCCCGAACGAAGAACGGTTCGCCCACACCGTCGAGATGCACCTCGATAAGGAACACCTCGGCTACGAGTCGATCGACATCTACAAGTCCGTCATCGAGTCTGACGAACGGCTCACCTACGCGCAGGCGGAAAAGCGCCTCGACGACCCGGAGGCGCCGTTGCACGAGGAGAATTCGCTCGTCTTCGAACTCGCCAACCGAATGCACGAACAGCGCAAGGAGGACGGCTCGCTCGTCCTGAATCCCAGTCGCGATCGCGCCCACACCATCATCGAAGAGTGCATGCTCAAGGCCAACAAGGCCGTCACGCACGAGCTGATGTGGAATCGGGGCGTCGAGGCGATGTACCGCGTCCACCCGCAGCCGACGCCCGACGAGTGGTCGAAGGCGCTACAGGAGATTCAGGAACTCGACGGTGTCTCGATCCCCGGTGACAAATGGGACGACCCCCGGAAGGCCGTCAACGCCACCTTAGAGGAGGCACCCGGTCGCCAGCTCGATAAGATCCAGTGGGCCGTGATGAAGGTGATGCCCCGCGCGAAGTACATGAACGACCCCTTCGGCGGCCACCACGCGCTCAACTTCGAGATCTACGGCCATTTCACCAGCCCCATTCGGCGCCTCTCTGACCTGATCAACCACTGGATCGTCTACCAGAACGACGTCCCCGAGAACCTGATCGAACTCTGCGACCGCGCGAGCGACAAGCAAAAGGACGCAGAACAGTGTGAACGCGAGTACAAGCAGTTCCTCCAGGAGGTCGGTCTCGATCCGATGGCGGTGAACAATCGGGGGATCGAGGTTAGCGAGGACTGAGCGAGCGTAGCGAGCGACGTCCTCGGAATGACGAACGGCGACCAGCGGGAGCCGTGAGTAGCGAGGATTGAGCGAGAGCGAGGTCGAACGTAGTGAGACCTCGGAAACGTGAACGGCGAAGCCGTGAACAGAGCGTAGCGAGCGACGTCCTCGGAACGACGAACGGCGACCGACGAGAGCCGTGAGTAGCGAGGACTGAGCGAGGCCGAAGGCAGGGTCGTCGAACACTATTCAAGACCCGCAACAATTCCACACTCCAACCATATCATATGCCAACCATGGGATGTAATAATAAATATAAATTAATTGAGACTAAGTATTTAAACCTATCGATCTTGGCTTGTTATCTTACTCAAAACCAATTTAATCGTATGGTCCATCCCTCGGCCCGAACCTATTATATTGAATAGAAATTAGTTAAAGTTATATAATAATAAAACAACCTCCATGATAATGTCTGGCGAAAACTACGACACGAACGGAAGTACACGGAGAACAGTCCTCAAAGCGAGCGCAGGTGTTCCAATTGGTGTTGGAGTACTTGGATCTCCTGTACAGGCATCAACGTCTGAATCAAACTCGGAAGAATGTTCCCTTCGAACGATTTATGTGGATAAAGAAACCGGCATAGAATACTTAAAGCTTGAAAGCGATACTGAAACACTTCTATACCTCCATGATAAGGAGAAGCGATCGATCTCCATAGTCCGAGAAGACAAGAACAAAGAAATTTATGAGGAAATAATGGCTTATGCCGTTGATGATAAGCCCCTTAAACTGGAACCTATCGATGTAAAGGAGATCAACAACCTGGACTCTATAATTGAGGAGTATGTAACTTTCAATGAGAGGTTTGAAGGTTGCTCAATTCCATATATTAGCCATTATCAAATAGGCGCTGGTGTTGTGCTTGGTGATGGACTCGAAAATTACAGCGCGACAGCGTTGGGCGGAGCGCTATGCGCGGTAATTCCGTATGCGGGAACGATCGTAAGGATGCTGTTCGGAGGGGCGTGCGCTACACTTGCGCGGTTACTACAGGAGAACCTGGAGGGGCGTCGTGTTGCATTTGCGGTTTGGGACGACCACCAGTCATGGACTCGCTTCCCCGTCATTAGAGCAGGAGTGGTCGACCGATCGTTTATTGGTGAGAATGAAATTCCAGTTGACGTATTCATGCGAAAGGTAACCGCCCCGGGACACACTGCGCAAGATATATTATAAACACAAATAAAATTATAAAATATGAAAACATCGAATCTTTACTTAGGGTTTTTAGTATTGAGGTGAGAGGTAAGTTCTGGCTATTGTCTCTTCACCCTAATTATTCGCAAAATGACCTGGCTTGGATCGTCATGTCTTTGAGTTATCATAGGGTTAATTACGATAATAACCCGAATCCGGGGTGTACATGAATAGTATAAGCTCAACCAACATTCACAGTGACTGCAGATCAACACCTCCTTCCCGGTATAATGGCACACCTCGAATATTACAGTCAAGAATATGAAAATTCATCGGCGATATAAATCGGTAGAGTCGTGGCTGAATAACCACCCCCTGGTACTATTCATGTTGTACATCATTGTACCACTGTTGGCAGTTATATTATATGCAGGCGCTACCGGTGGATCGTATAAAGAAGCTATCTTACATGGGACAATTTTTGGAATAACTTTCGCTATTGTGTCATTTATACTTTATTATAGAAATAACGGGTGGGGTTCGAGTTAAGATCTCTTCTATTTTCTGGTTTCAATTGTCGGTTCTGACTAGCTCGCAGTCGTTGTCTCCAAACTTCAAAACAATCATCCAACGTGGCTGTCAAGCCATTTGGGATTGCTATTTGACATCCCCTGACTTACCGAGTCGAATCGTCTGGTCGAATGCTCGCGGAACCGGTTGACGGTGTTCCGGATGATCACGACCGCATCGATAGTTCTGCTACATCGGCTGGAAAACGCGATCAGTGGTAGTGTAATGGTCGCCGAAAGGGTTCACTCCAAGTCCGTAGAGTCAATACCTTGGCAGATTGGCCGACTTAAAGATTAGTCGATCACACGGCGCGACCGAAACCGTACCGCGGAAAAAGTTATGGGTCGATCCGATGGAGGTGATCAATCGAGGGATAGTGGCTTGCGAGGACTTAGCGAGAGCGAGGTCGAACGTAGTGAGACCTCGGACAACGTGAACGGCGAAGCCGTGAACAGAGCGTAGCGAGCGACGTCCTCGGAAACCGTGAACCGTCACTCCAACGCCTTCTCGTACAGATACTCCACCACGTCGTCGCCGAGGACGCTCTCTTGTTCGCCGATTCGGTCGAAGCCGGTCGACTCGTAGAACGAGATGCCGACCTCGTTTCCGGCGACGACTTCCAGCCAGAGCCGGTCGAAGTGCTCGGTGAGATCCGCTTCCAGCCGGTCGAGCAGTCGACGACCGACTCCCTCACCCCAGACCGACGGTCTCGCGTAGATGCGAGACAGCTTCGCCGTCGCCTCCAGCTCGGGGTGCGGACCGGCGTTCGCGAACCCGACGACGCGGTCTCCGTTCGTCGAGACCGTCCGTTCGCTGACGAGAAACGTCGCATCGTCGCGTTCTGCAGCGCCCGCGATCGATTCGGCGAGCGAATCCACCGCGTACCATCGATCGATCGTCCGGTCGACCGACTCGGCGCCGATCAGGTCGTCGTAGGCGGCGTGCCAGCTCTCGCGAGCGACGTCCCGGACGGCGCCGGCGTCCTCCGGGTTGGCTTCGCGAACGGTCGATTTCATACGATCCACTCGGTTCGAACCGGACAAAAACGTTCGTGGGTAGCCTCGACGACCATTACCGGGCCCGACTCACGGCGTCCCTTCGGCTGACTCCGCGTCGTGGTCGACGTCGCCCTCTCGTCGGGCGAGCTCGGCGGTCGCGTCGCGAATCAACCCGTCGAGGATTTCGGGCGTCGTCGGGTGGTAGGCCCGGTCAGGCAGGGTGCGCACGTCGAGTTTCAGTTCGACTGCGAGTTGCATCGTCTTGGCCATCACGTCGGCGTGGAGGTGCAACCCCTGGTAGCCGAGGACGCTCCCGTCGTCGGCGTTGACGACCAGCGTCGCCAGCCCCTCCGGGTGATTTTTCGTCTTGAATACACCGTCCGCGGCGGCTTCGCGGGTGACCACGATCGCAGCCATCTCCGTCTTCGCGACCGTCGCCGGCGTGTGACCGATGCGGGCGAACGGATGGGCGCCGAGTCCCGAGAAGATGACGTGGTGGGGGACGTTGACGTAGCGCTCTAGGTCCGTACCGTTCGCGTGTGCGAGGACGTTGCGCGCGGCGGCGAACCCCTGTTCTTTTGCCACGTGGAGAATCGGCTCGCGCCCGTTCGCGTCGCCCACCACGAACACGCGTTCGTCGTTCGGCGCTTGTAACGTCGATCCGACCCACGGTGCGTCGTCGTCCGCGGGCGGATCGAGTCTGGTCTCGTCGAGACCGAGTCCCTCGAGGGCGGGCCGTCGGCCCGTAAACAGGTAGAGTGCGTCGGCTTCGACGGCCGTCCGTTCGTCGGTACGGTCGACGACGAGTCTGACTCCGCCGTCGTCGGTCCGTTCGAGGCGGCGTTCGACCGCGTTCGTCAGGACGTCGATGCCGAAGTCGTCGCGGTAGAGATCGAGCAGCGTCTCGCCGTAGGCGGCGGGAAACTCGTCCAGGGGCCGGTCGTCGTGTTCGATGACGGTGAGATCGACGCCCGTCTCGGCGAGGTACGGCGCGAGTTCGAGTCCGACGTACCCGAAGCCCATCACGATCCCCGAATCGGGGAACTCGGTGGCGTCGAGGACGTCGGCGCTCGTGTCGAACGGGACGTCCTCGATACCCGGAAGGTCGGGAACCGCGACGGTCGAGCCGGTCGCGATCACGACGTAGTCGGGCTCGATCGTCTCTTCCGGCGTGGACGGATCGGTCGGGTCGATTCGGAGCTCACGGTCGCCCACGAACCGCGCCGTCGCGCGGTGAAACGTCACATTCTCGCGTTCGGCGAGTTCGTGGACGTGCGTTCGTCGGTGGGTGGCGAACCCCGCGACGTGCTCGTCTTTTCTGGCGACGACGCGTTCGGAATCGACCGCCGGCGCCCCCGAGAGCCGGTCGTCGTGGCGAACCTGATATCGGTGCTGGGCTGCGGAGAGTACGTCCTTCGAGGGCATGCAGCCCCGAAGGATGCACAATCCACCACCGGGGTCGCCGTCGTCGATCAACGTGAGCCGTATCGCGTCGGGGGCTCGTTCGACGAGTTCGTCCGCGACGGCCACGCCAGCACTTCCGTAGGCGCCGACGATCGCGATGTGTGTCATGCTACCACTTTTTGCGCACGGCCGATAGACTTTGGGTCGAATCGACCGACTTCGATGGTTGAGACCTCGGCTGCGTAACCGGTTAATCGAAGATTATTCCGATTCTCGCCGAACGTCTCGCCCGAAATAGTTATTCAGGTGTCGTAACTACAGAGTGGCCATGCAGTCGCCATATCGGGTCCTACACGTCGACGACGATCACTCGATTCTGGACCTGACTGCGAACTATCTCGAACGGGACGCCGATCGGTTCGAGGTCGTCTCGGCGACGAGCGTCGCCGACGCGATCGACGCACTCGAAACCGAACCGCAAGCGATCGATTGCATCGTCAGCGATTACGAACTGGCGGCGACCGACGGACTCTCGTTTCTTCGCTCGGTCCGTGATCGCGGGCTCGAACACCCGTTCGTACTATTTTCGAGCGAGCACCCTCGCGCCGTTTCTATCGACGCACGCCACTGGCACCGCCTCGAGTTCGTTCGGAAAGGTGACGTCGACCAACTTTCGCACCTGGCCGATCGAATCGCGGCGCTCGCCGACCGAACGCGAACCGGTCGGTCGATGGATCGGCCGCTTCGGAAACTCGTCGATCAGTCGAACGACGTGCTCTGGATGTTCGACGCAGACTGGGAGGAGGTTCGCTTCGTCAATGCCGCGGTCGAACCGATTTTCGGGATCGACGCCGACGCATTGCGCGCCGAACCGCGGCTGTTTCTCTCGGCGATACATCCAGACGATCGAGAACAAACGAAACGAGCGATGAAACGTCTCTCGGCCGGCGAATCCGTCTCGATCGAGTATCGGGTCAACGAGGCCGACGGATTCAGCCGGTGGGTCTGGGTCAACGCCGAACCCGTCATCGACGTCACCGGCTCCGTCGAGGCGATCGTGGGATTCTCCCGGGACATCACCGAACGAAAGCGACGGGAACGGGCGCTGGCGGCGCTCAACGCGGTCGCCGTCGATCTCGATTCCCTCGAGTCGACCGAGGCCATCTGCGAGCGGGCCATCGAAGCGAGCGAGCAGTTGCTCAACTTCGACCTCAGCATCATCGACCTCGAAGCGGACGGCTACTTGCACAAGGCGGCGCTCTCCGAGGAGATCCACGAAGCCGAAGTCACGACCATGTCGATCGACGAGGGAATCGCCGGAAAAACCTACCGGACCGGCGAGTCCATGGTGATCGACGACGTCGAGGACTACCCCGAGGCGGACCCGCAAGGACCGTTCCGCTCGGCGATCAGCATTCCGATCGGCGACCACGGCGTCTTTCAGGCCGTCGACGAGGAGTCGAACGCGTTCACCGAGACGGACCTCGAACTCGGCGAACTGCTCGCGAGTCACACCGCGAGCGCGCTCTCCCGGATCGAACGCGAGGGGCGTCTCCACCGGCAGAACGAGCGCCTCGACGAGCTCTCTCGGATCCTCTCACACGACCTGCGAAACCCGTTGAACGTCGTTCGTGGCAGCCTCGACCTCATAGACGAAGAGTGCTCGTCGTCCCACCTCCACGACGCGATTGCGGCCACAGACCGGATGGCGACGATCATCGACGACACCCGGACGCTCGCCGCCGATGGCGAACTCATCGACGAGCGCCGGTTTCTTTCGCTCGAGGCCGTCGCGACCGACTGCTGGCGGACGGTTCCGACCGAATCGGCTCGGTTGACGGTCGCCGCCGATGCCCACGTTCGAGCCGACGGCGACAGGCTCGCGCACGTCTTCGAGAATCTCTTTCGGAACGCCGTTGAGCACGGCTCAACGAGCCCTCACTCACAAGTTCGCGAGGACGCCGTCGAACACGGTTCGACGGGATCGGACGATAGCCACGAGCGGTCGGTCACCATCCGCGTCGGAACGTTCGAGGACGGGTTTTACGTCGAAGACGACGGTGTCGGTATCCCGGACGAAACGGCGGAATCGATCATGGAGATGGGCGTCTCCGGAAACGGGGGAACGGGCTACGGACTCGCGATCGTCGATCGGATCGCCGAGGCCCACGGCTGGTCGGTTCGCGTGACGGAGGGGTCGGCGGGCGGCGCTCGCTTCGAGTTTTCCGACGTCGAACTCGTCGATCGATCGACGGCGGTGTAGGATCCACCGAGCGGGTAAGCGAGACGGAGCCGGACCAGTGACGGCGGAAAAACGAATTCGGTTTATCGGAGGCGCACGATGACGGCGGCGAGCGAGGCGATTAGCGCCCCGAGCGCGCCGAACCCGGGGAGGGCGTCGTCACCGACGCCGACGCCCGACGAATCGTCGGTCGATTCATCGCTCGACATCGTCACCGTTCGCTCGGAGAAGTGATCGACGGCGATCGCGACCGTCGCCTCGCCCTCCGCCTCGTTGTGCGAGGTGATCATGTACCGGGGTTCCTCGCCGGCCGCACCGGCTTCGAGATCCGACTGTGAACTCGCCTCGACGGCGGCTTCGCCGTCGATGGCGACGCCGAGGTCCTCGATCGATCCGACGGCCGCCTCGGAGACGGTCGTGAGGACGATCGTTCCCTCGCTTTCCGTCCGATCGATCGTCAGTTCGACGCGCTGTTCGGCCTCGGCGCGAGCGTCGGCCGAGGTCTCCTGTCCGTACGTGACGGCTTCGGAGACGACCTCGTCGCCGCGCTGTTCGACGTGGAGGTCGACCGTCGCGTCGCCCGCGGCGATCAACGACTCCTCGGCGATGGCCTCCTCGTCGCGCTCGCCCTCGGCGTACGATCGGAAGACCAGTTCCGCGTCGCCCGCGAGTTCTGCGGCTACGTCTCCCTCGTCGTTGACGGTGACCTCGCCGTCGCCGACTACGAGGAACGCTCCCTCGCGCTCGCCGCTCGTTACGACGACGGTTTCACCGTCGACTTCGGCCGACGCGTCGCTTCCGAGCGTCGCTTCGACGAGCTGGCTCTCGCCGCCCGCGCTGACGACGAGCTGGCCGCGGTCGGTGTCGTGGGCGTTGATCTCCGCACCGCTGTCGGCGACGACGGTCGCGCTCGTCTCCGTCTGAGCGGAGAGCGAGAGTGCGGCCCCGTCGATGTCGACGACCGCACCGAGCCCGACGCCAGCTCCGGCGTCGGATTCGGACTGGACGCTCACGTCGCTGAACGTCGTCGCGTTGTCGACGGCGAAGTCGACGAGTGCGTCACCCTCGACGCCGAAGTCGACGTGGGTGCCCGCGTAGGTTTCGTTGGAGGTCGATGCCTGACTCGACAGCGCACCACCCGGGACGGCCAGCGCGAACAGGCTCGTCACCAGGAGGGCAGCGGTTACGGCGGCTACTGTTCTGCTCATTGCACTCGGGAGTCCCTGGGGGAGTGAAAAACCCCTTCTGGCAAATCCATCAAAACGTCGGTCTGCGTCGACCCGGACGGCGCAGTTGCCGTCCGAGAGTGCGGTGGACGACGAGGAGGCCGAGATCTGCGGTCGATCCTGTCTGCCTTACCGCGTGATACCGCCCGTTCCGTTCTCGGCGACGACGCGTTCGACTTCCTCCATCGTCACCCGCGCGACGTCGCCCGGAATCGTTCGCTTGAGTGCGGCGGTCGCGGCGGCGTATTCGAGCGCCCGCTGGACGTCGTCGCCGGCGAGTCGCCGGGCGAGAAACGCCCCCGAGAAGGCGTCGCCGGCTCCGATCGGTTCGGTCGTCTCCGTCTCGAACGCGTCCTGGTCGTGGACGACGCTGTCGTGCCAGGCGAGTGCCCCCTGACTGCCCCGGGTGACGACGACGGTCGTGAAGTCGAACTGCGAGCCGAGCTTGTGTGCGAGCTGGCGGTGATCTCCCTCGAATCCGAGCACGGCTTTCGCGTCCCGCGCGGCGATTATCAGCACGTCGATGCCCGGAAAGAGGTTCGTCAGTACGTCCTGGGCTTCTTTCGGCGACCAGAGTTTCTCCCGGTAGTTCAAGTCGAGCGCGGTCGTCGTTCCGGCCGACCGGGCGGTCTGGAGCAGTTTCATCGTCGTCTCGCGCAGCGTCGGCGAGAGCGCCGGCGTGATGCCCGAGGTGAAAAAGAGTCGGGCGTCCCGGATCCGATCCAGATTGAGTTCCTCGGGGGTCGCGGTCGTAATCGCGCTCGAGTCGCGGTCGTAGACGACGTTCGATCCACGCGGTTCGCCGGCAGTTTCGACGTAGTAAGTGCCGACGCGGCCGGTTCGACTCCAGGCGACGTCGGTCTCGATACCGCACTGGTGGAGCTCGCCGACGATGCGACGACCCAGCGGGTTTCGCGGCAGCTTCGACATCCAGGTCGCGACGGCGCCGAGGCGATCCGCCGCGACCGCGACGTTGCTCTCGGAACCGCCGACGTGGAGTTCGAGCGACGAGGCCGATTCCAGCCGCTGGTGGCCCGGCGGGGACAGTCGAAGCATCGTTTCCCCGAACGCGACCAGATCGCTCATCGGTGCCTCCGTCTCGAGTGGGGGTCGGTACTCGTGTGAACAGTCGGCTCGATCATAGACAACCTCACGGAAGGACGTGTCATAAGTGGTGGCGGTCCGACGCGAGGCCTCCGGTTGGATAGCGCTCCCTGCTCACCTTCAACGGACCCTATCCGCCCGCTCGCGATCTCGGCTAGCCGGTGCGATCGGCTCAACGAGTCCCTGGCGCGCTCACGACGACCGTCTCGTCACCCGTCGGTTTGTCACTCGTCCATTCGTCCCGCGAGTGACGGCCAGTCGATCGCTCGTCGGACGCGGACGGTCCGTCGATCGCGTAGCCGACCGCCGACAGGAGCGAGAGACTCGACTCGACGTGGTCGGTGACGCGAGGAATGCGAACGCGCCCGCCGGCAAGCGCGAGCCAGATCAGCAGCTGATCGGCGAGGTGATCGTCGACCGGTGCGCTCGATTCGAGGACGGAAATCGCCGCCTGCGCCGCTCGTTCGCCGACCCGTTCGGCGGGCGTCCCGCGCTCGCCGAGCGCGCTGGTTCCGCAGGTGGCGTGCTCGAAGTCGAGCCGACTGACGATCGCCGATCCCGGGCTGTCGGTGACCGCGGTCGTGACGGTTCGCTCTGCGAGCATCCGATCGGCGAGGTCCTCAGCGTTCGTCCCCGAACTCGGGAGGTGATCGAGTGCACTCGCCGATTCGAGCCGGTTTTCGAATCCGTCGAGTTGCCGCGCGGCGACGTCGCGGTCGGCCAGCGACGCCGATTCGGCCGAGTAACATCGAATTCCTCTGAGCGGTCCCCGTTCGGTGAGTCGAATCGGCGCGATCGTCGACGGAGCCATCGTGAGCGTCACGCGGCCGCCGCCGGCGGGATAGAATCCCCGACGATCCACGTCGACGGTCGCCTGCAATCCGAACCGACGCAACAACGGAAGTTTGACGCGTTGGAGGTAGGCGAGCGGCGGCGACCACTTGGCGTCGGTCCCGCCGGTGATCGAGAGTCGAATCGGCTCCGCGAGTCGCGTCGCAAGCGGGAGGATGGCGCCGAGTACGAGCGTGACGCTGCCGGCCGTCTCGATGTCGATCGCGTACTCCCCGCCGGAAATTCCGGCCGACTCCTCGCGCGTCGGATCGAACGTCACCGTCTCGCTGTCGCGTTCTGCGCCCTCGACGTCGGCGTCGCAGATCGTCGCGAGCGCCTCGACCGCGGCAAGGTGCTGTGGTCTGAGCCCCGACGGCGACCGATCGCCGCGGACGTTCTCGATTCTGACCGGCCGGTTCTCGACCGCGGCGACCGAGAGCGCCGATCGGAGAAATTGCCCGCCGGCCGCCTCGCCATCGAGTTCGAGCATGACCGCCCCTACGCGAGCGGGGTGCTTTGCTGTGTGGATCGGCCGGCGGGTTCGCCGACCGGGCGACGCTGGGGAACCCTCATCGTGGTCGCGCTCGTTTACCCGATATGGTCTGTACCAGGCGAGTCGAGTCCAGTCGACCGCGAGCGTTCGCGCTCGGTGGCGTCCCGTGACGGCGAGTGACGACCTGCCGGCGGAGACTGACGTAGTCGTCGTCGGCGGCGGCGTGATGGGGACCGCGACGGCGTTCTTCCTCTCGCGAGCGGGCGAGGACGTCGTCCTCTTCGAACGCGACCGTCTCGCGGCCGGCTCGACGGGCGACTCCTCGGCCATCCTGCGCCACCACTACGGGGACGAGGCGATCTACACCGACCTGGCTCGCTGGAGCCACGAATTCTACCGACGGTTCGAGGCGGAGACCGGCGCGCCGATCGCGCACGCAGAGTCGCCGCTCGTGCGCTTCGCCGACGAGGGGACGCCCGGCGGTGCGTACGCGATGGCCGGTTACGAGGTTCTGTCCGACCGCGATCTGCCGGTCTCTCGCTACGACGGTGCGCAACTGCGAGAGCGATACCCGATGTACGACGGGGCGGCCGCGTACGACTTCGCCGTCAGCGACGACGCGGCCGCCTACTCCGACGGCTCGGACGTCGCCCAGGGGTTCGCCCGCGGGGCGACGGACAGGGGAGCGAGCGTCCACACCGGCGTCGCCGTCGAGTCGATCGAGACCGACGCCGGTCGGGTGACCGGCGTTCGGACGGACGCCGGAACCGTCGCGTGCGAGTCGGTCGTCGTGGCGGCCGGCCCGTGGACGCCCGAGCTGGCCGAGACGGTCGGCGTCGACGTTCCGATCGAGCCGGTGCGCGAGCAGATTCTGCTGCTCGATCCACCCGCCGACTACGCCGAGCGGTATCCCGATCTGACGCCGACGACCAGCCTGCCCGGCGGGCAGTGGTACGTGCGGCCGGACGTCGGCGGTGGCGTCCTCGTCGCGACCCACCGCCACGACGAACCCACCGACCCTGACGAGTACGACGATTCACCGGACGAGGAGACCGTCCTCGAACTCGTCGAGACGCTCGCCGAGCACGTGCCGGGTCTCGCCGACGCGGGTATCAAGGGCTCGTACTGCGGCGTCTACTCGACGACGCCCGATCACGACTTCGTGATCGACGCCGCCGGGCCGGCGGGCTGTTTCTGGTGCTGTGGCTTCTCTGGTCACGGCTTCAAACACGGCCCGGCCGTCGGGAAACTGACCGCTGGAATGGTCTGCGGCGAGGACCCGACGTTCGACGGCGTCGAGATCGACCGTTCGTACTTCTCGCTGGATCGGTTCGACGATACTCCGGACGGTAACGGTCGGCCCGACGATTACATCTGAGTGCGAGCGGGTCGGAGTGGACGTGAGTGGCTTACAGTCGCTCTAGGCGTTCGACCTCCCCGTCGGTCCAGTCGTAGTAGTACCGGTCGACGGATCGGAGCGTCTCGACGCACTCGTTGTGGGCCGCCCGCGCGTCGTCGACGAGCGGGTCGGTCGGATTCTCCTCGATCCACTCGCGAAGGTCGGCGAGCGCCCTGGGCGAGTAGGTGTCGATCCGATCCTGCTCGGACAGGAGTTCGACTTTGTGCTCTTCCTGGCGCAAGGTCCGAGTGAGCGCCCAGATGGCGACGCCCCAGAACGCGAGCAGGGTGAACGCGAGCGTGCCGAGGACCGACGGTGTGAGCGCCATCAGTCGTCCTCACCTCCGGCGACCGCGGGTTCAGGTTTGGCCCCGTTTCGCCCCTCGACGTACCACATGAGCAGGTAGCCGATGATCGGGAACGAGACGAGGACGACCATGCCACCGATCATCTCGGGGGTTCCCCGTTCCTCCCAGGCGAAGTAGGCGACGATGAAGATCATCACGGCGGGAATAACGTACTTCACGACGGGGTCCCACCATCGGCCGACGTAGATGCCGGCGTTCCGGTTGACTGCGAGCAGGCGCAGGCGCTCCGGGCCGAGCACCCAGCCGATGACGAGGATGATGGCGATGGTGGCAAGCGGAAGTCCCCAGTTGCCGAAGACGAAGTCGAGGTAGTCGAGGATGTCCGCGGAGTAGGCGCTCGGGAGACCGAGCAGCCAGATCAGCCCGCAGACGCCGAGGACGGTCTGGGTCCGGTCGAACCGCGTCTCCTCCGAGAGGGTCGTCACGCTCACTTCGGTGATCAACAGCCCGGACGTGAACGCGGCGAGGAAGAAGCCGACGAAGAAGACGATGGCGACGACGCCGCCGAGCGGAATTTCGGGGAACACCTGGACGAGCGAGACGAAGGCGAGCCCGGCGCCGACGTCGGGTTCGACGCCGACGGCGAAGACGATCGGGAAAATCGCCAGCGCGGCGAGGACGCCGACACTCGACTCGCCGATCGCGGTGAACACCCCGCCTCCGAGCGGCACGTCGTCGTACTCCCTGAGGTAGCTGCCGACCGTGAGGGCGATTCCCCAACCGAGACCGGTCGAGAACAGCGCCTGCCCGAGCGCGGCGATCCAGGTGCTGCTGAACGTGAGGTACTCCCACTCGACGTCGAACGCGAAGGCGACACCCGCGCCGGCACCGTCGAGCGTCAGTCCCCGAATCATCATGACGATCAACGCGAGGACGAGGGCGGGGACCGCGTAGACGACGACCCGTTCGACGCCCCGACGGATGCCGAGGATGAGGATGGCGGCGATCGAGCCCATCACGACCGTGTGGAGAGCGATCATCAGCGCGGCGTTGTCGAACAGATCGGTCATGAACGCCTCGGCCTCGAAGCCGGTTGCGGTGAACGTAAAGAGCAGCGAGTGGACGGCGTAGTACAGCGTCCACGCGATCACGGGCGAGTAGTACGACATCAGCGCGATGTTCACGAGCAGGACGATCACGCCCAGCCCGACCAGCCCGCCCGAGCCGACGACGTCGCGAAACGCGCCGATGACGCCCTTGTTCGTGTATCGCCCCAGCGCGACCTCCGCCATCAACCCCGGAACGGCGAGCAGAAAGAGTAAGACCAGAAACGCGACGATGAACGCGCCGCCGCCGTTGTTCCCCATCACGTACGGGAAGCGCCAGATGTTCCCGGCGCCGACCATGGCGCCCATCATCGCCATCAGGAACCCGAACCGGGTTCCCCACTCCGCGCGGGCGGTCTTCGTGGCGGAATCTGCCATCTCGTCCGCCGCTACCGACGGAATTTGTACTAAACGTTTCTCCAGACGTCAGCGTATGAGATCGTTACGGCGGGCGTATCAGCTAATTACCGTGGCCCGGGTAATCCCGTTCGAAGCGATCTTCGATCTCGCGCTCGTCGAACTGGACGATCACGGGTCTGCCGTGCGGACAGGCGTACGGATTGCGACACTCGTCGAGCGCCGACAGCAGGTCGACGACCGATCCCTCGCGAAGCGAGGTGTTACCCGTAATCGACGGATAACACGCCAGGTCGCCGAGGAACTCGTCTGCGAGTTCGTCGACAGTTTCGGCTCCCGTGGCCGCGTCGCCGTCGACGATGGTCGCGAGGACGTCTCTGAGCTGGGTCGGTTCGAGCGTCTCGTCGAGGACGGCCGGAACCGCCGACACTTCGATCGTTCGCTCGTCGACGCGCGTCGCGTGAAATCCGAGCGCGGTGAGCGCCTCGGCGCACTCGGCGAAGGCCGCCGACTCGACGGCCGTCAGCTCCAGCGAGACGGGTTCGGCAAGCGCCTGCGCCGACGGATTCTCGGCGACCGCCCGCTGTAAGCGCTCGTAGTTGACTCGCTCGTCGGCCGCGTGCTGGTCGATCAGCGCCAGGCCGTCGGGCGTCTCACAGACCAGGTAGGTATCTCTGAGCTGTCCGAGGACGCGAAGCGGGGGGAGCGTCTCGAACCGGTCGTCGACGGTCGCGACCTCGCCGCCGAGCGTTCGCTGGTCGGTCGCGGCGTCGAACTTCCGGTCGGGATCGACCTGATAGCCGGCCGTATCTGGGCGCTGTGGACGGTCGGTCGCGCCGCCGGACGTCTCCGCGTCGTTCGGGTCGATCCGGCCCGTCCGATTCGGTTCGAACTCGGTCGTACCACCCTCGGCGTCGACCGTCTCGTCGGTGGACGCGTCGGGGTCGGACGTATCGGCGTCGACCGCCGCGCCCGACGCCGTCTCGTCGTCCGATTCCGCGGGGACCGGCCGCGCGTTCGGGTCGGGCGCCGTTGCGGTTCGTTCAGACGCGGTCGCCGTTGTCTCGTCGGTCCTCGACGGCTGGGTATCCGGGACGTCCGCGGCGTCGTTCGACGCCTTCGTCGATGCGTTCGTCGACTTCGTCCCCGCGCGAGTCTCGTCAGCGTGCGGGTTAGCGGCCGCCGATCCGCTCTCACTAGCGGGTGGTGAGTCGCGCTCGTCCGTCGGCTCCGGTTCGACCCTGGCCTCGTCGGGCGCCGATCGACCGCGCGGGGCTCGCGAGCGAAGCAAGCCGTGATCGAGCAAGGCGGATTCGATCGCCGAATCGACCTGCCGGCGAACCGCGTCGGCGTCGTCGAAGCGGACCTCGCGCTTTCGCGGGTGGACGTTGACGTCGACGGCGTCGCCCGGCACGTCGAGAAAGCAGACGACGAACGGGTAGCGATCGCCGCCGAGCTGGGTGCCGTAGGCGCCCATGATCCCCTGGCGGATCGCGTCGGCGGTGACGGCTCGGCCGTTGACGTACGTCGCGAGGTACTCCCGGGTCGAGCGGTTCGTCTCCGGGTGCGAGACGAGCCCCGAGATGGACTCGACCGGTCCCGGCGGGAGGTCGTCACCCGAGACGTCGACGGGGATCATCGCCGAGGCCACCTCCCGGCCGTAGACCGCGAGGACGGCCGCCTGCAGGTCGTCCTGGCCGGTCGTTGAAAACACCTCCCGGCCGTCGTGGGTGAGCGAGATGGCGACGTCCGGGTTGGCGAGCGCGTACCGCGTGACGACGCGATTGACGTGGGCGAACTCGGTGGCTTTCGTCTTGAGGAACTTTCGCCGGGCGGGCGTGTTGTAAAAGAGGTCCGTCACCTCGACGGTCGTCCCCTCGGGGCAGCCGACGGGGTCGACGCCCGTCACCTCGCCGCCTTCGTAGGCGAGTTCCGTGCCGGTGTCTGGGCTTCCCGCCCGGTCTTCCAGCGTCTCGCCACGCGGCCGCGAGCGGATGCGAAGCCGCGCGACCGACCCGATCGTGTGCAGCGCCTCGCCGCGGAAGCCGAGCGTCGCGACGCCTGACTCGAGGTCGTCGAGGCCGGCGATTTTGCTCGTCGTGTGCTGGCGAACCGCGGCGCGGAGGTCCGTTTCGGTCATTCCGCGGCCGTCGTCGGCGACGCGGATCAACTCCGTTCCGCCGGCTTCTACGGTGACGTCGATCCGCGAGGCATCGGCGTCGAGACTGTTCTCGACGAGTTCCTTTACCGCGCTCGCCGGCCGCTCGACCACCTCGCCGGCGGCGATGCGGGCGACGGTGTCCGCGTCGAGCTGGTGAATGTGGGTCTCGTCGCTAGCGTGGCCGGCTTTCTCGGCGCGCTCGGTTCCGTCGCTCACGGCCATCCCTCCGTCACGGTTCGGCCGCGGGCGATCGCGTCGATCATCGGTACTCGTTCTGGGAACCCGGGAGCCAAAACACCTGCGGGCCGGTCGTCGCTCGTGACCCGTTATGGGTCGTCGAGCCGCTCTTGCCACGCCTTTACTTTCGCCAGCAGCTCGATCGGCGGCGTCTCGTTGACGTCGATCGATTCGAGTTCCGCGAGAACCGCCTCGGTTTCGCGGTCGAGCGGATCCACGGACCCGTCGGCGGCCGTGGCGTCGTTCGTCACTCCGCCGTCGGCGGTCGCGGGCTCGCCGTTCGCCGCGTCCGACTCGCCTCCGCCGGTCCGGAACGATCCGCTCTCGAGGTCGAAGACGGTCTGTACCGGTTCGGCCGACCCGCTCCCGCGCGCCTCGATCGCCTTCTCCTCGCGCAGCCGGTCGAGGACGTCGCGGGCGCGGTCGACGACGGGTTCCGGCACCCCGGCGAGGTCGGCGACGTGGATACCGTAGGAGCGATCGGTGGGGCCGTTCCGGATCGTCCGGAGGAACGTGACGTCGCCGTCGCGCTCGTCCGCCGCGACGTGGACGTTACTCACGCGCGGGAGGTGCTCGGCGAGGCTCGTCAGCTCGTGGTAGTGAGTCGCAAAGAGCGTCTTCGCGCCGACCTCGTTGTGCAGGTACTCCGTGGCCGCCCAGGCGATCGAGATGCCGTCGTAGGTGGCGGTCCCCCGGCCCACCTCGTCTAGGATCACGAGCGAGTCGTCGGTCGCCGCGTGGAGGATGTTCGAGAGTTCGCTCATCTCGACCATGAACGTCGAGCGTCCCTGGGCGAGTTCGTCGAGCGCGCCGACGCGAGTAAATATGCCGTCGACGAGGCCGATTTCGGCCTCGCGGGCGGGGACGAAACTGCCGACCTGCGCCAGCAGGACGATGCAGGCCACCTGGCGCATGTACGTCGACTTTCCGGACATGTTGGGACCGGTGACGACCACGAACCGGGGGTCGTCGCCAGCGCGCCGGCTGTCGCGTTCGACCCCCTCGGCGCGTTCGGAACCGCCCGTGCGTTCGAACCCGCCGCCACGCCCGTCGTCGCCCGGCGATCCAACGCGACCCAATCGGGCATCGTTCGGGACGAACTCGGTCGTCTGCTCGACGACGGGGTGGCGACCGGCGCGGATATCGATCCCGTCGTCGTCGGTGAGCGTGGGTCTGACCCAGCCGTTCTCGGCGGCGTGGGTCGCCAGACTCGAGAGCGCGTCGATCGTCGCGAGCGTCCGTCCGACGTCCTGGAGGAGTTCGGCGCGCGAGGCGACCTCGTCTCTGAGTTCACAAAACAGCTCGTACTCCAGATCGCTCCGTCGCTCCTCGAGTCTGAGCACCTCGCGCTCCTTTTCCTCGAGTTCGGGCGTGGTGAACCGCTTCGAGTTCTTGAGCTGTTTGATCTCCTCGTAGTGGTCGGGGACGCCGTCGGCCGCCGACCGGCCGACCTGGATGTAGTAGCCGTCGGTCCGGTTGCGGTCGACGCTGACGTGCGAGAGATCGTGCTGGCGACTCTCGCGCTCAGCGAGCGAGCCGAGCCACGACTTGATCTCCTCGTGGCGCTCGATCAGTTCGTCGAGCTCCGCGTCGTATCCGTGCTCGATCAGCTCGCCCTGGGTGACCGTCGACGGCGGCTCGTCCGCCAGCGCGGCGTCGAGGGACTCACCGAGTGCGGCGGCCGCCTCCCGGTCGGGCTCGTCGACGATCTCGGCGAGCGGGGACGCCGCGAGTTCCGCGTCCTGTGAGATCGCGTCCGCGAGACGGGGCAGGGCGGAAAGCGTGTCTCTGACCGAGAGCAGGTCGCGGGCGTCGGCGCTGCCGTGGGTCGATCGACTAGCCAGCCGGGCCAGGTCCGCGGTCTCGCCGATCACCTCGCGGATCTCGTCGCGCGCGAGCGCGGCCGAGGCCAGTGCGGCCACACTCTCCTGGCGTCGCTCGAGCGTCGAGCGGGATCGGCTGGGTCGTTTGAGCCACTCGGCGAGGAGTCGACCGCCGGCGCTCGAACTCGTGTGATCGATCGTGGCGAACAGCGAGCCGTCGCGCTCGCCCTGCATCGTCTCGGTGAGTTCTAAGTTTCGCTGGGTGGTCGCGTCCAGCGTGACGTGATCGTCGCCGCGGTGGGTTCGCAGCCGCGTCATCGAGGCGAGCACGCCCGCGCCGGTCTCCTCGACGTAGGAGCGGATCGCCCCCGCGGCCGCGATCGTCGGTTCGGGAATGTCGAGCCGGTCGACCGTCTCCGCGCCGAACTGCTCGCGGACGGCGTGGGCGGCCCGCTTCGGGGCGAACGCCTCGGCGTCGTGCAGGGAAAGCGACGCGTGGGTCCGTTCGCGAAGCGCCGACAGCAACTCGTCGTCGTTTCTGACCCCAGGGCCGGGCAGGACCTCGACCGGATCGAACCGGTAACACTCGGTGAGGACCGCCTCGACGTCGGCCGCGCTCGCGACGAGAAACTGCCCCGTCGTCACGTCGGCGAACGCGAGGCCGTAGGCCGCCTCGCCTTCGTTCGCGCCCGAATCGCTCCCGCTCGACCAGTCGGCGTGCGCGCCGCTGGCGCTCGACCCTAAGTCGACGCTCCGGTCGGCCGCGACGATCGCCGCCAGGTACTGGGCGTCGGCTTCGCGCGTCTCGAGTAACGTTCCGGGCGTCACGATTCGGACGACCTCGCGGGCGTGGCCCGAGTCCGTTTCGTACTGATCGGCGACGGCGACCCGGTATCCCCGCTCGACCAGGCTCGTCAGGTACGGCGTGAGATCGGAAAGCGGCACGCCCGCCATCGGATAGGACTGTCCCTGCGAGGACTTCGAGGTGACTTTGAGATCCAGCTCCTCGCCGACGATCTCGGCGTCCTCGCCGAAGAACTCGTAGAAGTCTCCACACTGCATCGCGAGCAGGTCCGCGTCGGCGTCGGCTTTCAACGAGAGAAACTCCCCGACGATTCCCGTCGCCTCGCTCATACGCGAAGGGTGGTCGCCCACCGCAAAAGCCCTGCGGATTCCGGGGTGGACGTAGCCTCCGAGGCGGACGCGTCGCGTCGCACTCAGATACTCCGCTAGCTCCCACCACCTATTCGAGTATCAGTTTACAAGTTTGGGGTCTCCCGTCCGAACTCACAACGCGATCGATTCGTCGAGATTCGGATCGGTATCGAGGATCGCAGCGAGGTGGGGCTGTAACCGGTCGAACCGTTCGGTCGGGTCGACGAGTTGTCGATCCGAATCGTATTCGATGACGCCCGCCGATTCTAGCTTCGGAACGTGTGCGTGGCAAAGAGAGACCCGAATGTCTGTCAGTACCTCCGAAGACGCGTCGGCAACCGACGTGAGATGGTTGTACGCGAGAATCGCTCTCTCGAGGTCGTCCATCGTCAACGAACGCCGTTCTTCGGCGAGTACGGCGAGAATAATCCGTCGGCGGGTATCTCTACACAGGTCGCACACCGCGTCGAACGCGATGGGATCCTCGCTCATCACGTTATACTCAGTAGACCGAACCGGATCACTTCCACTTTTTAGTATACAAAACGGTTTTAAGCACTCTCTCGAGAGGGGGCCGATAGTGTGGGTAGCGTGTTTCCGAGGATATGCTTGATCCCGCGCCGGAGTCTGGATGCGACGGCTTGCTGTGAGATGCCGAGTTCGTCGCCGATCGCTTCCATCGTCGTCTCGCGCGGCGATTCGAAGTAGCCTCGCTCGTAGGCGACCACCAGCGCCTCTTGCTGGGTGTCGGTGAGGGCCGCCTCGGTCGCCGTCTCGACGGGCGTGAGCGCGCGCAACGCCGTGAGCGTGATCGGGATGCCGACGTCCCGACACCGGGATTGAAAGCTGGCGATATCGCTCCGGCTGTCACCGCGTATCTCGAACGTCCACTGCTGGTTCGTTCCAACGCCCTCGATGAGCGCGATGTTCGTCTCCGTCAGCGCGGTCAAGACGTCGTCGTAATCCAACGCCCACTCGACGCGCAACAGATTCTCGTCTTCGACGGAGTCGACGAACTGTATTCGATCCACGCCCGGATGCGCCGAGAACGCGCCTTCGATGTCGTCGATTGTGGTCCCTCGAACCCAGAAGTAGGGGATCACCACGTCTCGGGCGGGGATGATCCGCTCCAGTTCGACCGACACATTCGGCAGTTGCTCGAACACGGTCCCCAGCGGGAACTCGTTCGACGGTACCGTAAAGGAAGCCTCCGTAGCCATCGTTCAACCCGTGGTGCCCGGTGCCTAATAACACTTCACGGGATTGTGCCCGAGTCACGGACGAATTCGCTGCCGGCGTTCGATACACGGACGGGCGGTCATCAGAGTAACGTGAGCGCGAGTGTCACGGTTCGACGAGCGGGAAACCGTGCTCGCCTCCCGTCACAGTTCGCAGGGTTCGGCCGCCGGGTCGGTTTCTCCGTCCCGATCCGCCGCGTAGCGGATCTCGAACCGGGCGCCGCCGCTATCGCTCTCGTCGACCGAGAGCGACCACCCGTGCGCGTCGAGGATCTGGGTGACGATATCGAGGCCGAGACCCGTCCCATCCTGGCTGGTCGAGTAGCCCGATTCGAGGATCTTCTCGCGATCGGCGGCCGGGATGCCGGGACCGTCGTCGGCGACGTAGAACCCGTCGACGGAGTCGTCTCGATCGTCGCCGGTAATCGTCCCGACGGTGACCGTCACGTCCGCGCCGCCGTGTTCGACGGTCTCCTCGCGAACGTGTGAGTGAGGGCTCGTGGAGCCGTGCTCCACGGCGTTGCGAAAGAGGTTCTCGAACGCCTGGACGAGCCGCGAGGGGTCGGTCGAGACCGCGTGGTCGCCCGTCTCCACGTCGAGCGTCGCGTCGGCGGTGTCGACGCCGTTCCAGGCGGATCGAACGACGGTCGCCAGTTCGACCCGCTCTCGATCGGTGAGGACGGTACCGTGTCGGGTCAGCGTGAGGACGTCGTCGATGATCTGTTCCATCCGATCGAGCGAGACGGTGATCTCCTCGAGCGCGGGATCGTCACACCGTTCGTCGAGGATCGAGACGTAGCCGTCGGCGACGTTGAGCGGATTCCGCAGGTCGTGGCTGACGAGACTCGCGAAGCGGTCGAGCCGATCGTTCTGTCGTTCGAGTTCGCGCTCGTAGCGGCGCTCCTCGGTGACGTCGCGGATGATGACGAGCCGACCGATCCGACGGCGGGCGTTCGAGAGGGGCGTCGTCTCCACGGTCAGGTATCGCTGGGACCCGTCTCGCGTGATCGTTAACCCGGTGGTCGCGACCGATGGTTCCGGGCTGCTCTCGTCGGGTTCGGATCGATCCGCGTGTTGCGTGAGCCGGTCGACCATCGGGTCCGGGAGGACCTCGCTCGCGCGACGGCCTAGCGGGGAATCGCCCCGTTCGGTCCGGATATACGGGGCGGCCCGTCGATTCACGTCGACGAGACGGTCCTCACGGTCGAGAACGATCACGCCGTCGTTGATGTGCTCGACGACGGTGGTTCGAGCGATGGGCATGACGTCGGTCAGCCGATACCGGTAGAGCGCCACCCCAAGTGCGACCGCGGTGACGGCGAATCCGATCGACGTGACGTCTAGAACCCGTCCGCCGAACACGTATCCGAGGTTGCTCGCCCAGGGAGCGAGCGCGGCGACCATGAGCAGGGAGGCCTGTCCGCGGTAGAGGTCGTTCGATCGGAGGATGAAGACGCCGAGCAGGACGGACGCAACCGCGAGTAACCCGTAGGCGTACAGGGCGTAGACGTAGAACGCCGGACCGTTCGTGAACGCGTAGCCGACCGGCGACGCGCTCGTGGGCTCGATCGCCGTCCAGATGAGGTCGTGGGCCGGACTCGACAGCACGAGGAGGTACGTCACGGCGGGGAGGGCGTAGAGGCCGGCCACGCGTCCGCGCGAGAGCCGTTCACCGCGGCCGGTGTAGACGAGGATAAAGACGAACACTGCGACGGGAACGATGACGACGCCCAGCCAGTGGACCTGCAACCAGCGGATGGTCCACTCGCGGGAACTGGCGAACATACTCACGAAGTCGCCACCCGTCCAGAGTGCGATCCCGGTTGTTAGGGCTGCGAGCGCTCGAGATTCGGGATTTTCCCACTTGCGTACGGCGAGAATCGTAATCGCGACGCTCAGGAGGACGGCCAAAAAGACCGTCGTCATGTACGCGGTGACGAGCGTCGACATTACGCTTCGATAGCTGGGAACGGTCATAAAATCGGTGGCCGTCGCTAGACCGTTCGGCTGACGGATACGAACTCGGACTCCTCGACTGACGGCCGCCTACGCAGGCGTACTCCGGTCGTCAGTACAATATCGCACCCAGAGAGACGTCGACTTCGTCGTCCGGGGACACCAGCACGGGATAGCCCTCGTCGCTCGGAACGCCGACGGTTAGCGCCTCGGATTTGAACCCGGCAATGCGAACGCTCCCGAGGTTCGTCGCACAGAGAACGCGTCGACCGACGAGGTCGTCGGGATCGTAGTGATAGTCGAGCTGAGCAGCCGACTGAATTTCCTCGTCACCCAGGTCGATCCAGAGCTTCGTCATCGCCTCTTTGTTCGTCTCCGGGAACGACTCGGCGGCGGTCACCTCGCCGACGCGAATCTCGACGTCGAACGGACTCTCGACCATGCCGTCGACTACGTCGCAATCGGCAAAAAGGCTCGCACGGACTCGAACGGGTGGTGTCGGCTATTCGCCCCGATCGACGTCGGCGGACGGATTCACGGCGCCCGGTCCCCGCCCGACGTCGTATGGCCGGGAGATCGCGCGGGCGATGAAGTCCGTCGCCCCTTCGACGGCTTCGGTGAGCGACTCGCCGCGGGCGAGACGGGCGGCGATGGCGGCCGAGAGCGCACAGCCCGAGCCGTGGGTCGCGTCGGTCTCGACGCGCGGGTGCTCGATCGTCGTGACGAGCGCCCTCCCACTCGGTTCTCCGTCGACGGATTCGCCATCCGCGTACGGCGAGTCGCGATCGACGACGAGGACGTCGACGACCGTCTCACCGGGGACGTGTCCGCCCTTGACGAGCGCCGCGTCGGCGCCCATATCGAGCAGCGTCCGGCCCGCCTCGCGGGCGGCGTCGACGTCTCCGATCTCGATTCCGGTCAGGACCTCGGCTTCGTCGGCGTTCGGCGTGACGACCGCGGCCTCGGCGATCACGGCCTCGTACGCTTCCTCCGCAACGCGGTCGAGCAACCGATCGCCCGAGGTTGCGACCATCACCGGATCGACGACCAGCGGGAACGACGCGTCGGCCGCACGCGCCGCGACGAGCGAGACGAGTTCGGCCGTCGCGAGCATCCCCGTTTTGGCCGCGCCGACCTCGAAGTCGGAGACGACGGCGTCGATCTGGGCGGCGACCTCGTCGGTGGGCAGGACGAACGACGATTCGACTCCCCGCGTGTGCTGGGCGGTGACGGCGGTGATCGCGGTCGTCCCGAAGACGCCGTGGGCGGCGAACGACCCCAGGTCGGCCTGGATCCCGGCCCCGCCACCGGAGTCGCTGCCCGCGATCGAGAGGGCGACCGGCGGGCTGACTGGCGTTGGTCTGGTCATAGTTGTCCGTATGATCTGGTGGTACAAATCAGTGGTGTACGCACGATCGTCTCGATACCCGGTTGCGGGCGCGCTGACGGCGCCGGGTCGTCACGGTCGAACGTCGCACGGGTGAAATATGGGGTCGCCTCGAGCCGCGCGAACCGCTGTCCCGGTCGCTGGATTGTGACACTGACCGCCGCGCGATCGACGTGGCGGGTCGGTCGATACTTCTTCAGTTTCAGGTGACTATCTCGGATGCCGGCGAATGGACGTACTTTACCGGTCGAAGTCGTACGTTTCGAGGTGAGCACGAACCTACTCGTTCCGATGGATGGGGCCCCGCTCTCGAAACGGGCGCTCGAGGTGGCGCTGACGGAGCATCCGGACGCCGAGATCACCGTCCTCCACGTCATCGATCCGACCGATCCGGCCTACGGCTACGCGTCGGACGTCGAGATTACCAGAGAGCCGCCACACGGCTCAAGCGAGTGGTACGATCGCGCCGACGAGCACGCGGAGGAGATTCTTGACGAGGCGCGGGCGATCGCCGACGAGCACGACCGCGACCTGACGACCGCCGTCGCGATCAACGAACCCGCCCGGGCCATCGTCGACTATGTGCGAGACAACGACGTCGATCACGTGATAGTGGGCAGTCACGGCCGGGCGGACGACTCCGAGATCGCGCTCGGGAGCGTCACCGAGGTGGTGGCGTTTCGATCGCCGGTCCGCGTGACGTTGATCCGATGAGGTGTTCGGCAGGTGGGCGTTCACACCGTCGTCGGCGGCTGCCGACCGTGAAGATACTGGCTGGATTGGTCTGTGTGTGGTCTACTGCGGTGAGCACGAGCGTACTCCGAATCTGGTTTCCTAGTGATCTCATCGATCATGTATTCTGGTGGCCACTGCCACCGTCCCAACGGCGACGAGTAGTGCGTAGACGAGGTGAACGAGCAGAAACCAGAACTGACAGCCGAAGCCGGAACAGCCGATCACGGAAACGGATGTCCACACCACGACTCCCCAGTACTCGTCCATCACAAGCGCGGCACCCGGAACCAGCGTCGCCCAGATGATGGCGCTCACAATAATCACGAATAGGAGGACAAACGAACGATGATTGCGCCCGTGCGCCCGACCAAGCGTGAACGGATCCATCGACGTTCGTGATTGTCGCAATCGCCATACATAGTTTCTGGTGGTAGCAATGAGGATGATATTCCAGGAGCAAATTGGACAGTGTATCGTCGTACCTGGGCGTTGCGATCCCGTCGTTACTCGGGACTCAAACGGACGACCGGGCCGTCCGCTCCGTCGACGAGCACGTAAAGATATCCGGTGTCGGGGGCGACCGCGACGTCTCGAACGCGCCACCCGCGGTCCGAAAGCAGCGGGTCGGCTTCTTCGACGTCGGTTCCGTCGACCGCGAATCGACCGAGGTACTCGCCCGCCAGATTGCCGACGAAGAGGTCGCCGCGCCAGTCGGGAAACGCCTCGTCGTCGTAGAACGTCATTCCGGCGGGCGGGAAGCCGCCGCTCGTACACGCCCAGGCGTAGACCGGATCGACCACGTCGTCGCGCTCGTGCGGGTCGTCACCGACGGGGGTCTCGGTTCCGTACTCGCAGCCGGTGTGAGCGATCGGCCAGCCGTAGTTTTCGCCCGCCTCGAGCACGTGGAGGGCGTCGCCGTCCTCCTCGCCGTGTTCGGACAGCCAGATCTCGTCCGTCTCGGGGTGGACGGCCATTCCCTGGACGTTTCGGTGGCCGTAGCTGTAGATCGCGTCCGCGACGTTGGGCTCGTCGACGAACGGGTTGTCCTCGGGAATCGAGCCGTCCGGTTCGAGCCGGAGTGTCGCACCGATCGCGTTTTCTGCGTCCTGCGAGACGTGGTCCGGCCCGAATTCCTTCGAGCCGCGATCGCCGGTCGTCACGTAGAGCGCCCCGTCCGGGCCGAACCCGACGCGCGAGCCGTAGTGAGCCGTCGAGTCGACGAACGGCTCGACGACGAACAGGGCCTCGAATTCGGCGAGTTCCGCCTCGCCGCCGAATTCGAGCCGGCCGCGTCCGACGTGCGTGGCCGACTGGCCGTCGTCGTTCGCGGCTGCGTAGGTCAGGTAGACCCACGGGTCGTCCCCGAAGTCTGGCGAGAGCGCGACGTCGAGCAGGCCGCCCTGTCCGGCGGCGTGGACCGCGGGCGTGCCGTCGACGGGTTCGACCGCGCCGTCCTCGCGGTCGACGAGAACGAGCCGGCCGTCGAGTTCCGTGACGAGCAGTCGTTCCGTCTCCGGGACGAACGCGAGTCCCCACGGGTGGCTCACCGCGTCGGTGAGTTCCTCGACGTCGAACGGGTCGTCGTCCTGGAAGCGACTCGTACAGCCGGCGACGGCCGTCGAGAGCGCACCGCCGGCTGCGACCAGCAGCGTCCGTCGGTTCACGGATCGAGGTACCACGCCGACGCCCAAAATAATTCGTCCGGGTAGGCGTCACCCCAATCGTTATTGGCTGACACGAGAGTGTTCGTGTCGATGCCCGCCACGACCCCGTCTCGCCGTCGCTTGCTCGCGACGGTCCCGGTCGCCGCCGTCGGCGGTCTCGCCGGCTGTCTCTCCGAGGACGATCGAGCCCTTCCGCTGGCGTTCGTCAGACTGGTCAACTCCACGTTCGAACACGAGCGGACGATCGACCTGACGCTCACTCACGACGGCGAGACCGTCCTCGACGAGCGCTACGAGGACGTTCCGCCGTCGCGATCGCCGCGAGCCATCGTCGGTTCGACTGGACCGACGTTTGGATTTCTGCCCGGCGGCAGCGAAACGGTAGACGAGACGTTCAGCGGTCCCGGAACTGACCTCGACGACTGGCCCCGGCAACTGCCCGAAGCGCACACGATCACGCTCGACGGCCGAGACGCGTTCGACGAACAGTACCACCCGAATCGATACTCCCTTTCGATCGACGCGAGTCCGCCCGAATTCGCCGACGAGTACGATCTCGGCGACGAACTGTCGACGTTCGAAGATCGTAACCGCGCCGTCGAGGACGACTCGCGCGTCGGGCTCGTCGTCGACTTCGGAACGAATCTGGGCGGCATGTATCCGAATTTCACGTTCTACGCCTTCGAGACGGCCGCCGAGCAGCAACTGCTCGAGTCCTACCTCGACGCGGAACTCGAACGCCAATCGCGCCGGGAACGCTACGGCGCCCAGACGGTCGAGGATTCGCCGTTCGCGTGAGAGGGCGACCCGCCTGCCGTCACCGATCAGATCGCCCCGTACCGAGTACGATCAGGCCGGTGACGAGCAAGATGAGACCGCTCGCGATCGTCACGAAACTGCCGATATCGGGGATAAACTCGCCTCCGTATGCGAGGTAGATATCGACCAGGAGGTACGTCGGAAGCGCGATCGTTGCCACTCCTGTGAGCACCAGGGCGGCGCCAGTGAGTCGTGAGCGCCCTCGCAGTAGCCCCGCCGCCACCGAGGCGGCGACTAACAGGAGTAACACGAGCGTTGCGTCCACTTCGAATCCCGCGTCCATCCCGGGGATGTACACGAGGCGTATCGTCTCGCGAGCCGGATCGGGCTGGAGCCAGGGGAGCGAAAGGCCGACGAGGAGTCCGATCGCACCGACGAGTGTGGCCACCACCAGCGGTGTATCACCGATCGACGACAGCGATCGGTGAACGCCCGTGGTGAGCGACTGATCGCTCATGTGAAAACGCTCTAGTCACGTCGGTATTAACATTACCGCCGCGACTACCCTCGCTATCCCCCGTTTGTCGGAAGGTCCTCAATTATCCCTCTGTGCCGTCGTCGATCGTACCCCTCGATAGACCCATTAACGCGCTCAACAGCGAGAAATTTCTCACCAACCCATCCCCGAACAGCCACTCGTTACAGCCACCGGTAGTTATATAATCGTTGATTGGTACGGTACGAACGGAAGCCACGCTCCACAACTGACGCGGGGACATGCGCTGAGAATGTCCCGGGTGGTGATGACACCCGAGACGTGGCTTCCAAGCGGAGCGGCTTGGTTGCCATGATTGCGTACAAACCACCGAGACAAAAAGGTCTCGCACGCCTGTGGTATCGACAGCTTCGGCTACGGTCCGGCCCGAGTTTGGAATCTTCGATTGGGGAGCCGGGGGTACGTGGATGACCGACAGACCGTCCGCCGGACCTGTGTGCTATCGCTGTACCGATACGCGTCGTGGCGGCCGCGTCCGCCTCTCCGTGACCCACCGACGCGACGTCCGCCATCGGTATCGTGACGTCGAGCGCACCATCTGTCTCGACTGTCTCGCCGCGATCGGATTGCTGGAATTGAGCGACGAGGTGATCGGTGAGCGTCGAGCGTGACGGCGATCGAATCGATAGGTACCGACTCGGTCGCTCGGAGGTGACGGCGGCAGTCTACTCCGGGTTCCCGCCTGCGCTCGATCACCTCGAGATGGTAGTTCCGAGTTCGAGTCGACGTCTCCACCGTCGGCCGCCCGTTCGACTATCCCGCCGTCTCCGACGTCGCCCCACGCTCGCCTGCGTTAGCGTCTCCACCGTCGCCCGCACGTTCGTCTACTCCTTCGGCGTCACTCGTCTGTTTCCCGCTGGAGTTCGATCACTTCGGCTCCAGCTGCGTTCGCTTTCACGCTCCGAATGCCCTTTCTGGCGTTCTGTTTGCTCGTATAACCCTCGCCGCCGTCGGCGATGATGTTGCCGTTTCGATGGACGAGTCGCCACCGCCACTCGTCGGCCCGGTCTTCGTACAGCTCGAACGTGGCCTGGCTCGCAGCCGGCTCGGGTGCCGCCGTGTCGCTCCGATCCACCGCCGACGAAAGCGCCGCGGCGAACTCGTCGGACCCGTCGCCGTCGCTCCGTTCGACGGCATCCGACGGCCAGGTGACCGAGACGCGGAGTTCGACGCCGCCCTCGCCGTCACGCTCACCCTCGAGTTCGAGACGAACCGATTCCGACAGGCCGAGAGAGACCGTCTCGGTGTCGTCAGCGAGCGCGACCGCTTCGGTTCGATCGAACTGTTCGGCGAGCCACCGAAACGTCTCTCCGACCGCCGTTCCCGGCACGTTCGCGTCGTAGGAAATGAGCTTCGTTCCCATACACGGACGACGAGGGCTGCCGGGAAATAGGTGGTCAGTCACTCGGGCCGACAGGTCAGCGCACTCCGGACGGCGAGTGGCCACCCTCGTCGCCGGCCGTACGGGCGGGTCACCGGAACTGACCAGGACACTTCGGCGGACCGGCGAGCGAGAACGCTTACGTGGACCCGCCGGTCACAGACGGTATGAACGCCGTCCGTCTCGCCATCCGCCACACGCCCGAGACGATCCACCCGATCCACGACCTCGTCTGTCGCACGCCCGAGATCGACCGGGAGTTGCTGCTGTACATCAGCGTCGAGGACGGACGGGAGACGGCGATCAACTACGTCGACGGCGACGAGACGGTCTACCGGGAGGCGCTCGCGTCCGACGTCGAGATCGACGAATACGAGGTCTACCCCGCCGACGACGGCGGCTGTTACACCTACATTCGACACGACCTCGACCCGTCGAACCGCGCGCTCGCCGACGCGCTGGGACGGGACCGGATCGCCGTCGTCTACCCGATCGAGTACCGATCCGACCGGCGGATGATCCTCTCACTCGTGATGACGTCCGAGGATTTCCGCGAGGTGAGCGAGGCCATTCCGGACGCCATAGAGATGGACGTACTCTCGGTCGGATCGATCCCCCAGCTCACCGGACCGCCGCTCACCGAAACGCAGCGTGAGGCGATGAAAACCGCGTGGGAACTCGGCTACTACGCCGTTCCCCGCGAGGCGAGCCTGGCGGACGTCGCGGCCGAACTGGGGTGTGCGGCGTCGACCGCGTCGGACCTGCTCAGGCGCGGCCAGGCGACGATGGTCGACGCCGAGTTCGGAACCGGCGGCCGGTGATCGACCGGTGAGTGGTTCGTTGGGACGCTTCGAGTGCGACGTGACGATGTCGTGTGCCACGCGACCCTCTTTGGTAATCGATCACGTGAAGGTGCGTGGTGACCGCCGATGGACGAGACACGGCCGACGCGACGATCGCTGCTGCGAGCCGGTGGGGTCGTCGCCGGCGTATTGGGCGCGTTCCCGGCCGCATCGACCGACCGTGACGACGCCACCGAGATCCACGACTGTGCCGAGATAACGGAGCCGGGTCGGTACGCGCTCTCCGACGATGTCGTCGCCACGACGTTCGATTGCATCGAGATTCGGGCCGCGGACGTGGTCGTCGACGGCTGGGGACACGAGTTGACGATGGATCCGGACGCGAGAGAGCGCTTTCACCGGATGACGATTCCGTCCAGAGGCGACCGCAAGTTCGGCACTGGCGTCGCCGTCGGTGAATCCGCTCGAAACGCGACGATCCGTAACCTGACGGTTTCGACCTGGGACACCGGCGTCGGCGTCGACGGCGCGGCGGGGTGTTCGATCGAGAACGTCACCGCCGTAGACAACGTCGACGGCATCGCCGTCTCCGGCGCGACGGATTCGACGGTCGCGGACGCGGCCGCCGTGGCGAACGAGGCCGAAGGAATCGTCTTCAGTGATACGACGGACAGTACCGTCGACACCTGCGTCGCCGCCAGAAACGGCCGCGGGGGGATCGCGCTGGTCGACTCGTTCGAAAACCGCGTCGACGACGTCGACGTGAGCCGCAACCGAGGTGACGGCGTCGTCCTCGAGGGCTCGGACCGAAACGCACTCTCCGCCGTCAGGTCGATCGCGGATAACACCGGAATCACGCTGCTTCACGCCGACGAGAACCGCCTCGACGCCGTCGACGCGGATCGAAGCGCGTTCGCGGGCGTCGCCCTCGGCTACGCTGGTGCGAACGAACTCGTCGACGTCTCGGTCTCGAAGACCGTCGGTGACAATCCGATCATGGACGATCCGAGCGCGATCTGGCTGTACGCGGCCCCCGACAACCGCTTCGAGGACGTCACCGCCGAGGATAACGGGCGGTGGGCGATCTACGCACGAGACGAATCCACCGACAATCGCTTCGATGACGTCTCGATCGACGGCGGCGAGGCGTTCTCGCTCACCGTCTCCGACGAGGCGGTCGATCGTGACGAGACCGTCACGTCGGTCGATCCGGACGGCGAATCCGATTCGTCGCGCCAATCCGTCGCCGGTCGAACCGTCGGGGACGACCACTCGACACGACTACTGTGGGTCGAATCTACGTTCAGTTCACCTGCGTCCCGTCGGTGGTGAGTGAGTCCCGAGCGTACGCGACGATCTGATCGACGTACGACCGAAACGCCGGCGCTTCGAGGCCTTCTTCGGCGAGGGTACGCGTCGTCTTCGGACACGCGTACCGCGTCGGGTGATCGAGGTACGCCACCGTCTCCGGCTCGATATCGAACGACGCCCGTTCGAGCGCCCGGAGCGCCGTCGTCGCGATTCGACGCGTCGTCGGGAGCCGGATGGTTCGGTGTTCGGTCGCGTCGGCGAGCGCGTCGACGAACTGCGGTACCGAAAGCGGTGAGGGATCACAGAGCTGGTAGGTCTCCCCGACGGTGTCGGTGCGATCGCTGAGGGCGGCGATCGCGTCGACGACGAAGTCGCGTGGCACCACGTTCAACTCGGCCCCGCTCGACCCAGAAAGCGTGAACGTCGCCGAGAGCCAACGCGGCTGGGCGAACAGCAACCGAAGCAGGTTGTACGGCCCGTCGAATTTGTCCGTTTCGCCGGTACGACTGTCGCCGACGACGATCGCGGGTCGATAGACGGTCGCCGGAAATCCATCAGCAATTCGGTCCTGGACCGCGACTTCGGCGCGGTACTTCGTCGCCTCGTAGTGGTTGTTGAACGACTGGTCTTCCCGGAGGTGTGACTCGGTGAACACGCCGTCGTATCGACCGCTCACGTAACAGGTACTGACGTAGTGAAACCGATCGACGTCGAGGGAATCGGCGACGGCGAGAACGTGTTCGGTGCCGCGGACGTTGACCGCTTCGGCGAGGCTGCGCTCGACGCCGAGATCGTACACCGCGGCGAGGTGATAACACGCCGTGACGTCTTCGAGTGCCGCCTGGTTCGTCCCGAGACCGAGATCGGGTCGCGTGATGTCACCCTCGTAGAGGTGGATCTGTCGGTCGTCCGCATCGACCCCGAGCCTGCGTTCGATTCTGCGGGCGCGTCGTCGTGCGACGTCGCGGTAGGCCGGCTGGACCAGACAGGCTACGGGCCCGTCACCCCTGGCGAGGAGTCGCTCGAGTAGCGCCGACCCGAGAAACCCCGGAAACCCGGTGAGCAGGACGATCGGGCGGGTCACGACCGCCACCTGACGATCCGTCGTTGGACGCCGGTCAGTACCGCGAGCAACCGGGCGGCCGTGCGATTCGATAGACTCGCCGGCGGTTCGAGCGGGCCGTAGCGGGCGGTCGCGATCGTTCTGGACTCGACGAATCGATCGAATCCTTCGGGTCCGTGGCGACGGCCCAGACCGGAATCGCCGACGCCGCCCATCGGTGCGTCGACGGCGGCCCATCCGACCGTGTAGGGATCGTTGATACAGACGGTGCCACAGTCGATCTGCCGGGCGATTTCGCGCCCTCGTTCGACGTTGCCAGTCCAGACACTCGCGTTCAACCCGTACGCCGAGTCGTTCGCCCGATCGACGGCTTCGTCGACGCTCGAAACCGGACTCACGGAGACGACCGGTCCGAAGGTCTCCTCGCTCGCGAGCGGACAATCGGCGTCGACGTCGGTCACGATCGTCGGCTCGTAGACGAACGGTCCGACGTCCCGGCGGCGTCGTCCGCCGGTGAGAACGGACGCGCCGCTATCTCTCGCCTCATCGACGGACGTGCCGACGCGTTCAGC
This sequence comes from Halovivax gelatinilyticus, assembly GCF_024300625.1. GTDB lineage: Archaea > Halobacteriota > Halobacteria > Halobacteriales > Natrialbaceae > Halovivax > Halovivax gelatinilyticus. The sequence continues at coordinate 889,282 of NZ_CP101322.1, read as the reverse complement.
GTGTGCGCCGTCGATCAGCGACCCGACGTCCGGGCCGTATTCGAACGAACAGCCGAGCGTGAGCGCCCGCGTTTCGCCGACGAACGCGTCGAGAAACGCCTCGTAGCGATCCTCGTGAACGTACACGCGTTCCGGCGCGAGGCAGAGTTGCCCGGCGTTGGTGAACGCTCCCTTGACCGCACCGCGCGCGGCGACTTCGACGTCCGCGTCGTCGAGCACGAGCAGCGGGTTCTTGCCGCCGAGTTCGAGCGAGCAGCCGATCAGGTTCCGGCCCGCTCGCTCGGCGACCGTCCGACCCGTCTCGGTCCCGCCGGTGAACGCGACGTAGTCGACGGCGTCTATCAGGGAGGGACCGACGGTCGATCCGTCACCGGTGACGACCCGGACGAGGCCGTCGGGTACGCCGGCTTCCTCGAGCAACGACGCGACCGCCAACGCGGTGTAGGGCGTCCGCTCGTCGGGTTTGCAGACGACGGCGTTGCCCGCGAGTAACGCGGGAATCGCGTCGGTCATCGAGAGCGTCAACGGATAGTTCCACGGCGCGATCACGCCCACGACGCCGACCGGATCGTAGGTCACGACGGCGTCGCTCGCTCCGGGAATCGCTCCCCGTCGTCGTTCGTCGCCGAATAGTTTCGGCCCCGCCGCCCCATAGTACGAAGCCGTTAGCACGATGTCGAGGACCTCCTCGAGCGCGTGCTGGCGCGTTTTCCCCGTCTCTAGCTGGACGAGATCGAGCAATTGCGCTCGTCGGTTCGACACCAGGTCGCCGAATCGGTCGACGATTTCCGCACGGGTTTGAATTCCCATCGCCTCCCACGCCGGCTGGCGTTCGCGGACGCGCTCGACGGCACGCTCGACGTCGTCGGGCTGGAAAGACGCCACCGTCCCGATCTCCTCGTCGGTGATCGGCGTTCGGACCCGAAGACGTTCGTCCGTCGATCCGGTCGCGCCGCCGAGTGACCCGAGCCGATCGGCCGAGAACCGAGTCTCGTCGAACACCGATCCCGTCGATGCATTCATCGGTTGTCAATTGGTGTCGTTGCCCAAATAACCACGTGTGGGTTCACACTTGCTCGCCCTCGGTATTATGATCGTCCGGCCGAGAGCACCCGAACGTATGAGCGACCTCTCCGTCTTCGTAAGCGCCGATATCGAGGGGGTGAGCGGCTGGCTGGGCGATGACGAGTCGACGCCGGCGGCCCGATCCGCGATGGTCGACGACGTCAACGCGGCGATACGCGGCGTCCTCGAGGCGGCGCCCGACGCGTCGGTGCTCGTCGCCGATTCTCACGGCGATAAGCGAACCATCCCGCCCGACGAACTCCACGAGCGCGCCTCGCTTCTTCGGGGTGGCCCGCGTCCGTTCGGCATGGTCGACGGGGCCACCGCCGAAACCGACCTCGCCTTCCTCGTGGGGTATCACGACCGACCGGGGACCGGCGGCTTCCTCGAACACACGTTCACCGGCTCGATCGCCGACGTCCGCCTGAACGGTCGGTCTGTCGGCGAGTTCGAGCTCAACGCCGTCCTGCTCGCAGCCCGTTCGATTCCCGTCGGATTCGTGACGGGCGACGACCGACTCGGCGAGACGGTCGCCGATCGACTCCCGTCGGCCGCGTACGTGACGACGAAGACGGGACGGGGCTGGTCGAGCGCCGTCTGTCGCCACCCAGACGCCGTCCGCGAGGAGATTCGCGAAACGGCGGCGGCCGTCACGGCTGACCCACCGACGGACCCGTCCACACCGGTTCCGGTGGAACTCCCGCTGACCGTCGAAGTCGAGTATGCGCGGGCGTCGTACGCCGATATCGCGACGCTCTGGCCTGGCGTCGAACGCGACGAGGACGCTCGGACCGTCGTCCACGAAGCGGCGGACGTGCCGACCGCCTACCAGTTCGTTCGGGCGACGACGAAGGTTCGGACCGACGACGCCTGAGATCCCGTCGGTCGCGTCACGATTCGAACTCCGGATCGGCACTACGGGTGATCAGTCGAAGGCTTCCGCCGACGATCAGCCCGGCGAGACAGAACGCGAAGGAGAAGACGAAGCCCCACAGGAGGGCGCCAAAGAGCGGTTCGACGAACGAACTGGCGCCGCTGTCGTCGGCCATGCCGCGGATGAGCAGGTAAAACGGGGCGTAGAACATCGCGACGCCGACGAGCCAGCCGAAGAGGATACCCTGCCCCCTGTAGGTGCAGACGGCCACGGCGACGACCGCGACGACCGCGGGGGCGGCGAAGAGGAGCGCGTCGATCGTCGCCGGAGCGAGTGACTCGACGACGGCGGTGAAAATGACGTGGGCGAAGCTACCGACGACCGTCAGGAGAACGACCGCCACGGCGAGGCCGCTCGGAAAGTCGTCGTCGCCGACGAGGGCTCGGCGATATGTCACGGGCTATCCCTTCACCGAACGCGTATAAGGAATCGGTCCCGGCGAATGTTGGTTCGCTATCCCGTCGGCTGGTTCGACCGACGGCGGTGTCCTCGCCAACGCCGGGCGGAGACGTCCGTCGATTGCCCGACGCGGCCGACCGGTCCGAGTCTCTCCGAGAAAACGTTTTGGTGGTCACCCACCGAGACGGTGTCATGACCGACGAGACCGTCTTCACCCGGATCGTCGCGGGTGACCTCCCGAGCGAGACGATCTACGCCGACGGGACGGCTAGCGCGTTTCTGGATGCGAACCCGGTTGCGCCGGGACACACGCTCGTCGTACCGAACTCGCCGTACCGGCGGCTGCAGGAGATGCCACCCGAGGAGGCGTCGGCCCTGCTTTCGACGCTGTACGAACTCGTTCCGGCGATCGAGCGGGCGGTCGGCGCCGACGCGACGACGATCGTCTTGAACAACGGGCCGGAAGCGGGTCAGGAGGTGGCTCACGTCCACTGGCACGTCATCCCGCGGTTCGACGACGACGGCACGCTCGTCGAGTACCACTCGCTGCTCGAAGACGGTCTCGACGAGTCGGAACGAGCCTCGATCGCCGACGCGATCAGGGACGAACTGTGATCGAGCGGTGTCGATAGCCGCCCCACTGACGAACACGAACGTGATCGTTCGCGATCGTCACATCCACTGCGTTCGGCGAGGTACCAGTCTGAGGGCTCCGCCGATCACCACGCCGACGAGACAGAAGACGAACGACGCGACGAGGCTCCAGACGGTGCCCGCGAGGATCGGATCGAGGAGCGTCCCCTGACCGGTCTTGCGGACGGCGTCGTAGACGAGGACGAAAAACGGAGCGTAAAAGACCGCGGCGCCGACGAGCCAGCCGAAGAGGATCGCTTGGCCTCGGTAGGTGCAGACGGCGACGACGCCGGTCGCGAAGACCGGGAGGACGGCGAATGAGGCGAGGACGAGCGCCGACGGAACGAACGACTCGATCGCCCCGATGAGAAACAGGTACCCGAAGCTCGCGGCGACGGCGAGCAGGACCAGCGCGCCGCCGAGCCCGGCCGACCTCCAGGAGTCCCCGACGACCGCTCGCCGAACGTTCATGTGAAGCGGCGCGTCTCCCGTGTCATACGTTTTTTGGTGCCAGTCCGCAGGCCGGGTCGAGGGCATCGCCCGACGAAATACCTTCGTATACTGATGAGTATGACAAAATATGTCGACTCCTCCAGTAACGTACGAATTGCCTGACTCGGTACTGCTTCTGTTCGCCGTCGTGCTGGCCGCTATCGGCGTCGGGGTGATCACGTCTCAACTGCTCCTCCCGATCGCCATCGTCGGTGTGGCTGGCTACGTGTTTTACCTGTTCTACCGGCTCGTGTTCGCGGTCGAGACGCGGGGTGCGGTAGCGGGACCGTCACGTACACGCCCGTTCGGTAGCCGGTTCCTCACCGTCCGCCGTCCGGCCGGAGATTTAACTGCGTTACTGTGCTACGTTAACACATGACTAACCGATCGGGTGACGCGGATGCGGGCTTCTGGAGGGAGCCAGCCGACGAGTCCGTCGCGCTCGCCCGCTATCGGACGCTCGTCAACACCGTCGACGACGGGATCTACCAGGTAGACGCCGACGGGCGGTTCGTCGCGGTCAACGACGTCATCTGCGAGTTGACCGGCTACGATCGGTCGGCTCTCCTGGACGAACACGTCTCGATCATCCTCCCGGACGCCGACGTCGAGGCAATCCAGCGGGCGATCGAGCTGCGTCTCGCGGCCGAGCGGCCGATCGACGAGACCTTCGAAATCACCGTCGAAACGGCCGATGACGACGAATTGTACTGTGAACTCCGCGCGAGTCTTTTGTTCGAAGACGGCGCGTTCGAGGGGACGGTCGGTATCGTCCGCGACGTCACCAGCGACAGGCGCACCGCCCGACGACTCACGGAGCGCGAGCGAGAACTCGGACGCGAGCGCCGGCTGGTCGAACAGATCTTCCAGACCAGCCCCATCGGCATTCAGGTGCTCACCGCCGACGGCGAAATCGTGCGGATGAACGACCGGCTCGCGGACATCCTGGAGATCGCGAACGAGGCGACGTACTCGCCCGACGACCGACCGGTGTTCGACGAGTCGGGCGAGGAACTCTCGCTCGAAGACCACCCGTTCGCCCGCGCGCTGGAGACGGGAGAGGCCGTCTACGACGACGTTCTTCAGGTCGAACTCCCCGACGGCGAGCGCCGGTGGCTCCGGGTGAGCGCCGCGCCGCTCGAAGCCGAGGGGGACGTAGATCGCGTCGTCACGACCGGCGAGGACATCACCCCGCTGAAATCCCGACAGCGCGAGCTCGAATCCGAACTCGAGGAGATATTCGGACGCATCTCCGACGCCTTTTTCGCCGTCGACGAGGCCTTTCGCTTCACGCACGTCAACGAGCGCGCCGGTGAAATCCTCCAGCGCTCGGAAGCGCAACTGCTCGGCGAAGAACTCTGGAAGGTCTTTCCGGAGGCGGCGGAATCGGCCGAGATCAGGGAGGCGTTCCACGACGCCCTCGAGACGCAGGAGCCGACCCACTTCGAAGTCCACGTCGAGGGGATCGACAGCTGGGTCGAAGCCAACCTATACCCCTCCGAAACCGGCGTCTCCGTCTACTTTCGAGACGTCACCGAACGGAAGGCCCACGAGCGTCGCCTCGAGGAGGCGAAAGCGCAACTCGAAGCGTCGAACGAGCGACTCGAGCAGTTCGCCTACGCGGCCTCTCACGACCTCCAGGAGCCGTTGCGCATGGTCTCGAGCTACCTCTCGTTACTCGAGCGCCGGTACGCGGACGCCCTCGACGACGAGGCGCAGGAGTTCATCGAGTACGCCGTCGACGGGGCCGGACGTATGCGCGAGATGATCGACGGGCTACTGGCGTACTCGCGAATCGAGACCCAGGGCAGGCCGCTCGAACCCGTCGAGTTGAACGCCGTCGTCGACGACGTCCTCGCCGACCTCCAGCTACAACTCGACGACGCCGACGTCCGCGTCGACGAGCTTCCCCACGTCGAGGGAGACGGAACGCAGCTCAGACAGCTGTTTCAAAACCTCGTCGAGAACGCGGCCGAGTACAGCGGCGAGGACCGGCCGACGATTCGGATCGAAGCCGAAGACCGGGGCGAGGAGTGTCTCGTCTCGATCGAAGACGACGGGATCGGTCTCGGCGCAGACGACCAGACGCGCATCTTCGAACTCTTTCAGCGACTGCATACGCTCGAAGAGCACGAGGGGACGGGGATCGGTCTGGCGCTCTGTCGCCGGATCGTCGAGCGTCACGGCGGCGAAATCTGGGTCGACTCCGATCCCGGCGGGGGGTCGACGTTTTACGTCACGCTCCCCGCCGTCGACGAGCGATCGTAGCTGACGGCGAGCGCGGAGGTCGTACCGGCGCGATAGACTGCGGTCTCGTCGATGAGAGGAATGCTGTCGAGCACACCGCAGATCGACGGTCTACCGATAGGGTGGGTGCGGTCACCGCGTCGAAATCGGCCGGCGAAGAACCTGGATCGAACTCACTCCGCGTGCGAGACGACCGCCGATCTGGATTCGTCCGCCGCGGCCGGCGGTGTCACCGTCACCTCGCGGTCGCCGCTGATCTCGACCACGCAGTCGGCAAACTGAAACCGAAATTCGATCGAGGTGGATCGATCTGACGGTCGGAAGAGGCGGTTGAGCGCGTCGGGGTCTACGTAGGAGTAAAGCGGTTCCAGTTCGAGCGGATCGACGCCTTTCGCTTCGGCGACCGCCGAGACGACCGTACTGGTGAGTTCCCCGTCGCGACAGACCGCGGTGACATCCGATGCAGTGTCAGTCATTGTGCTATCTCCAGCAATGGGAGTCGAAGGGATAGTCCCACTTCCAACATCGATAGGAGTGTTGGACTCTCGCCACTACGTGTGTTGGTCGACCGGCTCCCTGGCCTCACGACCGCATCGGTCGACCGACGGGACAACCGCTCGACGCTCGCTGCTTCGACGGACTGGGCGGAACCGATTTCAGCCCGGCCAGCGGTCCCGGTGCGTGTCAAATCGGTCGGGTTCGCCGTCGAATTACCCTGCGGATTTTTGTCCGCCGTCTCCCTCTCTCCCGCATGAACGGAATGGGCGTCCCGATCGTCACGCCGTTCGACGGCGACGACCGCGTCGACCACGTTGGGCTGCGAACACTCGTAACGTGGCTCGAATCCACCGGCGTCGACTTTCTCGTTCCCTGTGGCTCGACCGGTGAAGCGCCGCTGCTCTCGGCGAACGAACGCCGGCGCGTCGTCGAAACGGTCGCCGACGCGGCCACCGTCCCGGTGCTGGCTGGGACGGGTCGCGAGGGGTTCGAACCGGCGCTCGCGGCAACCGAGGCGGCCGACGCCGCGGGCGCAGATGCCGCGCTCGTACTCACGCCATCGTACTACGACCCTGACCAATCGACGCTCGCCTCTTACTACCGCGATCTGGCCGACGAGAGCCCCATCCCGCTGTATCTCTACAGCGTGCCCGTCTACACCGACGTCGTCCTCGACCCGGAGACGGTCGCCACGCTGGCCGACCACGACGCCATCGCGGGGATAAAGGACTCCTCGGGCAACGTCGCGCGCCTTCAGCGGGCGGTTCGGCTCACCGCCGACGCGTCGTTCGACGTACTGGTTGGCAACGGGGCCGTCCCCGCCTCGGGACTCGACGTCGGTGTCGACGGGGCGATCCTCGCACTCGCGCACGTCGTTCCCGAACTGGCAGTCGAACTCGCACGATGTCACGCCGACGGCGACGTCCACGCCGCGGCCTCCATCCAGGCCGACCTCGCCCCGCTCAACCGCGCAATGGTCGGTGCATACGGCGCTCCCGGCGTCAAAGCTGGCCTCGAGCTCCGGGGCCAGCCGGGCGGCGAGCCACGACGGCCGCTACGACCGGTCGACGACGCCGCGCGCGAGACGATCCGATCGCACCTCGAACGCCTCGACGTGGTGTAACTCGTCGCCCGTCGGCGCCGATTCCGATCCGAACCATTTTCACGCAATCACTGAAATTTTCGCCCCTGTGTAATGCACCGACGCACCGCCATTGTGGGCGCCGCCGCGGCAACCGCGTCACTCCTCGCCGGTTGCACCGACGACGACCCCGATCCGGAACCACAGATCGCGTTTCTCGAACTCGCGACCCACCGCCACGACGAGACCCACGCGTTCGACGTGCGCCTCGAGGACGACGGCGAGACGGTGTTCGAAGCGACCGAGGAACTGACGGGTGGCGATCCCGGCGAGAGCGCCGTGGTCATCGAGGAACCGGTTTCGGGGCCGGGCGCGTACGAGGTGACGGTAACGGTCGACGGGGACGAGGCAACGGCGGAGGCGACCTCGCTAGTCTCTGCCGGCGACGACTGTCTCTCCCTCGATTTCTACCTCGGAGCGTCCACGCTACATGTAGAGCACCTCGCCTGGCCGTGCGAGCCCGACGACGAGTGACGGGTTCCCTGGGGGTTTTGGCCACGCGCGTCGAACGTCGAGCGATGACCGACCGCTGGGCCGAGCTGTTCGACCGGGCGAGCGCGTACGACGTCTCGGAGCGAGACCTGTGCGATCGACTCGCGACGCTTCGTGACCGACCTGAACAGTCCGACGGGGGTGATGGTGATGGCTGAGCGGCCGAATCCCGCCCGCGTCGTCGCGGACGCGGACGTGCTGGCGGCGGATCTGCTCGTCGGCGGATCCGCGCGCGAGGCGCTCGATCACGTCCGCAGCCACGACTGGGTCGAACTCGTCGCGAGCGACCCGTTGATAACAGAGACTGAGCGGCTGGTGACGGGTGTCGCAGATCCGGATCTCGCGAGCGCCCACAGCGGGAAGCTACATGCCGAGCGCGTCGCCGTCGACCACCCCGCGGAGGACCATCCGGCGCTCGCGTCGGCGTACGCCGGCAATGCGGCCCATCTCCTGACGTTCGACGATCGACTCTCCTCGGCCGGGGCCGGCCTCTCGCTCAAACCGCGCGTCGACGTGAGCATCCGACCGCCGGACGCCTTCGCCCGACTGTTCGATCCGGAGAGTCTGTACGACCACGTCGTGGGTGGCGCGTACCCGGGCCCGGATCGCGACCCCCGAGACTAACGCCGTTCGCCGTGGAGTCGGTCGCCCCGAGTCGATTCGGGCGCGATTTAGAGCGGTATCGGTTCACCTGAGACGGCGCTTTCGCCGATCGCATCGAGGACGCGCATGTTCGCGATCGTCTCCTCGCGTCCGACCGGGTGGGGTGATCCGGATTCGACCGCGTCGGCGAAGGCTTCGACTTCGAGCCGGTACGGGTCTGCCGGATCGAACCGTTCCGTCGCGGTTCGGCCGTCGATCGAATACTCGATCGAGACCGGTTCCTCCGACGTGCCGACGAAGACGGACTCGGCTTCCAGCCACCCGTTCTCGGCGTCGACACGGTAGTGTTCCCGGCGTCTCGTGTCGAGGCCGGATCGAACCTGTGCGTGGGCGTTGCCGTACTCGAGCCGTGCGACCAGTTCGGTGTCGACGCCACAGCCCCGGGTATCGAGCGCGTGAGCCGAGACTCGCTCCGGTTCCCCGAGAAAGCCTCGCACGGCGCTAACGGCGTAGCAGCCGACGTCCATTCGGCTCCCGCCGGCCAGTTCCGGGGAGAGGCGGATGTCGTCGGGACGGTCCCCGAGCCGGAACGTGAACGTGGCGGTGGCGGCTCTGACGTCATCGAGTTCGTTCTCGACGATCTCGAACGCCCGCTTCGTTCGCGGGTGGAACCGGTACATGAACGCTTCCATCAGCGTGACGCCGGCGTCAGCGCAGTAGTCGAACAGCGCCGCTGCGGACGCCGCATCGGTGGTGAGGGGTTTCTCACACAGTACGTGGAGTCCGTGATCGGCGGCGTTCCGGGTCCACTCGGCGTGGAGGGCGTTCGGGAGCGGATTGTAGACGGCATCGATGTCCGCATCGAAGAGGCTCGCGTACTCCCCGTACCGTTCCGGAATGTCGAACCGCTCTCCGACTCGGTTCGCCCGCGCCCGATCCCGGGACGCGATCGCGACGAGTTCGTGGTCGGACGCTCGAATCGCCGGAATGACTGCGCCCTGTGCGATATTCGCCGTGCTGAGTATCCCGAATCGCATATCCGAAGGTCGAGCGTCCGACGAATAAAGCTACGCACCGCTCCGTCGCGTCGCACTATTCGCTACTACGTCGCGTCACATTTCACAGTCGCGTCGCGTCACAGTAGCGCACCACACTGGATTCCGGCCCGGGCGTTCACCGGGCGAGGAAATCCGAAACGACGTCGTAGTGTTCGTCGGGACGCTCCCAGAGGGGCATGTGGCTCGCGTCGGCGAACTCGTGTAGGGTGCTGTCGGGGATTCGGTCGGCGATCTCCGCGGCGATGGTCGGTCGGATCTCGTCGTACTCTCCGGTGAGGACGAGCGTCGGCTGTTCGATCTCGTGGAGGCGGTCGCGAACGTCCCACCCGCGGAGCCGGGCCTCCTCCTGAAGGACGTACTCGTTCGGCCCCCACATCAGCCCGTACGGCGTCGTCGCCACGTCGTCGAACGCACGTTGGACCGGGTCGGGGTACGGGTCGAGGCGACAGACGTGATTTGCGTACACGTCATCGAGCGCCTCGAGGTAGGCGGGCGCGTCGTACGCCCCGCGGGCTTCGTGGGCTTCGATCGTGTCACGTACCGTTGCGGGGAGGTCATCGACGAAGCCACGCATCGACTCGTACGCGGACTGCGTGTCGGAGAGCGTGTTCGCGAGCACGAGCGTATCGACGCGATGCGGATAGTCGAGGACGTACTCCTGGGCGAGCATGCCACCCCAGGACTGTCCGTAGAGGTCGACGGAGGCGACGCCGAGGGCGTCGCGAACGGCGTCGACTTCCGCCCGGTAGTGGTCGACGGTGTACCGGTCGAAATCGCCGGGGACCGGCGTCGCCGACCGGCCGACCCCGAACTGGTCGTAGAGGACGACAGACCGCTCGTCGTCGCCGTGGGCGGCGAGCGGGAGCAGGTAATCGTGTGGCATTCCCGGACCGCCGTGCAAGCCTAGGAGGACGTCGTCGCCCGTGCCGAACCGACGGTAGTAGAGCTCGTACTCGCCGACGTCGAAGAATCCTTCCGCGTGCGGCTGGTCGAGGTAGGTGCTCGTCATTGACCGGTTCTACACGGGATGGTGTGTTAAGCATTGACAACTTGCCGCGGATCGGACTGATGGGGGCTGTGTGGCACGGGGCCGTGTGCCGCTGGGATCGTTTCGACGATCGAACGTCCGTAGAGAGACGGGAGTAGCTCGCGCAGATTTCCGCCTTGTTCGATGTTTCGTTTGCAGTTAGTCCAGTTCTAGAACCGAATTATTCCACGTTGCGCGCCTCTCTATCCGATCGATCCGCGTTCGGTACGCCCAGAGGGCCCGTCTTAGCATCTGTCGACCGACAGGCATATGTCTCTGATCGGCCGACCACGATATCGAGCGCCGATGCGAGACGAACTCGATCACCGTCCGTGTTTCTCGCCGCGAACGCGCCCGGCTGCGCGATCGGTCGACTAGCTACAGCATTCGTCTCGCCTCGCTACGTGTTCCGTAGTCGCATTCTCTCCAGTGAACACACTCGTCAATGTCGACATCGACCGATCGCCCGGCCCACAGCGGGCCACACGGACGAACCGACCCGCCGTTCCGCACGGACCGGCCGCAACAACCGCCCCGCACGCCATCACTAGACTCGCCGCGTGAGGTCAACCAACCATTCGCCGGCCAACGGAGGGTGCGTCGATGAGTTACGGCAACGAGTCGATGGACGCGGAGCATCCGCCGCTTCGGCGAAACACCGACTTCCTGCGGTACTTCTTCGGCACGTTCGTCTCGAACGCCGGGGATAGCCTCTACGCTGTCGCGACGCTCTGGCTGGTCTTCGATCTGAGCGGATCGACGTTCCTGACGGGCGTCGCCAGCTCGCTGTTGCTCTTACCGTATCTATTACAGATCGTCGCTGGCCCCGTCGTCGACCGGCTCCCGCTCAAAGCCGTCCTCGTCGGCTCGCAGGTCGTCCAGGGCGTCGTCGTTCTCGTCTTCCCGCTCACGGCGTACACCGGCCACCTGACGGTCTGGCTCATCCTCGTCACGATTCCAGCGCTGGCGATGATGACGCTCGTCACGTCCCCGGTCCAGGCCGCGCTGGTCCCGCGTATCGTCGCCGACGAACAGCTGTCCCGGAGTAACTCCGCGCTCGCGACGGTCACGCTGGGTCTGGACATGCTCTTCGACGCGCTCGGGGGTCTCTTCATCGCCGTCTTCGGCGTGACGACGCTGTTTCTCCTCGACTCGATCACGTTCGCCGTCGCCAGCGTCCTCTTTCTCGGTATGACCGTCCCGTCGGTCGACGGCGGTGGCGAACCCGCGCCGGAGTCGCCGCTTACCACCTACGTGGATGACCTCCGCGCCGGGATCGACCGTCTTCGGGGAACCCTATTCGTTCCCCTGTTGCTCACATCTGCGGTGGTTAACTTCGCTGTCGGTGTGACGCTCGCGATCTTGCCGGCGTTCGGCGACTCGCTCGGCGGTCCCGCCCTGTACGGCCTGTTGCTCGGCGCCCTCGGCGTCGGCCGACTGCTCGGCTCGATCGCCGCCCCCTTCTTCTCGCGCGTGGCGTACGGCCGGTTCGTCGTAATCGCCTTCTCGCTGGCCGCGCTTTGCTGGGCGAGTTCGGTCGCCGTGTCGTCGCCGGCGCTCACCCTCGTCCTGTTCGGGCTCGCGTGGATTCCGAGCGGCATCAACGGCGTGCTGACCGAGACGCTGAACCAGCGGGTGTTTCCGAAACCCGTCCTGGGTCGGATCGCCGCGATCAAGGGGACGGCGGCGACCGCGACCCTTCCACTCGGTTCCCTGGTCGGCGGCCTCGTCGCCGGCAGCCTCGGCGTCGCGACGACGATGGGGCTGGCCGCCTTCGGCTTCGGATTCGTCGCCGGCTACGTCGCGATCCGTCCGTCGCTTCGGACGCTGCCGTCGGTGACGGATTCGACGGCGGCCGACTACGGGGTGACGGTTTCGGACGAAAATATTGGGTGACACACGGCGCTAGTTCGGTGGGCGTCTCACCCACCATCTAACGCACCGTCCGATCGACCGTTCCAATAGACGCGATCCGATCACGCCGGCTTGACGGCCTCGATTCGCGCCGAGACGATCGGCAGGGGCTCTCCATCGTAGCTCGCGTCCCACTCGCCGTCGACGGTCACGTCGATCCGCTGGAATCCCAGGTCGGCGAGCCAGGACTCGTATCGCTCGATCGGGGCCGCACCGCCGACGCAGCCGGAGACGAGGGTCGGGTCAGTGCGCACCGCGTCGGGCAGTGGATCCGTCGCGACGAGATCCGAAATCGACAGGCGCCCGCCCGGAGCGAGGACCCGATAGGCCTCAGCGAGTACCCGTCGTTTCGCATCGGAGAGATTGATCACGCAGTTCGAGATGATCGCGTCGACCGTCTCGTCGGCGACGGGAAGGTGTTCGATCTCGCCCAGTCTGAACTCGACGTTCTCGATGTCGCTCTCGCGGGCGTTCTCGCGGGCTCGATCGAGCATCTCGGGCGTCATGTCGACGCCGATGACCCGTCCCTCCGGGCCGACCTCGCGAGCGGCCAAAAAGCAATCGAAGCCGCCGCCGGAGCCGAGGTCGAGGACGGTCTCGCCGGGCTCGAGATTCGCCAGGGCGACGGGATTTCCACAGCCCAGGCCGAGATTCGACCCGTCGGGCGCCTCGTCGAGATCGTCGTCGTCGTACCCGAGATCGCGACTTCGTCCGTCCGGGTCGCCCACGTCTGCCGACCCGCCACAGCAGTCGCTCTCCGCGCTCGCGATCTCGGCGTATCGGTCGCGAACGAATTCGGTTCGATCGGTCTGTTCGTCCTCGGTCGGTCTGTGGTCGGATGAGTCGGTTGTCATTGGTGTCGATCGGTCACTCGCTGTCGCCGGTATCGATCGAGGCGGCCAGGTCGAGCAGTTCGGTTGCGGCGGTGTCAGCGATGCGGTAGTACGTCCAGCGCCCCTTCTTGCGCGTCCGCACGAGACCCGCCTCGCGCAGCGTCCGGAGGTGCGTCGCGACGGTCGACTGTGGCGCGTCGAGGACGACCTGCAACTCGCAGGCGCAGAGTTCTCCCTCGCGAAGCGCCGCCAGCGCTCGCAACCGGTGTTCGTTCGCCAGCGCGCCGAAGACGGCCGCCTGCGTCGAGACCGCTGCGTCGTCGGGTCGGCGGTCTCTGAGCGCGGTTACGCAGGCGTCAACGTCCGTATCGTCGTAGAGTCCGTCCAGCGAGTCGCAGGCGGCCTGGAGCGGTTCGGTGTGTGATGTTTCACTGGTCATTGGGTCGGTGCCGGAGACGGCCGTCGAAAACCGACCGTATTCCGGCCCGTTTTACACATCGACCTTTCTCGATATGAAACTAGGGGTTCGTTCTGGTTGCCCCGTCTCTCCATTCGAGGGCCGTTTGCTGGCCGCTCATTTCCCGTTTGAACCGATATCCAACACACTCGCTCAGGAGGGCCTCCTACCGATCACATTGGAAAAATCCGATTTATATCTGTGATAGCCACTCCGCGAACGCCGCGAACGCCCGGCCGCGGTGTGAGATGGCGTTTTTCTCCTCGGTCCCCATCTCGGCCATCGTCGTTCCGTTGTACGCGAAGATCGGATCGTAGCCGAATCCGCCGTCGCCGCGCGGGGAAACGAGCGTGCCCGCGACCGAGCCGGTGAACGTCTCGACGTCCGGATCGGAGCGATCGCCAGAGGCGTACGCGATCACCGACCGGAACCGGGCTCGGCGATTCTCCTCGTCGGCCGCGAGCGACCAGACGCGCTCGATGCCAAGGGTGTCTTCGACGTACGCGGAGTACGGCCCCGGAAAGCCGGAGAGTGCGTCAATCGCGAGCCCGGAATCTTCGACGAAGACGGGGTCGTCGCCGTCGAGCGACGCGAACGCCTCCCTCGCTCCACGGGCCGCGATTTCCTCGATGGAATCGGCCTGAACTTCGGTGTAATCGAACGACACCTGTTCGATCTCCGCGATCCCGTCGAAGTACTCCCGGGCTTCGCGTACCTTCCCCTCGTTTCCCGTGACGAATCGCAGTCGCATGGTCGTCTCACCGATGCGGACCGAAATAGTGGCGTCGGTCTCCCCGCTCGCGTCGCCTCGATCTCAGCCGAGGTCGAGCGCTTCGATCACCGCTCGCTCCGCCTTCCGGAGGTGTTCTGCGGCCGTTCCCGGCGCGCAGCCGACGGCTTCGGCGACGGTCTCGACGTCCGTCTCGCGTGGCACCTCGAAGTAGCCGTGCTCGCGTGCGACCCTGAGAACCTCCCGCTGTCTCGCGGTCAGGGCTGGACCCGGACCGCCCGCGTCGTACTCACCGATCCGATCGATCCTCACGTCGATCCCGTCGGGAACCGCGTCGATGGCCGCCCGGAGGTCGTCCGGCTCGCCGATCGCTCCGAAGCGGATCGTCCAGTCCGACCGGTACTCGACCGGCGGCACCGTCACCAGCGATCGGGTCGTGAACGCGTCGATCAACCGATCACCTACCTCGGTCCCCGTCGAGCGAACGGTGACGAAAAAGGCGTCGCCGGCGCCGTCGGTGATCGAGACCGAGACGACGTCGTCCGCGCGCGCTCGGATTGCCGCCTCGTACGTCTCGCGGTCGCCCTCGACGTGAAAGAGCATGACGACCTCGTCGGGGCGGTGATTCTGGCTCACCATCCGGTAGCGACCGATCTCGTCGCACTCGGCGACGAAGCGGTGCATCGGGTGGATCGTCTCCGAGCTGTGCGCGAGGGTGAGGCGGACGGCTTTCATCGCTCGATACTGTCCGCCCTGCGTATATATCACCTCGCCAGCGAGGCCCAACGCCGAGTCGGTGGCAGTTCCAACGGTCACGCAACCGATGTCCGAACCACCTGCACCCGATTCGTCGTCCGACCGGCTTCCGACGAGAACCGATGGTGGGTCACTTCTCACTGAGACAGACACAGACCCGACCGACGAGTGGGAGGCCCTGCTCGGCGAGTACGTTCTCGACCGCGACGACCACCTGAACGCCCCGGCGGTCGTCGCCCGGCCCGACGAGGTACGGGCCGTCCTCGAACGCTGCAAGACCGACGCCGGTCTCGATCACTGCGCCTGCGTCACCGCCCAGGCCGCCGACGACCGCTACGAGACGATCTACCACCTGCGGAGCTACGCCGACCCCACCCGCGAACTGAGCGTCGTGGTTCCCGTTCCCGTCTGCGACCCGCGGAGCCAGTCGGCCGCGCCGGTCTACCCGACCGCGAACTGGCACGAACGCGAGGCCTACGACCTCCTCGGCATAGAGTACGAGGGCCACCCCGATCTCCGGCGCATCCTCCTTCCCGAGACCTGGCAGGGCCATCCGCTCGCTCCCGATTACGATCGAGATCAGCCCCAGATCGTCCGGTTCGCCGAACACGAAAACCCGTTCGCCGGCGACGAGCGCGGGCAGCGTACGATGGTTCTCAACGTCGGTCCGCACCACCCCTCGACCCACGGGGTCCTCCACGTCAGGACCGTCCTCGACGGCGAGACCGTCGTCGATGTCGACCCGGATATCGGCTACATCCACCGCTGTGAGGAGCAACTCTGTCAATCCTGTACGTACCGCCACCAGATCATGCCCTACCCCGACCGCTGGGACTGGGTTTCCTCCGGCCTGCTCAACGAGTGGGCCTACGCCCGCACGACCGAGGACCTGGCGGACATCGAGGTGCCGGAATACGCGCGTGTCATCCGAACGATGGGCGCCGAACTCTCGCGGATGGCGTCGCACTTCATCGCGCTCGGCACGTACGCGCTCGACGTCGTCGGCGAGTTCACCGCCGCGTTCCAGTACGCCATGCGCGACCGGGAACTAATTCTCGACCTCTTAGAGCGCCTCACCGGCCAGCGCGTGATGTTCAACTACCTGCGACTCGGCGGCGTCGCCTGGGACTTGCCCGAACCCCGCGACGAATTCGTCGAGGCGGCGCGAACCCTCCTCGACGAACTCCCCGAGAAACTCGACGAGTACCACGAACTGCTCACGAGTAACGAGATCTTCCAATTGCGAACCGTCGGTCGCGGCGTTCTCGACGCTCAGACCGCCCGGGAATACGGCTGCACCGGTCCCGTCGCCCGCGCCTCGGGCGTCGACTACGACCTCCGCCGGGACGACCCGTACGGGCTGTACCCCGACCTCGAGTGGGACGTCGTCACCGAGTCCGACGGTGACAACTACAGCCGTCTCCTCGTCAGGATGAGCGAAGTCGAACAATCGGCCCGGATCGTCCGCCAGTGTCTCGATCGACTCGAAGACTGGCCGGCCGACGACCGCGAGGTCCAGTCCGCCGTTCCGCGGACGCTAAAGCCGCCCGCCGACGCCGAACTCTACCGCGCCGTCGAGGCCGCGAAGGGCGAACTCGGCATCTACATCCGCTCTGACGGCTCGCAGAAACCCGCTCGCTTCAAAATCCGCGGCCCGTCGTTCTCGAACCTCTCGGCGCTGCCCGAACTCGTCCGCGGCGAGTACGTCGCCGATCTGATAGCCGCGATCGGTAGTCTCGACTGCATCATGGGCGAGGTCGACCGGTGAGACGTCGGTGCGGGATCGATCGTCAGACTCTCGTCTTCAGGTGATGGTAGGACGCCGTAGATCCGGTGTCGGTCAATCGATCCGTTCGATCGCAGATGCTGTGCGAGCCGTTGGAACTGCGGGAGGCGGTCTACCCGACCACGTCGCCTCGGTCGGTAGACGGAAACTCGTTCGGTGCGTGGTGCAACCAACGTGCGTATCGATCGCGGAGGACGCTACTAATTCTGCTAGACTTTCTGGGAGTCGTGCAAGCCCTAAAGCACGCATTAAGCAGCAGAAGCGATTACAGGTCCAGGTACTCGTCATGATCGGCAACGGTCTGTTCAAAAAACCGACGTACCTCGTCGAATTTCGGTCCTCGCCGTACCTTGTCTTCAAACCTGTCGAACTCGACGAGCCCCGCATCCGATAGTTCGGGAAGCAGGACGTGGTGGAGTTCGTAACAGACCGTGAGGTGCTCCTCGGAGCCGAGTTTCTCTCCGTCACGAAATATCGGATCTGCACGTCTCGAATCATCACTCAGTAACGCACATAAGACTCGCCGCTGTTGGGCTGAGAGCACGCGTTCGACTCGGTCGCTGGTGCGGCACTCACGGTTCTATACCCTACTACCGTTCCGGTCACCCGCGCAGTTGCTCACGCCGAACGGTCGTTCTTTTCGACTTCGGTGACGATCACGTCCCAGTCGGGATGTTCGACTCCGTTCCGGCATTCGAATCCGCCTTCTACATCGATTCCGTTCTCGTAGGCCCTGACAAGGAGCGCTTTTAGCTCCGCGTTCAATTCCGCTTTCGACGTGACTGGAGCCACCTCAGACGTCATCTTCCCACGTTCCTCCCGTACTTTTCCGCGGCAGGCTCGTGCCCTGGTGTGACGGTGATCACGCCGTAGCTGTAGACGGTTATCGCGTGATCCTCGTGGATGAATGTGGAGTGGATATCCCCATCCGTTTCGTTTCGGACGCGGACGAGCGCATCTAACGCCTCTGGGTCGACAGTAGAATACAACGGGTCCAGTTCTACCGGATCTGCGTCCATCACGTCCGCCAGCGTTGCGACAACAGCCGTGCTTGCGGGGGTCTTCGCTCCATCGAACTGCGTCCGAACAGTCCCAGTTTCCTGATGATACTCGATCTCTTCTACGCCAACCCCAGCCACCATCGTGTTCATATCTACCCGTTCTAGCCGCCTGAATCGGTTTAGCAAGCCTACTGATTATACAGTGGGTTTAAATGGAGAGTCGCCAGAAACTCACGACGAACTAGCGAGGGTCGCTCCAATGAGGCGTCGATGCCCGCGGCGGAGTCGTGAGGAAAGCGATTGCTGGGTGATGTCGAGATCGGCTGCGATCTCTTCGAGCGACGCCTCGCGTGGCGTGTCGAAGTAGCCACGCTCGTAGGCCAATACCAGTGCTTCACGCTGGGTTTCGGTCAGCTCGTATCCCTCCCCCTGGATTGGAAGCATGGCGTGGACAGCGGTGATCTCGATCGGGATGTCGTTTTCCAGACAGTACTCTCGAAACTCTGCGATCGCTTCCTGACTTTCGCTGCGCACCTCGAATCGCCACTCGTCTTTCGTTCCGATCCCAGAGAGTACGACAACATTGGCTTTGGCCAGTGCACTCAGAATGCCGAAGTATTCTTGCATCCACTCTGCGCGCATCAGGTACTCGTCTTCGATGCTATCGACCAGTCGGATGTCCGTCACGCCCTCGTGTGACTCGAATTCGGCTTCGATGTCCCCCGTTTCTGAACCACGCACCCAGAAGTACGGGATGATCAGCGTTTCGTGGGGGATCAGTCGTTCCAACTCGACCGTCACGCCAGGCAAATTCTCGAAGATGCTGCCCAGTGGAAACTCTTCTGCCGGACTCGTAAATTCCATGACGGTCGCCATGCGGAGTCCTTCGTCTGGCAAACGAATAATCGCCAGGGGTGGTGTACCATGGATCCCAACGCGAACTGTCCCATCTGCACTGTCTGCGACGCCTCGTTCGTACTGATTTCCGAACAGAATGGTTGAACAGTGCTACACTCACTCGTATAGTAGCTCTCGAACCGATATACACACCGATTGCAACGCTTTCTTGCGATCGGATGTCCGGTGACTTTCAAGAGCTACGATAGTTCTACGGGGTGGTGAGTGTCTCACTGATGAGGCGTCGATGCCCGCGTCGGAGCCGAGAAGACAGCGACTGCTGGGTAATACCGATCTCAGCAGCGATCACTTCGAGCGACGACTCGCGTGGCGTATCGAAGTAGCCACGCTCGTAGGCCAATACCAGTGCCTCTCGCTGGGTTTCGGTCAACTCGAAGCTATCTCCTTGAATCGGGAGCAATGCGTGGACCATCGAAATGTCGATTGAAATACTACTTTCCTGGTAGTGAGTCCGAAATTCAGCGATTGCTTCTTGAGTGTCCCCGCGGACCTCGAAGCGCCACCCGTCAACTGTTCCGACCCCCGAGAGAACGGTTAGATTCGTCTCTGACAGCGCAGTCAACAGCCCGTCGTATTCTCGAACCCACTCAGCGCGCAAGAGATACTCGTCTTCGATGTGATCGACCAGTCGGATGTCCGCCACGCCCTCGTGTGGTTCGAACTCGGTTTCGATCTCCCCAGTTTCTGCGCCACGCACCCAGAAGTACGGATTTGTCAGCGTCTCGTGTGGAATGAGTCGCTCCAACTCGACCGTCACTCCAGGTACGTTCTCGAAAATACTTCCCAGCGGAAAGTCCTCGGCTGGGACGGTGAATGCCATCTCAGTTGCCATACGAGAACGCTCACACCAGGGACGGATAACTGGCCATGGTGTGCCATGGTTTTAAAGCTCTGGGAGGGCGATAACTGAGCGGTGTTGTGTATTCTGCACCTGGACGAATGTGGAGCGCCCTAGGTGGACATGGTACACCATGTATCCTTCTTTTGTACGCTCCAGCGCAACCTATTCCCATAAGCGAGTATGAGTGTGATAACGGAAGTCCGAATACCGCCCGACGATTTCGAACTCGGGCAGATTCTCAGTCTCGACGAGGCGTCGGCCATCGAGCTCGAAACGCTCGTCCCGAGTGGTGATGCTACCGTACCGCTCTTCTGGGTCTACGAACCGGTCGGAGACGGGTTTCTCGAAGCCGTCGAACGCTATCCAACGGTCAACAGCGTAACGGAGATGGAAGTGTTCGGAGATCGAACGCTGTTCAGGCTGGATTGGGATGCGAGCCAGGATCATCTCTTTCAATGCATCTTGAACCACGAGGGGCAGATATTGAGCGCGACCGGAACGTCAGAAGGATGGGATTTCGAGCTGCGATTTCCCCACCGTAAGGCCTTGTCTCGGGCTCAAGCCTGTTGTGAGGAGACACACATATCCCTGGAGCTCATTCGGGTGTACAATCCCACGGACCCAGGCGCTGGTCCGTGGTACGGCCTGAGCGAGCCACAACGAGAAGCCCTCATGCTTGCTGTTCGGATGGGATACTACGACATTCCACGAGGCTGTACGACCGAGGAGCTCGCGGCCGAACTCGAGATTTCCGATCAAGCGGTGACCGAACGGCTGCGGCGTGCCATCGGTGCGTTCGTCAGGCATACACTGCTCACCCCCGAACCAGAGCCATAAGCGAATTGGCCGACTCCATTGTGTACCATGGAATAGAACCAGGCAGTTGGGATTCCTCACTGTGAGTATGGATAAGAACCGAGAGCGAAGAGTACGTGATCTACAACAGATCGACGATATTTCCAGTTCAACGGAACGATCGAGCCCTCTTTCCCCCGATAGGCTTCTATCGGCAGTAGCGAACGAACACCGACGGGCCATCCTCAACTCACTGACTAGCACATCGGAGAAGACACTAACACACGATGCGCTCGTAGACCGGGTTGCAGACAGGGTTCGAGACAAAGACGCTGAGCGAAAATCCGATGAGCATCGCCGACGCGTCCGCATCGCGCTTCACCATACCCATCTCCCAAAACTGGAGGAGCTCCGGATAATCGACTGCGAGACCGAGGCGGGGCTCGTCCAGTTTATTGGCGGTGAACTGGAACGGGATCTCCTGACACTTTTCGAGCCGTACGACGCATACGAGTGACAAACTATCCGACCGACGTACCCCTTGTTCGGCCTCATTCAGACTAACTCTCTAAAATAGACATCGGTGGTCATTCCGATAACTGCTTTTCCTGTACGTAGCGTGTGCTGTCTGTGACAACCACCGGACGCTAGCGCCTGGCGAAGCGTTCGCCGCTCCATAACGGTCTATCCGTACTTGGTCTTGCGACCCGACGGTTGGTCCCGTGCCCAGGTCAGAATATCGAGCACTGTCGAACATTCTGTGAAATCCCCTCACTCCCGAACAGCCACTAGATGATATATACTAACTGATGTCTATGCAGTAATTGGAAGCCACGCTACACAACTGACGCGGGGACATGTGCAGTCCTCAAAAGAGCGCCGCTCTTTTGGACCCCGCAGGAGCAATCTCCTGCGTAGAAATGTCCCGGGTGGTGCACCCGAGACGTGGCTTCCAAACCCGAAGCGGATTTAGTCGCCATAATTGCGTACAAACCACCGGGACAAAAAGCTCTCGCACGTCTGTGGTATCGCCAGCGTCAGCTCCGATCCGGCTGTAGCTTGGATTCTTCGATCGATGGGGTGGTCGGTGGATGACCGACGGGTCGGCCTGCTATCGCTGCGGTGGCACGCGTCGTGGCGGCCGAGTCCGCCTCTCTGCGACCCACCGACGCGACGTCGTCCATCGGTTCCGGGACGTCCAGCGCACCATCTGTCTCGACTGTCTCGCCGGGATCGGGATGCTCGAACTCTGCGAGGACGGCGAACGGCCGATCCGGTAGCGACTGGTCGGTGACTATCGACCCGACGGCCGTTCTCGGTCCGCCGGGAGACGACTCCGATAGAACCGAACTCGAAAAATCAACGCTCGTCCAGTCCGATGCTCACTCGTCGTCGACGAGTACTTCGACCGGCTCGCCCGAGTCTTCCGTCTCGTCGGCGCCGGTGTCGGTACTCTCCTGCCAGAGCAAGACGGCGGCGACGCCGACGACCAGCCACGAGCGCCAGTTGGCGAGATTGAGCGTGTAGCCGACGCCGAACGGCTTCTCGACGAGCATCCCCTTGCCCGGCTGCCAGTACGACGAGAGCATGCGCCCGATGCTCGGTCGATCGAAGTTGTACGGAATCCCGAGAATCTCTCCGGAAGTCGGTTTGTCTGCCATACTGTCCGTTACGACCCCGGGTGTCAAGAGTATTGTGTGCCGGCGCGACGCACGCGAGCGGAGACGCCCCGATCGCGACTCGGTCGATTCGAGGGCTCACCCGCCGACGTAGCGGCCGCGGCCCTCGACCTCGCGGAGCCGATCCAGTACCGTCTCCGAGCCGGCCGCGCGATAAGCTTCGAGAAACGCCTCGCGGAGGGGTTCGGGCTCGCTCGCCGTCCCCACGAGGCTCTGGTCGAAGACGTGCAGATCCATCGCGTAATCTTCGACGTGGTCGGTGTGATAGCCCAGGCCGAAGTCGATGAGAGAGGTGCGATCCGACGTGATTTCGCCGACCTCGGCGTCTCCGTCGACGCGGACGTTTCGCGTCGTCGGATCGCCGTGGACGAAGCCGGCGTCGTGGATCGCCGCCAGGTGCCGGCCCACGTCGCGGACGCGGTCGACGGTGAGCCCGTCGCGCAGATCGCGCTCCCCGACGAATTCGAATTCGATCGTTCCGGCGTAGGGGTCGACGTCCGCGATGACCGGCGTCGGCACGCCGACGCGTCGGGCCTGGCTCGTCAGTCGCGCTTCGATCGCCGTCCGCTCCCGGCGAAGTCGCTCGTCGAGGGCGGGGTGACGGTAGGGTTTCGCCACGCGTCGTTTCGTGACGCGTCCGGCCTCGCGGTCGACCGTCACGACGGCCTCGGCGCCGTCAACGACCCGTTCGGCCGGTTCCGGCTCGCTGGAGGGCCGTCCGTCCCCCTGGCGCCAGGTTACGTCCACCTCGTCCGGGCGGAAATCCGGATCCACTCGCGACTGCTCGATCGGGAGCGTCTGGCCGGCTTCGTACATCTTCGCGCCCAACACGGCGATCATGCCGGCGTTGTCCCGGAGGAATGTCGACTCGGGCGCGAAAAACGCGGCGTCCCGTTCGTCACACATCGTCGCGAGCATCTCCCGGAGCCGGACGTTCTGGCCCACGCCCCCGCCGAGGACGAGTTCGTCGCTTCCCGTCAGCGACAGGGCTCGCTCTGAGACCTCCGTCAGCATTGCGAAGATGGTCTCCTGAAGCGAGAAGCAGACGTCCTCGATGGGCGTCCCGTCGTCGTAGGCGGCCTTCGCCGCCGACATAATTCCCGAAAACGAGAAGTCCATTCCCTTGACGACGTAGGGTAGCTCGACGTACTCGCCGTCCGTTGCGGCCGCCTCGACTTTCGGGCCGCCGGGGTGAGACCAGCCGACGTGTCGGGTGAACTTATCGATCGCGTTGCCGACGCCGGTGTCCATCGTCTCGCCGAGGACGCGGTAGCGGCCGTTTCGGTAGGCGAGCAGGTGGGCGTTCGCCCCGCTCGCGTTCAGACAGACCGGATCGTCGAAGTCGGCGGCGTGGCGGCCGATCTCCAGGTGGGCGACCATGTGGTTGACGCCGACCAGCGGGACCGAGAGCGTCTGGGCGAGCGCTCTGGCGGCCGTCGCGACGATTCGCAGACAGGGCCCGAGGCCCGGACCGCGCGAGAACGCGACGGCGTCGACCGGCGCGTCCGTCGAGGGGTCGTCCGTTGCGAGCTCTCGCGCGTACGCGAGCGCACGCTCTACCACCCTGGGAATCGCGTCGTGCATGTGCTCTGCGGCCTCGCGGGGGTGAATGCCGCCGCTTTCGGGCTGGTAGGCGTCGCTCTCTATGAACGTAGAATCGGTCGCGCAATCGTAGACGGCGGCGCTGGCCGCCCAGGCCGTGCCCTCGATTCCGAGGACGCGAAGCTCACGACTCACGGGTGACACCGGTCTCGGTTCGCGTTTCGACGATGCTCCTCGCTCGCGCTCGGAGCATCGCGCTTACTCCCACTCGGTGTAGCCGCACTTGCCGCAGTGGGTGCGGTCGCCGTGGTCGGCGAGGAAGGCGTCGCCACAGCGGGGACACTGTTCGCGATCGACGCTGCCGTCGTCGTCGTAGAGTTCGTAGTGTGCCATATCAGGCTTCCTCCGGCTCGGGTTCTTCTCCCTCGGCGTCGGCGCCGATCTTGTTACGATCGAGCATGTGGTCCTGTTCGACATCCGTGGCGGCCTCGGCGGTCTCGTAGACCTTCGCCGTGCCGACCGTCTTTCGCATGCCGAATTTGGTGTCCAGCTTGCGAACGACGACCTCGTTCGCGTCCTTGTTCAGCTTCGCAGCGAGGCTATCGCGCACTTGCAGTCGCGAGGGGGTCGCGTCGTCGTGGTGTAGTTCGAACGTAACGTCCGTACGATGCAACATCGGATTCTCGACTTCCTCGATGATGTCGACGTCCATGATATCACTCAGTTACCCTACTATCCCCGTGTCGGCGCTAAAAGGATTTCGAACCGCTCACCCCGCGTAACCGAGTTCGAGACCACGCTCTCGTCGGTAGTCGGCCCCGTACGAACGTGATCGCCGACGAACAGCTATTTGTACGACACCTCCCAACCGTCGAATAATGCCCTCCAGACGCGCCCTCCTCGCCAGCGTTGGGGTCGGGACCGCCGCCGCCACCGCCGTCGGCCTCACCCGTTCAGTTGACCATCGTCCGGTGGCGCCCGACGCGCTGGAATCGACCCCGTACGACTGGCCGGTGTCCAGATACGACGCGGCGGGGACGGGATACAATCCTGCGGCGGTGGGGCCGAAAACGAAGCCGACGGTGGCGTGGGAGGCGGATCTGCCCGACCGCCGACCGATGACGCCGATCCTGCTCGGCGAGACGCTGTTCGTCACGGGCCACGATTCGGTCGTCGCGTTCGATGCCCGCACCGGAGAACGGCGGTTCGCGCGGGGTGGATCGTTCCGATCGTCCCCGGCGCGCGCCGAAACCGACGTCTATCGGACCGACACGCTCGCTGTCGCCAATGCAGACGGTCTCTCTGGGCTAAGCACCAGCGGCGGATTCGGGACGGAGGACGTCTCGTTCGGGTTCGAACGCTGGCGCGCCCTGCCGTCCGAGTCGGACTCGCTTTTCGACCACGGTCGTGAAGCGTTCGACCCGGTCGCCGTCGATGACGTCGTTTTCGTGGCGGACGCGACCGCGGATCGACTCGTCGCGGTGGATGCGAACGACGGCCGCGTCCGCTGGGAGTACACATCGGAGGATCCGTTCGTTTCGCCCGCACACCGCCCCGTCGTCCGCGACGGGATCGTCTACCTCGCGACGAGTCTTCGATCGGTACACGCCGTAGACGCGGCGTCAGGCGAGTTGCTGTGGGAGTGGGAGCAGGCCGATCCGATCTGGGATCTTCGTCCACCGACGGCGACCGGTTCGGGCGTCGTCGTCCCGGCGAGGGGTGCCGTGGCCCTCGTCGACGAGGGTGAGGCGATCTGGACGTACGAGCACGGTGGGAACGCGACCGGCGGTGCGGCCGCCGTCGCCGACGGCACCGTCGTCATCTCCGACGGCGACGGCCACCTCCTCGGTCTCGATCTGGAGACCGGTGACTCGATATGGACGACCGAGTACGGCCCGCAGGTGGATCCGGTCGTCGCCGACGACGTCGTGTACGTCGCCTACGACTGGCTCCCGGAGGTCGTCGCCTTCGACCTCGAAACCGGTGAGGAGCGCTGGACGGTGGAGACGATTTACAGTCCGGCACAGCCGATCGTCGGCGACGACGTCCTGTACGTCGCGGGTCATGAGACGGTGATCGCTCTGGAGGAACGATGAGCGAACCGGACTCCTCCGACGGCGAACCCGATTCGAACGACGACGCCGCGGGTCGATCAGCGAGTCGAGACGCGCTCGCGAGGTTCGCGATCGGACGGGCGGTGGGTAAACTCCAGCACGATCCGCTACTGTTCGTCCCCTTTGTGATCGTCGGCGTCTGGCTGACCGTCGTCGATCAGTTCCGTCTGCGAGATCGGATTCCGGTCGACGAATCTCGCGCGCTCGAGAGTGGCCACCTCCAGATCGACGTTTCGTGGGTTCCGGCCGGCCGACCGGGAACGGAGCGGCTGTTCGGCTCGCTGGTCGACCTCCACCCCGAGTATCTGCTCTGGACGGTCGGTATCGAGGTCCTCGTCTACGTCTCGGTCGCATTAGCCGGCGTCTACACCATCGGCCGGGCGCTCGGGCGGTCGGTCACCCCGCGAGCGTTCGTCGCCTATCTGGGACTCGTGGTCGGTATCGACCTCTACGCACGCGCTGCGTTCGTCTTCGGCGGGCTCGGCGAGATCGGGATACTCGTCGGCATCGGCGCGGTTCTGGCCACCATCGTCGTATTCGTCTGGGGACTCCTCACACCGGCGCTCGTCGTCGCCGGTCGCTCGCCGGTATCGGCGCTCGGAGAGAGCGTCGCACGGACGCGCGGTCACGGATGGTCGATGGCGGGGCTCGTGGTACTGTTCGCGCTCGGGGTGACGCTTCTCTCCGGGATCCCGTACGCGGGGACGGCAACCTCCTTCCTCGTCGTCGGGACGTTCCACGCGGTGGTCCTGACGGTGGTACTCGACGAACTCCCCTGACCCGTCACGTCTCCGCGACGACCATCCCGCGGGGAACCTGCCGTTCCAGCGCGTCGTCCCACTCGATCGCCAGCCGTTCCCAGCTATCGCCGAAGTCGTCGGATCGGTACAGTCCGCGGTTGTTCGCGCCGTAGACCACGCCGGCCGTCCGGCCCGTCGCGAAGACGCTCCTGACGACGCCGTCGCCCGTGGGAAGGCCGCGATCGTCGAGGCGTTCCCAGGCGGATTCGCCGTCGAGCCGGTAGACGTGGGCGTCGGCCGATGGGGGACGGTGGGCGCTAGACGCGCCGGAGGCGCTCGATACGAGAACGCGCCCGGGGTCACTCGGATCGGCGACGATCGACCAGCAGTAGCGGTGGTCGAGTCCGACCTGCGGATGGTGCCACGTCTCGCCGCCGTCGATCGATCTGGCGAAGCCGTCGCCGGCGGCGGCGTAGACGAGTCCCTCGCGGTCGGCGTGCGTCTCCAGGCTGTGGTTGTCACGGCGCGACCCCTCCGGGCGCCCGCGCCAGGTGTCGCCGCCGTCGGTACTCAGGACGAACGCGCCGGCTTCGATGCCGACGTAGAGCCGATCCGGGTCGAACGGGTCGACGCAGATCCACCGGACGTGGTGTGTCTCTGGCCGCGGCGGGAAGAACCACTCCGGTTCGGATGGCAGGTTGGTGATCCCGTCGAGGTGGGTCCAGGTGTCGCCGCCGTCGGTCGACCGGTAGAGTCGGCTCGGTTCCGTCCCGGCATAGATCGTCGACGAATCGTGGGGCGAGACCGACAGGGCCGTCACCGGATCGCCCCCGCCGACGTCGAGTCGATCGAACGCCGAGTCTTCGAACGACGTCCCCGCCGCGTCGGTCGCCCGGAGACAGCCGTCGTCGAACGTGCCGACGTATACCGTTCCGTCCGCGTACGCGAGACACTGTAGCCGGCCGGCTTCGAGGGATGTCGAGACGACCTGAGCTCGGCCCGATCCAGTATCGTCCGCGTTCGATCTTCCTGAGTCGTCGACGCGCAGGACGCGATCCTCCGTGGCGAGGTAGACGGTCGTCATGGTCGATACTCCGTCGGACGGCACAATGATCCTTGGGGCGGGCAGACCGACGCCAGGCGACGTGTTCACGTACGAAGGTGGGCGCCACGCCAGGGGTGATAACCGGCCACATCAGTTATACGGGCTGGCTCGAAATTCCGTCTCGTCCACTACGATGTCCGTCGCTGGCCGACGTCTCCCTTCGATCGTCCGACAGAACGCGGTGGCGCTAGTCGGCGTGCTCTTTCTCGCGGTCGCGGTGAGCTACGCACTCGGGCGCGGCGGTGACCTCTCGCAACTCCTCCTGGAGGTGTTGTTCATGCTGGTCGTCGGCGTCGCGCTCGTCTGGGACGGCGTTCGCGGTCGGTTGGCTGACAGCTCGCCGCGCCGGTCGACGCTCGTCGCCGCTGGGGCCCTCGTCGGCGCCGCGATCGGGGCGCTGATTGCAGGCTGGGCCGTGTTACTCGCCGAGATGCGCATGCCCCAGGCGGCGGCCCCGCTCCAGATGGGATTGCTCGGCTGGAGTATCGGCGGCGGGGTCGGCGCCGTGATCGGACACAATTACACCTCGCTGGTAGCGAAACACCGCCAGACGGTGCGCCTATCGCGCGCGATAGATAGCTCGATGGATGGCGTCGCCATCATCGAAGATGGCGATCACGTCTACGTCAACGACGCCTACGCCGAACTCTACGGCTTTCACGACCCGGTTCAGCTGGAGGGTGAGCCCTGGCACCAGCTCTACACGAACGACGCGCTCGGAACGATCGAGCGCGAAATCATTCCGGCGCTCTCGGAACACTCGTTCTGGCGCGGCCGGCTCACCGGACGCAGAGCCGACGGAACGACGTTTCCCAAGGAGGTCACGTCTTCAACCGTCGGGTCCGGAAACGTCCTCGTCGTCAGGGACGTTTCGGTCCAGCGCCAGCGCGAGCAACGCATTCAGGTGCTAAATCGCGTCCTCAGACACAACCTGCGTAACACGTTTACGGTCATCCAGGGCCACGCGAACCTGCTGGCCGACCAGGCCCCGTCGCTCGAAGCGAGCCACGTCGAACCGATACGCGAGGAGATCGACGACCTCCTCGCGACCGCGGACAAAGCGCGCGGCGTCGAGCGGACGATCGACCGCCACGGCGAGGTGTACGCGGTCGCCCCGTCGGAGGCGGTCAGATCGGTCGTCGATCGAGCGACCGCGGCCTATCCCGACGCGTCGATTCGCTCGCACGTTCAGGAATCCGGCTTACCCGACGTCGACTCGCGCGTAACCGACGCGCTCGACGAACTGGTCGACAACGCGATCGAACACGCCACCGATCCCGAACCGACCGTCGAAGTGGCCGTCAGTTCCACGGCCGTAGACGAGCACTCCCGGGTCGAGTTTACCGTCACCGACGACGGACCAGGTATTCCCGAATCCGATCGACAGGCCGTTCTCGACGGCGAAGAGACCCCGCTCGCACACAGCTCGGGCCTCGGCCTCTGGCTGGTCAACTGGATCGTCCACTCCACCGGCGGCTCGTTGTCGTTCGACGAACCGTACGGCGGCGGGACGGCGGTGACGATCACCTATCGTGAAGACGACAACGTCGCCTTCGAACCGAGGGGCGAGGCCGTTCCGGCGTAAGTGGCGACCGGGTGTGGGTTCGCTGAGGGGAACTATTCCGAGTGACACGTTGTCTCGCCTACCGTCGTTCGTTTCAAATCGGGGTCGTGTTGGATTCGATTGTAACCGTGTACTCGAGCGTCGATTGGTTTCAACCGGCTCTCACTCCCCAGATTCGGAGGCGAGATGGGAGTAGTAGTTGAACACGTCGGTGTTCGTCGGACGGTCGGCTTCGAGCGCCCCGTCCACCTCGGTTCCGTCGATCGACGGATCGAGAAAGCCCCGGATCTCTTCGCCGTCCGTAAAGGCGCGCCCGCCGAGCAGGTGTCGCGTGTGTGCCGTCGGGTCGTCGGTACGAACCACCGTCGGGAGCGCTGCCCGGAGGTCGTCGATGGCTCCCGTGGCGACGACTTGCCCTTCTGCGAGCATGGCGATTCGGTCGGCGATCTCGGCGTCGAGCGGCGCGTGACTCGCGAGTATCACCGTACTGCCGTCCGATCGTCGCGCTCTGAGCGCCTCGTACACCGTTTGCTGGGTGCCGAGGTCGAGTTCCGAGGTGGGTTCGTCGAGGACGTAGAGGTCGGCGTCCGCACTGAGCGTGATGAGCAGTTCGAGTTTTTGTTTCATTCCGCCCGAGTAAGTGCCGACCGGCCGATCGAGCGCCGATTCGAGCTCGAGTCGCTCGGCCAGCGTCTCCCAATCGCCGAACTCGACGGGATATAGATCGCGATAGAACGCGACGTTCTCGCGGCCGGTGAGGTCGGGGTCGACCGTTCGGCCCTGTATCATCGTGCTCACCCGTGGTCTCGCCTCCGCGGGCGTCAGCGAACCGAAGAGGCGGATCGTCCCGTCGTCCGGGGTGGCGCTTCCGGCCAGACAGGACAGCAGGAGCGATTTCCCGGCCCCGTTCGCTCCCATCAGGACGACGATCTCCCCGGACGAGACCGATAGATCGACGCCGCGAAGGACCGCGTCGCCGTCGAACCCTTTCGTCACCCCTCGCGTTTCGAGGACGGTCTCGGCGGCGGTCGGTACGTCGGCTTCGGGTGAACTGGATTGCATGATCACTCGGGTGTGTAGGCGACTCGCTTGACGACCAGAACCGATATCGCGAGAAAGACGACCGCGTAGCCGACGAGGACGCCGACGTGAGCGAGCGAGTCGGGCGCGTCGGGCGGCGTCATGAAGTCGGCGTCGGCGGCGCCGATCCAGGCGGTGATCTGGACGCGCGTCGCCAGCGAGTTCGGCAGGACGTTCACGAGGGCCGATCGCCGGCGATCATGTGGGGAACGACGCCGTTCTGGCCGGTCACGTAGAAGGCCAACAGAACGAGGACGACGGAGATCGTCGTCATGTACTCGGGTTTCGGGATGGCGATGGCGAGCAACAGCGCGAGCGTCATCGCGATCAGACAGAACACCAACAGCGTGAACGCGACGATCGCGATCGCCCGCGCGTCGAGGTCGACGAACGTCGCTCCGTGGATCAGTGCGGCGGCGACCGTCACGACGTAGGAAGCCACCCCGAGGACGATTCCCGAGCCGAAGCGACCGGCGAGATCGGCGGTGGGCGAGACGGCCATCGCGCGCAACTTGAGGTATCGATCGCCGTCGAGATCGCGCGCGAATTCGCCGGCGAAGATGGTGACGGTTACCGTGAACGCGCCGAAGAGACCGAACGTCATCCCCATCGCCGCCTTCACCGGCCCGTTCGCGTCGTCGACGAATAGCGAGACGGTCAGGACGTACCAGAGAATCGGCCAGCCGACCAGCAGGAAGACGAGTACGGGATTTCGTAGCGTCTGCTGGATGTTTCGGCGGGCGAACGCCCACGACTGTCGGGTCCAGGGCGTCGTCGGAAGGTGGTGATCGGACATGGGGATGGATTCCAGGCGCGACGGGATTCGTTCGCTCGATACCGTACGCGGCTCACCTTCAAATAACCATTGGAACGGGTTATCGAATACGGCCGACTCGCGATGAGAACGATGAAACACTGCCGACCGGTCAGCCCCGTCTCGCCCGTCTGTCACGCAGAATCTCCTCCGTCGGCGGGCCGCTAGCTGTCGATCCCGTATCGTTCGTCCACCGGTCCCGGTCGCTCGTCTATCGACCTCGGATCGCTCGTCAATCGGTGTCGAATCGATTCCACGTGGTATCGGGCCGATTGCGATGGTCAGTCGTCCGTCGCCGGCGCGGTGACCGGCTCGACGCGCTCGCCGCGCGGCCCGTCGAGGTCGACGTCGGGGAGCAGGTCGCGGAGGTACCGGCCGGTGTAGGATTCGTCGGTTCGGGCGACCGCTTCCGGCGTCCCGGTCGCGACGATCTCGCCGCCGTTTTCGCCGCCTTCGGGGCCGAGATCGATCACGTGATCTGCGTTTTTCACCAGGTCGAGCTCGTGTTCGATGACGACGATCGTGTTGTCGTTGTCGGTCAGCCGGTGGAGGACGTCGATCAGCTTTCGCTCGTCGGCGGAGTGCAGCCCGGTCGTCGGTTCGTCGAGCAGGTAGAGCGTGTTGCCCGTATCTCGCTTGCCGAGTTCTTCCGCCAGCTTGATCCGCTGGGCCTCGCCGCCCGAGAGCGTCGTCGAGGGCTGGCCGAGTCGCATGTAATCCAGCCCGACGTCCATGAGTAGTTGCAGGCGCCGACGGATCTGCGAGTTCGCCTCGAAGAAGTCGTAGGCCTCCTCGACGGACATGTCGAGGACGTCCGAGATGGTCTTGCCCTTGTAGGTGACGTCGAGGGTCGCGTCGTTGTAGCGAGCGCCGTCACAGGCCTCGCAGGGGACGTAGACGTCCGAGAGGAAGTTCATCTCGATCTTCACCGTTCCCTGTCCGCCACACTCCTCGCAGCGGCCGCCCTTGACGTTGAAAGAGAATCGCCCGACCTCGTAGCCGCGCTGTTTGGCGAGCGAGGTTTGAGCGAACAGCTCGCGGACGTGGTCGAAGACGTTGGTGTAGGTGGCCGGGTTCGACCGCGGGGTGCGCCCGATCGGCGACTGATCGATCAGTCGGACCGTTTCGATCTCGTCGATCCCCTCGATCGCGTCGTGCTCGCCGGGGACGACGCTCGTGTTGTCGTTCATCTCGCGGGCGAGCCCCTTGTAGAGCACGTCGTGCATCAGGGTGGACTTGCCCGACCCCGAAACGCCTGTGATCGCGGTGAAACAGCCCAGCGGGAGGTCGACGTCGAGGTCGGCCAGGTTGTGCTGGCGCGCGCCGCGGATGGAGAGGTGGGCGTCCGATTCGCGGCGGTCTCCCGGAACCGGAATCTGGCGTCGCCCGGAGAGGTAGTCGCCCGTGATCGACTCCTCGCAGGCTTTGACGTCCTCGATCGGTCCGTTGACGACGACCTCGCCGCCGCGTTTGCCGGGCCCGGGACCCATGTCGACGATGGTGTCAGCCCGGCGCATCGTCTCCTCGTCGTGCTCGACGACGATGAGTGTGTTCCCCAGATCGCGAAGCTCTTCGAGGGTGTTTAGCAACCGGTCGTTGTCGCGCTGATGGAGCCCGATCGACGGCTCGTCTAAGACGTAGAGTACGCCGACCAGGCCGGCGCCGATCTGGGTGGCGAGCCGGATGCGCTGGCTCTCACCGCCCGAAAGCGTCGACGCCTCTCGATCGAGCGTCAGATACTCCAGTCCGACCTCGCACATGAAGCCGAGACGGGCGCGTATCTCCTTGAGGATCTCCTCGGCGATCACCCGCTCGCGCTCGGTGAGGTCCGCTTCCATCGATTCGAAGTGTGCGAGGGCGTCGCCGATCGACATCGCGTTGATCTCGGTGATCGACGTCTCGTCGACGTATACGGCGCGAGAGGCCGGCTTCAGTCGCGTTCCGTCGCAGGCGGGACACGCCGTCGCCGACATGTAATCCTCGATGTGCTCGCGCGTCGAGTCCGAGTCGGTTTCGAGGTAGCGACGCTCCAGGTTCGGGATGACGCCCTCGAACCGCTGGCGCTTGCGCCGGGTCCCGCTTCTGGTCGAGCGCTCGAAGAGAACCTTCTCGCTCGTGCCGTAGAGAAAGGCCCGCTGGATCTCGGAATCGAGGTCCTCGTACGGCGTCGACAGCGAGACGTCGAAGTGCTCGGCGACGGCATCGAGTCGCGTTCGGTAGTACGACCGGCTGTAACTCCAGGGTTCGAAGACGTGCTTTAGCGGTTTCGTCGGATCCTGGATGACGAGGTCTGCGTCGATCTCCTTCGTCTCACCGAGCCCTTCACACTCCGGACAGGCGCCGTGGGGTGAGTTAAAGGAGAAACTGCGCGTTTCGATCTCGGGGATGTCGATCCCGCAGTGCGTGCAGGCGAGCTCCTTCGAGAACTCGACGACGAGGCGATCGTCGGCCGCGTCCTCGCCGTCGTCGTCCGCGTCGCTTTCCCGTCCGAGATCGCCCGTCCGCCGGGCCTCTTCGCCGAGTTCGTCGGCTGCGCTCTCGGGCGGATCGGGCAGGATCAGCTTGAGTACGCCGTCGGCCTCCGAAAGCGCCGTCTCGACGCTGTCGACGATTCGCGGACGGTCCTCGGGACCCACTTTCACGCGGTCGACGATGACGTCGATCGTGTGATCGTAGTTTTCGTCCAGCTCGGGCCGATCCATCGTGAGGTCGTATTCGTCGCCGTCGACCTCGACGCGGGCGTAGCCCTCGGTGACGAGTTCGTCGAAGAGGTCGTAGAACGCACCCTTCTGGTCGCGCACGACCGGCGCGGCGATTTTGAGCCGCGTTCCCTCCGGCAGTTCGAAGATCCGTTCGACCATGTTCTGAGCCGACTGTTCTCCCACTTCGCGGCCGCAGTCCGGACAGTGGGGCGTTCCGACCCGGGCGTAGAGCAGGCGGAGGTAGTCGTGTAGTTCAGTGACGGTCCCGACGGTCGAGCGGGGGTTGTTGGCCGCGTTCTTCTGATCGATCGAGATCGCGGGCGAGAGCCCCTCGACGGTCTCGACCTGGGGTTTGTCCATCTGGCCCAGGAAGTTCCGGGCGTACGCGGAGAGGCTCTCGATGTAGCGGCGTTGCCCCTCGGCGTAGATCGTCTCGAACGCGAGCGAGGACTTCCCCGAACCCGAGAGGCCGGTGACGACGGTGAGCGACTCCCGGGGGATCGAGACGTCGAGGTCGGTCAGGTTGTGCTCTTCGGCACCGCGAACCTCGATGTACTCGGCGGTCATCTATGCAGTGCCCAGCGGCCCAGACGCATAAGGGCTGTCGGTTCGAGATCGCACCGGAGTGAAAGTGAAGGAGTACCACGCTACCGTCGGCACGTCGGCGGGTGACGGAATCGCCGGCTCCGACCCAACGGGTCACGCCCGTTCGTGAAACCGCGCGGCGAACGAGCGGAGGTCGAATTCGTCGCCTTCGATCGCCCGGAGCGTCCGCATCGTCGCCTCGGGGACGTGGGGAGCCAGCAGGACGTGGGCCGTCCCCGTCGCGGTCCGATGTATCACCCACCGCGTGTACCGGTCGACCGGGAGCCATCCGGCGTCGGTTCGGACGACGGCGACGCGCCAGGCTTTCTCACGGCCCGCTCTGAGTCCGAGCGTGGCTCCGAGTTCGTCGAGATCGCCGAGCCCGTCGCCGATTCGCGAGAGGCCGGGTGCGTAGCGCTCGGCGAGCAATTCGCGCTGGACGGCGACCAGCGAACGGAGGATGTCGTTTACGCAATCGTGATCGGCGTACTTCGAGGCGCGGTCGGGGTCGATTCCGACGTCCGAGAGCGTCAGCGCCAGGTCGTAGTTGATGTGGGCGTTGATCCCGAGAAACGCGTCCTGGACGACCAGCGCGTTCCCTTCGATCGCCGTTGCGAACGCGACGGTCCACGGGTCGGGAACGGCCGAGCGTTCCCCGCGCTCGTAGTCGAGAAAGGCGCGTCGGTAGTACTCGGCGAAGCGAACGAGGTACCGTTTCATCCACGCCGGATTCTGAAATACGTCCGCGTCGATCGCCCGCACGGCTTGCTCGGTCATCTCCGCGTACACCGTGGCGAATACGGCCCGTCGGTCGTCGCGGTCGAGCAGCGCCGATTCGAGCCGGGTCAACCGTCGGCGAACGTCTTCCACCGACTCGAACGACGGTTCGAGGAGCGAACACAGCTCCGGATCGGGTTCGACCGCGACGTCGAACGCGGCGACGTCACGGCCGACCGCGTGTCGAAGTCGGTGGAGGAACGTCCGATCGATCAGCAGACCGATGGCGGACGGTTCGGAACGCACGAGTAGACGTCTGAGGCCACCGTCAAAATCCTGTCGGACCGACAATGGTTCCGTGGAGGAATCGACCCGCTCGTTCGACCCCGCGGTTCACCCCGGTTGACGACTCTCTCGCTCGACGACTCACTCGACAGGCGACCCATTCGGCAGACGACTCACTCGACAGGCGATCCACCTGATCGGCGACTCACTCGACTGGGACGATGGTGACCGGCACGTCCGCGGTGCGGGCGAGTCGATCGGCCGTGCTCCCGAGGAGCGCCCCGGTGACGCCATCGGCGCCGCGTTCGCCAACGACGATCATGGCCGCGTCGATCTCGTTCGCGTAGGCGAGCAGGGCGTCCGTCGGCCGACCGCGACGGACGTCGCCGCGAATGTCGACCGCCTCGCCGTCGTAGGCGGCGACGACCTCGTCGACGATCGCGTCGGCCGCCGCGTTTATCTCGTCGACTTCCGCGGTCCCGAACTTCATCGGATTCTCCGAGGTTTCGACGACGGTGACGACGTGGACCGTCGCGCCGACGGCCGCCCCGAGCGAGATGGCGTAGTCGAGGGCGGCTTCGGCTCGATCGCTCCCGTCGGTTCCCACCAGAATCGTATCGAACATGGTGACTACGTTGGCGTACGCCGTTCCGGGTGATGGTCGTTGCGTTCGGCGAGGCTCGAGATAGGGACCGTTCACCGCCGTGAGTGTGATACGGCGGTCCTGGACCCACCCGCCGATCGTCGTGGGTTCGAACGGACGCTTTATTCTACCTGCCGACATGGGGGCCGACTCGATCGGACGGACGTGGTTCCAGCGAACTGACGCGACGAAGTATCGTCAGACGGACGGCTGGAGTGTCGATAGATTATTGTAGTTGACACGAAAGGTATTATTCACATGGCAGATGGGGATGCAGACCGTTCGGCGACGCTCGATCCGGACGACGCGTTCGCCGTCCTGGCGAACGAAACTCGCTTTGCGATCGTCCAGACGCTGTGGGAACGGTACGATCCGAACGATCCGGCCCACGTCGTCAAGTTCGCGGACCTGTACGAGTCGGATGGTTCGGCCACGTTCTCGGAACTGTACGATCGGGTGGGGTACGACGACACGGGAAACTTCAACTACCACTTAGAACAGCTCACCGACCACTTCGTCCGTCGAACCGACTCGGGATACGAACTCACCGAGGCCGGGTTCGAGATCGCCCGGGCTGTCGTCGCGGGGACCGTTCGCGGCCACCCGAACATCGAACCCCAGAAGATCGGTATCGGGTGTCCTCGCTGTGACGCACCGGTCGTGATCGCCTACGAGAACCACCACTTGCGCGTCTCGTGCAGCGAGTGTCGCGGCCTCTGGGAGAACGCCGACGGCGACACCGGAGTCCTCTTTACGTTTCCGTTGCCGCCGACCGGCCTCTCGGATCGGACGCCCGAAGCGGCGTTTCACGCGACGCTGGCATACAACCTGAACCGGGTTCGATCGTTCATTCTCGGCGTCTGTCCGGACTGCTCCGGCGTGGTCGACGAATCGGTCGATATCTGTGAGAACCACGAGCCGAGCGAGCGAGGCGGCTGTCCGCACTGTCACCGCGCACACCGGATCGAAGCCGTCGAGGTGTGCAGCCAGTGTAAGTCGACGACGCGCGGCCCGCTCACGATCGCCATCCTCGCCCATCCGACCGTGACGGCGTTCTTCCACGATAACGGGATCGAACACCACTTCGCGTCGTGGGAGACGTTCCGACGCGCACAGCGGGTCGAAGAAACGGTAGTCGACACCGACCCGCTCCGATTCCGTCTCACCGTCCCGGCCGAGGACGATCGATTGCACTTGACCCTCGACGAGTCGCTCGACGTCGTCGAGTCCGTCCAGGAGGTCTCGTACGCTCCGAAGTAAGAACATATTGTAATCGACGCGACAGTACTGTCGTACAGAGTATACTTATCGCTGTCCGGATGGGAGTCTCCCTCGATGACCGACGGGGTATCCCGACGACGCACACTTGCACTGTTCGGAACGACGACCGCGGCCGCGCTGGCCGGCTGTTCGGACGACGATTCGTCGGACGACGACGGATCCGGTGGATTCGGCCCGCAGACCGGCGGCGAGGGTAACGGCGGCGGAACCGACGACGCAGAGGTCGAAGACACAGGACCGGCACCGGAAGACGTAACCTACGGCGACATCGTCGCGTTCGAATCGTCGTTCGCCGTCGACATCGAGATCACCGGCGAGATGCCGGCGACCGGAACGCAGGTCGTTCACGAGGGCGATTACCGCGTCGAAATCGAAGAGGAAGGTGGGCCAGTCGTCGAGATGTACGGCATCGACGGCGAGCACTACATCAACGTGATGGGAAATTGTGAATTCGACAGCCGCGATCCCGAGGACGGCTCGTACGTCGATACGGACTTAGAACCCGATTCGAGTGTCGTGTCGAATCAGGCGGTCGGGACGGCGACGATCGGCGGCGAGGAGGTCTACGTGTTCGAAGACGACGCGGAAACGATCTACGTGAGCGTCGACACTGGGTATCCGATTCGAAGTGAAACGGAAAATCAGCAAGTCGACTTTCACTCGTGGGGTGCGACGCAACCGATCACGCTTCCCGACGAGTGTGACTGAGATCGGTGGATCACCTCGCTGTTTGCCGGAACTGCGTTTGATTCGTGAGAGACGGGTGTGAGCTGCATCTCGAACGAACTGAAAGATCGATTCGCTCGACGTTTACTGGTCGAACTGAGAGAACTGTACACAATTATTAATGTTCTCACAACAATGCGGTATAGTTCTCCGGATGACTGTATTATCATACAGATTAGGGTTAATGGTCGTTCCTTCGAACCACGCTCGAAAGACGATGGCCACGGCAAACGACATCGACCCCGATAGCGAGTCACAGGTGTTCGAGCGAATCGAGGCGCTAGAGACGATCGTCCGGGATCAGCAGGAGACGATCGAGACGCTCGAATCGCAGAACGAGGTTCTGCAAACGACGGTTGACGAATTCGAGGCGACCGACGCTGGCAACGATGACGGAGGCGCTCCCAGCGCGGTTCTCAGCCGACGGTCCGCGCTTGCGGGCCTCGGAGTGGCCGGTCTGGTGGGGCTGGGCGCGACGTCCGTCGGCGCAAACGGGGGGAGTGCGTCCGGACAGGTGGGGACGAGCGAGCGACCGCTAGAGCGGCTGGTAACGACTTCAATTGACGGCGTTCCGACGTCCGACGCGTTCGAACTCACCGTCGAGGATGGTGACGAGGCGGGCAACATCGTCACCGGACACTCCGAAAACGGCGTCGCCGAGGACGCAGTTGGTGCGACGATCGGTGGCGGCGGCTCGGAGACGAATCCGAACGTGGCGGAAGACGAATACGCGACGGTCGGCGGTGGCGAGGGTAACGAGGCGACCGGTAACTTCTCGACGGTCGGCGGTGGAGGATCGAACGCCGCTACCCAGCAGCGCTCCACTGTGGGAGGCGGGCTTAATAACGAAGCCGACGGCATCCGATCGACGATCGCTGGAGGGGTCAATAACTACGCGAGTGACAACGACGCGACGATCGCCGGTGGAAACAATAACGACGCCACCGGCGGCCAATCAACGGTCGGCGGTGGATTCTACAACGAAGCGACCGCGACGAATTCGACTATCGGGGGCGGACGGTACAACGAGGCGGGCGGGGAGAATTCGACGGTTGGCGGGGGCGAAGACAACAAGGCAGTCGGTGAGAACTCCACGGTTGGTGGGGGCGAAGACAACGAGGCGGGCGGTGAGAATTCGACGGTCGCGGGCGGCCAAGCCAACGAGGCGAGCGGCGATTACAGCTTCGCCGCTGGTCGTGGGGCCTGGGCGACCCACGACGGCTCGTTCGTCTTTGGAGACTCGTCGATAGCAGCTGTCTCCTCGGACGGTGAGGACGAAGCGCGTTTTCAGATGGAGGTCTACGCCCCGGAATTCAACGAGACGAGCGCCCGGGAGACGAAGACCGCGATCGAACCGGTCGATCCGGCGGCCGTCCTCGAGGATCTCACTTCGCTCGAGGTGAGCACCTGGGAGTTCGTCGATCGTGACAGCGGACGCCACATGGGGCCGATGGCCGAGGATTTTGCGGAGATCTTCGGCCTCGGCGTTGACGACGGTTCGATTTCGTCTACGGATCGCCACGGCGTCGCGTTCGCGGCGATTCAAGGCCTCGCCGAGAAACTGGACGAGCTGGTCGATCGAGTCGAATCGCTTGACGAACAGATAGACGCAGTCGAAGAGCGCCACGGAGCTGAATCGACGACGGCCGTCGAAACCGATGACTGATCCGGGTCGATCGACGGCCCGTTGGTGCTCGCGACTGCCGTCGATGCTCGCGCTCGTACTCGCACTCACAGTCACCATAGCCTTCGTCCCTGGACTCACTGCGGCCGACGACGCAAACCTCGCCTGCGCCGGTGGCGACGGCGGCGGCCCCGTCTACGTCACCGACAGCGGCCTCGAACTCGAGGACAACCACTCTGCGCCGGACGAGGGGTACCCGACGTTCCCCGACGACGAGACCGTCGCACTCGGGACGACCGTCGACGTCTCGTTCGCTGCGCCCGGTGAGGCGAGCCTCAGACTCGAGCGCCACAGCGACGGAGCAACCTGTCTCGCGGCGATCGACGCCGCGTCGCATCCGGTTACGGTCGAACCGGCGGACGGACTCTCGTTCACCGTCGACGGATCGGTCGACGGACTCGCCGTCTCGGATGGCGACTTCGCGGACGAGCCCGTCGCGGTCGCGTCGAACGCGAGCGAGTCGTTTGCGCTGACGATTCTCGACACCGGACTGGACGAGGGCGAGACCGTCACCGCCGAGGACGCCGATCTCGAAGCCGAGGTCGACGCCGACGGCGCCGTCAGATTCGAACTCGACGCTGGCGAGCGAACCGCATCGCTCGCCGTCGAGGAGTCCTCGGGCGGGATCGGATTACCACCACCGCCACCGCCGGCCGAGCCGGCGTCGTTCGAGTTCGGCGAGGCGACCCTCTCTGCGACGTCGCTCGAGCTCGGCGAGGCGCTCACCGTCGAGGTCACGGTGACGAACGTCGGCGACGAGGTCGGGACGAAGACGGTCTCACTGCTCGTCGACGGCGACCGCGTCGACGAAGTCGACATCGCCCTCGCCGGCGGGGGCGAAGAGACGGTGATGCTGGGCCACGCGTTCGACGCCGAGGGCGAGTTCGAGGTGGCGGTTCCCGACGTGCTGGCGGAATCGGTGTCGGTCGTCGATCCGAATGCGCCCGACGATGCGGACGGAGAATCTACCGAGTCGGGAGACGACTCGGCGAGCGCGGACGACCACGTACCACCGGCGGGTGAGGTGACGGACTCGACCGACGATGGTGACGACGGGTTCGTCGGGTACGGTCTGATACTCGGATTGCTCGCGCTGGCTGTAACGGTGGCGTACGTGTTCCGGCGCCATCGCGCCTCCTGATGGGCTGGGCGACTACCCGATCGCCGTCAAGTGGGTGGCTTCGACTGGTTCGCAACAGAGTTCGCCACCCGACCATCTGAACATTCACAGTACCGTGTTACAGCAGACGAGCTTACAGTACTGTCGTACAGAATATGTTTATGGCCGTTACGTTCGTATCGGATTCAATTTCCGATGACTGTCGAATACGGACCGAAATCGACGGCGAACCCGGCCCAGCTGATGCTCCGCGAGGTGTGGAGCACCGGGGATCTCGAACTGATCGACGAACTCGTGGCGGACCGCCACGTTCACCACGATCCGCTACTCGAGGAGCCGATCTCCGGGGCGAGCGCGCTAAAAGAGTGGGTCGCCACGGTTCGGACCGGGTCGCCCACCCTGACGAAGAGCGTCCGCGAGACGTACGTCGACGGGAACGCGGTCGTTCTCACCTACACGTCGACCGGTACCCACGACGGCGAGATCATGGGGATCGCGCCGACCGGCCGCTCGTTCGAGCTGGAGGGAACGTCGGTATTCCGCGTTGACGAGGGGAAACTGGTGGAGACCGTCGACGTCTGGGATACGTTCGGGCTCTTCTCGCAGATCGGGGCCGTGCCGGAGGGGGTGTAGGATGGGCGGCGACGGCACCGACGAAGGCGACGGTGATCGCCGCCCGGCCGCGCGGCCTGATCGAACGGGCGAAACGACCCTCATCGGCCGGACGACCATCGTGGCAACCGTCCTCGTACTGTGCGTACTGGCCGTGGCCGCCGTGACTCTCGGCGGATCGGTTGGCGCGTCGGATCCCACGCTCGTCGCGGACGGCGACACCACGCTCGTCGCCGACGGTGAGTCGATTCAGGACGCCATCAACAATTCCGCCCCGGGCGATACGATCGTCGTGGAGTCCGGAACCTACGAGGAAGAACTTCTGATCGATGTCGACGATCTCTCGATCGTTGCGGCCGATGGGCAACGACCGGTGCTCGAAGGTGATGGATCGGTCAAACTGGACACGGCCATCACGATCGACGGAGCGGACGGCGTCGTCGTCGGTGGATTGAACGTAACCAACTATCGGGGCGACACCGCGATCGTCGTCCAGGGCTCGACGGACGTTCGAATCGCCGACACCACTGTGGTGGTAGAGAGTGGACTCGGAATGCCGAATAACGGGTTCGGAATCTACGTTACCGACTCCCCGAACCTCGTGATCGAAGATACGTACGTTGTGGATCACGACGGCGAGGACGGCATCGTCATCGACGGTTCCAGCGGTGCCCGTCTCGATAACGTGACCGTCCGGGAAACAGGTGACGGCGTGCACCTCACTGGCTCCGTGGACGCCAGCATCGTCGATAGCACGCTCGTAACGAATAGCCATGCGGTTCGGGTCGCTGAAGCATCCGACGGAACCAGTATCGAGAACACCACGGTGTACGACAACAGGGCAAACGACGCCGTCATCATCTCTCACTCCGAACGCGTCGCGATTCGATCCAACAACATTACGGACAATAGCAATCGAGGCATTCGCTTCTGGCAGTCTCAGTACGGTGTCGTGGCGGACAACGACGTGCACGGCGGCTTCGGGAGCGACCAGGGGATCACATTCGACGAGTCGTCTCACCACGGATTCGTGGCGAACAACTCGGTCACCGACCACGGCGATGAGGGAATTCGCGTACAAGAGGCCGACAACATCACGATCTCGGACAACCTCGTCGACGGGAACGCACACGGGGGCGGCGGTGACGAAGGCGGCATCCACCTCACGCTCTCTTCGGATTCGACGATCACGGGGAACGAAGTTCGTGACAACGACGTGCAGGGGATTTTCCTCGATGGGGAGGCAGACACCTGGGGCGACTACGGCCCGAACGCGAACACGATCGTCGAAGATAACGTGGTGACCGGTCACGACGTCGACCTCGACATCGTCGA
Source organism: Halovivax gelatinilyticus (assembly GCF_024300625.1). Classification (GTDB taxonomy): domain Archaea; phylum Halobacteriota; class Halobacteria; order Halobacteriales; family Natrialbaceae; genus Halovivax; species Halovivax gelatinilyticus. The sequence goes on along the minus strand of NZ_CP101322.1, from coordinate 846,334 downwards.
ATCCGTCAACACCACCGTGATCGGAAACGAGTTCGAATCCGGCGTCGCGCTCGACGGCACGCAACTCGAAGACTTCGATCACGCGTTCGCGGACAACACGGTCGACGGTGACCCGGTCTACTTCGCCAACGGCGAGACGGCTCCCGAGATCCCTGCCGATGCGGGCCAGATCATCGTCGTCGACTCGTCCGACGTCGAGATTCGCGAGTTCGAACTCGACGGCGTCGCGGCCGGTATTCAGGTCGCCTACAGCGACGGTACCGCGATCGAGGATAACACGCTGACCGAGATGGGCGGGAGCGAGGACCTCACCTTTAGCCGGGGGTCGATTACGCTCTGGGGCTCGGCTGAATCGACGGTATCAGAGAACACGATTTCGGCGAGTGACTGGAAGGGACTCGCGATCTACGACGGTGCGGACGCGGACGTTTCGGACAACGAGATTACGTCGATGGAACTTTCGGGCGTCTTCATCGACGGCTCGAGCGGGGTGACAGTTTCAAACAACCTCGTCACGGATAGTGCAGAGCGCAAGGGTGTGTACGTTCGCGACGGCTCTCACGGGGCGACGATCCGGGAGAACGTACTCGAACGTAACGACCAGCAGGGCATCAACGTCGAGGACCTCTCGAACGCGCTCGTCGCGAACAACACCGTTCGGGAGAACGCCGATGGGATCAACTTCGACGACGTCGAAGATACGTTGATCGTCGACAACGCCGTCACGGACAATCAGTGGGAGGGGATCGGGACGACGACGGCTCAGAGCGGGAACGTGAACCTGACCGTCGAATCGAACGAGGTCCGCGGAAACGGCGAGGGGATCGACGTCAGCCAGCACGCAAGCGAGGCGGTCGATCACCTCACGATCGTGGACAACGTCGTCTCCGACAACGACGACGTCGGAATCGACGCGCTCAACGCGCGGGTGGTGGCGAACGACGTGTCGGACAACGGCGGGACCGGCATCGAGGTCACCCGCGATGGGCAGGTCGAGGGCAACACCGTCACCGGAAACGATGGCCACGGAATCAGTTCGGACGTCGGAACGGTGCGAAACAACACGGTGTCGAACAACGCGAACGACGGCATCCACGTCGTGGAGTGGAGCGACGGACCGATCACCGGCAACGTCGTCTCCGGCCACGCCGTCGACCTCCGGCTGGTCGAGTCGACCAACGCGACGGTCCTCGACAACGAGTTCGACGCCGGCATACGAATCGAGGAATCGAGTCTGGGCGGGTACAACGAAAATTTCGACAAATTCGACCACGAGATCGCGAACAACACCGTCGACGGGAAGCCGCTGTATCACTCGTTCGGGGCCGAATCCGTCACCGTCCCGAGCGACGTCGGCCAGGTGATCGTGGTCAACGCGGCGGACGTGACGATCGAGGAGATCGAGGCCGACGGCGTCGCGACGCCAATTCACGTCGCCTACGCAACGGACGTGACGATCGAAGATACTCTCGTCACCGACAGTCCGACCGAGGGAATCCACCTGGCCGTCTCCGAGAACGTCACCCTCGATTCGAGCACCGTCTCACGAAGTGCGGACGATGGCGTCTACGTCGAAGAGGTCGCGCCACTCCACGTCGTCGAAACGGCGGCACTCGAAAACGACGGACACGGGATGTCGCTCGAACTGGTCGACCCGGCGGAGAATTCGACGGTCGCGAACAACACGGTCCTCGGAAACGACGTCGGTGTCGAACTCCACGTCTCCGGCGACCTGGTGGACGTCGTCGTCCGGGACAACGTGATCCAGGACAACGGTGATGGGATCGTCCTCGACGACGACGCCGAGGTCGTTACCATCTCGGATAACGCGATCCAGGGCAACGACGTCGGTCTGCGATACGATCCGTTCGGGACGCCACCATCACTCGATGCGACCGAGAACTGGTGGGGCCACGAGTCGGGGCCGAGCGGCGGTGTCTCCGACGGGTGTGGTGAGGAGAGTGCGGACGGATCGGGTGACGAGATTGTCGCGGAACACGGAACCGTCTGCTTCGCTCCGTGGCTGACCGAACCGGTCGGTGACGAACCGTTCCCGGCGTTCGCGTTCGCACCCGAGGAGCCGTTCGAAGACGAACCCGTCTCCTTCGACGCTGGCGATTCGGTGTCTCCGGGCGGCGAGATCGCGAGCTACCGCTGGGACTTCGAGGGCGACGGCTCGTTCGAGTCCACGGACGTGCCGGAGATCACGTACACGTACGACGAGGCGGGAAGTTACGAGGTCACGCTCGAGGTCGAGGACGAATGGGGGACGACCGCACGCACGTCGCGATCGATCGAAGTTGAGGCGATTCCCGGACCGACGGTTAGCGGTACCGTCTCCGATGCGGATACGGGAAGCAGTATCGCCGACGCGGACGTTGCACTCGTAGACGAGTCGGATGCCGTCGTCGCACAGGCAGTGACTGACGCGACCGGCGACTACGGATTGGAAGCTCCCGAGGAGGGGACCTACCACCTGGTGATCAACGCCGATGGATACGAACCCGGTGGCGTCGAGGGAATCGAACTCGAAACGGACGAGGAAACGGTCGTCGACGTCGAACTCGATCCGATCGTACTCACTCTGGAAATTCACTCGACGACCGATCCCGTGACCGAAGGCGAGCCGCTGGAAGTCGAGGTTCAAGCCGACTATTCCGGGCAGGGATCGCACGCGGAGACGATCGAACTTCGAGACGAAGATGGGACTGTTCTCGACGACGAAACGATCGAATTCGACGATGTTGGAATCCAAACGATCGATCTGGTCTGGCCGACGGATGACGGGGATGCGGGGACGCACTCGCTGTCCGTTCTCGGCGAGCAAGATTCCGACGCGACGACTGTAACTGTCGACGCGTTCACTCCAGCAACCTTCGAGATCTCGGTCGACTCGGTGAACTCACCGGTGACCGCGAACGAGACGTTCGAGGTCGACGCGACCGTCGAGAACGTCGGGGACGAATCCGGAGCCGAAACCGTCGAACTCCGCGACGAGAACGATACGGTGCTCGCGAACGAAACGGTCGCCCTCGACGCCGGTGAGAGCGAGTCGGTCACCCTCGAGTGGGAGACCGGCCCCGATGACGTCGGCCAGTACCACTTCTCGGTCGTCACCGATGACGACGCCGAGACGGTGCCCGTCGCTGTCCAGGAGATCGACCTCGGGCTCGTGGTCACGCCCTCGGAGCCGCAGCTGGGGGAGACGGTCCTGTTCTACGCGACGGACGCGGAGAACCCCACCTGGGACTTCGGCGACGGCACCACCGCCCAGGGCTCGTACGTCTTCCACGAGTACACGGCCGAACTCGGGAACATCCCCTACGGAACGCAGACGGTGACCGTCACCGACGTCGACGGCACCGAGGACTCGGTCGACGTCACGATCCCGCTCCCGACGATCGTGTGGGACCCGCAGCCGGTGGCGTCGACGTCGATCGATCGGGAGTACGGCGGCGTCCCGCTCACCGGCGTCGAGTGGGAGGAGACGTTCACGGCCAGGATGTTCAGCGTGGACACCGTGGGCGCGGAGGCGGTCGACGTCGAAGAATTCGTCTTCGAACTCGGCGACGAGACGCAGACGAAACTCCCACAATCCGACGGACTCGAACAGGAGGCGTCGGCGACGTTCGACCTGGGAGAACTCGACGGAGACGAGGAGCTGACGGTGACCGCGGTCACCGCCGACGGTGGCGAGTGGGAGATGACCGAGATGGTGTCGGTGCTCGAGACGCCCGAGTGGCTCGAGGAGCCGCTCGAGGACGCCGACGTCGACCGGGCGGCCGGAGCGATCACCGCCACGGTGAGCCCGGACGCGGTGATCGAAGAGTCGACCGGTATCCAGGAGTTACCGATCGTCTACAACACGTTCGGGTTGGCTAGCGAACCGATCATGTTGTTCACGTACGACACCGAGGCCGTCGCGGGTACCGTCCACCTCGATGGCGACGCCGGTGCGAGTTTCGGTCCGCTCGTCGACACTGGCTCCGAGGGCGAATGGGAAGTCGAGGTCGTGCTGGACCCGGCGCTCACCGTCGAATCGGCGTCCTTCGGGAACGAAGGGGAGATCTACGACTTCCCGGGTCCGGGTGCCAGCTTCGAGGTACCGTGGGTCGGTGAAATCGGCGTCGAGACCACGATCGACGCGACGCATCTGCTCGAGGCCGACCTCGACGGAACCCTCGCCGTCGAGGACGGAACGATGGGTGCCGGGTTCACGCTATCGGCTGACGCCATCCTCGACCTCTACTGCGGCGTCAGCGCCGGTGCCTCGGGCTCGGTCGACGGACTGGGTGACTTCGGCGAGCAAGCCGAGGGGACGAATTTCCGGGGAGAAGCCGCTCTCGGGGCCGAACTGGGCGTCTTCTGCGGCCCGCTCGAGTGGAGCGACGGCCCGACGTTCGGCCCGGCCGAGTGGGGCGGCGGCCTCGACGATGCCCTCGCGTTCTCGATCATCGACCCGGCGGCGTTCGAGCAACCTACCTGGGAGTTCACCTCGAAGTACGGAGAGCGCCCCTTCGCCGACGAGGACGTGACCGTCTCGACCGCCGCGGGTACAGAGGCCGCTGACGATGTCGAGCGGCTGACCGAACGCGACCTGGAAGATACCCAGCCGGCGATCGTCGCCGACGGCGACGACCTGGTCGTCGTCTGGAGCGCCCAGAACGAGACGAAGAACGTCAACGACGGGCGTGACCTCCACTATCAGCGCTACGACTCGAACGTCGGCGAATGGTCCGAGACGCAGACCCTGACCGATGACGAGACGAGCGACGAACGGCCCGCCCTCGCCGCGACCGAGGAGGGAGTGCTGGCAGTGTGGTCGACGTGGGACGAACCCGTAGCCGATAGTGACATCTCGGACCCGGGTGATCTGTTCTCCCGCCACGAGATCGCCTTCGCGATCGACGACGGCGACGGCTGGAGCGAACCGACGATTCTCACCGAATCCGACGAGATGCAGACCGCGCCGTCGGTCGTCGAGACTGCCGACGGATGGCTGCTCGCCTGGGAGTCTGTCAGCATGGCAGAGGAGAACGTTTCCGGCGTCGACGTACGGTACACAACCGTCGATGCGAACGGCGATGCCGGCGACGTCGATGCCATCGCGGACGCGACGCTGCCGACGCTCGGCACCGCGGACGGCGACGCAATACTCGCGTACGCGACCCTCGACGAAGGCCCGACCGCGAACGCATCCGCCGGCGAGAGTCGGACGGGCTCGGTCGTGACAGAGCGCCTCGTAGATGGTGAACTGGAGGAGCTGTCCACGTTCGACGCTGGCAACGCCACGTCGATCGCCACCGACGCCGGTCGCACTGTCTGGGTCGACGGCGTCTTCGACCCGGCAGTCTACGAAGGCGACGGCGACGGGGTCACAGCGCTCGACCTGCGCGAGGACGTACGCGACGTCACTGAACTCGCGCTCGCGACCGCGGACGACGAGACCGTCCTCTCCTATCGCGCGATGACCGACGGCAAGAGCGCGAACGATCTGGTCTACCGGCTCGATCGAGGCGACGGCTGGGTCGCCGACCGTGAGCACGTCTCGGTGGGTGAGGCCAACCACACGGCGTGGCACGCAGACGTAACGCCGGCCGCCGACGGCGAGGGCTTCCACGCCGCCTACGCCGTCCAGAAACTCGACACGAACGCGACCAACGACGTCTTCGTCGCCGACCACGAGTTCCGCCCGGCGTTCGACCTCTCGGCCACTACCAGCGAGGCCCCGGCCGGCGAGAACGCGACGGTCTCCTACGGGCTTCGAAACGTCGGGGACGTGGCGACGAGCGAAGGCGTGACGGTCGTCGTCGAGAACGCGACGGACGTCGTCGCCGAGGTCGAACACGACGCGCTGGGGGCGGGCGAGAACGCGTCCGGGGAGGTCGAACTCGAAGTCGACGAGTACGGCGCGTTCGACCTGCGCGTCGACTACCCAGAGGAGACCCACGACGGGGTCGAGGAAACGACGGTCGTCGCGGCGACGGCCGCCCTCTCGGTCGACGCGATCTCGAGCGAGCGGACGGCCGGCGGCGTCGAGGTGACCGCCGTGGTCGAAAACGACGGTGGAGCCGCGGCCGTCGACGTCCCACTGACCTTCGATAACGGGACCGACCTGGTGGCCGATGCGTACGCCGATCGTGTCGATCCAGGCGAGAATGCGACGGTCTCGACCCTCGTTGGCGACGAGGGCCTGAACGCGAGCGTCGCCGACCGGGTGTCTATCGACGCGGGCGGCGTCGGCGAGGACGCGATCGATCGAGGCGAGCGTCCGGCGTGGTTCGCCCAGCCCGACCTCGACGTGGGGACCGTCGAGTACGTCGGGGAGGACGGATCCGTGACTGCGCAAGTGATGGTGGCCAACCGCGGGACGGGATCGACCGACGCCACCGTCAAAATCGTAGCCGACAACGGGACGGTCATCGGGGAAGCGACCGACCACCTCGGCTACGCCTCCACCGAGAGCCCGACGTTCGCGTCCGTCCCGGTCGAACTCGGCGAGATCGAGACGGGGACGGACGTCACCATCCTCGCCGAGGGCGACGTCCCTGATGCCGATCCGTCGACCGCGGGAATCAGCGACGAGGTCGGTCCGGTGTTCGATCCTGATCGGCCGACCTTCGACGTAGCGATCGCGAACGTCACCGAGCCGGACGCCGCCGGCGATGAGTTCGACGTCGACGTCGCCGTTCAGAACCGAGGCGACGAAGCCGACGAGCAATCGCTCGTCCTGTACGTCGACGACGAGGAAACCGATCGCGTCGACGTCGCACTCGAGCCCGGCTTCGAGACGACCGAGACACTCTCTCACCTGATCGAGGAGGTCGAGACGCCGTCAGTTGACCTCCGAGTGGAGACGGAGACCGCCCACGACGCGGCGACGCTCGCCGCACCGTCCCCGGCGGACGACACACCGTCGCCTGGGTTACCGCCCGCACCGACGCCCGATCCGGCTGCGTTTGACGTCGTCGAATTTGATGCCCCCGACGAGATCGTTGCCGGCGCGTCGCTCCCGGTTGCGACGACCGTTCAAAACACCGGCGAGCAGTCGGGAACGACGACGGTCGCGCTGGAACTCGACGGACGGACTATCGACGAGCGCGAGATCGAACTGGACGGAGCCGACCGCGAAACGTTCGAGTTCGAGATTTCGGCGGCCGACCTCGATATCGGCGAGCACGAACTCCGCCTCGACGTCGGCGACGACGCGGTGACGGAAACGGTGACGGTTACTGAGGCCGAGACCGGTACGGACGACGAGCCGCCTGCGGACGATTCACCAGGCGAACCTGCCGATGACGATTCACCAGCCGACGGAGCGGTCGACGACCGTGGCGACGCGGACGACGGAATTCCCGGCTTCGGTGTCCTGGTGGCGCTCGTCGCGGTGCTGACGATCGCGTCGATCGCAGCGCGGCGAACTCGCTCGTAGTCGCCGCGGCGCCCACCGCGTTCGTTCTTCGGGCGAAACCCTTTCTAGCCGGCGCCCGTAGGGGCAGTATGACACTTCTTGCGTCCGCAACCATCGCGCCGTTGCTGACGACGAGCGAGTCGTTTCTGATCGTCGGTGCGCTCGTCTTCGTCGTCGTCGCCGTCACGCTCTGGTCGATGGTCGAGTTCGTCGACGCCTACGACCGCGAGGCGCTGACCGTCTTCGGCGAGTACCGCGGCCTGCTCGAACCGGGGCTGAACATCATTCCGCCGTTCGTTTCGCGAACCTACCGGTTCGACATGCGAACCCAGACGATCGACGTCCCCCATCAGGAGGCGATCACGCGGGACAACTCGCCGGTGACCGCCGACGCCGTCGTCTACATCAAAGTGATGGACGCCAAACGGGCCTTCCTCGAGGTCGACGACTACATGACCGCCGTTTCGAACCTGGCCCAGACGACGCTCCGGGCCGTCCTCGGCGACATGGAACTCGACGACACGCTGAGCCGTCGGGAGATGATCAACTCGCGCATACGCGAGGAACTCGACGAGCCGACCGACGAGTGGGGCATCCGCGTCGAGAGCGTCGAGGTTCGGGAGGTCACGCCGTCGAGAGACGTCAAGGGCGCGATGGAGAAACAGACCTCCGCCGAGCGGACCCGGCGCGCGATGATCCTCGAAGCGCAGGGAGAACGACGAAGCGCCGTCGAGCGGGCGGAAGGTGACAAGCAGAGTAACATCATTCGCGCGCAGGGAGAAAAGCAGAGTCAAATCTTAGAAGCCCAGGGTGACGCCATCTCGACCGTCCTCCGGGCGCGCTCGGCCGAGTCGATGGGCGAACGCGCCGTCATCGACAAGGGGATGGACGCGCTGACCGAGATCGGCACCGGCGAGTCTACGACGTTCGTCTTACCGCAGGAACTAACCTCGATGCTCGGCCGCTACGGTAAGCACCTCACCGGTAGCGACGTCGCCGAGGGCGACGGTCAGCTAGCGAGCCTCGAATTCGACGACGAGACGCGCGAACTGATCGGCTTAGACGACATTGCCGAGATCATCGGCGAGATCGACGCGGAGGCCGACCTCGACATCGAAGCGATGGAAGAACAGGCCCAGGCGATCACCGAAGGCGAGGATATCGGTCCCGGTCCGACGGCCGATTCCGACGGTGAGTCCTAGGCGACCATCGCGAACGCCGATCCTGATAAGCGCGGATCCGCTATTGATACATTCCCGATCCCTGTGACCTGAAGCTTCGGTCTCCTTCGCCGCCGCCAGCGGCTTGCTGGGCCTGCTGGAACTGGCTCGCGATCTGTTGCATGCGCTGTTGGATCTCCTCGGCCTGCTCGTCCAGCGGAGTCGTGTCGACTTCGAACTCGACGAGCGGTTCGAGGGCGTTCTCGATCACCGCTTTCGCCGAGCGCGGGTCCGGTAACTGCGGGTGTGATCGGACGACCAGCAGCGCGGCGGGGACGTCGGCCTGGTAGCAGCCTCTGACGAGCGCCCCGGTGACGCCGCCGACGACGCCGTGCTCGTCCGCGATCGGGATGTCGGCCGCGTCGAGTTCGTCGCGGACGGCTTCCGTCGTCGCGATTCCGGTGACGCTGCCGAGTTGTTCTTCGGACGTAGCCGGCGCCGCGGCGATGAAGATGGCTCGGCGAAGGTCGTCTGCGACCTCGTCGATCACGCAGCGACTGAGCGGTTCGAACGCTCGCTCCGGCACGGTGAGGTCGCTCTGCAGCGTCATCACGGCCGGGTGGCCGCAGCCGTAGACCCTGACGAGGTCCTGAACGAGCCCGTCGTCGAACGTGGTGACGGGCGGGAACGCGTCCGACGTGATGTTCCCGCAGTGGGCGAGATCGAGCTGATCCTTGAGCAGGTCGACGACGATCGAGGCCACCAGGCCGTGGCCCGGTAGTCCCTCGATTAGCGTCGCGTCCTCGGCGTCAAGCGGCGCGAGCCGCTCGTAGGTTGCGGTGGATTCGGAAACCATCTCACGTTCGTGTTAGCCCACCGTCGACAAGGTTCTTTGCAACGGATGGGGTGAGCGGCGTCGATCTGGAATCGAATATTAGTTTCATCACCATATGGAATCACTTTCCACTGTTTATGGTGGAACAATGGGGAACTGTACCGTCTCTACCAATTTTTCTTAAAAAACCCCTGCATATGAGGGCGATATGCTTTAACGTTGGCTACGCACTGTCACCCCGTATACCATGGTGCTTGATAGCACAAACACACGGCGGCGAGATCTCCTCAGGGGCGCCGGGGCACTCGGTGCGGTCGGCGTTTCGACACTGGCGGGCTGTATCGGCGATCCGAACGACGACAATGGCGACGACGAAGACTTCGATACCGTTCAGTTCGGTGTCTTGGAGCCGTTTACGGGTGACTTCGCCGATCTCGCGGAGGAGCGCCATCAGGGTGAACTCCTCGCGATCGAGCACGTAAACGAGAGCGACGAGTTCGATTTCGAGATCGAGTTCGAGGACTACGACACCCAACTGAACGCGGAAGACGGCATCCAGGCGGCGAATCAAGCCATCGAACGCGACGGGGCGCAGTTTTTGACCGGCGCGATATCCAGTTCGGTCGCACTCGCGATCAACGAAGTTGCACTCGAGAACGAAGTGATCTACACCCCTGGCGCGGCGGACGTCTCGATCACGGGCTCGAACTGCAACGAGTACGTTTTCCGATTCGAGACGAGTACGGCCCAGATCGCCGAGGTGGTAGCCCAGTGGACGGCCGAGAACCTCGGCGGCCGGGTGATGTACTCGCTCGCCGATTACGCCTACGGTCACTCCGTCAAGGAGGAGTTCGAAGGCCGGATGCAGAACCTGACCGACGAGTACGAGGATGTCGAGACGGTAACGCCGAGTGAGGGGGCGACCGACTTCGAGGCGTTCATCACGCAGCTTTCGGGCAGCGCCGACGACGCCGACGCGCTCGTCGTCGGTGCGACCGGTGGTCACCTCATCCGGTTCTTACTTCAGGCATACGAACGCGGTCTTCACGACGAGATTCCGATCGTGACGACGACCGGATCGTTCGCCGTCGTTCGGGGCGGTGCGGGTGAGGCCGCACAGGGAATTTATAGCGGGACGCGCTACGTCCCGGGCCTCGAGACGGGTACCAACCCCGAGTTCGTCTCGGATTACGAGGACGAGTACGGCGCGCCACCTGACAACTTTTCTCGGGTCGGCTACGGTTCGATCATGATGGTCGCTCAGGGGATCCAGGCGGCTGGCTCTCGGAACCCCGATACAGTCAGAGCGGAACTGTCGGGAATGTCCTACGAGTCCATCTTCGGCGACGTAACCCTGCGCGAGTGCGACCAGCAGGCGACGAATCCGGTCTGGATGGCCGAGAACGTCGCACCGGACGACGGGGGCGACGTGGCCGACGTCGAGCTCCTGACCGAACTCGATGGGGACGAGGCTGCCCCGGATTGTGAGGACACCGGATGCGAGCTGTAGCCTCACCGCGACGATGGTAGTCGACAGTTCACATCAGTTGCTCGCCGGCGGATCAGTCGGCTGGCTCGATATCACTCCCGTCACGCTCGAACTCGCACCGCTTCTACTCGGCGGCTTTCAGCAACTGCTGGACGGATTGACCGTCGGATTGGTGTACGTGTTGCTCGCCGCCGGCCTCTCCGTGATCTTCGGCGTGATGCACGTGATCAATTTCGCCCACGGCGAGCTGTTCGCACTCGGTGCCTTTTTCGCCGTCTCGGTGATGGCCGCGACCGGTTCGATCTTCGGCGGCGGTATGGCGTTCATCGCCGCGCTCGTCGTCGCTCCGATCATCGTCGGGATCATCGGGGTGGGTATGGAGCGATACGCCGTCCAGCCGCTGTACGGACGCAACCCGCTGTATCACATCCTGCTGACGTTCGGATTCGTCATCGTCATCAACGACTTGATCTACCTGTTCTGGGGAACCGGGACGCGACCACCGATCTCTCGACCGGACCTGATCAGCGGACACGTTACCATCGCCGGGGCCAATTTCAGCGTGTACCCCTTCTTCATCATCATCGTTGGATCCGCGATCGCTCTGGCCGTCTGGGCGCTGCTCGAACACACGCGATTCGGGCTCATCATTCGGGCCGGTGCCCAGGACCGACAGATGGTGAAGAACCTGGGAATCGGTATCGATCGGTATTACTCGCTGGTGTTCGGACTCGGCGCGGCGCTCGCGGCGATCGCCGGCATCATCCTGAGTGGTCGAACGGGCGTCAATCCGGATATGGGGATGAGTATCATCATCCCGGCGTTCATCATCGTCGTCCTCGGTGGACTCGGTAGCTTCAAAGGAGCGGCTGTCGGCGGACTACTCGTGGGGATTCTCCAGGAGTCGATTCTCGTGCCGTACTTCCCTGCGATCGAATCGATGGTCCTCTTTCTCCTGATGATCGGCATCTTATTGGTCCGTCCGCGGGGACTCTTCGGCACGGAATTCGAGGAGGGGGGTGGTGACCTCCTCACGGGAACCCGTGGAGGATTACTCGAAGACGGGACCCGACTCAAACTCGGCGTTGCGATGGTCGGGTTGTTGGCGCTTGCCCCGCTCGGGGCCGGGTGGTTGTACTCGACGTACTACGTCACCTTGCTGGTCAGGATGCTAATCTGGGGACTGTTTGCACTCGCGCTGGACTTCGTCATGGGCTACACCGGTCTCGTTTCACTGGGTCACGCCCTCTTCTGGGGACTCGGTGCGTACGTTGCGGCGATCGTGTTAATTAACGTGACCGGATCGGCGTTTGTTGCCGTCGCCGTGGCACTGCTCGTCGGTGCGATCATCGCGTGGATCGTCGGCTACCTGTCGATACGAGTTCACGGCGTGTATTTCGCGATGATCACCCTCGCGTTTGCGGAGCTGTATTACGATATGCTCTACCACTTAGACGGCTGGGTCGGTCGCGAGATTACCGGCGGCTCCGAGGGCCTGTTCGGATTTTCCACCTATTACGGCATCGGTGGCGTCGGGATCGAGCTGAGCGATGTCGGCATCTTTGTCGGTCCGATATCGGTGGCGGGAACCGAATTGTTCTTCTACATCGTTCTCGCGGCGCTCGTCATCACGTTCCTCGTTACGCGTCGCATGCTCCAATCGCCGTTCGGGAGCGTGTTGATGGCGATCCGGGAGAACGAAGAGCGCGCCCGATTCCTCGGTTACAACCCGACGGTCTACAAACGACGGGCGTTCGTCGTCAGCGGAACCTTCGCGACGCTCGCGGGTTCGCTGTACGTCCTCAATTCGGGGGCCGTCTTCCCCGACGCCGCCGAGTGGTTGAAGTCGGGCGAAGTGATCGTCATGGTCCTCCTCGGCGGTATGGGGACCCTGTACGGACCGATTATCGGCGCGTTTGCCTTTTACGGCCTCGAGGAACTCTTCATGGATTACACCGAACGGTGGCGGCTCGTTCTCGGGATCACGTTCATCCTGTTCGTGATCTTCCTCCCGCGAGGGCTCGTCTCTCTGCCCGAGAAGCTCACACCGTACTTGACGAATCGCGGTGGCCCCAAACCGGGAACGGACGCGCCGGCCGACCTTCAGCGAGGTGACGGTGATTGATGACCGTGAACGCAACCCACCACGAACCCGAATCGGACGCAGAGGGGATCCTGGAAACCGACGGTCTCACCAAACGATTCGGCGCGTTCACCGCCGTCGACGGCGTGGACCTCTCGGTTCGCCCGGGCGAATTTCGAAGCATCATCGGACCGAACGGGGCCGGCAAGACGACGCTCTTCAACTTGCTATCTGGAGCACTGCCGGTGAGCGCTGGCTCGGTCCGATTCGACGGCGAGGACATCACCGACCTCCCGCCGCAAGAACGGGTCCGACGCGGCATGGGCCGATCGTTCCAGATTCTGAACATCTTCGGAGAGCTCGACGTTCGCGAAAACGTCCGCGTCGCGGCCCAGTCGGCCCACCGCGACGAGTACGGCTTCTTCGAATCGCTGTTCAAACCGACCGATCGGTACGACGCGATCAACGACCGCACGGACGACGTGCTCGAACGGGTTGGACTCTCCTCGCTGGCTCACGAGGAGGCGGCGTCCCTCGATTACGGCGGTAAACGCCGTCTCGAGATCGGCATGGTGCTTGCGACCGATCCGAAGGTCGTGCTGTTCGACGAACCAACAGCGGGGATGAGCATCGAGGAGACCGACGCGACGATCGACCTCATCCAGGAGGTGCTCGCCGACCAGACGCTGTTACTCATCGAACACGACATCGAACTCGTCATGGAACTCTCTGACCGCATCACGGTATTACATCAGGGTGCCGTCATCGCCGACGGTGAACCGGACACGATCGCCGCCGACGAGGCCGTTCAGGACGCCTATCTCGGGGGGATGGTCGAATGACGACCGGGCCGGTGCTCGAACTCGAGCACGTCGATGCGGGCTACGGCGAGACGCAAATCCTCCGAGACGTCTCCCTGCACGTAAACGAGGGAGAAGTCGTCTCGCTCGTCGGGCGCAACGGCGCCGGCAAGACGACGACGCTGCGATCGATCATGGGCATCGTCGAACCGACCGCGGGAACGATCACCTACCACGGCGAGCCGATCGGTCACCTGGACGCAGTCGATACGGCGAAACGAGGGATCTCGCTCGTTCCGGAGGAACGTCGGATCTTCCCCGATCTGACCGTTCGCGAGAACCTCGAACTCGCCGCTTACGGCGGCGCGTCGGACCGCGACGGGCTCTCGATCGGGGAGGTCCTCGACACGTTCGAAAACCTCGCCGATCGGACGAACAACGCAGGTTCGTCGCTTTCAGGTGGCGAACAGCAGATGCTCACGATCGGACGGGCCCTCGTGAGCGGCGCCGATCTCATCTTGCTCGACGAACCGACCGAGGGACTCGCACCGTACATCGTCCAGGACGTCGTCGACGCGATCCGGGACCTGAACGAGCGGGGAATCACGGTTATGCTCGTCGAGCAGAACGTCCACGTCGCCCTCGAACTGGCCGATCGAAACTACGTCCTCAACCAGGGTGAGATCGTCTGGAACGGGCGCTCTCGGGCGCTCGAAGACGACGAAGACGTCCTCGACACCTACCTGGGGATTACGACATGACCGGGAGTACGCACAGGCTCGGAGGCCGACGCGATGGGACAAGCGCGGCGGTGCTGTTGCAAGAACGTGTCGTGGCCGTCGCCCGAGACTGTGTCGCCCGATACCACTTTGGCCACGCACGTCGCATCGAATCGAACGACAACCGATCCGGGAATCGAGGGACGATGCCGGGTCGACGACCGAACTAACGCGAGCCGATCACAGACTATGTACCACGACATCGAAACCACGCCACGAGACGAACTGGAAGCGCTACAGACCGAACGATTGCAAGAGACGGTCCGGCACGCCTACGATTCCGTCGACTTCTACCGGGACCGACTCGACGCTGCGGGCGTCTCCCCCGACGACATCGACTCGATCGACGACGTCACGTCACTTCCGTTCACGCGGAAGGAACATTTCAAAAACCAGTATCCCGACGGACTGTTCGCCGTTCCGAACGAAGACCTCAGGCGGATTCAGGCCTCCTCCGGAACGACAGGCAAGCAGAAACTCGTCGCCTACACCGAGAGCGACCTCCAGGTCTGGAAAGACGTCATGGCCCGCTCGCTCGCGGCCGCCGGCGTCGATCCCGCAGATACCTTCCAGAACGCGTACGGATACGGCCTGTTCACCGGCGGACTGGGCTTTCACGACGGCGTCGAGGAACTCGGCGCGACCGTCGTTCCGACCGGCGGCGGGAACACGGCACGCCAGCTCGAGATGCTCGAAGATTTGGGCGTCGACGCGATCGGCTGTACGCCGTCGTACTGTCTGTACCTGGCAGAGGCGGCCGAAGAACGGGGACTCGACATTCGCGACCTACCGCTGTCGACCGTCGTCATCGGCGCGGAGCCGTTCACCGATCCGATGCGCGAAGAGATCGAAGCCGCACTCGACGTGACCGCGATCGACATCTACGGCCTCTCGGAACTCATCGGGCCCGGCGTCTCGATCGAGTGCGCGGAGGCCCAGGACGGAATGCACGTCTGGGAGGACCACTTCTATCCCGAGATCGTCGATCCCGACACGGGTGAGCCATTGCCCGACGGTGAACGGGGTGAACTCGTGTTAACCTCGCTCACCAAGGAGGCGTTGCCTGTCTTGCGCTACCGCACCGGCGACGTCACCAGTCTCACCAGAGAGACCTGCGATTGTGGACGAACCGCCGTACGGATGGACAACATCAGCGGCCGGGTCGACGACCTCCTCATCGTCCGCGGGGTCAACGTTTACGCGAGCAGCGTCGAGGAAGTTATGATCGACATCGAAGACGTCGCGCCACACTACCGCATCGATCTCTATCGCGATGGCTCGCTCGACACGATGGAGATCACCGTCGAACGCCACGCGGACGCCGATCTGAGCCAGGAGGCGCTTCGTGAGCTGATCGAAGATCGACTCAACGACGTGCTCAACGTCACCGTGGACGAACTCAACGTCGTTCCCTACGGCGCGATCGAGCGCCACGAGACCGGGAAGGTAAAACGCGTGTTCGATCACCGGTAACACCCGGCGACTGGCTGGGTCTTCCGAGTTCTCAGGGTCGGTAGACGCGCCCGCGGAACGTGGCTACCCTATCGCCTTCGGCCGTCACGACGACCTCGTACTCGCCGGTAGCCCTGGTTTCGTGAGTCCGCTCGGCCGTCGCCGTGAGCGTCGTCCCGACGTCGACCGCCTCGAGGTAGGAAACGTTCGTCTCCAGGGCGAACGCGTCGTCACCGTCCGCGTTCGATGCGGCGGCGAAGGCGGCGTCGGCGAGCGAGTTGATCGCCCCGCCGTGGGGGATCCCGTGAAAGTTCAGGTGGTCGTCGGTAACCTCGAGTTCCGTCGTGGCCGTCCCGGAGCCGATAGCGACCAGTTCGATGCCGAGCAGCGAACAGTAGGCGTCGTCGCGAATCTCCGCTTCGCGTTCGGGCGATACGTCGTCCATGTCGGTCCGTCGGGCGCCACCACTATGAATGTCGGTTACGCTCGTTCGCGTGGCTAGTTTCTTCGCGATCGAATTCGTTGCACCGATCATGTTCGAGAGCGAACCCGATCTGGATCTTCGCGTCCGCGTCGATCACGTCGGCATCGCGGTAGACGACCGCGAGACGGTCGCGACGGTCTTGAAACTGCTCGGCGGCGATCTGATCGCCGACGAACCGGCGGACGGCTTTCGCTGGGTCCAGTACGAACTCGGCGACCTGAGTCGCATCGAACTGATCGAGCCGACCGCGGACGACACGTTTCTCACCGAGTTCTTAGAGCGAAACGGCCCGGGCCTCCACCACATAACGTTCGAGGTCGCCTCCATCGACGACGTCGTCTCTCACCTCGACAGCCACGACGTCCGCGTCGTCGATCGTGCAGACCACGAGAAGTACCGGGAAGCCTTCCTCTCGCCGCGTTCGACGGGAGGGATCTTGTTCCAACTGATGGAATACGAGCCCGGTTACTGTGACGTCTACGGCGAACCGGGCGTCGGCGACGACCTCCTGGTCGATCACTCGTACGTTGAGTGATCAGTCCGTGCCGTGACGCCGTTCCACTCGTTTCAGAATCGTTATCGGCGCTCGGGGCCGACGGACGGCCATGACGGGTCTTTCGGGTTACGAGCACGCCACGGGCGACCACTGCGGATCCACGTCGCTTCGCAACCTCGGCGCGCACTTCGGCTGGCCGGTCGACGAACCGACGAGCTTCGGTCTCGCTTCCGGGCTCGGCTTCACCTACTTCGAGCTCCCGGAGAGCCCCCACCGCGGGTTCTTCGGGCGACCGCTGTGGATCGAGGACGCCCACTTCGACAACCGCGGGATCGCCCACGACCTCCACCGCGACGAGCCGTGGGAAGCGGTCGAAGCGAGACTTCGGGACCGAACCGCCGCGGGCGACCCAGTGATGGTCTACACGGACATCTTCCACCTCGATTACTTCGACACGGGGACCCACTTCGCGCCACATACGCTGCTGGTCGTCGGCGTCGATGGTGAGACGGCCGTCCTCTCGGACAGCGAGTTCGAGTCGCTCCAGCGAATCCCGCTCTCACAGTTGCGCGAGGCGATGGCATCCGACGCCGTCTTCGACCTGTCTCACCGCCACCTCGTCGTGACCGATGCGGAACCGACCGTTTCGCTCGCCGACGCCACTCGGCGAGCGATCGCGACGACGGCCCGCTACATGCTCGATCCCGAGTCGGTCGATCGACCGCTCGGGCCCGGGGCTCACGGCCTCGACGGCATTCGTCGGTTCGCGGCCGATCTCCCGACGTGGACGGCCCTCCCGGATCCGCAGTGGACGGTTCGATTCGCCTACCAGAACGTCGAGCGCCGCGGCACCGGCGGCGCCACCTTCCGACGGCTGTACGCTCGCTTTCTCGATCGGGCGACGGCCGACCATCCGGAACTCGACCCGGGGCTCGCCGATCGAACCCACGCGATAGCCGACGACTGGAACGCCATCGGGGCGACGCTCAAATCGGCGAGCGAACTCGACTCGCCGGAGTCCGTCGCGTTCGAGTCGGCGCTCGCGGAGGCGAGCGAGGCCGTCGAGGCCGTCGCCGACCGCGAGCGTGCGCTCTATCGCGACCTCATAGAGTCGGTCGACCCGCCCGCCGACGGTTGAGGCCACACCTCAGTTTCTTCGTCTGGATCGCTGAAAAACGAGTGCGGATCGGCCCGCCGTCGACGGGTCGACCCTCGTTGACCGAGATGGCGTGCCCCAATACCCATCCCGCACTCGGGAATTCGCCGGGGGTATCAACGAGTCTTTGGGATCCGTTTCCGATTTTCCGAAACTTCCGGCCTCGCGGTTCAGATCGAGGCCTCCCTTCGGTCTGCCTCGCCGGTCGCGGGTCACTCCGTTCCCCGCTCTCCAACCCGAGGCATCTCGTTTCACTCGATGCCTCGCGGTCCTTCAAACGTCTTCGGGAAGCCACCCGCCGTCCACCTCGACGTTCTCGCCGCTTACGTACTCGTTCTCCGGATCGAGGAAGAACAGGACGGGTCGGGCGACGTCCTCGAAGCTGGCCGGTCGGTCGCGGGGAAGGTCATCGGGAAACTCGTCCGAGTTTTCCACTACGTACGGCGAGACGGCGTTGACGGTGATCCCGTCGTCCTGGGTGTCCGCGGCGAGCATTCGGGTGAACATGATGACGCCCGCTTTGGCCGCGAAGTACGGGAAGTTCACGGGGTCGACCAGCCCCTTCTCCGCCGAGGCGTAGCCGACGTTGACGATCCGGCCGAATTCCCGCTCGCGCATCGATGGAAGGGCACGCTTCGCACAGAGGTATGTCGCCGTCAGGTTGGTGTCCATCACGCGTTGCCAGGTGCCGAACTCCATCTCATCCCAGTGGACGGGGGCGAAGTCCCCGACGTTGTTGATCAGGCTGTCGACCGGTCCCAGTTCGTCCTCGACGGTGGCGAACAGCCCGTCGACGCTCTCGGGATCGGTCACGTCGGCCTGGACCGTCGTCACGGCCGATGCGCCGCTGTCGCGGGCCGTTTCGGCGACGCCGGTCGCCGTCTCGGCGCTCGTGTGGTAGTGGACGGCGACGGCCGCCTCGCGTTCGGCCATCGAAAGCGCGAGCGCCCGACCCAGGCCGCGGGCGCTCCCCGTGACGAGCACGGTTCGGTCGGTCAGGTCGTTCATACCGGCCGTACCGTTCCCGACCGGTTAGCTCTGAGGGTGTGATTCGCGAATCGCCCGTCGAACGGGCGTACTCCGATCCGCCCAGTCCCTTTTTCTTCGCCGAGGGTGGATTCCGGGTATGACGCTCGAGACGATCCTCCTCGCCGTCGGTCCGGGCGATCTCGACCGAACTGATGCGCTCGCCGACGCCGCCATCGAGGTGGCCGGACCGGCCGATGCGACGGTCGTCCTGGCTCACGTCGTTTCTCCCTCCGAATTCGACGAGGTGCGCAGCCGACTCGCGACCGGGGCGCTCGACGAGGAGACGATCACGCCGGACGACGTCGCGACTCGCCACGAGGCGGTCGAGGCGCTGTCGACGGCGCTCGACGGGGCGGGACTTTCCCACGAGGTTAGTGGCGTCGTCGGCGACCGCGGTCGCGCGCTCATCTCGCTCGCTTCGGAGATCGAGGCCGATCGCGTGATCGTCGGGGGTCGCCGTCGGACGCCGACCGGAAAGGTCGTCTTCGGTTCGACGGCCCAGCGCGTCCTACTCTCTGCACCCTGTCCGGTGACGTTCGTCCGGTCCGGCGTGTGATAGACGACCCCGACTCGGCGTAGCCATCGATCGCGAATCGACACGCGGCGATCCTGATCACGATGCTCGCCTGACCCGATCACAATACTCGTCGGACCCGATCAGGGTTGTGGCTCACTCCTCGGCTCGGTCCTTCCACACGCGCTCCTGGTGGCGCTCGGCGACGTGTCGGTGCCCGTCGGCCAGTTCGGTGCGCACGCGCGCTTCGAACTCGTTTACCTCCGTCAGGACCGTATTCTGAAAGTCCTCCAATACGTCGTACGACCACCGATCGCCGTCGACGACGCCGTGGGGCAACACCGAGGTTCGGAGTTCGTCGGCGAGTTCGACGTGGCCGGCCTCTCTCAGTTTCGACTCCGCGACGTCCAGGTGATCCATCCCGTGTCCGGTCGCGTGGTGAAACTCGATGAGTTCTCCCTGCGCCCTGAGGAGCCACTCGAACCCGAGTTCTACTTCGTGCAGCGCTTCTCGGTCCGGTTCGGTCAGCTCGTTGTCGATCGGTTCGCCATCTGCGCCGGTCATACGGCTTCTACGATCCCCGAGGTCATAGTACCGGGCCGAACTCGACCGCTCGACCGCGTCGAACACGACGACCGATGCACGTACGTCGCCGGTCCGATCGCGGTTTTCTCACCTGGCGGCCGGTGAGACGCCGGATCATATCGGTCGTCGGTGGACAATTTCATTATCGATTGGCCACATTGGAGGGTCATGGATCTTTCACTGGACGATCTCGTCTGTCTCCACCTGCTCGAACAGACGCCGTCCGGTGACGATCGCGGCGACCTCGTCGAACGCACCCCGACCGGCATCGCAGCCGGCATCGGGATCGCCTCGGACGACGTCCGCGGTCGACTCGACGTTTTCGAGTCCGCCACGTCGCTCGTCGAGCGAGGGCTCCTCGGCGTGACGGTTCGGGCGACCGAAGACGGTGTCGAGCGGAGCGTCTACTCGTTGACCGACGAGGGCCGCGCGCGGGCCGAAGACCGCAGGCGACGGCTCTTCGAAACCGTCGACGGGGAATCGATCGTCAACGCTGATCGACCGCTGTGGGCGGTCGCCGACGCCGAGCCCGACTCACCGCTCGGATCGGTACTCGCGAAACTGGCCACCAAGTCGATCGGTCCGAGCGAATCGCACGCGCCGGGCGCGCAGTTCGTCGACCGCGCCAGGGAACTGTCCGAGCTGGTCGAGGCGCTCGAGTCGATCGACGCGCGTGGTGGACGGACGGTACTGGTGACCGGCGACGCCGGCGTCGGTAAGTCGGCGCTGCTCGATCGGCTCGTCGACCACGCGTCCGACTCGGGGATGGTTATCGGTCGAGCGGCCTGTCAACGCGGGAGCGACGAACCCTACGGCCCGCTCCGTCGGGCGATCGAGAGCGCGTTCGACGCCGCGGTTCTCGATCCGTTGGCCGACGCGTCGGCCGCCGGTATCGACGAAGATGTGCCGCTTTCGGCCCGCCGAAGCGCACTTTTAGGCGACGTCTCGACGGCGGTGTGCGACCGATCGACCTCCCAGCCGACGGTCCTGTTCGTCGACGACCTGCAGTGGGCGGACCGCTCGACGCTCTCGCTGTTCGAGCGCCTGGCCGACGAGTGTGCAGCCTGGGTCTATCCGATCTTGTTGATCGGCGCGTTTCGCCCGATCGACGACGGAAGCGCCCTCGCGACCGTTCGATCCCGTCTCGTCTCGTCGACTCGAGTATCCGAACTGCACGTCGCGCCGTTCGACTGGGAGACGACGGCGGCGTTCGTCCGCCGTCTGGTCGACGATCCAGACGTCCCCTCCGCGTTCGTCGACCTCGTCCAGGAGTCGACCGCCGGGAATCCGCTCATCGTCGAGGAGGCGGTAACTGGCATGCTCGCCGCCGACGAGATCGATCCCGGGCGCGGTCTGTACCCCCGGACGACCGAGGGGCTCGACCTGCCGGGCGGTCCCGAACGGGCCGTCGAGCGGCGCGTCGAATCGCTCGACGAGACGGGGGTGGAGATCGTCGAAATCGCCTCGGTCGTCGGGCGAACGGTTCCCTACGACGTGCTCGCCTCGGCCGTCTCGCTTCCGGAGTCGATCCTCCGCGACTACCTCGCGCTGCTCGTCGACGCTCGCCTCTTCGACTGGACGGGCGAGCCGGGAACTGGTTCCGTCCAATTCGCGAGCGGCCTCGTCAGAGAGACGATCCTCTCCGGACTCGACGACGACCGCCGTCAAACCGTCCACGAACTGGCAGCCGAGAGTCTCATCGAGACGAACGCACCGCCGTCGACGATCGCCGACCAGTGTGCGGCGGCCGGACAACTGAGTCGGGCGATCTCTCACTACGAACGCGCGGCCGAACGGGCCCGGGCGACGTACGCCGGCGAGGCTGCCATCGAGTCGTACGAGCGGGCGATCGAACTGGCCGAGCGTCTCGGTGAGTCCGACCGGGCGACCGCGCTTCGCCTCGAACTCGGGACCGTGCGGTTCGTCCGCGGCGAGGCCGAACTGGCCTGCCGGGACTTCGAACTCGCGTGTGAGCGTGCGTTAGATCCCGCCGTCGCCGCCCGCGCTCACCACCGCCTGGCGGAGATACGGATCAAACAGGGCACCGTCGCGGACGGGCTCGACGTCGTCGAAGCCGGACTCCGACTGGTGGCCGAACGGGTCCCCGCGGCCGATCGCTGCCGCCTCTACCGCGTTCGGGGCTGGGGGCTATTACAGACGGGCGACCTCGACGGGGCACGGACCGCGTTCGAGGAACAACTCGCCGTCGCAGAGGCCGCTCGCGACCCGCTTCTCTGCGGTCTCGCCACTCACGATCTCGGGACGTTAGACGGGAAGACCGGATTGTTCGAGCGCGCAGAAACGCGCCTCGCGAACGCCGCCGCCACGTTCGAACGCCTCGAGGAAGCCAACTACGGCGCGAAGTCGCTGACGAACCTCTCGCTCGTCTACCGTCACGGCGGCGACCTCGAATCGGCGATCTGCGCGAACGAACGGGCGCTTTCGCTCCAGCGCGAGCACGGGTTCAAAGAGACGATGCCGGACTCGCTGATCAACCAGGCGTTGCTCTATCGCGCGCAGGGCAACCTCTCTCGCTCGGTCGAGGAGTACGAGGCCGCGATCGAAGCCGGCCGGCAGATCGGTCGGGAAGAGCGCATCGCGAAAGCCCGAGTCAACGTCGCGCAGGTCCACGCGAAGCGGGGTCGGCTCGACCTCGCGGATGCGCGCTGTCGGGAAGCGATCGCCACGTTCGACGAACTCGACGGCGTCGACGGGAAAACGCTCGCCTACGCCACCAGCGCGCGGATTAACGAACTCGCCGGACGCGGCGACCGCGCTCGGGCGGACGCCGAACGGTCACTTTCGATCGCACGGGAGCTCGGAAACGACGACCGCATCGCCGCCGCTCACGACGCACTCGGGCGCGTCTACCGATCCGCCGGCGAGCCAGAAACCGCGAGAACCCACCACGAAACGGCTCGGGAACTCGCGGCAGACGGGGCGAACGACGTCGACGTCACTCGATATACGCTCGAACTCGTCTGCGACGTTCGCGACGCCGGCGCCATAGACGAGGCCCACGAACTCGCCGCCGATGCCGCGACGGCCGCCGCGAACACCGACGAGCGACTGCTCGACGCCCGCGCCCGATCGATCTTCGGCGTGACGTGCGTCGACGTCGGAGCCCTCGAACGGGCCGAACAGGAACTCTCGACCGCGTTCGAGATCCAGCGAACGTGTGGGGCGACCGTCGATCGCTGTGAGACGATGCTCGCGCAGTGTCGACTCGACCTGGCCCGGGACGATCCGGACGCCGCTCGCGAGCGCCTCGCCGTCGTCACCGCGTTGGTCTCCGAGTACGGTCTGAACGGATTCGAACCGGACGTCCGGCGGTTGCGCGAGCGGATCGACGCCGGCTGAAATCGGGGGGTTCGAAGATCACCCGAATATATACATAACAGGCGACAGGTGACAGCCATGGCGCTCCCCGACGGGTGGACGACCGGAACTGTCGACGCAAACGGGATCGAAGTTCGGTACTACCGATCCGGTGACGGACCGCCGATCGTCATGGCCCACGGGATGTTCGACGACGGGCGGCGCTGGCTTCCGCTCGGATCGACGCTCTCCGATTCGTTCGACGTCGTCGCCTTCGACGCGCGCGGTCACGGCCGATCGGACGCGCCCGAAACCGGCTACGATATCGAGACGCGCACGGCGGACCTGTTCGGTCTCGTCGACGCGCTCTCGCTCGACGATCCGATCCTCCTCGGTCACTCGATGGGGGCGGCGACGGTGGCGTGGGCGGCTGCCTCGCGGCCGACCGTCCCACGCGGACTGATCCTCGTCGACCCGTCTCACTACCGGAGCGAACCGCCGGTATCCGAAGCCGAGTTGCGGGACGCGGCCCTGGATCGACTGTCAGCGTCGAAGGCGTTGTCCGTCGAGGAACGCATCGCGGCCGACGACCTGGACGAGCCGTTCGGTACCCGTCACGCCCGCCGCCTCGCCGAAGCGGTCGACGCGTGTTCGCCGAACGTCGCCAACCTTGCACAGGGGTGCGACCCGATCTGCGAGGCGTTTCCCGACATCACCTGCCCGACGCTCGTCTTGCGACGCGACCTGGACGTCGACGAGCGAGTGCCAGACCTGCGAGTTGCCGACCGACTGGACGACGGTAGACTCGTTCACGTCCCCCACGCCGGCCACTACGTGTTTCGGGACGCCAACGACGCGGCGGTCGCCGAACTCCGGACGTTTCTGGCGCGAATCGACGGCTCGGAAGCCGCGCCGACTGATCGCTCGACGGAGTAACCTGTCTGGCCCGATCACCGTCGGTTCGGCCGACGACCGCTGACTCGGCCCGAGCGACGTCCACCGATTCGACCGGCCGACGACCGCTGACTCGGCCCGGGCGACGTCCAGCCGAGTAGCCGACGTCACTCGCGCAACATCCGCCTGAGTCTAAAGGTGACAACCGTCCCCTTTGGGGCGTTCTTCTGGATCTCGACCTCGCCGTTGAACACCTGAACGATCCAGGACGAGAGCCAGAGGCCGAGTCCGCTGCCGTGGGTGAGTTGGGTCGGCGTGGCCGTTCCGAGGATGATCGATCGCTCGTCCGTCGGGATGCCCGGTCCGTCGTCGGCGACGGAGAGGTCGATCCACCCATCCTGCGGCGAGTCTGTCACCCAGATGTCGACCGAAGGCGTGTCGGCGTCGTTGTGGACGATCGCGTTCTCGACGACGTTTCGCAGCGCGATGTCGAGCGGTTCGCCGGCGTCGATCTCGCCGCGCGCGGAGATGGAGACGTCGATTTCGGCGGCCGGAAACTGTGTTCGCGCCCACCGTGCGGTATCCTCGACGAGCGGCTCGATCTCGACTGCCCGGTGGGAATCACCGGTCTCGTCGATCGAGCGCTCTAAGGTGCGGATCGTCTCACCGAGCTTTGCGAGCCAGTTCGCCGACCGGCGAATCGTTCGCAGGGCGTCGGTGTGTTCGTCGTCGACTTTCCCCTCCAGCGACTCCGCGTAGCCGGCGATGATGTTGACGTTGGTGCGGAGGTTGTGTCTGAGCGCGCGATCCATCACCGAGAGGATCTCCTCGCGTCGCTGGCGCTCGGTCACGTCGCGAAGGACGCCCGCGGCGCCGGTGAACGACCCTTCGGAGGGCTGGAGCGCGAGCGAGTTCTCGACGGTGAGCGTCCGACCGCGTTCGGTGACGGCGACGCTCTCGATGGTCGTCCTGGACGGCGAATCGTCGTCCCGGTGGAGCGTTCGGAGCGCCTCGGTGATCGTTTCGGCGCCTTCGTCCGTCGTCACCGCCGAAAAGTGGACGTCCGACTCGGCGACGGTGGTTCGGTCGATGCCGAACTGCTCTTCGAACGCCCGATTGACGAACGTGAGCGTTCCCGTCTCGTCTGTCGCGTACACCGGATCGGGCACGACGTCCATGATGGTCTCGTACTGCTCGAACGCGTTCGATGAGGCGACCCCGTCGTCGCTCGATCCGCCGTAGGGCAGACTCCGCCGACTCGTTTCGCGCAGGTGTATCCACCGCGAGTCGTCCCGCCGGTCGGGAAGCACGTGCGGTTCGTATCGTCGTCGCTCGCCGTCGATGACACACTCAAGTTCGTGGGACGTAACGGGTGACGGGAGGTGGCGTTCTACCCGGTCGCCGACGATCGACTCGTCGGCGCCGAGGATGGTTTCGGCGAGCGAGTTGGCGTCTGCGATCAGGCCGTCGGCGTCAACGGCGATGAGTCCGTCCGGGTGGGATTCGTTCGCACCGTCGCGCGCTGTTCGTTTCTCGACCGACTCGCTCTCGTCTCCGTCGTCTCCGCCGAGGAGCGAAACGAGCCGGTCGATCACGCCCACGCGAATGTGTCCCACCGACATCGGGCCACTAGAGAACCGACAGGACCCTATAGCTTTTGGCGTACTTCGTCCTGGAACCATCTGACGACGGTTCCAGCGCCCATCGTTCTGAGCGAACGTGTCGATACCCGTCTGGAAACGTCCAGTCGTTAAGTCGATGGCGACCGTCGATTCCCGGTGATGACCTACGTCGCGGGCGTCGATCTCGGGGCGACGAACGTCAGGGTCGCGATCGGCGATCGTTCGGGCGAACCGATCGCCATCGTTCGCCGACCGACGCCGCAAGGGCCGCGGGGGATCGACGTCACCGAGGCCGTCCTGGAGATGCTCAGAGCGGGTTGTGGCGAGGCCGGAATCGCTCCCGGCCGGATCGACGCCGCGTCGATCGCCTCGATCGGTCCGTTCGATCTCGCCGAAGGCGCCGTCGTTGACCCGGCGAACCTCCCTGATTCGATCGACCGAATTCCGCTCACCGGTCCCGTCGGCGAGCTGTTCGAGACGGCGGAGGTCTCCCTGCACAACGACGCGACGGTCGGCGTCGTCGGCGAGCGGTTCCACGCGGATCGGAATCCGGACGATATGTGTTACCTGACGATCTCGTCGGGGATCGGCGCCGGGTTGTGCTGTGACGGCCACGTCCTCTCGGGCTGGGACGGAAACGCCGGCGAGGTCGGCCACACCGTCGTCGATCCGGACGGCCGTCTCACCTGCGGCTGCGGCCGTGACGGTCACTGGGAGGCGTACTGCTCCGGCACCGGGATCCCCCGGTACGTCCGCTACCTCGCCGACCGAGAACCGTCGGTCGAGACGGACCTCCCGCTCGAGGCGGCCGGCTTCGACGCGGCCGACGTCTTCGACCGCGCCGGCGCGGACCCGCTCGCCGATCTCGTGATCGAACGGATCGGCCGGTGGAACGCCACCGGCGTGGCGAATCTCGTCCACGCGACCGCGCCGATGGTGGTCACGATCGGCGGTGCGGTCGCCACCAACAACCCGTCGCTCGTCGTCGATCCGATCCGAGAGCACCTCGCGCCGCTCGTGGTCTCCAACGTCCCCGACATCCGCCTCACCACTCTCGGCGACGACGTCGTTATCTACGGTGCGCTGGCGAGCGCCCTGACGGGTGGTTCGGGCGACAGGTCGGTGCTCGAGTAACGACGCGCGTCGACGAGCGAGACGCGACCCCGACGATCGATCGCTCCGCCGGCGGTCGAACCCCAACGTATTCCCTTCCAGGGTGCGTACTTCTACGCGATGACCACGTCCGAGTCCGAACAGACGGACCCACTTCGCGAGCGTGTCGAGCGCTGGCTCGCGACGCAGATGCCGATCATCCAGATGCACGGCGGCACGAGCGCCGTCAGGGAAGCCGATCCGGACACCGGCGAGGTCGTGATCGAACTCGGCGGCGGCTGTCGAGGCTGCACGGTGAGCGACGTGACGACGGGTAACATCGAGGCCGAGTTACTCTCCTGGGAGGAGATAGACGACGTCACCGTCCGCGTCCCAGACGCGCACGAACAGCTCGGCGGTCCGCAACAGGCCGAATCGATCATGGGGATCGATCGCACGGAAGGCGGTCGCGGCGACTGGGGCTCGTCGAACCCCGGAAAAGATCACCTCTGATCGGGTCTCGACGTGTAGACGCCGGCCAGACCACTAGAGCCGACGGACACCCGTCCCGACACCGGTCCATCGGCCCGGCGCTGTCCGGTCGACGACGGCGGCCATAATTGAGACGGACTACAAGCTTTTACGAATACGTCGCTTGCGAGGTGCTATGGACGGTGTGGACGAACCGTCGCCGGTGGTGAGCGAGATGAGTGACGACCTCGAACCGACGCCCGATCGACTCGCGACACGTGGGTCGACCGACGACGAGGCCGATCGTACGACGACCGACCGCTCTCACCACACAGCGGACCCACTCTCACACCCGGCGCTCGAGACCGACACCGGCCCGGCTCCGAACGCCGTTCGAGCCGATGGAGGAACCCGAACGGCCGTGACGATCCGGATCGAACTGGACGACGAACCGGGCGCGCTCGTCGACGCGCTCTCCCCGATCGCCGACCACGGGGGAAACCTCCGGTCGATCCACCACGAACGTGGCAACCGGACGCCCCGCGGCGCGATACCGGTCGAAATCGACTTCGCCTGCCCGCTCGATCGAATCGACCGCATCGTCGAGGCGCTTCGCCAGGCTGACGTCACCGTCACTCAGGCGGGTACACACGCGTACGAACGAAAAGAGACGGTCGTACTCGTCGGTGACCGACTCGCAGCGTCGCTCTCGTCGGTGCTGGCTGACGTCGACGGACTCTCCTACGCGTCGGTCGTCGAGTCGTCGCTGGTCTCGCCGACGAGCACCGACGGTCCGGCGAGCGCCAGCCTCACGATCGCGGTTGCCGACGGCCGACTCGCGGACGCGTTCGACGTCGTCGGAACCGTCGCCGCCGATCACGGCCTCGACGTGATCGAACCCCTGTCGGGGGTGCGCACCTGATGCGGTCCGATTCGAACGTCGGCCGACGACTGGCGATCCTCGGCGCGGGCGCGGTCGGACGATCGGTCGCCGAACTCGCCGGCGAATACGGTCACTCCGTCGTCGCGATCACCGACTCGTCTGACGCGGCCGTCGACGACTCGGGCATCGACGTCTCACGCACCTTCGCCCGATACGACCGCGACGAACCGCTCGGCTCGGCCGTTCCCGAGGCGATCTTCGAGTCGGCGTACGACGTCCTGATCGAAGCGACGCCGACGACGCTCGATGACGCCGAACCGGGATTCACGCACGCACGTCGGGCGCTCGAAACCGACCGACACGCCGTCCTCGCGAACAAAGGTCCCGTCGCTGAACGGTACGCCGAGTTACGCGACTTCGAACGAGAGAGCGAGGGCTCGCTCCGGTTCGAGGCGACCGTCGGCGGCGCGATTCCCGTCCTCTCCACGATCGAGACCTACTCGCCGGAGGCGGTGTCGACCGTTCGCGGCGTGTTAAACGGGACGGCGAACTTCGTCCTCTCGCGGATGGCTGCAGAGGGGCTCGACTACGATCACGTCCTGGCCGAGGCCCAGGATCTGGGCGTCGCCGAGGCGGACCCGACGTTCGACGTCGACGGAACGGACGCGGCGTTGAAGTGCGTGATCGTCGCGAACGTACTCGCTGACGGTGGATTCTCGCTCGAGGATGCGACGGTCGAGGGAATCGAGGCTATCCCCCAGAGCGCGCTCGACCTGGCGACCGCCGACGGCCAGACGATCAGATTGATCGGCGAGGCCAGCCGAGACGGCGTTCGGGTGGCACCCAGGCTGGTCCCCGAACACGGTCCGCTCTCCGTCACCGGGACGCGAAACATCGTTCAGTTCGAGACGCGTCACGCTGGTACGCTCCACAACAGCGGGCCGGGTGCTGGCGGGCCGGAGACGGCGTCGGCGGTGCTCGCCGACGTCGATCGGCTCCCCTCGCGTGTCGGGGTCGACGGCGGGTGATCCGGTCGCGACCGATTCCACCGGCTCGATTGGCACACGGTGCGTGTGTGAGTCAAACACAATCCGCAAGACGGCGTCGAGGTTGTCTGATCCGGCTTTCGAAATGGTTTTAACCGGCTCCGGCCAACATCCCCGGTATAAGCGCCTTTGCGCGTGAGCTATAACAATGAGCGACAAACCGCACCAGAACCTGGCCATCATCGGCCACGTTGACCACGGAAAAAGTACGCTGGTCGGGCGGCTCCTCTACGAGACAGGGAGCGTTCCCGAGCACGTTATCGAACAGCACCGCGAAGAAGCCGAAGAGAAGGGCAAGGGCGGATTCGAGTTCGCCTACGTCATGGACAACCTCGCCGAGGAGCGCGAACGTGGGGTCACCATCGACATCGCCCACCAGGAGTTCGACACGGACAAGTACAACTTCACCATCGTCGACACCCCTGGTCACCGCGACTTCGTAAAGAACATGATCACCGGCGCGTCCCAGGCGGACCACGCGGTTCTCGTCGTCGCCGCCGACGACGGTGTCGCGCCCCAGACCCAGGAGCACGTCTTCCTGTCGCGCACCCTCGGTATCGAGAAGCTCATCATCGCCGTCAACAAGATGGACGTCGTCGACTACGCCGAAGACACGTACGACGAGGTCGTCGGCGAAGTCAACACGCTTCTCAAGCAGGTCAACTTCCAGGTAGACGACGACTCGTTCCTGCCGATCTCGGCGTTCGAGGGCGACAACATCGCCGAATCCTCGGACAACACGCCGTGGTACGACGGCCGTACCCTGCTCGAGACGCTCAACGACCTGCCGGAAGCCGAGCCACCGACCGACGCGCCGCTTCGCCTGCCGATCCAGGACGTCTACACCATCTCCGGTATCGGGACCGTCCCGGTCGGACGAATCGAGACCGGTGTCATGAACATCGGCGACAACGTCTCCTTCCAGCCCAGCGACGTCGGCGGCGAAGTGAAGACGATCGAGATGCACCACGAGGAAGTTCCGAAGGCCGAACCCGGTGACAACGTCGGATTCAACGTCCGCGGCATCGGCAAGGACGACATCCGCCGCGGCGACATCTGTGGCCCGGCCGACGACCCGCCGACGGTCGCCGAAACGTTCCAGGCACAGATCGTCGTCATGCAGCACCCGTCGGTCATCACCGCGGGATACACGCCGGTCTTCCACGCCCACACGGCACAGGTCGCGTGTACGATCGAATCCATCGACAAGAAGATGGACGCCTCGAGTGGCGAGGTCGCAGAGGAGAACCCGGACTTCATCCAGTCCGGAGACTCCGCAGTCGTCACCATCCGACCCCAGAAACCGCTCAGCATCGAGCCCGCCAGCGAAATCCCAGAACTCGGGAGCTTCGCCATCCGCGACATGGGCCAGACCGTCGCGGCGGGTAAGGTCATGAGCGTCGACGAGAAATAAATGCAACAAGCACGTGTCCGTCTCGCCGGAACGAGTCCGCAGGACTTAGACGATATCTGCGACGACGTCCGCGAGATCGCGAACAACACGGGCGTCAACCTGAGCGGACCGATTCCGCTCCCGACGAAGACGCTCGAGGTGCCGACCCGCAAGTCCCCCGACGGCGAGGGGACGGCGACGTGGGAGCACTGGGAGATGCGCGTCCACAAGCGCCTGATCGATCTCGACGCCGACGAACGCGCGCTCCGTCAGCTCATGCGCATTCAGGTGCCGAACGACGTCTCGATCGAGATCGTCCTCGAGGACTGACCTCGGAACCTGCGGTTGCTCACGTCGAGTTTCCCGGGTGTATCGGTGGGTGTGGTGCCTTTTAGTACGTCACCGCCTAGTACCGATCATGGCTCGTGACGGCAGTCCGATCGTCGAGATCCTCGCCATATTCGCGATCGTATTCGTCCTTCAGTACCTCGCGGCTCTGTTCAACCTGGCCGTCCTGGCCGGGCTGTTCGTCTTACAGCCGCCGATCGAGTCGAGTCCCTGGACGGCCGTGACGAGCGTCTACGCGCACGCGAATCTCTCACATCTCGTTTCGAATAGCGTCGCTTTCGTCCTGTTCGGCTGGCCGGTTGCACGAGCCACCTCGCGCGCGAAGTTTCACGCCTTTTTCCTCGCGACGGGAGCCGTCGCTGGCGTCTCACAGATCGTCGTCACCGGTGCGCTGGCGTCTGCGCCGCTGGTTCCGGCGACCCCGACGGCGGGCGTCTTGGGAGCTAGCGGGGCGGTATTCGCGCTGCTCGGCTACTTGCTCGCCGCGAACCGGCTCTCTACGAGCCTCGGCGGCGTCGTCAGCGTTCCCCGCTGGGTGACGGCGATCGTCTTCGTGATCGTCGCCGGATTCGTGACGGTCGCGACCGGCGCACCCGGGGTCGCTCTCGTCGCTCACTTTACGGGACTGCTGTTCGGGCTCGTCGCCGGGTGGTTCCGCGTGTTGCGCGTGTGATATGGGCCGTAAAACACAACGCTCAAATAGCAATCTACGCTAGAATCGGTCGCGGGCTCGTAGATCAGTGGTAGATCGCTTCCTTCGCAAGGAAGAGGCCCTGGGTTCAAATCCCAGCGAGTCCATTATTCGTGCGCGGCTCACTCATTCGTGAGCCGCGCGGATCCTCGTCGAAGCTGGGATTTGAAGCCCTGGAAGTCGAAGCGCGAGCGAAGCGAGCGACCGTCTACCTCCGGGTTCAAATCCCAGCGAGTCCATCCCGTATCCTCGTCGTTTCGAAGTGTTCCGGTAGTCGTCAGTCAACGGCTGTCGCTACGTTCTGTACATCGAAGCAACCGTAACGAACGGACGATTTCGGGAGTGAGAAACCAATACCGTATTCCCCTTCGTAGTCGGTTGATGGTGTCGAGTGAGTCGGATCAACCGAGCGTAGTGGGCCGGCCTGAGGCGGTCGATCACTGCTTGTCCAGCGTTGATCGATTTCTTCGCCTCTCGGATGTGGGGCGAGATTTCGCCGTCACGTGCGGTACTCATCGAACTAGTTGGAAATATCGTAAAACCATTTCCAAAAGAAATATGGTCCGTCGGTTCGTCGATCGATCTGTGAGGTCGTGGAGTATCGTCAGCACCCTCCACTGACCTTCACAACGATTTCGTGTGCTAGCGTAGTCCTCGCGGCTCGATACCTTCGAGTCGCGTTCTCGATTCGTGTAGACGACTCACTCGATACGTTCGACGCCGGTGATCTCGAAGCGGACGCCACCGTCGTCGCTCTCGCCCAGCGAGACCTCCCAGCCGTGTGCGTCGACGATCGCCCCGACGATCGCGAGTCCGAAGCCGGTTCCGGAGTCGCTGGTCGTGTAGCCCGGCTCGAAGACTGACTCGCGTTCCGTCGGCGGAATGCCGGATCCGTCGTCGGTGATAACGAACCCGTCAGGGTGATCGCCGAGGGTCACCGTGACGGGTGCGCCCTCCGGGAACGGACCACCGTCGGCCCCAGACGGTGTCGCCGTTTTTCGGTCGCCGACGTGGACCCGGCCGCCGTTGTGCTCGACGCTGTTTCTGATCACGTTGGTACAGAGCTGTCTGAGTCGGTCCGGATCGGCTTCGATCCGCGTTTCGGTATCGACGACGAGACACTGACCGACCGAGAGCGACTCCGCGGCGGCACGGGCCACTTCGGGGAGCGAGACGGTCGTTCGGTCGGTGATGAGCTGTCCGCCGCGAGCCCAGGCGAGAAATTCTTCGATCAGGTCGTCCATCCGCTCGTGTGCGGCGGCGACGTCTGCGAGGTGTGGGGAGTCGGCTTCGGCCCTCGCGAGTTCGAGGTGACCCTGCGCGACGTTGAGCGGAGAGCGGAGATCGTGTGAGATCATGCTGGTGACGTTGTCGAGGCGCTCGTTCTGGCGTTCGAGTTCGGCTTTCTGCGTTCTGAGCGCGGCTTCGGTTTCGAGGCGTTCGATCGCGGTCGCCGCGTGCGTCATCAACAGTTCTGCCAGCCGAACGTGCGTTTCGTCGTAGGCACCGATGGTGGTGTCGACGGCCTGGAACACGCCCCAGTCGCCGACCGGAACTGTCAGTCCGGATCGCAAGTCCGGCGTCACTGGCTTCCCGTGTTCGGACTCTCTGACGTCGTCGACCGTCGACGATTCATTCTGGCGAAAGGCCCGCCCAGCGACGCCGTCGTGGATCGTGAACGGTCGGTCACCGCGATCTAACGGAGCCTCCGCTGAGACCGCCTTGATCTCGAATCGTTCGCCGTCGCCGACCGGTGATGCCAGCACGGACCACTCGTGGCCGAGTATTTCGACGGCCGCGTCTATCACTTCGTCGTAACACGCCTGCGTCGAACTGGCCGTGTAGAAGTGTGTCGCCGCCTGATTCAACCGCTCGATGTCGGTGGGGTCCGTAACTCTCATGGGGGTGGTTCGCAGGGGGATTGTCTGTAGAGTATGCCGAGTGCACCGTAAACATTTCGGATTAATTATGGTTGTGTCGTACCGTCTTCGATTTACCAGAAAGAGCGAGATAACACCCGTTTGTATGGCGCAGTTGCCGGATTGATGCCCGTTTCCGTCTCGTCCGTGACCGACCCAGCGGGTTCACCACTGACTTTTTACTGGTCTACCTGCACATTCATGACACAAACTGTCATGGCATACGACGTCCTCTTCGACGAGTCGACGAACGAGGCGATTCGGGAGGCGATTCCGACCGTCCTGGTTCCGCTCATCGAACGATCGACGCATCTGGGCGACGGAGCGACGGTCGCCGCGATCGCCGTCGTCATGTACTGGTTTAGTGCCGAGCGCCGACGAACGAGAATTTTCGTCCTCGCCGTCGGGCTGGGCGCGCTCGGTCTTTCGACGATGTTGAAGGGCGTCATCGGTCGCGAACGACCGGATCCGAACGTGCTCGCGTTCGCCCCGGAGGCCTACGGCGGGTTCAGTTTTCCGTCCGCCCACGCACTCGGGTCTGCGGCCATCTTCACGATGCTCGTACTCACGCTTTCGGTAGGCGAACGATGGCAGCGTGCGCTCGTCGCCGCCGGACTCGTCGGGACGGTCATGCTCTCGCGCGTCGTCGTCGGCGTCCACTACCTCGGCGACGTCATCGTGGGCGCCACCATCGGCGTTGCGTTCGTCCTCGTCGCGTTCCGGGGCTATCCACACGTCTCACCCGAACGGGCGTTCGCCGCCGCGTTCGGACTCGGATTGCTCGGGCTCGTCCTCGGCGCCCGCGAACACAGCATCCTCGTGGCGGGCTCGTCGCTGGGTGCCGGGGTAACCTGGTACGCGGTCAGGGACCAAGACGCCCGACCGACCGGCGCCGCAATTCTCGCGCTCGGCGTCCTGACGCTGCCCGCCCTGTTCGTCATCCGCGCGGTCGAGTACGTCGTCGGATTCGGGGCGGCGGTGGGGTACAATATGGTGACCGTCGCCCTCGGGTACGCGGTCGTCACCGCCGGGGTCGTCCTCGTTCCGTTCACCGCCGAACGGCTGAACGACCGCGCCCCCGTCGTCTGGCTCCAGTCGCGGCTGCCGTTTCGCGGCCGGCAGTTCGATCCGACCGAACTCGAGGTTCCCGGATCGGATATCCGGACCGACGATTGAGCGTACCCGATTTCCGCCCTGCCGACCGTCTCGTTTCGCCGGACTTTACGATGGTCCGTCGAGACTGAACGAGTGTGAACGCTATCGTGTTCGATCTCGACGGAACGCTTCTCGCGCCGTCAGGCCCCTATCGCGACATCGTCGCCGACGCGTTCGTCGAGACGGCGGGGACCGTCCGAGACGAGTGGCTAGATGCGTACGAATCGGCGTTTTTCGAGGCGTTCGACGCGCTCGAGCGAGCGCCCGTCCGGCGGGCCGTCGGTCGTATCGACGATGGCCCCGAACCGGATGCGTTCGCACGCGCCTTGCTCGAAGCCGAAATCGAGGCGTTCGAACCGGCACCCTCGGCACGCTCGATCATCGAATCGCTCGCTTGTGACAACTTGCTGGCCGTCTGTACGAACGGCGTCGGGGCGTGGCAACGCGAGAAGCTGCGGGCACACGAGTTACTCGATCCGTTCGATGCGGTCATCACGTCCTACGAGGCCGGGGCGCACAAACCCGACCCGCGACCTTTCCGTGCCGTCGAGGCCGAACTCGGTGCGGACCGATACGGCATGATCGGAGACGCCGACGCGGACGTCGATGGCGCCCGGAACGTGGGCTGGGACGCGATCCGATACGACGGTGGCGAGTTTCCACCGTTTCGGTCGGCGTTCGGATGGGTACAAACCGGTCGGTAGCGTGGCCACGGAGCCGAATGTAGGATCGGTGGGTCACTATCGGAAAATCGGAAACCGGTGAGTGAGGATTATCGTCCGGTCCTCCCTCGTCCGTAGTGATGACGGTCGAACCGGAGTCGCTCGGATCGCGAGGACGCGCCGCGGGCGAAGCGGTATCGGACGCCCCGCCGCGGCTCGAATCGGGGGAAGCGATTCGCTTCCGTGACCCGCACGCCGACGTTCGGTATCTGTGGCCGGCCGACGAGTCGGTCGGCCACCCCTACGTGAGCGTCCTGGTGGGGTTCGATGGGACCCAGTATCCGCTCGTTTTAGACGGTGAAACCGTCGCGAGGGCGTGTCGCGGTTCGTACGACGTCGTCTCCGCGGCAACGATTCCGGTCGAACCGCCTTCGCACGCACGGACCGATGGTGCGTAACTCGCGAGCGTTCACTCGCTGGACGGTGGGCTTCGGTCGAGAAGTCGGATCGACGACGGCGGAATTAGACCGCAGTCGGTTGCTCGTACTCGGTGAGGTACGCCGCCAGATCACTCGTCGAGACCATGCCGATGACGCCTTCGGTCTCGTCCACGATGGGGACGTGGTGGAAGCCGTTCTCGGTGAGGAGGGCGGCGATATCGTGGACGGTGTCCTGTGCCGTCGCCGTGGTGACGTCTTCGGTCATGTACGCCGAGACGGGAGTCTGATCTTTCGGCTTGCACTCGGCGACGATCTGGACGAAGTCGGTCGAGGTGAGGATCCCGCGGAGGTCGTTCGAGTCGTCGACCACGACGACGGATCCGATCGATCGCTCGAGCATCGCTCCCGCGGCGTCTTCGACGAGCGTCTCCGGTGAGACGGTGTAGACGTCAGTCGACATGAACCGGGCGACGAAAATGTCTTCCATGGGTACGTCTCCGCACGGGAACCTAAAAGAATTTCCGCAGCGGCGAGATCGACCGTTCCAGCCAGGTCGACGATTCCCTCGCGAGCGGAATTCACACGCTGGTCACGGACTCGACGGATCGGTGTCCGGATTCCAGGTCATTTTTCCCCGCGCGCTGTGAACGACGGACGATGATCGAGGGGACGCTCTGTTTCGTCGTTCGCGCTGACGAGGTGCTGTTGATCGAAAAGCGCCGCGGACTGGGCGCCGGCTGGTACAACGGCCCCGGCGGCAAACGCGAGGACGGCGAGACCCACCGCGAGTGCGTGATCCGCGAGGTTCGCGAGGAGGTCGGAATCGACGTCGATACGCCGTCGCTCGAACGGGCCGGCGTGTTGACGTTTCACCTCGACGGCGAGGCGAAGATCGAGTGTCAGGTCTTCCGGACGGATCGATTCGAGGGCGAACCGACGGCCTCCGACGAGGCCCGCCCGGAGTGGTTCGCCGTCGACGACGTCCCGTACGATCGGATGTGGGAGGACGACCGCCACTGGCTCCCGGGCGTCATCGAGGGATGGACCGTTCGCGGAGAGTTCTACTTCGAGGGCGGCGAACCCCTGGACGAGGCGGAGTTCGTCGAGTACGACCTCGAGTGGGACGTCGCGCAGTCTCCGACGCGGTCGTGATCTCGGCGGTCGGCGGCAAGCCTGACCGTTCATCCCGTGCCCTGGGTTCGCATCGTTTAAGACCGTACTGACACTCGGTTTCAGTATGAGCGACGACGCACAGGACCTCGGGATCACCGAGTCCAAATCTCACAAGCCCGGCGAGTGGTACGCCGAAGTCGTCCAGAAAGCGGACCTGGCGGACTACGCCCCCATGGGCGGGTTCATCGTAACGAAACCCCGCGGGTACGCCCTCTGGGAGGCGATTCAGGACGCACTCGACGGCTGGTTCAAAGAGACCGGCGTCACGAACGCCTACTTCCCGATGTTCATCCCGGAGAGCTTTCTCGAACGCGAGAAGGACATCGTCGAGGGGTTCGATCCGGAGGTGGCGTGGGTTACCCACGGCGGCCACACCGAACTCGAAGAGCGACTCGCCGTTCGGCCGACCAGCGAGTCGATCATCGCGCCGTTTATGGCCGACTGGATCCGCAGCCACCGCGACCTCCCGATGCGGTTGAACCAGTGGTGTTCGGTCGTCCGCTGGGAAGCGACCGAGACCAAGCCGTTCTTCCGAACGAAGGAGTTCCTCTGGCAGGAAGGCCACACCGCCCACGCGACCGACGAGGGCGCCTGGGAGGAAGTCTGGCTCCGACTCGACCAGTACGCCCGTGCGCTCGAGGAGGTGCTCGCCGTGCCCGTCCTTCGCGGGCAGAAGCCCGATCACGATAAGTTCCCGGGCGCGGAGACGACCACCTGCGTCGAAGCGCTGATGCCCGACGGCAAGTCCGTCCAGAGCGCGACCAGCCACCACCTCGGCCAGAGCTTCGCCGAGGCGTTCGACATCACGTTCGCCGACGCGGACGAGAACGAACAGACCGCGTACACGACCTCGTGGGGCCTCTCGTGGCGGGCGCTCGGGGCGATGATCATGACTCACTCCGACGATCAGGGGCTCGTCCTGCCGCCGACGATCGCACCAACGCAGGTCGTCATCGTTCCGATCTGGCAGGCCGAGACGAAAGACGACGTCCTCGAGTACTCGTCTTCCATCGCCGAGGAACTCGAAGACGCCGGGTTCAGGGTCGAACTCGACGACCGCGACGAGCGCAATCCCGGCTTCAAGTTCAACGAACACGAACTCAACGGCGTCCCGCTCCGACTCGAGATCGGTCCGAACGAGGTCGACGACGCGGAGGTCACGCTCGTCCACCGACCCGACAGCGAACAGACCGTCGCCGACCGCGACGGGATCACCGACGCGGTCGACGCCCACCTCGATCGAATCTTCGAGAAACTTTACGACGCGGCCGCCGAGAACTTAGACGAGAACGTTCGCGAAGCCGACTCGCCCGAGGAGATCCTGGGAACGATCGGCCGCTACGGCGGCTACGTGAAGACGCCGTGGTGTGGCGACGAAGCCTGCGAGACGGTGATCAAAGACGAGATCGCCGCCGAGATCGTCATGCAACCGGTCGACGACCAGGGCGGCGCCTCCGCCGGCGACATCGTCCGTCCCGACGACGGGGCCACCTGCGGCGTTTGCGACGAACCGGCCGACGAGATCGCCTACTTCGCGAAGACGTACTGACGCGAACGCCGACGTATGGTTTTCGGTGCCGGTACCGTGATCCTCATAATCCCGAGGTCCACTCGAACAGGACAACTATGTGTGGAATTCGACCCCTCCGATAGTCAACTGGTTCTTCCGACGTAATACCTGGATCGCACCACCAACCTCATGATTTACCGGTACAGAGACGCACCGCTACAAGATGTCACCGATCTACGTGGTACCATTACGTACAACGGATACGGTTGGAACACATAATCAATCCAAAACACATGAACCGAAAAATCAGAGACTCATGAATCGACGGACGCTGCTCGCGAGTACGACGACCGCATTCGTCGGGATCGTTACCGGCTGTCTCGATGGATCTCCCCTCGGTGGTTCTGACCAAGACGGGTGGGATCCGTCGACCGTCGGCTGTCACGGAGAATCCCGCCCGAAGCCATCGGAACCGGAAACCGACGAGGCCGTCTCTCCGCTCGAGTACCCCGACCTGCTGGACACTACGTCCGACGAAGAACTCGTTGCGTACGTCGAAGCCTTCGAGGAGGCCTACGTCCGTAACGAGTACGTTCGAGTACATCGAGATGATCTCACTTTTTTCCGCCTATTCACGGGAGAGGCGAGCGTCGTCGCGTCGGGCGACGAGTGGGCGGTCGTTCGGCTCACGTATCAGTACACGGATGGACTCGGGTCCGATGAGGACGAAGCAGTCGGGAGCTCGGATGAATTTGTCGCGAAGTACGCGATTACGACGCAATGGGTCCGTCGTACGGTCGACGAGGGCCGCAACGCCGATCCACCGGATCCCCGTGAGTCGGGCACGTTCGTCGCGTGTTTCGGCGAGTAGTCGGAGCGCACTTCGCTGTGATTACTCCGTAGAAATTCTGAACGGAATACAAAACCGCCTTCGGGGTGCGGATAAATGTGCCTACACTCTCCATATCGTCCTCATGAAAGCGCTCGAACAGCGGGAGACTGCGTGATGGACATAATCAACTGGTTCTGAAGTCTGACGGTGACCCGGTGCGACGATA
Organism: Halovivax gelatinilyticus; assembly: GCF_024300625.1. Lineage (GTDB taxonomy): Archaea > Halobacteriota > Halobacteria > Halobacteriales > Natrialbaceae > Halovivax > Halovivax gelatinilyticus. The sequence goes on along the minus strand of NZ_CP101322.1, from coordinate 806,386 downwards.
CTTCCTCCGCCGAGTTTCGGCCAGAAGGGCAGTCCCACGGGCATGTTCCGTCCTCAAACGCGAGTAGCGAGATGCAGTGTCCCGGACCATGCGAGCGGGCGGATCTCGTGAGGAGACGTCGGCCCAAAAAGTGGGGTAGTTGACCGCTTCCTGTCCGTACAAGCCTACCTTGTACGCCGACACCGCTATCTGTTCACCGAATTCAACGGTCTAGTCGTCGGAACGTTTTTACGCACATAGTTAAAGTCCGGCATATGGACTCCCCCCACTCGTCGCGATTTTTCGATTCGTCTGACTCATCCCCCAGTTATCGGGTCGTCACTGGGGTCGCCGAGCGCGAGGGCGTCGAACCCGAATCGCTCGAGCCACCGCTGTACGCCGTGATCGACCCGGAAGCCCTCGATTCGGTGATCGAGGGTGCCGGAAGCGACGACGTCACTCTCTCCTTTTCCTACGCCGGCTACGCGGTGTCGGTCGACGGCGACGGCTCGGTGACGATCGACCGGTGAGCGACCGGATCGATCGCCGCATCGTTGACCCACCAGGATTAGTCGTCGCGTAACTCGAATTCGATCCGATCGATGTCGGCTCCCTTCGACGTGCGGTCGGTGATCCGAATCGGACCGACGTCGCCGAGTCGGTCGACGTGGGTTCCGCCGCAGGGGCACATGTCCCAGTCGTCGATCGCGACGACGCGGAGCGGATCGACGTGATCGGGGATCAATTCGAGGAGCGACCGTCCGTCGTCGACCTCCCGTTCGACGTCCGCTCGGGGTCGGTCGGCTTTGGTCACGGGAAGGTCGCGTTCGATCACCTCGTTCGCCTTCGTCTCGACGTACTCTAGGTCGTCATCGTCGAAGCTCACCGGCTCGAAATCGATCCGCGAGCGTTCCGGGTGGATCTGGTTTCCGGCGGTCGATCCACCGTACTCGTCCAGAACGACCCGCGAGACGACGTGCTGGGCGGTGTGCATCCGTCTCAACTGGTCACGTCGCTCGGCGTCGATTCGACCGTCGATTTCATCCCCTTCGTCGGGAAGCGTTCCCTCCAGCGAATCGATCTCGTGTCTGACGTCGCCGTGATCCTTCCGGACGTCGGTGACGGCGGCTCGGCCCCCGTCCCAGACGAGTTCCCCGCGATCGGCGGGTTGACCGCCGCCTTCGGGGTAGAAGTACGTCCCGTCGAGGACGATCGACGATTCGGTCGCCTCGGTTACGCGGGCGGTAAACGACGTCACGTCGTCCGCGTCGGGTAAGTATCGAAGCTCGGTCATCACCTCGGCGTACGCACGCGCGCGGCATATACCGGACGGTCGGGGCGAACGAGACCGTCATGCGAACTCAGGCCTGCATCCGGGCGACGCTGGCGTACCGACTGGCCGACCAGCCGGCAACGAGAGCGGTGATCGTCCCGACGCCGACGGCGACGAGCGCACCTGCGGCGTAGACGGCAAGCGGGGTTTGCAACAGGCCGTCGAAGCCGACCGCTGCGTACGCGAGGGAGTTCAACCGGTGGACGATCGGCCCCGTCGCGGCGATCGCGACGAGTCCGCCGAGCAGCGCGATCACCAGCCCCTGAAACCCGACGATTCCGGCGAGCAGCGGCCTGGAGAGACCGACCGCGCTGAGCGCCGCGAGCTGCTCGCGCTGCTGGTAGGCGACGAGAACGAACAGGTTCGCCGTGAGGACGATCCCGCCGACGATCGCGAGCACCACGAGCGCGGCGCCGCTGACGACGACGAGCGCGTGATCTTCGAGCATCGACCAGAACTGCTCGTCCGCCGTCTGGACGGTGTACTCGGGGTAGTCCGCGGCGACGTCGTCGCGCACGGCCTCAGGGTCCGCGCCGGATTCGAGGTCGAGGGTGATGAACGACGCGCGATCGGCCCCTCGACTGCCGGCCAGATACTGGAGTTCGTGTAATCGCATCACCACGGTCGGCTCGCCGACGAACTGCGAGTACCGATCGGCCGTCCCGACCACGGTGTAAGCGCGAGCGGCGTCCTCGTTCGGGCTCGGTGCGACGTACATCGTCTCGCCGACGGAGACGCCGAGCGCCGAGGCCAGATCGGGGTCGATGACCACGTCGGTCGGCTCGACGTCGTCGGTCGGCGATGGCGCCCCCGGATCCGAGACGTCGCGTTCGGGGCTGGCTAACTCGGCGACGACGTCCTCGTCGGCGTCGAATCCCTCACCCTCGTCGAACTCGAAACCGCCGTGCGTCTGCGGGAGACCGACGGTGGTCACCGACTCGAGTTCCTCCGGGTTCGTGCCGACGTAGGTGCTGTGGATCGCGACCGGTGCGGCCCGGCGAACGTCCTCGTGCTGGTGGACGTCGGCCGCGACGGTGTGAGACTCGACGATTCCGTTTTCCGTTCCACCGGGCGAGGAATCGACGGGATCTGCGCTTATCCACACGTCGCGGTCGGTCCCCTGGACACTCTCCTGGCCGACCTCGACGACGCCAATGCCCAGACTGATGAACAGCGTCACAGAGAGGACGGCGAGAGCGACGGCCAGGACGGCGAAGATCGTCCGACCCGGCGAGCGACGAAGCTGGGCCGTCGCCAGACCGATCACCGCGAACAGCCGCGTCGGTTTCAGGCGGCTCATCGATTCACCTCCGAGAGCACGTCGGTCCGCGCGGTAATCGCGAGCGGATACGAAATCGCAAGTACACCGGCGAACAGGGCGACGACGAGCCCGTAGGGGAGCACGAGCGGGTGAAACGCGACGAGCGATGACTCGGTGGTGAGTCCGATCGCGGCCAGCCCGTCCGCCGCGAATATCGCGGCGGTTCCGAGGGCGAGTCCGACGAGCGCCCCGACGAGGACCGTCGCCAGCGTCGCGATCGTCACGACGAGCAAACAGCTTCGAACCGGAACGCCCACGGCCACGAGCGTCGCGATCTGGCGTCGATCTTCAGCGACGGCCATCCCAGCCGTCGTCGCGACGAACAACCCGCAGATCACCACGCCGACGACCAGCGCGATCAGGCTCGTCGCCAGCGCTAGGCCGTCGCCGAACAGTGCCCGCGGGTGAGTCGACCCGGTCGTCCGCACCGACGCGTCCGGATACGCCGCTTCTGACGCGGCGACGGCATCGTCCTCGTCGCCCCACACCAGTACCCGGTCTGCCAGGTCGTGTTCGTCGGCGCCGGCGAACAGTTGTAAGGCGTCGAGCCGGACGAGCGCGACCGGCGTCTCTCCCGTTCCGTCTCCCGGTTCGACCGCCAGCACGGAGAGGGCGAGTAGGTCTCCGTCGCGTGAGACGTAGACGTCGTCTCCGGCGGCGACGTCGAGCCGGTCGGCAGCGCTCTCCGAGAGTACGATTCCGGTCGGATCACCGTCCATCGGTTCACTACTGTCGCCCTCGTCAGTGGCGCCGTCAGTGTCGTTCCCGCCAGAATCTCCGCTCGGCGCGAGTTCGTCGACCGGGAGCCCGGCCACCGTCTCCGCACGCTCGTCCGGTTCGATTCCGACGGCCAGTATTCGGTGGTATTCGATTTCGGTCACGTCGACGGTCCCCTCGGTCTGCTCGGGGAGCGATCCCGTCGCTGCGACCGTCTCGGAGAGCACCGGTGTGGCGTATTCGACACCTGGTTCAGACCGGATGGAACTTGATTGAGCGCTGGCGTTCGCGAGCCGTGGTCGTTCGACGGCGTCGATCGACGCGAACGTCCGCTCGTCGTCGGGCTCGATCTGGACGGTCGCGTCGTGCTGGCTCGCCGTTCCGTCGTCGACGAGCGCCAGCGCCAGTCCGGTCACGACGAGCAACAGCGCGATTGTCAGCGAGACGGCGAGGACGATCGCCACCGACCGACCCGGGGTGGCGCCGGTGAGCTGCCCGCGAAATCGCGCGAGCGCCAGTCGGACGAGCCCGCTCCAGCGGGCGCGACGAACGCCGTCGGTCACCGACGGCACGTCGACCGATCGCGGTTCGCCGTCGCCGTCCGTTCGGTCGGGACCCGGTGACACGCGTGAGTCACCCTCCGTCGACGATTCGTCCATCTTGAACGGTGACGATGCGGTCTGCCACCGCGAGCGTGGGCGCGTCGTGCGAGGCGATCACGACGGCTCGATCCGACGCGACGTCGGTGAGCAATCCGAGGACGGTCTCGCTCGTTTCGGAATCGAGTTCGCCGGTCGGCTCGTCGGCGACGATCACGTCCGGGTCGGCCGCGAGCGACCGCGCGATCGCGACTCGCTGCCGTTCGCCGCCGGAGAGTTCGCCGGGTCTGTGCGACGATCGATCGGTGAGACCGACCCGCTCTAGCAGCGCCGAAGCGCGGGTCCGGCGCTGCGCTCGCGGGACGCCGGCCTGAACGAGCGGCAGGGCGACGTTCGCCCGAGCGGAGAGTGACGGAAGGAGATGAAAGTGCTGGAAGACGATGCCGACGTGTCGTCGTCGGAGTCGTACGCGCTCGCGACCGGAACAGCTCGTGAGATCGGTCCCGTGAAGTGTGACGCGCCCGTCGGTGGGAACCAGCAAGCCGGCGATCGCATGCAGTATCGTCGACTTTCCGCTCCCGCTCGGACCGGTGAGTCCGACCACCTCGTCCGGCCCGATCGTGAGCGAGACGTCTTCGAGCGCGACGACGGGGCTTCCCGACCGGAACCGGCCGCTCGCGCTCCCGTAAACGTGTCTTACACCGTCGAGCGCGACGGCGGGTGTCTGGATCTCGACGGACTCGGCCGACGTCGTCTTCGTGTACGTTCGATTGATCGGACTCACCTCGCGTTCGTTGTTCGTCACTCGGGCGCCGTCCATTGTTTCCCCGGACCTACCTCCGTCGCAGGTGCCACCTGTCGAACCCGGTAGGGTCACCCCCTCAACGACGTGTCGCCGGGTAACTGATCGCGCCGGCCGCGAAATCGATGCATACAGGCTGGCACGGATTCGCCGGTGGCGGACCACGGCGTGTGAGTCTTCGGACGCGACTTCCACCCGCCCGGTGATGCCGGAAAGCGTACGTTTACGGTACGCGAGCGTGACTCTCCCGATATGGCGACAGTCGAGATTCAGTACTGCGTTCCGTGCGGACACTTAGAACGCGCCCAGTCGCTCCAGGAATCGTTGCTGACAGAGTTCGGTCAGGAACTCGATGCCGTCTCGCTTGTCACCGGAGACGCCGGCGTCTTCACCGTCCGCGCAGACGACGAACTACTGTTCGACAAATCCGAAGACGAGTACGACGTCGAGGAGATCGTCGACGGTGTGGGCGAGCGCCTGTAGGAAGCCAGTCACCGCGGCCCCATCGAGCCGACTGGTTCGAAGCGCTGGTCGGTCGGCAACCGCGGGCGACGCGAACTGGTTCGTTCAGCGCCACCGCGGCGCGATCCACTCCAGATAGTGGTGATTCTCCGCGAGCCACGATTCGAGCGAGCGGCCGGTCCAGACGGTCGCCGTCCGACGCAGTCGACCGTCTCGAGCGACGGCATCGATCGCGAGTCTGTTCGCGCCGTCGGACCGCTCTTCGTAGACGAACAGTTCTCGACCGGCTCGTCGAAATCCCACTACCCTCGATCCGCGACTGTGCGCCAGCGCGATTCGCTGGGCCATCCGATCGGCGTCTCCGTTCCGGTCGGCGTCGGTGAGGTACCGCGTTACCTGCGCCTGGATCGATTCGGCTTCCCTCGATACAGTGGACATGCTGAGACGAACGGGTCTTTGGATCTTAGCCGAGACGCTCCTGTTTCCACCATTTCCAAAAAATTGGTTGTGTTTTCCTTCTTTTCTTCGCTTCTGCCGGCTTCGACGCCGAACGGAGCCACGACGCTGGTCACCTCCAGCGACTCGGATCGACGCCGACTTCCGAATACACCTCTCGCTTCACGAACACTTACACGAGGGGCCCCACGCTCAGGTGCCGGAAAACAGGGCTGAAGGCGGTCCACCGGACCAGTTCGAATCGAGAACGGAGATGCGAACGTACCTGCTGTCGGTTCGGGACTGAGCTGGCTGGAGTTTCCGAAACTGGATCGGACGTCACGAGTGTACTTCGTCGGGTGGCCGACGCGGCGATAGTGGAAGACCGTCTGACTCATACTGTCCGCCCCCGATTTGAACAGATGGAAGACGTTCCTGCTCACCTCGCTCACGCTCGGCTGCGCGGGCGTGCGACTTCCGTGTTCAAACCGTGTCGGTGTGGACTTTTGACTGCTCACTTCGTTCGCAGCAAAAGTACTCACGGCTTCGCCGTTCGGTATATCGAGGCGCTCACTTCGTTCGCGCCTCGCAGTCCGCCCTCCCCGATTTGAACAGATGGGAGACGTTCCGGGCATGCGGCCTCGCTTCGCTCGGCCGTTCCGGGGCTGCGACTCTCGTGTTCAAATCGGATCGGCATCGACTTTTGGAGATCCAAGTACTCGTTTCGCTCGTCAGTTGGATCTCCAAAAGTCCGCCCTCCCCGATTTGAACAGGTGGAAGACGTTCCTGCTCACCTCGCTCACGCTCGGCTGCGCGGGCGTGCGACTTCCGTGTTCAAACCGTGTCGGTGTGGACTTTTGACTGCTCACTTCGTTCGCAACAAAAGTACTCACGGCTTCGCCGTTCGGTATATCGAGGCGCTCACTTCGTTCGCGCCTCGCAGTCCGCCCTCCCCGATTTGAACGGGGGACAAGTCGATCTACAGTCGACTGCTCTACCAGGCTGAGCTAAGGGCGGATAGTAGAAGGTAGCAGTCGATTCCCAAATAAGGGTTGTTATTCGTCGTCGCACGTCGGGATCGGGGAATGATATTTATACGAGAGTGTGGATGGCTGTCGTAGCGATGGGAAAAATCACGTTTCGCGCGGATGACGACCTCGTCGACGAACTCGAGACCTTCGACGTCTCGAAGAGCGAGGTCATGCGCGAAGCGCTCCGCTCGTACCTCGATCACCCGACGGACGCCGGTCGGTCGTCCGATTCGTCGAGTGTCGAGTCCGACGAGCCGTCGATCGACGACGTGCTAGCGGATCGAATCGACGACGCGCTCGACGAGCGACTCGAACCTCGGCGCTCCGGCGAGCCGTCGGACGTCACCGTCCGTATTTTACTCGATTCCGAACCGTCACGGCGAGTCGACGAATCAGACCGCCGCGTCACGATACCGCCGTCGTCCCAGTTGCGGACCGAGCGCGCCGACCTGGAATCGGCTGACAATCCCGTCGGCGACTGCGGACAGTGCGGGATGACCGTCGACTCGTCTCACGTCTACTGTCCCAACTGCGGGGAGAAAGCCACGCAGCGAGTGTTCTGTGAGTGCGGAGACGAAGTGTGGTCGGACTGGTCGTTCTGTCCGTCGTGTGGCCGTCGGACGCCGGCTGCCGACGTGCTCGATTCTCACCGGTCCTGAATCCTGTTCCAACTCGCCGACCGACCGGTCCGGACCGAAACGATATTGGTGCTCCGTTCTGAATCCGGATAGCGACGCCGTCTGTCACACGAATCTGACTTTCGTAAGACGCCGAAATACACACTGTCGATACTTTTATATACTACCAGACTGTTGGTAGCAGCCACGTAAGACGGTCGTCTTACACACAGCCGATTTGGCCCTCGGCGGCCATCTCGACGGCTCACGGGTGTAAGACGGATCGCGTCTGACAGGGACGCCGCGTCTTACTCGAAGCCAAACGGGGAATACAACAATGGAGCGTGTGACACTGCGAATACCGAAGCAGCAGATCGACGAAGTCGAACAGCTGGTCGAGACGGGCGAGTTTCCGAACCGGAGCGAGGCGATCCGGTCGGCCGTCCGTGAAATGATCAACGAACAGAACGACGGCCGCCCCGAGCGCGCCGGTAAACGAAACTGGGCGAAGGTGTAACGATGCAAGACATCGTTCAGGACGCCCTCGAAAATGCCGAAGCCGAAGCCCGAGACATGGACGTCTCGATGGATGATGACGAATTCGGTGACCCGCGGATCGTCATCATCGGCGCCGGCGGCGCCGGTAACAACACCATCAACCGACTGTACAACATCGGCGTCGAGGGAGCCGATACGATCGCGATCAACACGGACAAACAGCACCTGAAGATGATCGAAGCCGACACGAAGATCCTCGTCGGCAAGTCGCTCACTCAGGGGCTCGGTGCCGGTGGCGATCCGCAGATGGGCGAGCGCGCCACCGAAATGGCCCAGAGCACCATCAAAGACGTCCTCGGTGACGCCGATCTCGTCTTCGTCACCGCCGGAATGGGTGGCGGTACCGGTACCGGTGCGGCCCCCGTCGCCGCGAAAATCGCGAAGGAACAGGGTGCGATCGTCGTCGGGATGGTCTCGACGCCGTTTAACGTCGAACGCGCTCGAACGGTAAAAGCCGAAGAGGGACTGGAGAAACTGCGCGAAACCGCAGACTCGATCATCGTCCTCGACAACAACCGACTGCTCGATTACGTCCCGAACCTCCCGATCGGAAAGGCGTTCTCGGTGATGGATCAGATCATCGCAGAAACCGTCAAGGGAATCTCGGAGACGATCACCCAGCCGAGCCTGATCAATCTGGACTACGCCGACATGTCCACGATCATGAATCAGGGCGGCGTCGCGGTGATGCTCGTCGGCGAGACCCAGGACAAGAACAAGACCGAAGAGGTCGTCCGCGACGCGATGAACCACCCGCTGTTAGACGTCGATTACCGCGGTGCCTCCGGCGGATTGGTCCACATCACCGGCGGTCCGGACCTTACGTTAAAAGAGGCCGAGGGAATCGCCGACAACATCACCGAGCGGCTCGAGGCCTCTGCCAACGTCATCTGGGGCGCACGCATTCAGGAGAACTACAAGGGCAAGGTCCGCGTCATGGCCATCATGACCGGCGTACAGAGCGCCCAGGTTCTCGGCCCGACCACGCAGAAGCAGGCGGATAAATCCCGCGCCAGCATCGAGGGCGTCACCGACGCCGACTTCGACGCGAGCAACAACGTCGATACCGGTTCGAATTCCGGATACGGCGCACACAGCGACGGTGGGCACGACGAACTCGAACGCAACAACGGCGTCGACGTCATCCGCTGACGGACCGACCTCCAGCGATCGAACCAGCTGATTTCGCCGGTTGTGCAATCGAGGGAGACCGGGCTCTCCAACTAACCGTCCCGATCGGGTGACTGTCCCGATTTACTCCCAGTTCTTTTTTATTGATCTCTCACCGTAGCTTCTCGTAGATAGATTCGGCCGATCACCGCACTCACAACTAATGCAAACGACACTTCTCACGGTGACGATCGCGGTCGGTTTCGGCCTCTTTTTCGTCGGCGAGGGACTCGTTCTCGGAAAAATTCTCCAACCCGCCGTCTTCTTCGTTGGGTACGTCACCATCGTCACGCCGCCGTGGCCGGCACTCACGCTCGTGACGGCCGCGTCGGCGGTCGGTGCGACGGTCGGCCAGTGGATGCTCTATCGGACGATCACGCCGACGAGACCGGCTCCCGGAAACGCGCGACTGTCGATCGGTGTGCTGAGTCGAATCCCCGGGCTCATCCGGCGCTGGCTGGGCCACCGGTGGGTGGCACTCGTCGAACGGCAGGTCGACCGATTCGGGCGGATCGGTATCGCCGTCTGTACGGCGTTGCCGGCGGTTCGAACCGTCGTTCCGATCGTCGCCGGACTCGGGGTGCAACCGGAACGTGGGTACGTGATCGCCTCGGGCGTCGGAAACGCGTGTTACATGGTACTCCTTCTCGGAGCGGCGTACGGCGTCCTCGGACTCGGGCGGCTCTTCGTCGGCCTCTGAGCGAATCGAAGCCGGTTTGCCGATCAGGCCAGCGCATCTAACAGCGTACACTTGCGACACTGATCGCCAGTGACCGACGTGGTCGACCCGCAGGACGGACACTCCGTGAGCTCGGCTCCGTCGGCCCCGCTAACGTGGTCAGCGACGATCCCTGCGAGTTCTTCGTAGCCGGCCATGATCGAGTGACGCGTTCCGGGGTGATTTTCCTCCAGACCGTAGAGTACGCGCTGGATCTCGCCGCGATAGGCCTCGCTGGAGTGTGGACACTCGGTGATGTGGGCGGGCAGATCAGCGAGGTGGGCGTAGAGGGCGACTTCTTTTTCGGGCACGTCGCGAAGCGGCTTCGCTCGGGCGACGAACTCGTCGCTCAGTTCGCGTTCAGCGATCGGACCGAGACTCGCGTCGAAGTGTTTTGCGACCTGTGCGACGTCGCCTTCCAGAATATTCATCAGCGCCGTTTGCGCTTCGTCGTCCAGGTTGTGACCGGTCAACAGCAGGTCCGCATCCAGTTTCTCGGCGTACCGGGAGAGCACGTCGCGTCGAAAGACGCCGCAGTAGGCGCAGGCGGCCATGCCTTCTGGATCGTCTTCGACGACGTCGTCCATCCGGATGCCGAACTCGTCGGCGTAAGAGACGACCTCGTGACGAAACTCGAGCGAGTCGGCCAGTTCGACGCAGGCGTCGAGGCTCTTATCGCGGTAGCCGTCGATCCCCTCGTGGATCGTCAGTCCGACGAGTTCGATCCGCGGATCCTCGGCGAACGTCTCGTGAAGAATGTGCGTGAGAACGACGCTATCTTTTCCACCAGAGAGGCCGATCACCCACGTCTGCGGGTTCTCGGGCGACGCCTCTCTCGGGACAAGACCGTCGCGACGAACTCGCCGCCTGACGCGCTTTTCGATCGATTGTAAGAGGTGGTCGCTACAGAGGTGGGCGCCGGAGTACGCGGCGTGCATGACCGCCTCCTCGTCGCATCGATCGCAATCCATCACCCCGGCGTTGGTGACCCGACGGGAAGTCCGTTTCGTTGTACGCGTAAGACACGCACGTCAGACGTTGCCGACGCCGATCAGTCTGCCACCAGTGGTTCGCGTTCGATCGCCGCCGCTCCGTCTTCGAGCGCGGAGATGACGGTCTCGACGTACTGATCTCGCTCAGGTGAGGAGAACAGCTCGTGACCGCCGTCGTAGAGAACGACGTGTTCGGCAGGGACGTTCTCGCCGACGACGGCGAGGTCGATGACTGGATCGGTCAGCGAACAGAACGCGACGGCGTCGTGATCGATCTCGAGTATCGATTCCTGGGCGGCGAGCGTCTCTCTCACGAACGCCGGCGAAACCCACCGCGCCATCGTGGCGAGCTGGTGATCCGTCGCTTGCACGCCCAGCGCGTCGCGGTCGAGCCCTCGGACGGGGAGAAACGGAAAGTCGGTCGGAATCGCCCCGACGAGTTCCAGCACGGTCTCGTTCCACAGCGGTCCGTACCCCCAGAACGGGGCGAGATAGACGTGATTGTCCGCGCCGTCGAGCGCCTGGCCGATCAGGCAGCCGGCGCTGTGTGCGAGTAGCTGGTAGTCGTCCAGGTCGCGGACGTACTCGGCGACCGGTTCCACCCAGTCGGCGCGAAAGTCAGTCACGTCGACCGGAAACTCGAAGGCGTGGACCCGATACCCGGCGTTTGCGAGGGTTCCGATGAACCAGCTCGCGTTCTCGTGCGTGTACCGGTTTCCAAAGCCCATGAGGAAGACGAGATCGTCGGAACCGGCTTCGTTGAACACTCGGTGGCGCATACGGTCGACTTCGTCGTGACCGGTCTAAAAACTGTGTCCCAGCCGACCGGAAGTCGTTTTGCCGGTAGCTCCCTACGTCTCTCCAATGGGATTCGACCGATCCGCGGCGGTCGATCGACTGGAGCGCGTGATCGAAACCGTCGAGACCGAGCCCGCGCCGGTTCCGATCAGGGAGCTGTGGGTCTACGGCGACCTCGCACTCGGTCTCGATCCGATCGACAGGCTCGACATCTACCTCACGAAAGACATTTACTTCGAAACCGACCGCGATCGCGAGGAGTCGTTTTACGAGTCTCACGGCGTTCGCGGCGTCGGGACCGCCGTGGACGCCGACTGGGCCGAGGCCAACCCGGAGCGCGTGCGAGCGAACGAACACGGCCACGTCGCTCCGGAACGCTGTCTCGCCGCACACTTACTCGAAGGCGACGAGCCGATCCACCTCGAAGTCTGTAACGCCTCGTTCGAGGACAACGTTTCTCAACGGCTTCGCGGCGCGAGACTTCGCGAGGAGTACTCACAGCTGTTAGACCCGCGCGGCGTCTGTCTCTGGGTCGACGGAACGCGATCCGAGTCGGCGTTCGAGAAGCTCCGCGAGAGCGAGTTCGCCATGCCGACGCTGTCAGCCGCCCTCGAAATGCTCGGAATGGACGAAGCCGAAGCGTCGGTCGCCGCGAAAGAAGTCCACGCCTGGCGAGACGAACAGGAGGGCGTGACCGTCCGCGGCGACGTCGTCTGAGGACCGGGATCTGTGATCAGACAGCCCCGCCGTGGTACTCACCACCGGGTCGACGGTCACGACTCAGGATAGAACACCGGCGTTTACGGTAGTATAACGGCGTTTACGTCACTCTCAGTCGTCTACACGCCCCACCGTCACGTAGAACGGAACCGTCTCCGTGCGTCGGTAGTCCCGCTCGCCCATCTGTGCGATAACCGTTCGACCCATCTCCCGCCAGTCGGCTCGCAGGTCGTCGTACCCTTCCGGCGTCAGTTCGCCCTCGAGGAGGGTCGTTCGGTCCTCGGCCAGGCCGGCGCCGGAGGCTTTTCGGCGGGCCGATCGGACCGCGGCCGCGTCGTACGGCGGCTCGATCGATCGATCGTGATCGTACCTGGCCGACCCACAGACCGAGAGGTCGGCCGACTCGAACGCATCGCGCGCCGACGCCCCGAGAGCGACGTCCGTATCGACGCCGTCGAGGTAGGCGTCTCTGGCCCTGGAGGCGAGCGCGGGTTCACCCTCGACGCTCGATCGGATCGTCACCGCGCTGTTGTCGGGTTCGATGGCCGCGACCAGGTCGGACGAGACGCGAGCGAACTCGGCGACGGCAGCGGCGGGGTCGGGGAGGTTGATCAGTAACGCCTGGCAGACGATCAGATCGAACGAATCGTCCGGAAACGGGAGTCGACGGGCGTCCCCCGCGACGACCGGAACCGATTCACTCGCACGGGCCAGCAGCGTCGTATCCACGTCACAGCCGATGACGGTCGTCTCCGCCGGCGTCTCTTCGACGAGCACTCGACTCAGTTCTCCGGTTCCACAACCGACGTCGAGCACCCGCTCGCGGTCTTCGAGCGAGAGACCGCAGAGCGCTTGCCTCGTATCGTCCCACATTCCCTCGCGCGTCCGGCGAAGGTAGTCGGCTGAAAACTCGCGCACGGGTCGACCGAGGGGTGCGAGCGGCAAAAACGGGTCGATCTGACGTATCGAACTGGTCGGCGAATCGGTCCATCGAACGGATCGATCCGAGCCGATCTATCGAACGGTTCGTCCGATTCTTTGGCGCGGTTGACTCAGTCGTCGCGGAGCTCTTTCGTCTTCGCGATATTCCACGCGAAGCCGCGGCCGTCCTCGGTCGGCGTCTCGAGGGCGAACGGGAGGTCGCGGAGGTCGGGATGGTTGACGATGGCGCGCATCCCGTCCTCGCCGATGTACCCTTCGCCGATGTGGGCGTGTTCGTCCTTGTGGGTGCCGACGTCGTGTTTCGAATCGTTGAGGTGGATGTACTCGAGGTGTTCGAGGCCGACTTCGTCGTCGAACCGGCCGATCGTCTCGTCGACGGCCTCGGGGGTCGTGAGGTCGTTGCCCGCGACGAGGGTGTGTGCGGTGTCGATGCAGATGCCGATATCCGCGTCGGTTCGATCGATAATTCCGGCGAGGTGGGAGAACTCGCCGCCGAGTTTCGTGCCGCTCCCGGCGTCGGACTCGATGAGCAGCTGTACGCCCTCGGGAATGTCGAGGTCGCCGATCGCGCTCGCCGCGTTGTCGAGTCCGCCGTCGACGCCAGCGCCGGTGTGTGCGCCGAGGTGCGTGTTTACGTACGGGACGCCGAGTCGCTCGGCCGCGTCGAGTTCCGCCTGCAGCGACGACAGCGACTTCTCGCGCAGCCCGTCTTTCGGCGTACAGAGGTTGACGAGGTACGCAGAGTGGATCACCCACGGTCCGTCGAGTTTCTCATCAGTCTCGTCTCGGAACCCGTCGGCCGCGTCGTCGTCGATTTCGGGTTCGGCCCACACCTGCGGGGACGTCGTGAATATCTGTCCACAGTTGCCGCCGAAGGCCAGCTGGCGGGGAATTGCGTTTCGAATGTCGTCGTACGGTGGGGTCTCCTCGTCCGACGAGACGCGCGATCCGGAGATGGACACGTGTGCTCCGACGTTCATGGAACGGTGTCAGTACCAGGGCGTCAAAGGGCTATCGAAGGCCGCTAGGCTCGCCGGTGTGTGCATTCGCGGCCGAACGGCCCCTCTCCTCAGCTGCGTGGTGTCGGTTGCTCGCGGTCTCGTACCCATCGATCGTTGGCGTACTTTCTGTCGGCGAGCGTCTCAGCCGCGTTCAGTTCGTCGTCTCGCCAGTCGCGGTCGGTCGCGTCACACCACTCGCCCAGCGCGTTCGCGAGCGTGTCGACGGCCTCGGTTCGGTCGATACCGGTCGCTGCGCGGATACTCCCGACTCGCTCTGCGAACCGCTCCGTCGAGACGTCGTGGTCGGCGAAGACGCCGAGGTGGCGGTCGGGTTCGAGATCGTAGCTGATCGATCCGTGCTGAATAACGGCGTCTTTGCGCCGGTACTGTGCGTTCCCGCTTACCTTGAGCGACGGTCCATCGCCGTCCGTGTTGACGACGATGTCGTGTGCGGGGTTTACGTCCCGGAGGTAACAGGAGGGGCCGTGAACGGACGATTTCGGGACCGACGCGAAATCGGCGTCCAGTCCCATTCGATCGAGCGCGTCGAGAATCGGCTCGCAAAACAGTGCGTAGCACTCCATCAGGTCGCCCGGAACGTCGTCCGCCGGAGCGACGATGGTGTAGGAGATGTCCGCGTGGGCGTCGTGGTAGATGCCGCCCCCGCCCGTCTGGCGTCGCGTGACGTCGATACCGTGGTCGTCACAAAACTCCCAGTCGACGCTTTCGGCCTTCTGGCGGTATCCGAGCGAGAGCGTGCTCGGGTTCCAGTCGTACGTTCGGACCGTCCTGAGGTCGTCTTCGTGTGCGGTCCGGACGGCGATCTCTTCTAACGCCATCTGGATCGCTCCAGGGCGGGGTTCGTCGCGGATCAACCGCCACTCGCGCTCGGCGAGATCGGTCATGTGCCCACTCTCGGGTGGAATCGAGAAAGCGGTTCCGATTCGTTCGTCCGAAATCAAGGCGGAATATGTGTCCTGGGGTCTCGTGAGGCCGCTCGCGTACGATTCGGTCCGCCCCGATCGACCCGGGAAGTCACACTGGATGAATCAATTCTATATCGTGATATATGATTTATAAATATCGCACGGCGGCGTATTCGGGGATGTAACGTCGAATTGGCCACACGGCCGTCGCTCTGCAGGCTCGGACAGGGTATCTAATTCCGACCGAGCTCTCGGTACATGAGGCGGTTGCAGACGCCCGCTGTCGAAGCGTTCGACGAACCGTCTCTCTTCGAGGTCCTCGCTTCGGGCCGGTCTTCACCCCGTCCACCCCCGGGGTTTCGTCGTCAACAGCGAACGGACGATCCGGTATTCGCGACGTTCGAGCCGTTCGAACGGTGATCGGCCGATCCGCTCACCGCTATCGGACGAATCATTCGATGGGGCTGGTCCGGTACTGCCTACACGGCACGGACGAGCTGAACGTCGGTGCGAGCGGGCTACACCGACCTAATCGAACGTCGACGAGCGGGTTTCGGTGTCGGTCGCTTTTTACCATCGGACCGACTAGACGGCCCATGGTTCGTAACGTCGCCTCGCTTCTCGCCGAACTCGACCCCGAGGACTTCTATCTCCTCTCGGGCGTCGAGCAGGGGATGCGCTTTTCCGAGTGGGTGCAACGTGAGAAGCTACCCGAGTTCTCGAGTCTCACGACGGAAGAAGTCGACTACCGGGTAGAGCGCTGTCTGAAGCGGGGGCTAATCGAAAAGAAGACCATCCAGTACGAAGGGTTCACCCTCCAGTTCGAAGGCTACGACGCGCTGGCGCTCAGGGCCCTCGTCGAGCAGGACGTGATCGACGAGTTCGGTTCTCCGCTCGGCGTCGGAAAAGAGAGCGACGTCTACGAGGTGCGATCGTACAAACCGCTCGCGCTCAAGTACCACCGGGAGGGCTATACGAACTTTCGTGAGGTCAACAAAGAACGCGATTACACGTCCGACCGAAGACACGTCTCCTGGCTGTACACCGCGCGAAAGGCGGCCGAACGCGAACACGAGATTCTCGAATCACTCTATCCGACCGTCTCGGTTCCGCGGCCGATCGCCCAGAATCGCCACGCCATCGTGATGGAGAAGATGGACGGCGTCGAACTATCGCGGGCGAAGTTGGATGATGATCAGGTCGTCGGGATCGTCGACCTTCTACTCGCAGAACTCGCTAGCGCGTACGAACTCGGATACGTCCACGCCGACATGAGCGCGTACAACATCTTCGTCGGCGAGAGTGGCGTAACGATCTTCGATTGGCCCCAGGCCGTTCCGATCGATCACCCCAACGCCGACGAATTCCTCGAACGCGACCTGTCGAATCTGCTCGGGTACTTCGAACGCAAGTACCCGCGTGCGGTCCCGGATCGATCGGTTCGGTCCGTTGCGGATCAGATACGGGACGGCTCGTTCGATACGATCGCTGCCTCTTCTGACTGATCGTTCGATGGTCGCCGTCTGTTTATATAGGGGCGGCCATTTCTAGCCGGATAAACTAAATAACGCTATATAAAAAACTGCCACGTTCGTCTTTCAATTCCATCCCGATTTCCCGCCGAGAACGGCTGTGCTGGGTGATTGCGAGGGTTCGATGGGGTCACCAGATCGATGGCGGACGCGGTCGACAATGGAGAAACCTGGAGCGTGGCCGGGAGAAGGAATTCGTCTCCGTTCGCTCAGACGTCCGTTGCGAGCACCGTCACGGTCCGCTCGGTCCCCGAGACGGTCGTCCACTCGCGGTCGGTGAGTGTTCCGTCGCCGTCGGTTTCGGTCGAGACCGCGACGGGGCCGAAGGTGTAGCGGTCGGAGTCCGCTACGTCGTCGGGCGCTCGTGCGAAGTGGGTTAGGTCCTCGTAGACCGACTGCGCGTCCTCGAGCCCGAAGTAGACGTGGGTGCCCCCGCCGAAGGCGGGCTTGGTCGCTTCGACGTCACCGAACTCATCGTCGACCGACCAGCCGTGAGGAACGGTGTCCCTGACGATCACTCGTCCCTCCTCTGGATGGCGAACGTCGACGTCAACCTCGGTTCTGCTGGTCTGGCCGCCGGAGAAAATCGACGCGTCGGCCTCGGCGCTGCCTTCGACGACGAAGCCGTCTTCGTCGACTGCCGTCTCGAGGTCGAGGTGCGCTCGACAGTCGAAGCCGTTGACGAGGCCGGGGACGGCGACGAGCTTCGCGACGACGTAGAACACGCGCTCGCCGTCGTTCGCTTCGAGGTCGTCGACCGAGACGCTGGTGGAGACGGCCGCGCTTCCGCCGATTCCGGCGTCACTGTCGACGACCGTCGGCTCTCCCGTCTGCTCGTCTGGTTGTTGGGCGTCGTAGACGAAGAGATCGACGTGCGGATCGGCTCGCGCGGCGTCCGCGTTTCCACCGCTGTAGTGGCCGAATTCGACGGTCGCCTCGATCTCTCCCGGTGCGTCGACGCGGACGTATCCGGCGACGGCGCGTTCGTCGTCGGGGACGGCGAGACCGACCGTTCCAGCGATCGTCTGGTCGGTGAGATCGCGCGTGACGGCGTCGATCGCCGGGCCGACGTTCGCCCGGCCGTACCCTTCGTACGGGTCGCGCCTCCCGTGGGTGTAAACCGGGACCTTCGCCCGGTGGTAGGGTGCGGCCGTCAGTGCCGTCTCGGTGGCGGTCGCGAGGATGGTCGATTTGAGCCGGAGGACGTCGCGGTAGCCCGTTTCGGCCGGTTCCGGAAGCGAGATCGCCGTCGGGGCGTCGTCTTCCATGGCGTCGGCGACGAGTCCGGCGATTCCGGCGACCGACGGCGCGGCCATCGACGTCCCGGCGGCGCCGCGATAGTCGCGCACGCCGTCGCGGCCGTCTCCTTCTGGGTCCCGGTTGCGGTGGGCGCCGAGTAACTCGGCGTCGACGTCCAGTAGGGTCTCGAGGACGGTGTCCGCGAGCTCGAACTCGTAACCGGCGTCGCCCGAAATCGAGTCGTCGAACTCGGTTCGCGGTTCCAGCGCTCCGTATTCGAGTTCGTCGAGGACGGTGACCGGTTCGAGATCGGCCGACGCGGCCTCGTCGTCGCCCGAACTCTCGGTGACGTCGTCTTCGGGTTCGCCGTTTGCGGCGGCGATGTCGAGGACGTTCACCTGCCCGCCCGGCGCGGTGACGTCCGGCTTCGCGTAGGGCTCGCCCGTCTCGTCGTCGATGCCGCCGATTCCGCCCGCCGAGTAGGCCGCGATGCCGTCGTAGGGACCCGTCGAGACGACGGAGATCGCCTCGTTAGCAACCGCTGGTGCGCCGTTGCCGTTCGCCGGCGTGGCGTCGTTTCCGGCGGCCGCCACCGACAGCATCCCGGCTTCGGCGATTTCCCGGATCGACGCTGGAATGTCGTCGAGCGCGCCGCCCGCCGCTCCGAGCGGCAACCCGCCGAGATATCCCCACGACATGTTCACGGCGCGTACGTTGAACGTCTCAGCGAACTCGTCGGCGAACTCGCCGAGCGTCTCGGTTGCGGTGGCGAGGTCGGTCAGGCTCGTGATGCTGTAGCCGGGGGCGACGCCGGCGTGTAGCGACCGGTCGCCACCACCTGTGGCGTCGCCCGCGGTCTCGCCCGCGTGCCTGAACGCGCCCACGGCGACCGTCTCGACCCGGCCGGCTGTCACGAGTTCGCCCTCGATCGTTCGGACGTGGACCGTGTAGGTGGCCTCTCCCTCGTCGTGAACGGTCGGCGTCTCTGCGATATTGGTCTCGAAACTCTCCTCACTGGTTCCCTCGACGCCGCTCGCGCTTGCGAGTTCCGCTCCATCCGGCCCCTCGATGACGACGTCGATGGCGGTTCCGTAAACGCTCACGAAGACGCCGGTTCCGGCTTCGGCCTCGACCTCGTACGAGAGCGTGTCGCCGAGCAGGAGGACTGCGTGTGGCTCGTCCGTCCGCGACCGATCCGGATCGATCGCACTCGCGCGGCCGCTGCCGGCCATGATCGAGGCGACGTGTGTGCCGTGTCCGTTCTCGTCTCGTGGTCGACTGAACGACCCGTAGGCGTCGTGGTCGTTGTGCCAGCCGACGAGGTGGGGCAAACCGGTACGCTCGACGGGGTCGAACGGATCGATCGCGTGACCCGGCGGTTCGGACTCGCCGCCGCTTTCCCCGCCGTCGACGATCGCCTGGTAGGAGGCGACCGCCTCGTACTCGACGCTCCCCTCCCAGCAGACGATCTCCAGACTGTAGTCTCCCTCTGGATCGTACCCGTCGTACGTCGTCGTGATTGGTCCGTCGGTACCGCGGGCGCTGGTTCGCTGGTTCCCGTCTTCGAGGAGGCGAACTTCCATCTCCGAGGGAAGTTCCGACGTCCAATCGAGCGTGGCCTCGATGCGATCGGTTCCGTCGACCGGCGAGAGGTCGGGACTGTCGACGAGGCCGAGTACGACCGTACCCTGATTCGTCCCCGTGAACGTCTCGGCGTCGAGCTCTTCCGTCTCGTACTCGTCGTCGCCGTGACCCGGTGGCGCGTGCGTCGTTTCGAGTTGGAACTCGCCGTCGGCCGTCGTCACCGTCACGCCGCTCCACGGACCGATGTCGGGATGGCGCGCGTCGGTTCCGGAGTCGGTCAACGCGAGCGATCGGTCGGGTCGGCCCCGGTAGCCTCGCTCCCAGGCGTGGCTCGCCTCTCGAACCCGGACGTTCGCGTACACCGGGTCGATGCTACCCGACTCGGTGCCGAGTGCGCTGGTCGTACCGAGTGCGCCCGTGAGTAGTCCGGTTCCGGCGAGGGCGCTCGTTTTGAGTACGGTTCGTCGCGATACGTCGACTCGATCTATCGGATCGGGGTCGTGGTGTGAACACATAGCACGTCACGACGTTCACCTTCGTTGTAAGAAGCCGTTGTGACAAACGCGTCCAACTGTCGCGAACGGAGGATCCACTATCGGGAATCGAGTCGAGGATCGACGACATGCAAGCGCAATTCGTCCCGTCGACGGACGAGGTCGGATCGATAGAGGCCGTCCACAGCAACGGTCCGGTGAGTGGAGACTGTCGGGAACGGTGTGCAATTCAATTCCACAATCGGGTCGTCCGTTCACACCGGGGTGTAAAAATCTGTCACCCGGGGTGAGATGGCAGGCGGTTTTTGCACCTGGGTGACGTCCGAGATGGTATGTCTAGTGATAGCATGCGCCAATACAACGCGGTCGATGTCTGGGGTGGCGGCGTTATCGCTGCGATCGTCGCCGGAATCGCGATGGGCGTCATCTTGCACTTCGGCGCGGATCTCATCGAGGTTCTCGGCGGACTCGCGCCGATCGCGGGCGCGTCGATCGGCCTCGGGTGGCTGATTCACATGCTGATCAGCGTCGGATTCGGGCTCGTATTCGCGGCGATCGTTTCCCGACGGACGATGCGACGAAGTCTGACGTCGTTCACCGATTTCGTCATCGCCGGCCTCGCCTTCGGGGCGTTCATCGGGATTCTCGCCGGCGGGGTGGTCTTTCCCGTGGCGATGGCTCGGGCCGGGGTCGTCGCGCTTCCGCTCCCGTTCCTGCCGATTCCCGGAGCGGCCGGCGAGTTCGTCGTCGCCGTCATCTTTGCGATCGGTCACCTCGTCTACGGACTCGTCCTGGGGGCGACGTTCGCGACGATCAACGGCGCCACGCCGGTCGGGCTGGAAGACCGGATAGCCGTGCTCGAGTAGCGGTCTCGATCGGTTGGTTCTCGTTCAGCGGGTTCGGTCCGTTTCGAGCCTCCCGGCTTGTTCTCGGAGCCGGGCGATGCGCGTTTCGACGGCGGGGTGTGACCGAAAGTCGACCGAACGCCCGTCCGCGTCGGACGGCTGGTCGGGAGCGTCGAATCCGTACGGGAGCAGACAGAGCCCCTGGGTCGTGAGGCGCTTGTCCGTTTCCGGACGACGGTCGTCACCGGAGAGGCCGGCCAGCGCGTTCGCCAACGCCGCAGGATTTCCGGCGAGGTGGGCGCCGTCTCGGTCGGCGACGTACTCGCGATAGCGCGAGAGGGACCCCGCCGCCCCGACGAGGGCCGCGGCGAGCACGCCGAGAACGAGCCCGGCGACGACCAGCGTGACGACGGTGGCGACGGCGAACTGGACAAAGCCGGTGGGCGTCACGACCGGCGCGTCGAGGAAGCTGCCCGCGAGCAACGCGGCTGCGAGCAACGCGGTACCCGCGGTCGCCGGCTTCACCCAGCTGGGAAGTCCGTCGAAGGGGGAGTACTCGTCGGCGACGAGGGCGGGGACGAACGTGGCTCCCGTCATCACCAGCGCGTCGCGATTCTTGAGGTGGACGAGTTCGTGTGCGAGGACGGCGTCTAGTTCCGCATCGTCGAGGCGCTCGACGAGCCCGCGACTGACGACTATCGTCCCGGATCCGAGGTCGCCGATCGCCATGCTGTTCGGGACCGGGGACCGAGAAATCGCCACCGTGGG
The DNA here is from genome assembly GCF_024300625.1 of Halovivax gelatinilyticus. GTDB lineage: Archaea > Halobacteriota > Halobacteria > Halobacteriales > Natrialbaceae > Halovivax > Halovivax gelatinilyticus. The sequence continues at coordinate 784,803 of NZ_CP101322.1, read as the reverse complement.
TGTGGGCATGTCGGCTTGTGCCGCGAGCCGTCGCACGCGATCGGTGAGCGCCGAGTCGTCCGGCCCGGCCACTGTCGCGTCGGTTTCGGCCAGCAACTCCTGGCGCGTGTACCGTAACTGTCCGACCAGCAACACGGCCATCACGACGACGGCCACCGCCGCGACCGACGGTGCCGTCGTTTCGATGCCGATCCGGGCGAGGACGACCGCCACCCACGGCTCCAGGACGAGCGCGAGACCGACGGCGAGCAACAGGTCGATCGCGAGGACGAGACCCAGGGTCACCGCCAGTCTGATCGTGAGTCGCTCGTCCATATCTCCGCCGTTCGCGTCAGTGTACGAAAATCGTTTCGCTCCACTTTCAGGTCTCACGTCGACTCGTAGTCGCGAGCGGTGGTCACACCCGTTTGTGTCTATTCGAGCCACAGCGAATCGACTTGGACTTTCGCACCCCTTCCTTTCCCAGCCGTGTGACGTTCGGAGAACGCCGCTAACCCGATACAAATAAATATATCGGGCGAGTTGCACGTTTCAGCGTGATACAGGATCGACCGCTCGTCGTGCTGGCTCTCTGTCTCGTCGCGATCGTCGTGGGGGCGGCGCTCTTTCCGGCCGCCGGAATGGACGGTGGCGCCGTCGAGACGGGTGACAGAACGGACGGTCCGGTCGGTTCCGACGAGGATGCGACGACTGACGACGGACACGGCGAGGGGTCGGACGGCTCTGACGACCCGGACGCCGCCGCGGATGATCCGAGCGACGACGGAGGCGCCTCGAGCGACGCCGCGGATGGTGTCGATGATTCGAGCGACAGCGACGGAACGACGGACGATCGCTCGACTGACGGGAACGAGACCGGTACGGATGCTGACGAGACGGCGGATGACGGTGGCGCCGGAAGTACGTTATTTGGAGCGTTCCTGGTAGAGGTAGTCGGGTTGATCGCCTTACTCGGCGTGAGCCTGCTGGTAAGCGGCCGGGTGTGGGAACGGACCGATCCCACCCGCGCTGACGGGATTACGGCGGCGGACCTGCCGGATCGGCGATCAGCGCGGCTCGCGCTCCGCATTCAGCGACTGCCGCAAGCGACCATGTTCGCGACGATCGCCGCGGCACGGTACGGGACGACGGTCGGTTCGGGCGTGGCCGAGTTGGGGGCCACTGCTGCCCGCGGAGTCGGTCACGGGTGGCGGTCGCTTCGAGCCACGGGTGCGTCGATCAGACTCCCGTCACTTCCGTCCGTGAGCGGACTCTGGCGTCTCTCACTCCGGTGGCCTTCGTTCGGGTGGAATTCGCGGACCGATCGAACCCGATCTGCCACCGGACCGACGAGGCGAACGGAGCGATCGAACGAATCGCAACCGACGCCGTCGGCGGAGCCGCCAAGAGAACCCGAGTCGGTCGCGGCGGCCTGGGAACGGATCGTCGCCTCGCTTTCGCTCCGCCGCGCGTCGGTCAGAACGCCCCGCGAGTGCGCCGTCGCCGCCGTCGACGCCGGCATGCCCGAAGACGCCGTAATCACCCTCACGGAGACGTTCGAACGCGTGCGCTACGGTGGAGCGTCCGAAACGGCCGCGCAGCTGGAACGGGCGCGCGCCGCCTACCAGCGGATCCGCGAGGAAACCGGCGGTGATCGACAGTGAGACGACTCGTGCTCGTCTTCGCGACCGGTGCGATACTCGCCGCGATAGCCCTGCTTGTCAACCCGACCGATTCGACACCCGCGTTCGTTACGCCCCTCGTCGTCACCGGCGTGGGGCTGGTGACGATCGTCCTCGGGCTCGCCATCTGGGTGCAACAGGGGTTCGTCCCATCGGTCGTCGGATCGCCCGACGCGGCGACGAACGGACTGACCGAGCGCCACGGACGACCGATCCCGCCTCCGTCCAGCAACATTGTCGGTGCCCGCATCGATCGGGCTCTGCGCGAATCGTCGGACGTCCCGCGCACGGCTCGCCGACGGATCGAAGACGACGTACGCACCGCCGTCGAGACGAAACTGGGCGAGACGGGAGACCGGTCGAACTCGACGATCGACGAGTTGCTACGCGAGGGAACCTGGACCGAGGATCCGCGGGCGGCGACCTTCCTCGGCGAGGTCGACCACCGTTCGCGTTCCGTTCGATATCGAGACTGGCTCGTCGGTCGGCGCTACGAACGGATGCTGCGCGCGACGATCGACACGATAGCGCGACTCGACGCGGCGCCGGAGCACGGGCCCGTTGGGGACGGACCGCGCGACGGTATCGCCTCGACCGGCAGACGGGATTCGGCCGATCGTTCCGCCGGCCCGTCCGGTGGCTACGACCCGTCGGTCGCCTATTCACGCTGGACGGATGCGGATTCGGCGGATGATGGCGAGGCCGCCGGCTCGCGGTCGACGGCGAGTACGCCAGAATCAGTGAACCCCGAGGTGAACCGATGAGCCGTCGACACCGGTACTGGGCCGGGCTCGCCGTCGCCACGGTCTGTATCGGTGCGGGGATCGTGCTCGAACTGTTGACGGTTTTCGCCGCCTCGGCCGTCGGTCTCACGTACGCGGCCTACGCGAGCCTCGGCGACGCACCCGCGTCGTCCCTAGCCGTCGAGCGGACGGTTACGCCGACCCAGCCGAGACCGGGCGAATCGGTTTCGGTTCGCCTCACGGTTCGAAACGAGGGTTCGACGGTCCTCCCGGACGTTCGCGTCGCCGACAGTCCGCCCGACGGACTGGTCGTCGATGGGTCGACGCGGGCCGGCGTCTCGCTGTCGCCCGGCGAGACCGAGACGATCGAGTACGCGGTAACGGCGAGGCGTGGCTCCTACGAGTTCGGCGAGGTCACCGCCCGTTCGGCGACGGTTTCTGGCGGCGCAGCGGTCGTCGAAACGTACCCGATCGAGAGCGAAATCGACTGTGCCGACCTCGTCGAGACCGTCCCCATCGGCGGGGAGACGATCCAGTACACGGGGCGAATCGACGGCGAGGCCGGCGGCGAAGGCGTCGAGTTCCACGCAATTCGTGCCCACCAGCCGACAGACCCGATGAACCGCATCGACTGGACGCGACTCGCCCGGACGGGCGAACTCGCGACGATCGAGTTCCGCCAGGAGCAGGCGGTGCGGGTGGTCTGTCTCGTCGACGCCCGGTCGGCCGCCGCCTCGCGCCGACGAGCGGGCGAAGCGACGGCGATCGAGTTGAGCCGGCGGGGAGTACGCCACCTCGCGACGCGGTTGCTCGTCGAGAATAACCAGGTTGGCGTCGCCTGGTTCGGCGGCAGCGGTCACTATCTACGCCCGTGTAGCGGCAGGCCACAGCGGGCCCGTATCCGACGATTTCTCGACGGCGAGTGGGACGACACGTTCGGGTACTCGAACTGGCTCTCGGCCGGCGCTGATGACGTCGACCGGTGCTGTCGCCACCTGGCCGACGAGAAACAGATCGTCCTCTTTTCGCCGCTGCTCGACGACGGTCCGGTCGAGGCCGCCCGGCGGTTCGCGGCGTTCGGCCACGACGTGACCGTCGTCTCTCCCTCGGTCGTCCCCGACTCCCTCGGCGGAACCGTCCAGACCGTTGTCCGGGACGACCGGATTTCGACGCTTCGGAGCGCGGGCGTACGCGTCGTCGCGTGGTCGCCGACGGAGTCGCTTCACGTCGCACTGGATCGGGCGTCGCGGGGGTGGTCGGCGTGACCGACGACCCCGGCCACGCACTGTACGCCCCGCCGGGCCGATCGCCGCTTCTGGTCGCGTTCGCCGTGCTGGTCGTTCTCGGCCTCGGATACGGCGCTGGCGCGGTGGTGCCAGTCGCGGTGGCAGTTGTGTCGGGGCTGGGGATCGTCGGCGGGTGTTGCCTGATCGCGACGTATTCGATTCGAGACCGCGCACTCGGCGGTATCACGACAGTTGCCGGACTCGCCGGGGTTGCCGGCAGCGTCTGGATCGCCGTACTGGCCGGAACCGCCGCCGGATTACCGGCTGTCGACGTGGGCCCCTATCGAGCCGTCGGAATCGTTGCCGCGGCGGCGGTCACCGTAACGGCCGCGGGCGTTGCCCTCCTGCCGGCGGAGTCCTGTCGATCGGCGCTCGGCGAGACCGCGCGTGACGCGACGCTCGCCGCGGCGATCGCGACGCCGATCGCGGCGCTCGTCCTCGATGGGCGACCGCTCGCCCTCTACTGGGATGGGATTCGTGAGACGATCTCGCTCGCCAGTCGAACGCCCTCGATCGCACTGATAACGATTCAAGTGCTCACGCTGCTTGCGCTCTTCTCGATCGCCGGTAGCGATACGGCGAGGCGGACGTGTCGACGCCTCGGACTGGACGTCCCGTCGATCAGGGATCTCGTAGAGTGGGTGCGCGAGTGGAACGAATCGATCTACTGGGTGATCGGGTTCTACGTCGTCGTCTGGTACGTTCCGGGACTGCGGGCGGCGATCGACTCGGGGTTCGAGGCGATCGGTCCGGTCGGCCGGGCCGTCGCCGCGGTGTTGACGAGCGGTGTGGTGATCGCGGCGTTACTCGCCGTCATCGTCGGGGTGGTGCTCGCGTCCGTCGCGGTGGCCATCGCCCCGGCCGTCCGTCACCGACTCGAACCGGTGCCGTTGCGAACGTTCGCCTCGATGTCCGGTGGTGCGGTCGTTCCGGTTGCCATCCTCGGCGGCGACCGCCTCGCGACCGGCGGGACGACGTCGGCTATCACGTGGGCGTTGATCGTCGCCGCGTGGATCGGTTTCGTCGCCAGCTGGCTCCACGCACCGCGGCTGCTCGCGATGGCCGCGGGCGAGCGGTGGCGGTCGCGATTGGTCGGCGTCGCGGCCGCCTCGCTGTTCGCCGGGACGATCCTCTCGGCGACCGCCGGACTCGCCCCGATCGGCGTACTCGTCGGGATCGCGGCTACGCTTCTCGTCTGGGATCTCGGAACGAACGCCCTCGACGTCCACCGGACAGTCGGACCGGATGGGTACGCCTCGGATCCCCTCGCTGCGCGTGCCGGCACGACCGGCGTCGTCGGCTGCGTCGGCGTCGGTCTGGGCCTGGCGATCGTCTACGGCGCCCGCTGGGCAGGACCGTCCGTCTCGCCGTCGATCGCGAAGGTGTCGATCGCCCTCTCGCTCGTCGCCGTCCTCGCCGTGACGGCGAGCAGTGCTCGACGCGAGGCGTCCGATCGGTCGATTGGAGACTGGCTTTCCGACAGGTATCTCTCCGCGGTGGTGACGCCGTTCCGGATCGTCGTCTTCGCGATTCCGTTCGCGATCGTCCTCTCCCAGCTCGTCCACCCGGCGTTCGGCCTGTTCGCGCTCGCGGGGCTGCTCGCGGTAGCGTTCGTTGCCCCGAATCGCTCCTCGCCCCGCAGCTATCGTCGGGATCGATTCTGACGCTCGATACCCCTCGTTCGCCGGCGTCGTCGACGCTTCGAAGGCCTTATGAAACGACGCTGGGTAGTACCGGTAGCTACGCTGGACGGCGGGCACCAGCGGGCACCCGTTCGACGCCAGTCACGGGTCGGAATGTGGACCGCACGAGACGACTCGTCCGGTCTGAACCAGGAGACGCCCGCGGTGATACACATGGCACGAAGCTTCTACTCTCACATCAAGGAGGCCTGGAAGAACCCCGGCGACGGCAAACTCGGGGAACTCCAGTGGCAACGCAAACAGGAGTGGCGCAAACAGGGCGCTATCGAGCGCATCGACCGACCGACGCGCCTGGACAAGGCCCGTGAACTCGGCTACAAGGCAAAACAGGGCATCGTCCTCACGCGGGTCTCGGTCCGAAAGGGAACCGCCCGGAAAGAGCGCTTTACCGCCGGACGGCGGACGAAGCGCCAGGGCGTAAACCGCATCGGCCGCCGCAAGAACATCCAGCGCATCGGCGAAGAGCGCGTCTCCCGGAAGTACCCCAACCTCCGCGTACTGGGCAGCTACTGGGTCGGTGAGGACGGCTCGCAGAAGTGGTTCGAAGTGATCCTCGTGGACCCGGAGCACCCGGCGATCGAGAACGACGACGACCTGAACTGGATCTGCGGCGACGACCACAAGAACCGCGCCTTCCGCGGACTGACCAACGCCGGCAAGTCCAACCGCGGCCTCTACAACCGCGGCAAGGGAACCGAGAAGGTCAGACCCTCGACCAACAGCGACTGATCGACCGCACATTTTTCGCGGCCGTAACCGACAGTGGGTAGTGCACCGAGGGTACTCGCCGACCGGCACCGACCCGGGAACGATCGGATTCGATCACCGGGTGTGCAGACTGTGGACACGAACCGTGCGTTTATCCTCCCGGCCGTCGAAAATTTGTGCATGGCTCAGCACGTCCTCGTCCCGTACGACGACTCGCAGCGATCGACCGACGCGCTCGATTTCGCGATCGAAGCACACCCCGACTCGACGATCACGGCGGTACACGTCATCGATCCGAGCGACTTCTACGCGGCGACCGGGATGGAAGGCGGAGCGATGGCGAACTACGACGCGATCATCGACCACCAGAACGAGCGCGCGGAGAACCTCCTTCGCGAAGCGAGCGATCGAGCCGCGGACGCCGGGGTCGACATCAGGACCGACCACGTCATCGGCAGCGTCTCGCGGTCGATCATCGATTACGTCGAGGAACACGACGTCGACCACGTCGTGATCGGCAGTCACGGACGAACCGGGGCCAGACGGATTCTCCTCGGAAGCGTCGCCGAGACCGTCGCCCGGCGGTCGCCGGTGCCGGTCACGATCGTTCGATAACCGAAAGTCAGTCGAGAACCGACCGACGGGCCCTACGACTGCAAGAAGTCGGGTTCGTTACGTTTCTCGTCGCGTTCGGCTTCGAGGTGGGTCAGAAACGTATCCACCGCGACGTCGTACTCCTGGTCTTCGAAGCGATCACGAACGGAGATCGTCCCGTCGGCTTGCTCGTCGTCGCCGACGATGATCTGGTAGGGAACCCGGTCGTCGTGGGCCGCCCGGATCTTCCGGCCGAGCGTGGCGTCGCTCGTGTCGACCTCGACGCGGAAGTCTGAGAACGCGTCGGCGATCTCTTCTGCGTACTCGCGGTTATCGTCGGAGATGGGAAGCACTCGAACCTGTTCGGGAGAGAGCCAGAGTGGGAAGTTGCCCTCGTAGTGCTCGATGAGCATCATGAAGAACCGCTCGTAACTGCCGTAGAGCGCGCGGTGGATCATCACCGGCTGGTGGGACTCGTTGTCCTCGCCGACGTAGGAGAGCTCGAACCGTTCGGGCATGTTGAAATCGAGTTGCACCGTCGGGCCGTCCCAGCTTCGACCGATGGCGTCTTCGAACGAGAAGTCGATCTTCGGCCCGTAGAACGCCCCGTCACCGGCTTCGAGTTCGTAGTCTATCTCTCGCGATTCGAGAACCGACTCGAGTTGGGCCTCGGCGCGCTCCCAGATCTCGTCGCTACCGACGGATTTCTCGGGACGCGTCGCCAGCGCGACCTCGTAGTCGAGATCGAACGTCGTCAGCACCTCGTCGATGGCGTCCATGATCGCCTCGACCTCGGCTTCGATCTGGTCGGGTCTGACGAAGAGGTGTCCGTCGTCGATCGTGAACGCCCAGACGCGCGAGATGCCCGAGAGCTCGCCGCGCTGTTCCTTGCGGTAGACCTTCCCGTTTTCGGCGTAGCGGACGGGCAGGTCGCGGTAGCTCCAGGAGTGGTCTTCGAAGATCGACGCGTGGCCCGGACAGTTCATCGGTTTCAAGCCGAACTCGTCGTCGCCGACGTCGAAGATGAACATGTCGTCGACGTAGTTGTCGTAGTGACCCGACTGCTTCCAGAGGTCGGTCTTGAACAGGTGTGGCGTCTCGACGTACTCGTAGTCGGCGTCGTCGTTGATCGACTCGACGAACCGAGAGAGTTCGCGCAGGATCGTCTTGCCCGGCGGGTGATACAGCGGGAGTCCCGGGCCCGTCACCTCCTGGATCGAAAAGAGGTTCATCTCGCGGCCGATCTTTCGGTGATCGCGCTCTTTGGCCTCCTCGCGACGCTCCAGGTATGCCTCCAGATCGCTTTCACTCTCGAAGGCCGTCCCGTAGATCCGCGTCTGCATCGGATTCTCCTCGTCGCCGCGCCAGTAGGCGCCCGCGATCTCCAGCAACTCGACGGCGCCGATATCGCCCGTGGAGTCGACGTGCGGACCGGCACAGAGGTCCGCCCACTCGCCCTGTCGGTAGAACGTGACCGTCGCGTCCTCGTCGGCGAACTCGGCGAGAAGCTCGAGTTTGTACGGCTCGTCGGCGAGTCGTTGCTCGGCTTCTTCCACCGAGACCACCTCGCGTTCGATCTCGTAGTCCGCCTCGACGATCTCTTCGATCTCGGCCTCGAGGTCCGGAAGGTCTGACTCGTCGACGTCGAGGTCGTCGAAGTCGTAGTAGAAGCCGTCGTCCGTCGGCGGGCCGATCGCGAGTTTGACGTCCTCGCCGAACAGGCGCGTGACGGCCTGGGCGAGACAGTGTGACGCCGAGTGGCGCATGACGTCTACGTACTCGTCGGACTGTACGGTGACGATTTCGAGGTTCGCCCCCTCGTAGACGGGCGCCTCTTTGGCGACGAGGTCGCCGTCGAGTTTCCCGGCGACCGTGTCCCGGCCGAGGCCGGGGCCGATCTCGTAGGCGCAGTCTTCGACCGTGGCGTCGGCGTCGACCGAGAGTTCGGATCCGTCGGGCAGTACGACCGCTATCTGTGACTGTGATTCTGATTCTGACATGGCTGGTGGTACTTCGGTGAGAAGCTCGCGTCGGTGTCCGCACACGCCGCTCGCCGTATTTCCGTCGAGATACAGCGCACGGTAGGTGGATTAGAAGCGGGCGGGTCGCCCTGTAAAACGGACACCTACCATCGTGACTACGCCTAACCCCGACCGGGATAAAAACGTTTTGATGGTACGGCCCCATCGAGCTGGATTGTCACCCGAGCTCACGTCCCGTCACTGGCGGTCGGCGTCTTCGAGCAGTTCGCTCGCCGTCACCAGGGCCTCCATCTCGACGCCCGCTTGCTCGATCGCCTCGCGGCCGCCTTCCTCTCGGTCCACGACCACGAGGGCGCGTTCGACCGTCGCCCCGGCGGCTCTAACGGCCTCGACGGCGTCGACGAGGCTCGTCCCCGTCGTGACGATGTCCTCGACCACGACGACCTCCTCGCCCTCCTCGAGCCGGCCTTCGATCTGGTTACCCGTGCCGTACTCCTTTCGTTGCTTGCGCGCGATGACGTACGGGACGCCTGCGACGACGCTCGTCGCGGCCGCCAGCGGAACGCCGCCGAGGGCGACCCCGCAGAGTTTCTCGTCCGCGTCGACTCGCTCGGCGAACGCCTCGGCGATCGCCGACAGACACGCCGGATCCGTCTCGAAGAGGTACTTATCGACGTAGTACTCGCTCGTCCCGCCGTGTGAGAGTTCGAACTCGCCGAATTTCACGGCCTCGGCCGCCCGCAACGCGCCGATGAGTTCCTGAGTGACCATGCTCGAACGGGCACGGTCCATCGAGATAAGCAATTTGGAATTGGCGGACAGGTGGACGGTCGGTCGATCGCAACCGCCCGCCACCGATCGCTAATCCGGAGTGCGAGGGAGTTCAGTACGGTTCGTCTTTGAGCCCGAGTGCGTACGCGATGGCGTTCGTCCCGACGTGTAATATCGGTGTCAATACGAAGACGACCGCGAGCACGCCCAGCGTAAACTGCTCGGAGAACCACGTCGGCGCGGCGACGAACGCGAACGCCAGCGCCAGGACGACGAAGTCGAGCTGGTCGACGACCGGAAACGGCGCGCCGCGCCGGCGGCCGGTCCGGCGCTTTAGAAACGACGCGGCGATGTCGCCGCACATCGCCCCGAACGGAAGCGCGACGACGACGGCCACGGGGAACGTCGGGAGGTCGACGCCGACCGCGGGCCCGACGTCGCCGGCGACCGCGTTCAGGACGAGCGCCAGCGCCGCGCCGACGGCCGTGCCGACGAGCGTTCCCCGCCAGGTCTTTCCGTCGCCGAGGACGCGCTTTCCGTTCCAGGTCCGACCGCCGTCGATCGGTCGGCCCCCGCCGGCCAGCACCGCGGCGTTGTTCGGTACGTACGCGGGTAACATCAACCAGAACGCGACGACGATCGTCGTGAACACTCCCATTATCGATCGATCGAACGGACGCTCCCCTCTTAATCGCATTCACTTTCGATCGGGACCGCCGGCCGAGTAGGGGTAGCTTTCGCTACCGGCCACGACGGTCCGGATCATCAACGCACATATATCCGGGCTCCGATGGGTTGAGTATGCTTCCGCCGATCGCTCGCCGGTTCGTCGCCGGCGAGAGTTCCGACGCCGCGCTCGATCACGCCCGCGAGTTGAACGGGCGCGACGTTTCGGTCATCTTGAACCTGCTCGGAGAGCACTACGACGAACCGGATCCGGCCGAAGAAGACGCCGCAACCTATCGCCATCTGGTCGACGAGATCGCCGAGGCCGACCTCGACGCGTGCATCTCGATCAAACCCTCCCAGCTCGGCCTCGACCTGGGCGCCGACGCCTTCCGCACCCTGGTGACGGACGTCACTGAGCACGCCGCCGACCGCGACGTCTTCGTCTGGATCGACATGGAAGATTACACCACGACCGACGTGACGCTCGACGTCTTCACCGACCTCGCGCGCGAACACGACGGCGGCGTGGGCGTCTGCGTCCAGGCCAACCTGAAACGCACGCGCGACGACGTCGAACGACTCGCCGACGTTCCCGGAAAGGTCCGGTTCGTCAAGGGCGCCTACGACGAGCCCGCGTCCGTCGCTTACACCGACAAGGGACGAGTCAACGAGGCCTATCGCGACCTCCTCGAGTACGCATTTGCCGAGTACGACGGCGGTATCGCCATCGGAAGCCACGACCCCGAGATGATCGACCTCGCGAAGGAGCTCCACGACGAACACGGGACCGACTTCGAGGTGCAGATGCTCATGGGGGTTCGCGAGGACGCCCAGTACGACCTCGCCGCGGAGGGCTACGAGGTCTGGCAGTACGCACCGTACGGCGGCAAGTGGCTCTCGTACTTCTGGCGACGCGTCCGCGAGCGCAAGGAGAACCTCTTCTTCGCCCTTCGGGCGGTCCTCGGACGGTAGATACGGTTCGCCGACGGTATCGAGCGCATAGATCGCGCTCGAGCGCTCCGCAACCGATTCGTACCCGTTCATCCCGTAGCCATCGACACGACACAAAATGAACACGCTCATAGGGGCCGGGTGTGAGTGATCGATCATGACCTCGTGGAAGCGAGACTTCGCAAGCGGCCTCGTCGTCCTCGGGCCGATTCTGGTCACCCTCTTCGTCCTCCTCTGGCTCTACGGCCTCGTCTCGTCGCTGACGCCGACGTTCATCCTCACCGATGAATTTCTCGAAGGCATCCTCGGCGAGACGGACGCGGCCCAGCGCCTGGCCGGCTTGCTCCGGGTCCTCATCACGCTCACCGTGCTCGTCATCCTGATCTTCGCGGTCGGCTACCTGATGCGGACCACGGTCGGCGGCCTCGTCGAACGAATCCTCGACGACCTCGCCAACCGACTCCCCGGCCTCCGCGTCGTCTACAACGCCTCGAAGATGGCCGCAGAAACCGCGTTCGGCGAACAGGACAGCCTGCAGGAACCGGTCAAACTCGAGGTGTGGGACGGGCTCAGAATGACGGCGTTTCGAACCGGAAAAACGACCGAAGACGACCGTGAAGTGCTCTTTCTCCCGACCTCGCCGAACATCACCACCGGGTTCGTCATCGAAGTTGACTCCGCTCGCCTAACCGAAATCGACGAGGACGTCGAAGACGCCCTCACGCGCGTCCTGAGTGCCGGCTTTGGCGACGCCGACCGCAACCGAGACGCCGACGCCGGCATCCCAATCGACGTCATCGACGAGGGCCGCACCGAACGGACGGACGACGACTAGAACCGAACTTTTTCTCTGCGTGCGGTCGCTTCTGCGACCGCACTCGGAAAAACTTCGATGAAAAGCACGGCGTCACCCCCTCAGCCGCGACTTCGTCGCGGCTTCGAGGGATTCCTTGGCCCGCTCGCAACGTCCGTTGCTCGCGGTTGAGCCACTACTTCACAACCCAGCCTTTCCCCGGATCACACGCTCGCCGAATTTCGGCGAGCGTGTTCACGGCCACAAACTAAGCTCGGTATCAAATAACCGAGTTCGATGGCCGTGAGCGTCTCTTGACGCGAAGCGCCGAGGACGTGATCCGGGGAAGGGCTGGCATAGATGAGAAACCACCGCGAACGAACGACGTGAGTGAGCGGGCCGACGAGTGACCACCGGGAGCGAGGAGCGCTTTTCATCAACGTTTTTCCGAGCGTCGGCGCGGCGTAGAGCGCCGTGCGCTCTCGCCGCGACACGAGCGCAGCGAAAAAGGTTGCAGCGAAAAAGTTCGTTGTCTATGCGTAGGTGAACCACTCGTCGTAGTCGTCGGTTCGGCGTTCGACGACCTCGAAGAATTTCGATTGGATCTCCTCGGTGACGGGTCCGCGGGTGCCGTCGCCGATTTCGACGTTGTCGACGCGTCTGATCGGCGTGACCTCGGCGGCCGAGCCGGTGAAGAAGAGTTCGTCGGCGGTGTTGAGTTCGCCCCTAGAGATGGTCGCCTGATCGTAGACGGTGTAGCCCAGGTCGCGCGCGAGCGTGATGATTGTCTCGCGGGTGATGCCGTCGAGGATGGACTGAGAGAGCCCGGGCGTGTAGAGGTCGCCGTCGCGGACGAGGAAGATGTTCTCGCCGGGGCCTTCGGCGACGTGGCCCTCTTTGTTGAGGACGATCGCCTCGGCGAAGCCGTTGCGACGGGCTTCCTCGCCGGCGAGCAGGCTGTTGACGTAGAGGCCGGTGGTCTTCGCGTTGGTGGGGATCTGGCTCGAGGCGTGTTTGCGCCAGGACGAGACCATCACGTCGATGCCCTCCTCCAGGGCGTCCTCGCCGAGGTAGGTGCCCCACGGCCAGACGGCGATGGCGGTGCGCGTCGGGCAGTCGCCGGGGCTGACGCCGAGTGACTCGTAGCCGTAGAACGCGATCGGGCGAATGTAACACGACGACAGGTCCTGGCGACGGATGAGTTCGAGCGTGGCCTCGGTGAGTTCCTCGGGCTCGTGGTCGATCTCCATCTCGTAGGGCGCAGCCGACGCGTAGAGTCGATCGAGGTGTTCGGGCCAGCGAAAGATCGCCGGTCCGCGCTCGGTTTCGTAGCAGCGCGCACCCTCGAAGACGCCGGTGCCGTAGTGGAGTCCGTGCGTGAGAACGTGGATCTGGGCGTCCTCCCAGTCGACGAACTCGCCATCCATCCATATCGTGTCGACGTCCATGTCGTCGAATCCCATGCCTACTGGGTGGCAGAGGTGTCTACTAAGTGTTCGTGTTGTGCCCCGGGGGTTGCTGTGCTGTTCGACAAACCTGAGAGTTGACGCTCGCTGGCCGGTCACCGAAGCCCGTCGACGATCTCGCGTCCTTCGAGGTAGACGAAGTCGTGTCGAGCGGCGTAGGCGCGTGCGTCGCCGGGGGTGAGCGCGCCGCCGGTCGCGTCGTCGAGCATCTCGCAGACGACGACCGCCGGGTCGGCGCCGGCCGCGTCGGCGAGCGCGAGGCCGAGTTCGGTGTGGCCCTCGCGCTGGGAGAGACCGTCCGGCGCGCCCTTGAGGAGGTGGACGTGGCCGGGAACGCGAAATCGATCGCCGAAGGAGATGGTGCCGGGTTCGCGTGCGGCCGCGGCGAGTTCGCGGATGGTCAGCGATCGATCGGCGTCGGTGATGCCGGTGTAGGTGTCGCGGTGGTTGACGGTGAGCGAGAACGACGAGCGCTCGTCGTAGCCGAGGTCGTGGGCGTTCGTGGCGGGGTGGTCGACGGCGTCGGTGTAGAAGGGAAGGTCGAACGCCTCGGCGACCTCGTAGTCGAGGGCGACGCAGACGAGTCCACCCGCGTCGTTTCGCAGCCGCGAGACGGCGTCGGTCGTCACGGCGTCTGCGGGGTAGATCAGGTCCGTCTCGCCCTCGCGGTCGGCGGCGTCGTGAACGCAGACGGGGTCGCCGCTAGCGAAGGCGTCGATCGCGTGTTCGAGCGCGCCGGACGCGGACTGATAGCCGGACATATCAGTGGGCCCCGACGTGGATGGTCACGTGGTCGCCGTCGGTGAGGTCGAGGGCGTCTCGGAGTTTTTCCGGGGCGATAACCTCCAGTTGATCGTCGTCGTGGTGGGTTCGCTCCGGGGCGATGGTGTGGACCGCCGCCGTCTCCCCGTCTGCGGTCTCGATCGTCGCGGGGTGACAGACCGCCGGGCCGTAGGTCCGGTCGTCGTCCTCCCAGCCGTCGATCGGGATCGGTTCGACGGCCTCCATCGCGCGCCGTCGCGGAACCGCCTCATCGCGGAGTTCGACGTTGAGCGTTCCCGGGAACGGGTCGTAGCCGAGCCGATCCTCGAACTGGCGCTGGTAGCCGGGAAGTGAGATGTAGTGGCGGCCTTCGCCCATCCCGCTCGTGACGGTCCCGTCGAGGTCGACCTGTGGGGCCGTCTCGAAGATTCGCCGGTACTCTTCGTAGGCCGTCCGGAGTTCGCGCTCGCCCTCGTCGGTGATGGCGATCCACTGCCCGTCGCTCACCGTATCGCGCTCGATCAGCCCGGAACTCTCCAGACGCTGGAGTCGTCTCGACGCGGTCTGGTTCGACGCGTCGAGCCGCTCGGCGAGGTCGGCACAGGAGAGCTTGACATCCCCTCCGAGCCCGCCCGAGAGCGCCAGCAGCTTCAGCGTGGCCCGCTCGTCGTGGCCCACGGCGGACGTCGCAGTCAGTGACATACGTCTAGTGTTTCCGTGATCGCGTAAAAGCGTACCGAATGTGGCACACATAACAGATATGTTATGGGGGTCGTCGCCGTACCTCACGAGGGAGTCTCGATCACTTCAATCGTTCGGTAGCGGGTTCGATTCCTCGGCCAGAAGCGGTGTTCCGTCTGCCTTCGGCCCGAGTCGGGGGCCGATCGGCGATTCGTCGGGGTCGATGACCCGTCGCCGCTCGTAATCCGTCGATCGTTCGACGGGGATCCGGCCGATCGAGGTGATGAGATCGACGTAGTCTTCGAACGAGCGGAACTCGCCGAACTCGCCGCCGGCGCGTTTGGTAATCTCTTCTGAAAGGATCGTCCCCATGAAGTCGTCAGCGCCGCAGGTGAGCATCTTCAGCCCACCCTCGTCGCCGTACTTCACCCAGGAGGACTGAATGTGGTCGACGTTGTCGAGAAAGAGCCGCGAGACGGCGATCATCAGCTCGTCCTCGGCCCGGCTCGCACCGCCCGAGACGACGCCGTGTTCGTACAGCGGCGTATTCTGGTGGACGAACGAGAGCGGGACGAACTCCGTGATGGCGCCGTCGACGCGCGCTTGCAGGTCGCGCACCGCCTTCAGGTGGTGGGCGCGGTGGGCTTCGTTCTCGACGTGGCCGTACATGATGGTCGCGGTGAGTCCGAGCCCGACCGAAGCCGCGGCTTCCATCGCGTCGAGCCATCCCTGCGTGTCGATCTTGCCGGGACAGATCACCTCGCGCACCTCGTCGACCAGGATTTCCGCGGCGGTACCTGGAACGGTGTCGAGTCCGGCGTCCCGGAGGCGGCGGTAGACCTCCTCGTAGGACCACTCGGTTCCCCGGCGGGCGTGGGCGGCCTCTTCCGGCGTCATCGAGTGGACGTGGACGTCGTCGACGGCCATCGCGGCCACCTGTTCGACGTAGGTGCCGGGATCGACCGCGTAGGTGTCCGGCGTCTTGTAGTTGGATCGCCGATAGGCCGCCTTCGGATCTTCGTTCGCGTAGCCGTCTAGGACCTCGCGGTGCTCGTCGTCGAGCGCGAACGCGGGGTGGAGCCCGGAAACCGAACACACCTCGTAGATGCCGCGAGTGACGGCGTCGGTGACGATCTCTCGACTCTCGGCCGGCGTCTTCGTGAACCCGGGCACTTCGGCCGATCGCTCGTTTGCGGTCTCGAACGTGTGGGCGGCGTCTTTGAAATTACAGAACAGGCAGCCGACGTTACAGGCGGTCGTGACGTTGTTGTTGAGGTTGGCGACGAACGTCACCTCGTCGCCGACGACATCCTGCCGGCGGTGGTCGGCGGCCCGGAGCACGCGCTCTTTCCGACCGGGGTCGATCCCCTCGACGTCGGTTCCGGTCGTCAGGAGTTCGATCGCATCGTCGACGGTGAGACGCTCGCCGTCGTGGGCCTTCGCCAGCGCGTTCTCGAACGACTGGTCGGTCTCGGGAAGGCAGTCGTACTCGAGATCGTCTGCGCGTGGAACGTCGCTCGCTGGCTCGGCCATCGACCGAGTCGAGGCTTCCCCGGGAGAAAAACGTGGTGATAGCGACATCCGCACTCGGCTGTCGTCGGTCAACCCCCCATTTCGGTGTAACGCTCCCGCCGTGACATCACGTCGATCGGCAGTGATCGTCTCGGAACTGGCGGTCGGTCCGGGCACTCGCCGAGATCGCGGCGCGGACTGAAACCTTCTTGGGGGCGCCACACAGACCCTACGGTATGGACGCAGCCGGACCCGAACTGGCGGGGTGTCGCGCGTGACGAGCGTCAAGGAATTTCGCATCGAGGAAGCGGCTACCGCGGACGAACTCGGCCGCGGCTCGTTCGTCTTTACCGACGATTACTCGGTCTTCGACTGGGGGAAGATGCCCGATACGATTCCGCAGAAAGGCGCGAGTCTCTGTACCATGGGCGCGTTCAACTTCGAGATACTGGAAGAAGCCGGCGTTCCGACGCACTACCGGGGTGTCGTCGAAGACGGGCGAGTCGTCTCGCTCGAGGAAACCTCGTCGCCGCCGCGGGAGATGGCGATCGACCTGACGCGGGTGCCGGCCCTGCCGAACGAGGGTCGAACCTACGATTACGACGCCTACCACGCCGAGGCGGGCGAGAACTACCTGATTCCGCTCGAGATCATCTTTCGCAACGAGGTTCCCGTCGGGTCGAGTCTCCGGCGACGAACCGATCCGACCGATCACGATCTCCCGTTCGACGACTGGCCCGACGAGCCGGTCGACCTCGAGACGCCGATCGTCGAGTTCTCGACGAAGTACGAGGAGTCCGATCGGTATCTCACGCGCGATGAAGCCGGCGCGATCGCCGGCGTCGCGTCGATCGACGAGTTAGACGAGATCGCCCGCGCGGTGAATCGCCACGTAACCGCGCAGGCCGAAACGGCGAACCTCGATCACCAGGACGGCAAGATCGAGTGTCTCTACTACGACGGCGAGGTCCGCGTCGCCGACGTCGTGGGCACGTTCGACGAGAACAGATTCGGCTACGAGGGAACCCAGCTCTCGAAGGAGGTCATCCGTCAGTACCACAAGCGCACCCAGCCCGAGTGGGTCGACGCGGTCGAGGAGGCGAAGGCGACCGCCGAGCGAGAGGACCGGGCCGACTGGAAGTCTCTCTGTGAGCGAGATCCCGAACCGCTCGCGGCGGACGTCGTCGAGACCGCTCGCGACATGTACTGTGCGGGGACGAACGCCTACACCGGCGTCGACTTCTTCTCCGCGCCGTCGCTTTCGACGGCGATCGGCGCCGTGAGTCGACTGTAAGCGGGGTACTCGCTCGTCGCCGTGGGCCGCGCCCGCGAGACGAAAGCGTTTTTGAGCCCGCTCGCTCGCCTTCAGGTAATGACGGCGTATACTGCGACGGTGACCGTGCGTCTGAAGCACGGCGTCCTCGACCCCGAAGCCGAGACGACGAAGCGGGCGCTCGAGCGACTCGATTTCGACCTCGAGGCGCTTCGATCGGCCGACCGGTTCGAGATCGACCTCGAGGCGGCCGACGCCGAGGCGGCCGCGTCCCGGGCCGACGAGATGGCCGAACGATTGCTCGCGAATCCGACCATCCACGACTACGAGGTCACCGTCGAGGAACGATGACCGTCTCCATCGTCCGATTCGGCGGGTCGAACTGCGATCGCGACGCGGCGCGCGCACTAGCCCACCTCGGAATCGACGCCGAGATCGTCTGGCACGAAGACGGGCTTCCGGCCGAGACGACCGGAATCGTGCTCCCGGGCGGGTTCTCCTACGGCGACTACCTCCGCGCCGGGGCGATGGCCGCCCAGTCGCCGATCATCGACGAGGTCACCGCGCGTGCGGCCGACGGCGTGCCGGTTCTTGGCATCTGCAACGGCGCGCAGATCGGCTGTGAGTCGGGACTCACCGACGGCGTCTTCACGACGAACGAGAGCGCCCGATTCCAGTGTGAGCCCGTTCACCTCCGCGTCGAGCGCGCCGATACCCCGTGGACGGCGGCCTACGACGAGGGAGACGTCGTCCACATTCCGATCGCCCACGGCGAGGGGCGCTACGAGATCGACGCGGACCGCCTCGAAGAGATCGAGGCGGATGATCGCGTCCTCTTTCGCTACTGCGATGCGGACGGCGCCGTCACCGAGGAGGCGAACCCGAACGGCTCCGCACACAACGTCGCCGGCGTCCTCGGCGAGCGCGAGACCGTCGCGGTCATGATGCCACACCCCGAGCGGGCGACGCTGGATCACGTCGGTCCGACCGACGGCCAGGGCGTCCTCCGCGCGTTCGAGTGAGCCTTTTCGCTCGGTCGGACAGGACTGACGGTCTATTCGGTACAGCTAAAAGGTTAATGAGGGGGTAGATCCATCTTGCGAGACAGGGACGGGAACGAGGATCGACGAATGTCAGATTCTATCTCAGTGTTGCACGTCGCGCCGGCTGGCACGCCGGCGCTCGGGATCGAGGGGGCGGATTCGCCGTTCGAGGTCGAACGGTGTTACTCGGTGGCCGCCTGTCGCGAGCGGTTGGTGGGTGTAGACTGCGTGGTGGTCGGATCCGGATTCGAAGACGCCACGCCGATCGACTGCTGTCGACTCGTCAGCGAACACGCGTCCGGTACGCCCGTCGTACTCTGTCCGGCCGACGGAAGCGAATCGCTCGCGGGTCGTTCGATCGCTGCGGGGGCCGACGGCTACGTTCCGCTGGTCGAGGCCGACGACCTGTTGGGCGAGCGGTTGCTCGACGCGCTTTCGGCCGATGAGCGCCGTTCTCCGGCGACGGGGAGTCGGCGCGATACGGCGACGTACTCGCCGACGTGGTCGGATATGGTCGTCGATCAGGCGCCGCTCGCGATCATCGAGTGGGACCTCTCCTACGAAGCGGTGCGGTGGAACGACGCCGCGGAGGAACTGTTCGGTTACGCCGCCTCGGAGGTGATCGGCGAACCGGCGATCGAGATAATGGTCCCACCGCGCGACCGCGAGGCCGTCCTCGATCACTGGAAGCGCCTGGTCGAGACGGGCGAGAGCGATCGCGAACTCGGACGAAACGTCCGAAGCGACGGCTCGATCTGCGTCTGTGAGTGGCATAACAGCCCGATCAAAGACGAATCGGGCGACGTAACCGGCATCCTCTCGTTCGCCCAGGAGGTCACCGACGAAGTCCGCCGATCGGATACCCTAGAGGCGTTACAGTCGACCACGCACCGGTTGATGCGCGCCAGGTCGGACGAGGAGATCGCGGATATCGTCGTCGAAGCGGTGACGAACGTTGTCGACCGCGCCCGCGCATCCGTTCGGTTATACGACTCGACGCGGGAAGCGCTGACTCTCGGGGCCGTTTCTGCAGATGTCGGGCCATCAGTGGAAGGGACGACCATCGGGAAGGGGGACGGGACGCTCTGGGACGCCTTCGACCGGGGTGAGTCGATCGTCGTGGAATCGATCGACGACGTGGATCTCCCGTACGACCTCGAGGTCGCCATCGGGACCGTCATCTGCATGCCGATCGGGGAGCGGGGCCTCCTGACGATCGGGTCGACGGCCGATACCTCGTTCGGGCAGGTCGAGTACCACCTCGCCGACGTCCTGGCGGCGACCGCTGCCGTCGCGCTCGAACGGGTCGATCGTGATCGCGAACTTCGCCGGGCGAAAACGATCGTCGAAACGGTCGGCGACGGCGTCTACGCGCTGGACGACGCTGGCCGGTTTACCACGGTCAACGACACCTTGCTGTCGATGACCGGGTGCGAGCGGGAGGCGCTTCTCGACGCACACGCGTCCGCGGTGTTCCCGTCAGACGCCAACGAGCGAGCGCTCGCGGTCGTTACCGGATCGGCGTCGGAATTCGTCGCAGCGTGCGACGGTGCGGATCCGCGCGACACCACGCTGACGACCGAAATTCTCCTCGAGACGGCGGGTGGCGAGACGATACCGTGTGAGGTGACGACGAAAGTGGCCGACGACGCGGAGGCGATGGGGACCGTCGGTATCGTCAGGGACGTCAGCGACCGAGCGGCGATGCAACAGGCGTTGCTCGATCACCAGACCAAGATTACCAACCTCCACGAGGTCGTCTCCCGGCTCGAGGCGTGTGAGACCAGAGCGGACATTTACGAGGAGACTGTCGAGGTCGCAGAAGGTGTCTTACAGTTCGACCTCTGCGTGGTGAGCGAGGTCGTCGATTCCGTCCTCGAACTGCACACTCTCTCGTCCGGCATCGATCCGGATCAGTTCCAGACGCGTCGGTCGCTTGACGAGGGGCTCGGCGGACGGACCTACACCGAGGGACGGACGTTCCGGGTGAACGACGTTCCCGGGTCGGCGGAGGCGAAACCGCAGGATGAGGGATTCAAGTCGGGATTGAGCGTTCCGATCGGCGAGTACGGCGTGTTCCAGGCGATATCGACCGAGTACGATGCGTTCGACGAACGGGACGAAGAACTCGCCGAACTCCTGATCAGCCACGTCGTCGACGCCCTCGACCGGCTCGCGTTCGAGGCCCAGCTCGTCGCCGAGCGAGACCGCTTTGCCGTCCTCTTCGAGAACGTTCCCGACGCCGTCGTCGCCGGGCCGCACGTCGGTAACGAGTTCATCGTCGAGGACATGAACTCGGCGTTCGAAGAGACGTTCGGGTTCGACCTCGAGACGCTCGAAGGCGAGCCGATCGACGAGTACATCACGGGGCCCGAACGACGCGACGAGGCCCGGGCGATCAACAGTCGGAGCGAGGCGGGCGAGGTCATCGAGACGGAAGTCAAGCGGCGAACGACCGACGGTCTCAGAGATTTCATGCTTCGCGTCGTCCCGTTCGAGGTCGAAGACGGCGGAAAGTACGCCTTCGGTGTCTACACCGACATCACCGAGCAAAAACAGCGACAAAAACGCGTCGAAGTGCTAAACCGGGTGCTGCGACACGACTTACGAAACGGGATGAACATCATCGAAGGGAGCGCCGAACGACTCGCCGCGTTGGCCGACGACGAAGAGGCCGAGCAGTATTCGAAGGCGATCAGCGCGCGAACGGACGAACTCATCAGCCTCGCGGCGAAAACGCGCGTCGTCGAGCGGACGCTCGATCGCGGTGCGCTGGCGTCCGGGCCGGTTGACGCCGTCGACGCGACGGAGGCGGCGATCGGGCGCGTGGTCGATCAGTACGGATCGGTCGACGTCGACCGTTCGCTACCGGCACGCGCCCACGTTCGGGCGGACGACCTGTTGACGGAGGCGATATACAACGTCCTCGAAAATGCAGTCGAACACTCGGACCGTGACGTTCCCGGCATCTCGGTCTCGATCGAAGCGGCGGGGGCTGACGAACCGATCGCGATCACGATCGCGGACGACGGGCCGGGTATTCCCGACGAGGAACGACAGTTGCTCGAAGAAGAGCGAGAGATCACGCAACTCAGACACGCGAGCGGGCTCGGCCTCTGGCTGGTCGATTGGGTGGTCACCCAGGCCGGGGGTGAACTCCAGTTCGCCGAGAACGAACCGCGCGGGACGATCGTCGAGTTACGATTGCCGGCGTCGACGGCTCCCTTCGACGACGAGACATCGACGTCGACCGTTTCCGAGTGAGCTTCGCCCGCGCTGGCTGTGGCGTCACTGATCGCGTGTACGTTCGTCGAAGAATCGTAGGAGGCTACCCGAAGTGTTCGGCGTAGAGGTCCTGGGCGTGTTCGATCGCGTCGTAGGCGGCCTGACGATCCTCCCAGCCGAGCGTTTCGACTTCTTTGCCGGCCTCTAAGTTCTTGTAGGTCGCGAAGAACTCGTCGATCTCCTCGCGGGTCTGCTGGGGGATGTCTTCTACGTCTTCGATGTGATCGAACCGGGGATCTTCGGTCGGGACCGCGATGACCTTATCGTCCTGTTCGCCGTCGTCGTCCATTCGCATGAGTGCGACCGGGCGGGCTTCGATGATACAGCCCGGGAAGGTCGCGTCTTCGACGAGAACGAGTACGTCGAACGGGTCCTCGTCGTCGTAGTAACTCTGCGGGATGAAGCCGTAGTCAGAGGGGTAGTGGACGTTCGAGTGCAAGACGCGGTCTAAGACGACGCCGGGGACGTCCTTGTCGTACTCGTACTTGTTTCGCTCGCCTTTCAGACACTCGATCACGGCGTAGATCGTTTCTGGCGGGTTCGGTCCGGTTTCCAGGTCTTCCCAGAGATTCGTCATCCATCGGAGTATCCGTGGTCGATCAAAAAGTACTTTCGTAATAACGTTGGATATTACACGGACGACATCTGCGCTGTCGCCCAGCGGATCGTCCGAAGCTGGTGATATCGCGGGTGTCTCGGCGGTACCCACCGAACTGCACGCCTAACCCGTAAGAAAGGGTTAAATAGATCGGTGACATTACCCAAACTATGTCAGAGGCACAATCAATCAACGACGACGGACGCACAGCCCGCGATCTCACCGCATTCCAGAACAACATTCTGACCATCCTCTCGACGGAGGCCATGTACGGACTGGCCATCAAGCGCGAACTCGAGTCGTACTACGACACCGAGGTCAACCACGGTCGGCTCTACCCGAACCTGGACGAACTCGTCGATCTCGGTCTGATCGAAAAGAGCGAACTCGACAAGCGCACGAACCAGTACGAACTCACCGACGAGGGCTTCGAGGCCGTCCTCGACCAGCTCGAGTGGACGCTCTCGAAGATCGTCACCGACGAGGACCGCGCAGACCAAGTCGACGCCCTGATCGACGACAGCTACTAACCGTCCACTACCGGTTACTTTTTCGCGCCAGTTTCCTCGACAGTGCCGACGGTATTTGCGCGCGCCGTCGTCCGATCGGCTCTGCTCACCGTTCGAACGAATCGGGTTCCGTCCCGCCTGTCCGCAGTGATTCCGGGATCGAAATCGTCGGCATCGGCTCGCCGCAGGCGTCGAATACGTGCTCGATCGACCGGGTGACGACCGCCCGCTGTGCGCGCGATGGCCAGGCGTTCCGCGGGTAGTACTCGGCGAGGAATGTCTCGATCTCGGTGGCGGTGGCGGACGGGATCGGTTTCGCGCAGTGGTTTCCCATGAAGTCTGCGAACGTGTCGGCGTTCGCGGCGTGAACGTCGCCGTGACGGGTCCGAACGGTCTCGACGAGGTCGCGATTCGCCGCGTCGAGGGCGTCCCAGTCGTCCGGGTCGCCCGGGCCGGCGAGGCGAAGTTCGACCGCCTCCGAGAGGTCGTCGATCCGGTCGGTCCGAACGACGCCGTCGTCGAGCCACGACGCGGGGTGACAGACCAACGTCTCGTCCGTCTCCCGGAGGCGCGCGGTGTAGCCGCGTTCGGCCAGCAACTCGTCGCGTCGGTCGGTGTAGGCCGTTCGTTCGTTCTCGTCGACGGCTCGCCTCGCGAGTCGGGTCAGTCGGCAGACGTCGCGAAGGAGCGCTGCGGGGAGGGCTTCGTCGGCGAATCGGTCCGGGGTTGATTCGTCGTCGCTCCCCTCGGACGGCGATTCGATCGCGTCGTCGAGCAGCGCGTCTACTCGTTCGTCTGTGTCTTTTCCGTCCGCGTTCGGGCGTTCGTTCGCTCCTGGGGCGGTCATCCGGTTGTGCGCCGTTCGGTGCAATCGCACATCCGCCTGTCGGTTTCGTCCGACGCGTCGAGGTCTCAGTTCGCGGAGAAACGCCGTAGCGTTTTAGTGTGCCGTCGCGTCATCTTCGCGTATGCTAGAAGAGACCGAACTGGAGCGCGACGTGGTACAACTGGCGGTCAGGGAGGCGATTTCCCTCGCGCTCGAGACGCCGCTCGGCGAGCCCATCAGGGAGGCGGTCGCCGCCGACGAACCGCAGGTAGCGGAGGCCCCGTCCGCCGACGAGGCGGTCGACGTCGAATCGACGCCGGCGGAGCCCGCGACGGAGACGACCGGTGACCGATCGACGGTCCGGACGATCGGGGTTCTCGCCGCCGTAGCGATCGGACTCTACGTCGCGATCCGGTGGCTCGGCGACGACGGGAACTGAGACGAACCTCGTACGACCGACCGGCTACGAACCGTCCAGGGCCTCGTTGGCGAGTTCGTCCGCGCGCTCGTTGACCGCGCGCGGGACGTGTTCGATCGTCCACTCGTCGAACGATGAGAGGTGTTCACAGACCGTGACGCGTTTCTCGCGCAGCTCGGGATCGTTCGTGTCGTACTCGCCCCGAACCTGTTTGACGATCAACTCGGCGTCGCCGCGACAGTGGAGTTCGTCGAATTCGTACGCCCTCGCGGCCTCGAGTGCGGCGATCAGCGCCTCGTACTCCGCCTGGTTGTTGGTGGCTCGGCCGATCCGTTCTCCACCCTCGGCGACGATCCCGTCGCTCGTGACGAGCACCCAGCCGACGGCCGCGGGGCCCGGGTTGCCGCGGGCGGCGCCGTCCCAGTAGAGGTGTGCTCTGCCGCCGCCGTCTCTGAGCAGCGCCGCTAGGTCAGTGGGTCGCCCGCCCTGGATGACTACTTTCTCGTCGTAGGCGACGGCCGTCGCGTCGCCGCGCGAGGCTCGCCAGCGTTCGTGGGAGGTGTTGCCGTCTTCGATGGTCACACCAGCGGATTCAAGGCGCTCGCGCGCGTCGTCGACGTCACACTCGATGACCGGCATCGATCCACTGGAGTGGAATCGGGGATAAAACCTTTCTGGTTTCTCGCTGAATTTCAGGCGTATTCGGCCACAAAATACCAGCAAGCGTCGAAATCCGGGATCACGACCACGCACCGAACAAAAGGTTTATATGTGGTAAAGATACTACTATAAAAGTGCGATGACACGGTCCACCCGCCAGCGGGAGCGCACGCGCGAGACGGTCGAGGTCGAGGACGATGAACAAGAGGGGGTACGAGCCTGTCCGGAGTGTGAATCCGATAACCTGGTAAAAGATTCCGACCGAGGAGAACTAATCTGTGAGGACTGCGGACTCGTTGTGGAGGAAGAAAAGATCGATCCGGGCCCCGAGTGGCGAGCGTTCAACCACCAGGAGCGCCAGGAGAAATCCCGCGTGGGTGCGCCGACCACCCAGACGATGCACGATAAGGGGCTGACGACGACGATCGACTGGAAGGACAAAGACGCCTACGGTCGCTCTATCTCGTCGAAAAAGCGCAGCCAGATGCACCGACTGCGCAAGTGGCAAGAGCGCATTCGAACGAAAGACGCCGGCGAGCGAAACCTTCAGTTCGCGCTATCGGAAATCGACCGAATGGCCTCTGCGCTGGGTGTTCCCCGCTCGGTTCGCGAGGTCGCGTCGGTCATCTATCGTCGCGCGCTCAAAGAGGATCTCATCCGTGGGCGGTCGATCGAGGGCGTTTCGACCTCCGCACTCTACGCCGCCTGCCGGAAGGAGGGCATTCCGCGCAGCTTAGAAGAGATCTCCGAGGTCTCGCGGGTCGAGCGAAAGGAGATCGGCAGAACGTATCGCTACATCTCCCAGGAACTCGGCCTCGAGATGAAACCCGTCGACCCGAAGAAGTACGTCCCCCGCTTTTGCTCCGAACTCGAACTCTCCGAAGAGGTCCAGACCAAGGCTAACGAAATCATCGAAAAGACCGCCGAAGAGGGCCTGCTCTCGGGTAAATCCCCCACCGGCTACGCCGCCGCGGCCATCTACGCCGCGTCGCTGCTCTGTAACGAAAAGAAGACCCAGCGGGAAGTCGCCGACGTCGCGCAGGTCACCGAAGTGACCATTCGGAACCGCTACCAAGAACAGATCGAAGCGATGGGAATCCACGGCTAAACAGCCGCGAGTCGGTCGCCGACGACGGTGTGGACGGTTCGTCGGCGCGTTCGACAGATCGCTTTCTCCGCCCGGCCCCACCGTCTCGATAGTTTACGGTTCACCACCGACGCCAGCCAGTGACGTCACGCGGTATCGGTTCAGTCCGAGCCGAGCGCGCCATCGGCCGTCGTTTCAACTGCCGTCCGTCTCGTCGTTTTCATAGTCGGTCGGCGTCTATTCGTCATCGGTGTCGTCGTCTCCATCGTCGGCAGCGTCATCAGCATCGTCGACGGGGAACGCACCCTCGTCGTCGGGGTCGTGTTCACCGTTTCCGTTCTCGACGCTGATAGCGATCTCGTCGGTCATGTCGAACGCGACGTGGGCGCTGTCTCCGGGTTGGGCGATGAGGGTGTACTCGCCTTCGGAGAGGTCGAGTTCCATCTCTTCTTCGCCGCCATCTAGGTGCAGGTAGCCGGGACCATCCGTGATGGGTTCACCCGGGTCAACTGGCTCGCGATCGATCAGGATGTGGTGATGGCCCGTGTCGTCCGCCAGTTCGCCGTTGTCTCCCGTCGCGACGAGGTCGAAATCGGTGACTTCGAGTTCGACCGTAAACGGACTCTCGACGGTGTCGCCGTCTTCCGGTTCGACGAACGCGACGCTGCCGGTCGGGTCTTCGTGATCGATCTCGTCTGTGACCGGATCGGCCGTCTCGTCGTCGGACGGGTCTGTATCGTCGCCGGCGTCGTCAGGTTCCGTCTCATCGTCGGCCGCTGGGCCGGCCCCGTCCAGACACCCGGCCGCGACGCCGACGCTTCCCAATGCGCCTGCTGCGAGCAGTCTTCGACGTGTCACGTCGTTCATCACGGAATCCTTCACCGAACCTGCCCTAAAGTGACGAGCGGGCACATGCGCGCGTCGGCATCGAGCCGTGCCATCCTCGATGATCCGCAAACTCTAGCGGCCCGCGAACTCAACATTCAACACCACGCGAGACGTATCCGGCGTCAATGCGCCTCGACGAGTACATCGAGGACCTAGAACCCGACGAGGAGGCGAGACGTCGCCAGCTCGCAAAGGAGAAGTCCTACGCGATCACCGACTACGTGAGCGACGTCGAGCGCCGCTTCGACGACGCGATCAGCGGCGACGCCATCGTCGGCTCGACCGCCCCCTCGATCTTCGTCGGACGATCGACGTACCCCGACGTCCCCGTCGGCCTGCTCTCGCCGGTCGGCGACGAGACCCGCGCGACCGAGTACGTCACCAGCGGCGAGTGGTACCGCGAGGGCTACGGCATCGACGACGTGCTTCAACGGCGCACGGGGCTGTTGAACTCCAGCAAGCGGGCGAACGTCGACGCCCCGAGCGTGGCGTCGCGTCTGGCCCCGTCGGTACACGACGTCTGGGACGGGTTCGTCGGCGTCCAGCGCGAAGTGGCGATCGCCGACCGACCGGTCGACATCGAGATCGGTCTCGACGGCAAACCGGACCTCGGCCTGGACGTGGGGACCGACGTCGCGACGCCCCGGGGCCCGCGCGCGACGGCCCGCGACGCGGAACTGCGGGAGAATCCGCACGTCCCCCGGCAGGTCGAAAAGACCTTAGAGGACGACGACTGGCAGGCCCAGGGAGCGATGGCCTACCTCTACCGACGAGGGTTCGACGTCTACGAGATCAACTCGATCCTCTCGGCTGGGGCACTCGGTAAGGCGGAAAATCGTCGCCTCGTCCCGACCCGCTGGTCGATCACGGCCGTCGACGACGCCGTCGGCGAGTTCCTCCGCGGGCGGATCAAGAACAACCCGAGCGTCGACGAGGTCGAAGTCTGGATGAACGAGTACGTCGGCAACCGCTACTGGGTGATCCTCGCGCCGGGAACCTGGGAGTTCGAACTCGTCGAGATGAAAGCCCCCGGCAGCGTCTGGAACCCGGAATCCGGCGGGAATATCTGGATGGGCGCCGCGAGCGAGGGGTACGCGGGCCGGTCCGGCTACGTCGAGGAGACCGCCGGCGCCTACTACGCCTCACGGCTCGGCGTGCTCGAACACCTCCAGTCGATCGGTCGACAGGCGAAGTGTCTGGTCCTTCGAGAGGTTTCAGACGAGTACTGGGCGCCGGTCGGCGTCTGGCAGGTCAGAGAGAGCGTCCGAAACGCGTTCGACGGCGAGTGCGGGACCGCCCAGACGTTCCACGAGGCCGTCTCGACCGTCGCCACGCAGTTGCCGGTCTCGCTCGCGCGATTGCGGCGCAAATCGGAACTGGCCGCCGGTCTCCAGTCGAACCTCTCCGCGTTCGCCGCACGAGACGACTGAGATCGACAACGTCGGCTCTACGAACCGATCCAGTCGCTGGCTCTACGAACCGATCCACCGCCGAACGACGCGCGAAGCGAACGGATTTTTACCCGTACCGTCCGTCTGAGTATCCGTGCTCGAACTCCTCTTACTCATCGTGATCCTGATCGGGGTCCCGGTACTGGTGGTGTCGATACTCGCCGGGATGGCGGCGTGGGTCAGAGAGAACGCAGAACGCGACCTCGAAGCGATGGCCGAGGCGGGCGAGCGAGAGTCGCCGACCGACGCGGTTGCCGAAGACGGTGAGGACGACTCGGAGACCTGAGGTCGCCTACTCGGCCCGCTGGGGCGTCGGTGTCGGCTCCGATTCCGGACTCGCTAGCTCGGTCCAGTTCTCGCTGAAGACGGTGAGACTCGCCTTGAAGACGGCGAGCAGGACCGGGCCGAGAAAGAGCCCGAGGATGCCGAGGAGGTAGATTCCGCCGATGACGCCGACCAGGACGACGGCGGGATGGAGGCCGGAGCCTCTATCGACGAAGATGGCCCGGAGGTAGTTGTCGACGACGGAAAGGACGGCCACCCCGTAGGCGAGCAACAGCAGGCCGCCGACGACGTCGCCGGTGAGCAGGAGGTAGCCGACCGCCGGCGCCCAGACGAGCCAGACGCCGATGACGGGCATGATCGAGACGACGATCATCACGACCGTCCAGAACGCGACGTTCGAGACGCCGACGAGGTAGAGGCCGATTCCGCCGAGGACCCCTTCGACGATCGCGACGAGCAGGTGGCTGTGGATCACCGCCCAGGTGACGTTCGAGATTTCGCCTTCGAGTTCCTTCTGTACCGGTTTTCGAAGCGGCGTCACCTGCCGGATCCAGCCGACGAACTCGCGACCGTCGACGAGGAAGTAATAGAGCAAGAACGCGAGGATCATCAACCCGAAGCTGGTGTGGATGGTCGTGTTGATCACGCCGACGAGCTCCGAGAGGACGAACTCCGAGGCGGTGTAGCCGACGTCCTCGATGGCGCCCTGAATCGTCGATTCGATCTCCGCGACGTCGTGGGGTGACAGTCCGAGCTGTTCGATCATGACGGTGCGCGCGGACTCGTGAATCGCCTCGATATCGCCCTCTTCGATGCGGTCTACGTACTCGAGCGCCGTCGAGAGGATGATGAGCGAGAAGACGATCATCGGCACGATCGCGACCACGAACGCCGCGGCGGTCAGCGTGATCGCGGAGACGCGCGGGCCGACGCGCGGGGCGAGCCGTCTGTGGACCGGGTAGAGGACGAACGCGAGCAGCGCGGCCCCGAGCACGTACTGGAGAAACGGCGCGACCATCAGATAGCCGACGACGCCGAGACCGACCACGAGCACGGCGAAGAATCCGGTCCGAACGTCCATAGTTCGGGCTGTCGTCACGTTCATATAAGCTTTCACGTTCGCGCGGCGCGAACGTGTCGTCCGAACCCCTCGCGGACGCGTCGGTCGACGACGGATCGGTGAGGTGTTCCGACCGTTACGCAACCGTCCCGGACTCGTCGACCGTATCGAGCCGGTCGAACACTTCCTCGACGAGTTCGCCCGTCCGGTCGACGATGTCGTCCCAGGCGTCGGAATCCGGTGTCATCCCGAGGAGGCGGGCGATTTTCATGATCGACACGTGGTAGACGCGCTGGCGGCCCGGGGCTTCCTCCCAGACGATCACGTTGCACGGAAAGAGCCCGCCGATGCGCATCGTCTCGTCTAACGCCTCGTTCGCGATCGCGGGGTTACACGCTCCGAGGACGTAGTAGGGATCCCGGTCGGCATCCACCTTCTCGTTTAGCAGTTCCGAGGGGGAGAACTCGACGGGGATCCCGAACCCGCAGTCGGTACACACCGTGCGGACGTGTTCGATCGCCTCCTCGTGATCCATCTCCATGATCGCCTGTTTCTCGCCGTAGTCGGCCGGATCGAGGTCGGCCGGATCGAATGGCAGGGCCATACGTGTCCCACGCGATGGCAGAATAAAACCCCTCGTCGTCGGCGCCTCACAGCGCGACGGGGAGCCACTCGAGTACGTCGAGCGCCGGTTCGGGATCGAACAGCGGGTCGTGGAGGACGAGCCAGTCCAGCAGCACTAGCCCCACGCCGTGGGCGATCACCGACGGGAGGATGGAGTTCGACTTGTAGTCGACCGCTCCGAAGAGGACGTCCGTCGGACCGGAGAGCAAGAATTCGATCGGCGGTTTCCCCCAGTGGTGGAACATGTACAAAAGCGGGCTGATGAAGACGGCTTTGAAGCCGATGTCTTTGACGCCGACGCAGAGCAATCCGCGGTAGTACGTCTCCGCGGCGAGCGCGAGTACGAACAGCTGGACGGCGTGGGGGAGAAATTCGTTTATCGCCGGGCCGGTTCGCCAGATCGGGTAGAACTCCCGGATCGTCGGCAGCGTCGACCCGATGAGGTAAAACGGGAGAACGAACAGCGAGAGCAAGACCGCGTTTCTGACCGCCAGCCGATTTACCCGCCAGCCGATCCGTCTCCCGTGTGTGAGTCCGAGCGCCAGCGGCCCGCCGATCAGCACGACGCTATCGAAGACGACGCGTCGCTCCACGTCAGATGGTACGTACGCCATCCAGGCGATCGTCAACACCGCCCCCGTTAGCAGCGACTTTTGCACCCAGGTGAGCGTCGGGAGTCGATCGCCGACGACGTCGAACGCTGAGCGTTTCGTGTCGGCTGCCACGGGTGCTTACTCCGCGGTCCGGACGGGGCCGTCTCCCATCACGTCGCGGACGTGTCGCGTAAACTCCCGGCGCGTTGCGAAGTAGGTCTCGTCGACTTCAGAGAGCAGGTCTTCGAGCCTAACCGGCCCGTCGGGCGTTCGGAGGACGGTCTCTCCCTCGAGGCGGTCGACCTCGCTCGCCTGTATGGGCCAGTGGAGCCGGGACGCTACCCGGGCCAGCGGAGCCCCTTCGACGGGGGTGTGCTCGCCCAGTTCGATCGGGTGTTCCGAATCCTCGTCGTCGCTCATGGTTACGGCTTCTCGCGCCCGTCGATTCAAGGTTTCGTTTCCTCGAATGCGGCCCGACGCGGTCGCCGCGTGCCGGTGTCGTGTGACGCGCGTCTGACGTAGTGTTTTGGGTCGCGAGTGCGAAGCCCCGGTTATGACGAGCCTCTCGGAGGTATACGAACGAAAGGAACGGGAGGTGACGAGCCCCGAGCGGCTCTACGCCGGAACGGCGCTGGTCCTCTCTAGCGCGGTGCTCGGAATCGTTGCGGTTCTCGTCGTCACGACGGACCTCTTCTCGTTCGTCGCGAGCGACGTCTACGCCGCGCGCAAGATCGCTGGTATTCTCGGCGGACTCGCCGTCCCAGCCGTTCTCGTCGGCGTGTTTACGGTGCTGCCAGCCGGACGACGGGCGCAAGCGGCGGCCGCGATCAGTGCGAGCATCTGTCTGCTCGGGGTCGCGCTCTTCTCGTACGCCTACCCGCACCACTGGGACGGCCACGGCCAGGACCTGACGTTCTTCGTCTCGGTCGTTTACCTCGTCGGCCTCTTCAGCGCCGTCTGGTGTCTCTTCACCGTCGTCGTTAACTTCAAAATGCGAAACGACCCCGGCGGCGCCCTGGAGATGAACGTCACCAGACGCGGCGAGACGAAAATCGTCGAGGTCGAACGCGACCGCGGGATGGGCGGCGTCGGACTGATGGGCGCCACACCGGACGGCGACGTCGAGACGCAGACGAATCGGCCGGACGAGTCGCCCTCCTCGCGCGTCTCGGACGCCGCATCGTCGGTCGCTTCGGCCGCTCGAGACGTCGCGACCGGCCCGTCCAGCGGCCTCGGCGGCGGTCCGCGGCCGACGAGCGACGGCGGAACGGACGCCCGGGAGATCAGCTCACCGATGGATTCACCGCGCGACCGCACGACGCCCGCCGAACCCGCCGATCAGTACTGTGGAAACTGTCACCACTTCGAGTACCAGCGCGGCTCGTCCGGAATGGTCCCGTACTGTCGATACGACGGCGAGCGAATGGACGACATGGACCCCTGTGAGGCGTGGGAAGCCAACCGGTGAGCGTCTCCTTCGTTCCAACTTAGATCCCGAGCACCGGCCGTGCCGCCTCGATCCAGCCTTCGTCGATGCCGTAGATGGCGACCGCGGCGACCGCGAGCTGGACGGCGGTGATCACGAGCGTGACGATGTCCGCGGATCGGCTGTTGGCCGGCACGCCGACGGGGAGGCCGTACTCGCGGCCGAGTAGTGGGTAAAAGAGCGCGATGCCGCGCGTGTTACCCGCGACGTCCAGAACGTAGTGAGTCAACACGCCGATCCAGACGTACGCCAGGTTACCGAACGCGTAGGGGAAGGCGAGAAAGCCGACGAGGACCGGGAGGTTGTGGAGGGTCTTTCGGTGGCGCCCCATCACGGTGTCGATGTCGGGGACGAGCGCGCCGAGCAGGACGGGGACGCCGATGGTGAGAATCGCCCGCGCGGTCTCCTCGCCCCCGCTCGGTTCGATCAGCGCGCCGAGTCCCACGCCCAGGAGGACGGCGTTCATGACGTGGTCTCGTTTGTTCATACACACGAGAGGAACTTCGCGACCGACGAATACCTTTCCCTCTGGCCTTTTTCGGAAACCGAAACGACACTCATTTCAAAAACTTGGCTATAATCGGGGCCTACCGTTAGAATTGGTGACGTGCTCGCGGCATATGCCGCAGAATCTACAGCCGAAAGTCGTCACCTGTTCGGTCGACTCCCGATTTCCGATAGGGTTACCGGTCGGTCCGTTCAGCCGCCTCGACGATCGTTTCGAGCGCCCGCTCGACCGTCGCCGCGCGGACGGCGGCTCGGTCGCCGTCGAAGGCGTGTCGTCTCACCTCCGCGAACGATGATTCGCTCCCCCACGGGCCGGCGTAGGCGATACCGATGTAGACAGTTCCGACGGGTTTGTCCTCGGTGCCGCCGGTCGGACCGGCGACGCCGGTGATCGAGAGTCCCCAGGTGACGTCGCAGACGTCGCGGACGCCGCGGGCCATCTGTCTCGCGACCGGCTCGGAGACGGCGCCGTGTTGGTCGAGCGCCTCGCGCGTGACGCCGAGGTGGCGACGCTTCGCCCCGTAGGCGTAGGTCGTCAGTCCCGCCTCGAAGAAGTCGCTCGCGCCGGGGATTGACGTCAGCGCGGCGCCGAGCAGTCCGCCGGTACACGACTCGGCGACCGCCAGCGTCTCGTTCGCCTCGCGGAGGGCGTCGGCGACCCGCATCGGAAGGTCGCGATCGATGTCGTCGTTCATATCCGGCGTGACGTCGGCCGCGGTAGTCAAACCGGCGATCGGCGGGACTGGGGTTCGGGGCGGTCCACGAACGGTGCGCTCAGACGGCGTCGCGGTCCGTGTAGGTGTATCGAGTCGCGATCAGTCCATCGTCGTCGAACTCGTGGTGGTCGGCGAAGCCGAACGAAACCGGTTTCCCGTCGAGTCGTCCGGTGAACTCGCCGCGAACGGCGGCGAACGGTCCGTCGACGACGACGTGGTGAACGTCGTGAGTACCGTCGTCGAGCGGCCGATCCCGCTCGTAGAACCGCCGGAGTGCATCGATTCCCTCGATCGGTTCTCGGCCCGGACGGTCGTAACGGACGTCCTCGGCGAACAGCGAGAGCAGGCCGTCTACGTCTCCGTCGTCGACTCGGTCGTAGTAGGTGCGGAGTCGGTCGATCGGATCGACGTCGTCGATCGTGTCGGCGGCGGTCATACCCGAATCGAGGTGACGACGGGAACGACTGTTATTCTTTCCCACGGCTCGTGTCACCTTTTGTCGTGGGGCTGACCTCGCGTCTCGCTGCCCGCGACGAAAGAACCACGACCCCGCCGCCCGTGGTGGCAGGCATGGAGTACGAGACGCCGCTTTTCTTTCACGTGATGGCCTACGCGGCCGAGGCCGATCGGGACGTCGTCGACATGGTGAGCGGCAACCCGGACTGGGAGCCGCCCGAAGCGCTCCGCCAGGGACTCAGGGAGTACGCCGATTTCGACGCGGATCGATTCCAGTACCCGCCGAGCGAGGGGATCCGCGAGCTTCGCGCCGAGATAGCGGCCCGTCGGGGCGTCGACGTCGAGCGGGTCGTCGTGACCAACGGGGCGGGCGAAGCGAACTACCTCGCGATGGCCAGGGCGTTAGAACGCGACGCGGGCTCCGAGGTGATCCTGACCGATCCGGTCTACTCGTACTATCCGGGAAAGGCGACGATGCTCGGCGGAACGCCGCGGTACGTTTCGGCCGGCACTGACGGTCAGCTAGACCCGGCGGACGTGCGAGCACTCGCGAGCGACGAGACCGCGGCGATCGTCGTCAACACGCCGAACAATCCGACGGGGGCCGTCTATCCCGAGTCGACGGTGCGCGAACTCGTCGCGATCGCCGAAGCCCACGATGCGATCCTCGTCGCCGACGAGGTCTACGATCACTACGATCTTTCGGGGACGTTTTCGAGCGCCCTCTCGGTCGACTCCGACCACCGAATCGTCACAAACGCGTTCTCGAAGTCGCTCGCGATCACCGGCTTTCGCGTGGGATACGGGATCTTCCCGCCCCACCTCGTCGAGGACGCCAAGAGCCGCCACATGCTCGTCAACGTCGCCGGGAGCCGCCCGGCACAGTACGCCGTGTTGTGCGCGTTACGAGAGACCGAACCGTCCTACTACGAGGCCAATCGCGAGTTGCTTCGCGAGCGCGTCGACTCGTTCACCGACGCGCTCGATCGGGCCGGCGCGGCCTATACCCGCCCCGACGGGGCGTTCTACGTCCTCGCTCGGTTCGACGGCTACCCGGGAACGCTCGAGAACGTCGAGCGGTTGATCGACGAGGCGGGCGTCGCGGGGATGCCGGGCGCCGCGTTCGGCGAGACGTGCGAACCCTGGCTCCGATTCGCGCTCGTCACGCCGCGAGCCGAGGAGGCGGCCGATCGCCTGGCCGCGTACTTCGCGTAGGACTCGTCGGTGTCGACCGACGCATACTCGTGTCTCGACGCGCAACCGTCGCGCATGAGCGGACTCGACGTCGGACCGGCCGACGAGGACGAAGCGGCCGACTACGAGATCGAGGTGACGCCGACCGAGTCGGTCGACGACGGAATCGACGT
The DNA here is from genome assembly GCF_024300625.1 of Halovivax gelatinilyticus. Classification (GTDB taxonomy): domain Archaea; phylum Halobacteriota; class Halobacteria; order Halobacteriales; family Natrialbaceae; genus Halovivax; species Halovivax gelatinilyticus. The sequence continues at coordinate 749,389 of NZ_CP101322.1, read as the reverse complement.
CGAGACGTCGGACGACGCCAGCCGGATCGACGTCGACGTCTCCGGCCCTGACGAGCCGGTTGACGGCCCGTCGTACGTTCTCTACGGCGGAAAGGGCGGCGTCGGTAAGACGACGATGGCGGCCGCGACGGCGCTCGACAGCGCCCGCGACGGCCGCAGCACGCTCGTCGTCTCCACCGACCCGGCTCACTCGCTCTCGGATGCCCTGGAGACGGATGTCCCGTCCAGCCCGGAACGGTTGCGCGAGGACGTTCCACTTTATGGCGTCGAGATCGACCCGGAGGCCGCAATGGAAGCCGGCGAGACGCCGTTTACCGCTGGCGGTGGGTTCGAGTCGGGAACCGACGCGACCGGCAGCGACGGTACCGGCCCGTTCGCTGGCGGCGAGGAGGGCCCGTTCGCTGGCGGCGAGGAGGGCCCGTTCGCCGGCGGTGAGTCGAACCCGTTTGCCGAGGGTGGTGAGGGGCCGTTCGGCGAGGACGGACTCGGTGGCATCGCGACGGCGATGGGCGGCGAAAATCCGATGGAGGGCCTGCTCGGCGGGACGATGCCCGGCGCGGACGAGGCGGCGGCCGTCCAGCTCTTACTCGAGTATCTGGACGACGATCGGTTCGACCGCGTCGTGGTGGACACCGCACCAACGGGCCACACGCTCCGGCTGCTCGAACTGCCCGAACTGCTCGACTCGATGGTCGGACGTATGCTGACCATCCGTCAACGAATCGGGAGCATGTTCGAGGGACTCAAGGGACTGTTCGGGGCGGGGACCGAGGCCGAAGACGCCTTCGACGTCGACGACCTGCGTGAGTTGAGCGATCGCATCGAGCGACTCAGGGCGGCCTTGCGAGATCCCGACCGGACGGACTTTCGCATCGTGATGGTCCCCGAGGAAATGAGCGTGATGGAGTCCGAGCGATTGCGCGAGCAACTGCAGTCGTCGGGGATTCCAGTCGGAACGCTGGTCGTCAACCGCGTGATGGAGCCGCTCGCGGCCGTCACCGACGCAGTAGACGGTGCGTTTCTCAGCCCGAATCTCGACGACTGTGCCTTCTGCCAGCGCCGATGGGACGTCCAGCAGAACGCCCTCGGCGCGGCCCAGGACCTCTTCCGAGGAACGGACGTAAAGCGCGTCCCGCTCTTCGCCGACGAGGTTCGCGGCGAGGAGATGCTCGGCGTCGTCGCCGCGTGTCTGCGGTAGCGGCGGTTGGCGGTCGACGGATGTCGGAAATGTGTCCGTAACTACGTACGCCCGTCGTGCGGGGTACACCGTCAGCTATGGTCGGATCGATTCCCCGAAAGACCGCACTCGAGACGTTCGGAGAGGCGTTCGGGTGGGTCAAACGTAATCCCGTACTGGTCGTCCTCTTTTTCATCCTCGGCGTGATCGACGCGGCCGGCGAAGCCGAACCGCTGTTGTCGCTGCTGGCCGTGGTACTCACGCTGTACTTCGGCGGAATCGCCCACCTGTTCGCCCGCGACGAACTGGGCGGAACGACTCCCGATCTCGGCGAGGCGTCGAGTCGCGTTCTCGGTCGGCTGGTGTCGCTGATCGGGATTGTACTCGTCTACGTCGTCCTCGTCTTCGTCGGTCTGCTGGCGTTCATCGTTCCGGGAATCTACCTGTTGTTGCGCCTCTCGCTCGCGTTTCCCGCCTGCGTCATCGACGACCAGAACGCGTTCGAGAGCCTCTCGACGAGCTGGGACGTCGCGCACGGAAACTTGCTCAAACTCCTCGGCATCTCCGTGCTGGCGCTTCTCGCCTACTCGGCGGCGGCCCTGTTCGCGGTCGCCGTCGCCGTCCCGTTCGGCGACGAGGCGACGTTCTTCGCCGTCGTCGTCCTCGCCTCGGCGGTCGCGACGGCGATCCTCCAGCCGCTCGTCGAACTGGCCTACGCGCGAGTCTACCTGGAAAATCGCGACGACGATGAGATGTATCACGCCGACGATCCCGCAGACGACGGCCCTGCGTCCGCGGCGGACGACGAGCGGCTCGGCGAATCGACGTGGGACGAGGATCGATCTGGCCACGGCTGGGATCGATCGGACGACTCACGCTGACCGGCCGGAGCGCTCGGTCACCACGACCGCGCGGATGTCGTTCACGTTCGTGCCCGTCTCGCCGGTCCGGAGCAGCCCACCGCGCCGATGGAGATACGTCCCCGCGTCGGTTGCCGCGAGGGCGTCGCGGGCACCGCCGCGATCACCGGCTACGGTCGCCGTATCGACGATCGCACCCGCCGCGTCTGTCGGCCCGTCGACGCCGTCGGTGTCGACGCTCGCGAGGACGACCTCTCCGCCCGTCGCCATCTCGTCGGACGCACGCTCCCCGGTTGCTTCGGCCAGCTCGACCGCGGCGGCGAGCGCCAACTCTTGATTGGGTCCGCCCGTCCCCGTGCCGGTCACGGTGACCGTCACCTCGCCGCCGGAGAGGATTACCGCGGGTGGTTCGACGGGGTCGCCGCGTTCGAGACACTCCAGGCCGATGGCGGCGTGAACGCGACCGACGTCGCACGCCTCGCCTTCGATTTGACTCGAGAGGACGAGTGAATCGAATCCGTCCTCGCGCGCGACCGCGCGGGCCGCCTCGATCGCGGTCCGACCGGAACCCAGCGTGTGCCAACCGCCGCCCTCATTCGTCAGCTCGTCCGCCGCGGGCGTCTCGTCAATCCGTCCGGCGACGCCGTCGCGCAGGTGATCGACGACGGGTTCCGGGATCGCCTCGGTTTCCCCGTACCGGTCGATCACGTCGAGCGAGTCGTCGTACGTCGTGGGGTCGGGGACGGTCGGCCCGCTCCCGACGACTGACGGGTCGTCGCCGACGACGTCGCTGATCGCGAGCGTGAGGACGGTCGCCGGCGACGCTCGCCCGGTGAGTCGGCCGCCCTTGATCGCCGAACAGTGCTTTCTGACCGCGTTGAGTTCGTCGATCGTCGCGCCCGATTCGAGCAGCACGCTCGTCGTCCGGCGAACGTCGGCTAGCGAGAGGCCGGGCGCCGGCGCGGCGAGAAGCGCGCTCGCCCCGCCGGTAACGACGAAGAGCACCAGCGTCCCCGATCCGGCCGAATCGGCCAGCCGAAGCAGGCGCTCGGTCGCCTCGACGTTCCGCTCGGTCGGAACGGGGTGGTCGCCGTATCGGACATCGACGTCGGAGGGAGCGACGTTCGTTCGATCGGAATGTGTCCCACTTCCCTCGGGCGAACGGGCTGGCTCGGTAGTCACGACGATTCCATCGTCGCTCGTCGTGTCGAGTTCGGCCAGCAACGCTCGAGCCAATCCGTCCGCCGCCTTTCCGCCGCCGAGGAGGATTACGCGGTCGAACGCGCCGAGGTTGTACGAACGGTCGGCGATCCGGAGCACGTCACCGTCGACGTCGACCGTCTCCGCGACGAGGGCCGCGGGTTGGGCGGCTTCGATCCCCGCTTGGAGACACGAGAGGGCGACCTCGCGGGCGGGCGTCCTCGCGTGTCGATCTCGATCGTCGAACATGCCGTGTCGTCTCCGTCGATCGTCGGCTCAGACGAATTTTCGAACGACGCCGAACAGCGCGTCGCGAACCTGATCCGGAAGGAATCTGGCGTAGGAGCCGTACTGGGCGACGGGTCCGACGGGATAGCGCGCCGGCGGATCGGCGCAGGTCGCGGCGTGAACGATCGCCGCCGCGACCTCAGACGGGTCGAGCGCCAGCGGTCCGCTGCCGCCGACGAGCTTCGTGTCCTCGATGATCGCGTAGAGGTCGTCGTAATCGGGGGTCCGCTCGTCGGGGAGTTCCTCGTCGACGCGGTCGGGGAACGTCGTCTCGACCGCGCCGGGTTCGACGACCACGACGTCGACGTCGAACGGCTCGACCTCCGTTCGGAGCGCGTCGCTCATCGCCTCCAGCGCGTGCTTCGATCCGGCGTAGGCGCCCATCCCCGCGATGGAGACGCGACCGATGATGCTCGAGACGTTAATGATCCGTCCCGTTCCCTGCGCGCGCATGTGGGGCAGGGCGGCCCGGGTGAGCCGCTGTGGGCCGAAGACGTTGGTGTCGAACTGGCGCTCCAGTTCGGCCGTCGAGACGTCTTCGAGCGGCCCCAGCTGGGCGTAACCGGCGTTGTTGACGACGCAGTCGATCGCTCCCGACTCGTCTACGACGTACTCGACGGCGCTTGCGACCTGCCCCGGGTCCGTGACGTCGAGCGCGAGCGTTTCACAGCCCGCTTCGGCCAGGTCGGTCACGTCCTCTAGGTTGCGCGCGGTGGCGAACACCCGCCAGTCTTCGTCGAGGAACGCGAGCGCCGTCGCCCGACCGATCCCGGACGAGCAGCCGGTGATCAGGACGCTCTTCTTTCGCGTGAGGTTCTCGTCCGGCGTACCGTGCGCTCCGTCACGGTCCTGACGTGCCATGTGTGCGGTTCCTCCGTCGGTTTCTGCGTCCCCGTCGGCGCCAGAGTCGGCCTCTGTGCCGTGGTCCGCGGCGGCCGCATCGCCTGTCATACCCTACTGGTTCACGCGACGATATGTAAGTCCCGTCGGTTTTCTCGTCGCTACCACGACAGCTCGTCGATAGTGGATTCGATCGAAGCGAAGTGGCGCTCGAACGTCCGGTATGGGTGTTCATCTTCGATGTACGCCGCCTTCTCGCGTTCGGTCGGCCTGTCGGGATACTCCACCTGGAAGTGAACCGGTCCGTACTCGGGTTCGGTCTCGTCGCAGTGCCAGCCGAACCCCCGTTCGCGTTCGGGTTCCCACCACTGAATCCAGTAGTGAGGGCTGTCCCCGGACAGATCGAACTCGACTCGGATTCTAGCGTCCGCGCCGTAGTCCCGCCCGAGAAAGACGACGGGATCGACGTCGGCCAACACTTCGTTCGCGTCGATGCGGGATGGAGCGTACCGTACGGATGTACAGCCTCCCGTTCCGGCCAGTCGGTCGTGAACGCGCTCTAACAGTTTCCGTTCGACGGGCGTCCAGACCCCGAAAATTGCCACCACTGGTCTCACCCCGTCGTTCCGATCGTCTTCGAACCGGGAACGTCGTTCGCGAGGGCGGCGACGTCGTCGTAAATCGCGAGGGCACCGGTGATACGGTCTCTGGTCCGGACGCTCGTCTCCCACCGTCGGAGGACGCGTCGTCGGTCCCGAATCTCCGCTGGACCGAGGTCTTCGGCGAGCGTCTGTTCCAGTTGGGATCGGGATTCGACACTGTACTCTTCTTTCCACCCCTCGATTCGTTCAGCGATCGCTTCGAGTTCGCCGCGGAGCGATTCCCGATCGTTCGTCAGGATGAGTTCCCGAAGCTGATCGAAGTACGCCCGCGTCGGGTCGGGAACGTACGCGCCTGAATCGGTTACGAGGAGCTCACCGCCGTCGACGAGTTCGTCGAGATACTTCTTCGCCGTATCCCACTTCACCTCAGCCTGTTCGGCGACCCAGTTCGCCGTTCGCGGCTGTGACAGCGTGGTAGCGATCGTCTCCACCCGCTCTCGGGCAGTCGTCACCTCGGTCCACTCGTCCATGCACATATTTTCGATCACTAACAACATATAGGTTGGGCCTTTACCCAATATATTGGTAATTGAATTGGCCCCGTTCCGCGGAGAAGGGTGAGACCTTCTCGTCGACGTGACCTGATTCCTCGAGAGCAGCGTGGGGGCGAACGACTCGTACTCGATCGATCCTTCTACTCTCGGATCGCGCGGTACGTCGATCTCACACGGTGATGCGTGCCCGTCTCGATCGACTCACCTACCCGTGGCGGGTCACACGTACTCCCCTTTCACCTCGTCCGCGTGGGCGTCTGCGAGACGGGTCGGCTTGGGAAGCTTGTAGCCGGCCGACAGACCGAGCACGAGATCGGCCGCCGTCTCCGCGCACACCCGGTGGCCGGGACTGACGTAGAGCGGATTGACGTGTCTGTTCGACGAGTCGTACTGTTTGGTCTGGACCGCGTAGCCGATCGTGGTTCCGTCGGGGGCGTCGACGCGCTCGTTCGCTTCGATTGCCACGCGCTCGCCGGCCGCGAGTCCCTCGGTCGGGGCGACCGGCTCGCCACAGAGGAGGCTCTTGGCGACGCCGACGCTCGGCCGGTCGAGGACGACCCCGATGTGGGTCGCGATCCCCGCCTGCCGGAAGTGGATGCGACCGCTGCCGTCGAACAGGTAGACGTCGGGCTCTACCGTCAGCTGCTCGACGGCCGCCAGGATCGGCCCACCCTCGCGAAACGAGAGCAGGCCGGGAATGTACGGTATCTCGAGCGGCGTGACGGCGTGAACGCGTTCGACGACGGACCACGACGATCCTGTCGGCTGCACGACGACGATGGCGCTCACGGCGCGGTCCTGCTCTATCAGGAACGACTGGTCGACGCCGGCGACCAGCGGCGTCTCGTCGTCCGCGAACGTCGTCTGCGCCGATTCGACGCTGGTCGGGTCCACCGGATCCCGCGGGGCGTCGAGCGTCGTCGGATCGAATCCGAAATCGTCCGCGAAGACGGCGCTCCGGGCGATCTCGCGCTGAAGCGCTTCCATCTCCTCGCGCGAGAGGGACGAGTCGGGTGCGAGGTCCGGACGGGGATCGGGCGTCATGGTCGGTGGAGTACCACTTCGACGGAGTTAGAACGGGCCGCGACCGCCACCGGGGCCGCCCGGTCCACCGGGACCGAGCTGGAACTGGTTCGGCCCGCGGACGTTCTGGGTTCGCTTGATGTACTCGCCGACGGCGAACCCGACGACCAGCCCGACGAGGTGGGCTGCGTGGGCGATTCCGCCGGCACCGGCACCCCCGCCGCCGACCAGCAACAGACTGATGGCCGCGAAACCGACGGTCAGGATCCACAGCGGCATCGGGATGAAGAACATGAAGTAGACGCGCAGTTGCGGGTGGAGTACCGTAATGACGCCCAGAATCGCGAGCGCGCCACCGGAGGCTCCGACGACGCCACCGCCCAGAAGGCCGTAGCCACCTTCGCTGATCTGGATCATTATCTGTGCGAGGCCGGCCAGTATCCCGGCCCCGAGAAAGAGCGCCCAGAACTGCCGATCCCGAAGATATCTGGCCAGTAGCGGCCCGAAGAAGAATATCACAATGCTGTTGAACGCGATGTGAATGAGTCCTCCGTGCGCGAAGATGGACGTCACCCACGTCCAGGCGTACTCTGGATTCTGTGGGGTGAGCACGAAGATCGATCGATAGGTCTCGTAGGCGCTGGGGTACATTTCCAGCGACCCTCTCGGCGCCAGTCCGAGCGAGGCGACCTGCTGTAAGAGGAACGTAACCCACATGAAGAGCAAGATGGTGTAGGTAACGTTACCACGGAAGTAGGCGAGCGGTCCGCCCGGGCCCGTGTCGATCGGCAGCTTCGCGAGAATTCGGTCCGTACTCGACGTCTCCGCGTTGTCAGCCGACGAGTCGAACCCGCTGTCGAAGACGCCTTTCGGGTCGTTCCACTGGTGCAACCCGGAGCAGCTGTGATTCTCCGGCAAGCGGTGTTGCGAGCAGTGGGTCCCACCGCAGTGTCTGCAGTTGTACGGCATGCTTACCGCCGCCCCACACACGTCACACTTCGCCATTGCGCTGGGGTATGCGACGGATTGCTATGGGGTTTGGGGTTTTCGTCGATTTCCGGCGAGAGGGGACGTCGCCCGGCGCGTCGGCCGCCGCCGGGTACTTTTTGCTTGCGGAACCCGGACGCTCTGGCGTGCAACCATACGAGCGCGCCCAGCTGCTCGAACGCATCGACCGCGACGGGGCGACGGTCGGGGCGGACATCCCGGAGCGCATCGAGGTCCAGGGCGAGGAGATCGACCTCCGGGAGTTCGTCTTCGAGATCAAGCGCAGAGAGACCGTCCCGCCGGGCGAGCGCGAGCGGGTCGAACAGGCGAAACGAAACCTCAGGCGCGAGCGCCGCGAACGCGTGGACCTGATCGAGGACGGCGAAGTTGACTTCGCCGAGGGCGAGGACCTCGCCCAGGCGATCATCGGCATCGACCGGGCGCTGAACGCCCTGGAGAGTCTGGGTCCGACCGACCTCGAACGAGCGCAACAGGCCCAGGACGTCGCCGATAAAAAGCGCTGGATGTCGTTCCTGAAGAAGGCGCTCGGCCGGACGGACGACGCGTCGTCGAGGCGCGGTCGCTGAGACCGAGATTCGGTAATTCGGAGATCGTACGAGCGGGCGCTGACTCACGCGGACGATGTTCTAAGTAGCTGCCCGCGAGAGAATCGAGTACCGATGACTCACGCGTTCGATTCGCCCGCCCGGCGGTGGTACCGATGACGACGAACGCCGAACTGGCTGCGCGCTTCGAGGAGTTCGCCGACCTGCTCGAAGCGGACGACGTCGAGTACAAGCCGCGCGCCTACCGCCGCGCCGCCGAGAACATCCTGGCCCATCCCGTCCCCCTCGCCGAAGCCGTCCGGACGGGCAACGAAGACGAGATCGACGAGATCGAAGGCGTCGGCGACGCCATCGCCTCGAAAATAATCGAGTACGTCGAGACCGGCGAGATCGAAGAGCTGGAGGAGCTTCGCGAGGAACTGCCAGTCGACATCGCCGACCTCACCCGCGTCGAAGGCGTCGGCCCGAAGACCGTCGGATCGCTCTATCGCGAACTCGGCATCGAGACGCTAGACGACCTCGAAGCGGCGGCCGAGGCTGGTGAGATCCGCGAGGTGAAGGGATTCGGCCCGAAGACCGAGCAGAACATCCTCGACAACGTCGAGTTCGCTCGTACCGTCGGCCAGCGCCACCTCCTCGGTGAGGCCCGACCGCTCGCGGACGACGTTCTCACCTTCCTCGAAGCGGTCGAGGCCGTCTCCCAGTGTGAGGTCGCCGGCTCGATCCGTCGCTGGCGCGAGACGATCGGCGACGTCGACGTGCTCGCCGCGACTGCCGATCCCGAGGCGGTCGTCGAGGCCTTCCTCGCGTGGGAGTCGGTCGACGACGAGATCGAATCCGGCCCCGCGAAGGCCAGCGTGCGCGTCGGCGAGGTGCGCGTCGACCTGCGCGTCGTCGATCCCGACGAGTTCGGATCCGCCCTGCAGTACTTCACCGGCAGCCGCGACCACAACGTCAGGTTGCGCAACTACGCGATCGAGCGCGGACTGAAGCTAAACGAGTACGGGGCGTTCGACGTCTCGGATCTCGCGGTGTCCGAAGACGACGATCCGACCCACGTCGGCGGCGGACCGCGGGCGGGCGAGCGCGTCGCCGGCGAGACCGAAGCGGAGATGTACGCGGCGCTCGACCTACCGTGGATTCCGCCGGAACTGCGAGAAGATCGCGGCGAGATCGCCGCCGCTGAGGCGGGCGAACTCCCCGAACTCGTGAGCCACGCCGATATCAGGGGAGACCTCCACACGCACACCGAGTGGTCCGACGGCACTAACACGATCGAGCAGATGGTGACCGCGGCCGAAGAGCGCGGCTACGACTACTACGCGATCGCCGATCACGCGGAGGGGCCGGGCGTCGTGGGCGGGATGGGACTTTCAGACGACGAAATCCTGGCCCAGATCGAAGAAATTCGTGCGGTCGACGAGTCGTCCGACGTTCGGGTCTTCGCCGGTATCGAGGCCAACGTCGATGCAGAAGGGGAGATCGGTCTCGACGACGCGGTGATCGACGCCCTCGATCTGATCGTCGCCTCGCCCCACAGCGCGCTCGATCAGGATCCGGAGACGGCGGGCGAGCGGTTGATTCGGGCGATCGAAAACCCGGCGGTCGACGTGCTCGGCCACCCAAGCGGTCGATTGTTGAACGAGCGCGAGGGGCTCGCCCTCGACGCGGGTGCACTCGGCGAGGCGGCGGCCGAACACGGGACGGCCCTCGAGGTGAACGCAAACCCGAGACGGCTCGATCTCTGGGGAAGCGCCGTCCAGGCGGCGATCGACGAGGGTGCGACCATCGCGATCAACACCGACGCTCACCGGACGGCGACGCTCGAGTACGTTCGCTGGGGCGTCCACACCGCTCGACGTGGGTGGGCCGAACCCGCGGACGTGCTAAACGCCTGGCCGATAGCGGACGTAGAATCGTTCCTCCACTGATCGAACCCGTTCGTTCGGACGAACCGGCCCATACTGGATAGGTGACTACTCACGCTATCTGCTGGTCCGTCTGGTAAAAATACGTGTCAACGAGCGGGCCAGCGCGCGAGCTTCGATTCGGGCGAACGCCCGGTCGACGGTTTAGCCGTTGTGATTGTCGTCGTTATTGTCTTTATCGTCCTTGTGATCTTTGTCGTCTTTCTCGTCTTTCTTGTCCTTGTCGTCCTTGTGATCTTTGTCGTCGTGATAGTCGAAGTGCTCCTCGAGGAGGTCTGCGAGTACCTCGGGGTCGATTCGGCCTTCGACGAGTTCTTCGAGCCAGTCGACGTTGACTCTCCCGTCGGCGACCCGGTCGCCGCCGTCGTAGAGGCGGACCTCGATCCAGTCGATTCGCGCGCGCAGGGCCTCCAGGTCTTTGATGCCCGTTTTCAATCCGTGGCCCATCTCGACCATCGCCTCTTTCTTGTGGTCTCTGTGGACGTCCGCGCTGATGACGAGCGTCTTCCCGTCGATCTTGATCGACCGGATCGAGATGTACTCTGCGAGCGCGTCCAGGTCGTCGCGGTCGATTCCCGGGAGGTCGTCTCCGTTGTCGCCGTTGTCGCCGTTATCGTCGTGTCCGTTGTCGTCGTCGCCGTTACCGCCGCCCGTCTGCACGTCTTCGGGATCGTCGTCCCCGTCGTCGTCACCTCCCATGCAGCCGGCGATGGCGATCGTGAGGGCAGTACCACTTCCGAGGATGACCGAGCGTCGATCCATACGAGTGGCGAGACCGTCATGGGAGTTTACTAATCAGCACCTGTATCTCGCCGTTCTCGCGTCACTGAGATCCTACTATGGCGGCGAGTGGTCGTGGGTCGAGCGTCGATCGAATCGAGCCGCCGCTAACGCGTCGATAGGCCCACGCTTCTGACCGCCGTCTGGCGAATATCAGTCGAGCCGTCGGCGTACGTATCGGCGTCGTACAGCCGACCGATCGATGTACGATCAGGTTACTCCGGTCAGTAGACGCTAACGTCGTCGAACCGACGCTCGTATCGCGAATTCGTCGGGTGAGTGGGTTCCGTCCCGGAGAGAACGACTCGCTCGAACTTCTCCCACGTGTTCTCCCAGCCGAGGTGGGCGAGTTCGATCGCAGTCGTTCCGACCATCGCGCGTCCGGAGTTGTGATCTACGGTCCTCGGTGCACCAGACCGAAGCGCCTCGAAGAGGTCCGCCGTCGACGCCACGCCGTCGAAGACGGTCGCCGCCGCACCGATCGTTCGCCGGAGGTGGGCGTACGAAGAAGTGAACGACGGCATCGGTATCTCTGTGGCCAGCCGCTGGGCTCGCCGGTTGTGTATCGGAAGATGCTTTGGATTGAACACTTCGATCGCGTCGATTACGTCCCGATAGGCCCGTATTTCCGCTTCGCCCAGGCTGACCGTCGCGAACGTCGGATGGGGTACGAGAACGATGGCATCCTGACGCGTACACTCGTCCATCGCGCCCGCCAGCGAGATGTAATCGGGGATCGGCTCGTCTAGATCGAGCGCCAGAACGTGCTGGCGATCGCCCCACGAACCGGTGAAAATCTCCCGGCCCGGAATGATGGCGAGTTCGTCGTCGGCGTAGCGTTCGGCCGTCGCTTCGATTTCGGGCAAGGGAGTAAAGTGGGGCGCGTAGACGAGTGCATCGAGTCCGACGCGCTTGGCTCGCGAGACGACCCGCTCGTCTAGCACCTTCACGTGAAGATCGACGCGATACTCGTCGGACACGGCTCTCAGTACCCAGTCCCCCTTGGTAGGCGTTTCCGTTTCTATCGAGTCAGATTGGAAGCGTGACCGGTCGGCCTGGATTTGACAAGGGGTCGTCTCGAAGCGATGCAATCACCTCGCGCGGGCGAAAGGTCCATTAGGTGGGCCTGTGAATCGATGGTCGAATGGTCTGGGAGTGCGGGATCGGTGAGTGCGGGGCGTGCTTCGACGAGGTCGAAGCCGCGATCGCCCACCAGGCGACCGAGCACGAACGACGCGAGTGTAAGGTCTGTGGAACCGTCGTACCCGACGGCTACCTGGCGATCTACCACGCGTTCTCCGAACACAGTCGCGCCGAGTACGTCCGCGCGTACGGCGCCGACTCGAACGCCGTCAGACGACGGGAGTCGATCGTTGAGGACGTCACGGCAGTCGTCGATCAGGACGAACTCGCCAGGCTGCTCGATCGATGATCGCGATCTCAGCGCGACGAACTATCGTTCGTCACTGTCGAGCACCCGGATCTGGTCTCCGCGCACCGTGACCGGGATCGGGACGGTCGCTTCGTAGAGTTCGACCGTTACCTGGTCTTTGCCTTCGTCGATCCGCTGAACCTGGGCCTTCTCGCCTTTGAACGGGCCGGCGATGAGTTCGACGATGTCCCCTTCGGCGATCCCTTCGACATCTGGTTTCGGCGAGAGGAAGTGTTCGACTTCGGAGATATCCGAGTTTCCGGGGACGATGCTTCTGGCGTGTGGAATATCCTCTAACACGAGTTCGAGGATGTTGTCGTCGTCAGCTTCGACCATCACGTAGGAGGTGAGCGAGTCGGGCGCGAGCGCCGCGTGGATTTCCGGTTCCTCCCGGTTGATGATCATGTCGGCGACGGTTTGCTCCTGGCTGGCCGTGGTTTTGACGGCGAAGATTCCCATCAGAGGCCACCGGTCAACAGACCCATCGTGACCCCGATGATGAAGCCGAGGAAGCCGACGAGGAGGATGCCGGCTCCGGCGATCTTCGAGACCTGCCAGAACTCCTCTTTCGTCGGCGTCGTCGCCATCTTCAGGACGCGGACGTACGACGTGAGATCGTAGGGTACGTTCATAGGTGAGTAAACAACGTGGGTGCCCTTTTATCTGTCTTTCCGTCGGTGACGAGTGAACGGCTGGCCAACCGACCCGATTCAGATCGGTCTGGTGTTCCTCGAGAGCGGGCGTTCTCGAAGGTGGCACCGACATTCACGCCCGGACGTTGCACGTGACGGCCGTTTCTCCAACCGTCCGGGGGCCGCCCCCTCAGTATGGCCGAAGATAACTCCGACAGGGCCAACGAGATGGAGGCGGAACGGCGGGCCGAAGTCGAAGACGAACTCGAACGAATCGACCGCGATCCGGCGGAAGCCGACGCCGACGACGAGGCGGTCGGGAGCCAGAGCGCGCCGCGACGCGAAGAGAACGAAACGGACGCGGAGTAGCCCCACGTCCGGTGGGCCTTCGATCCGGTCGAACCGACTCGCGTTCACTCTAGGCCGGTGACGACGTCGTCCGGTTCGACGTCGAAGTCACCGCCCCAGGCGAGTTCGGGCGAGCCGCCGCCACCGCCGCCGAACTCGTCGGTGAGTTCTCGCAAGATTTCGACGGCGTTCGCCTCGTCACCCGCGGCGACGACCGCGAACGGCGACTCCGATTCGCCAGCGATAACGACGACGTCGGCCACGTCGCCGGCGACTTCGCTCGCGACGTCACCGGCCTCGTCGGCGTCGACGACGCCGGCGGTCGTCGCCACCCAGGTCCGGCCGTTCCGGCAGAACGGCTCGGCTCCTTCGATCCTAGTCTTGACGAGTTCACGTTGCAACGTTCCGACGGAGTCTGCAAGTTCCTCGCGTTCGGCTTCGAGACGAGAGAGTTCGCCCGTCGCCTCGCCGAGCGGAACGCCGAGCTGTCGACTGGCGGCGAACGTCACCCGCTTTTCTGTTTCCCGACGTTCGATGGCTCGCGGGCCGACCGCGAGTTCGATACCGACGCGGTCCGGTCGCGGTTCCGACGCCCCGAGGACGGTGACGGGCCCGATCTCTCTCGTGTTTCTGACGTGCGTTCCGCTGCAGGCGGCGACGTCCCACGCCTCGCTCGAGGCGTTGATGGTGTTCGCGCCGCCGCGATCCGCGTCGCCGATCGTGACGACGCGGACGCGTCCCTTCTCGAACGCGGTGTCGTCGATCGCGTCGTTCAGGACGATCTCGTCCGCCTCTCGGGCTTCGGCGATCGGCATCGAATCCCAGGAGACGGGTCGAGACTCCCAGACGGCGCGGTTTACCAGCTCGTCGAGCGAGACGAGCGCGTCGTCGGTGACGCCATCCTCGGTCTCGATGTCGAGGCGGACCCGCTCGGAGCCGATCTCCATGCCGGCGTACGTCACGTCGTCGAACACCCGCCGAGCCGCGCCGAAGAGGACGTGACTCGCGGTGTGTGATCGCATGCAGTACATTCGGGTCTCCCAGTCGATCGAACACAGCACGCGCCGTCCGGCGCGAAACCGGGGTTCGTCCTCCAGCAGGTGGACGTGGTCGCCGTCTTCGTACCGAACGTTTTCGACCTGGACGTCGCCGATCGTTCCGTGGTCTGCGGGTTGGCCGCCGCTCTCTGCGAAAAAGTGCGTCGACTCCAGCCAGACGCGCCGTCCGTCGACGGCTGCGACCGCCGACTCGAACCGCGTACCGTACGGTTCCTCGGCTGCGCGTTGGGGGCTCATCGCCTACTCGTCGGTTCGGAGGGACTAAAAATCTGCTCGCCGAGACCGATCGCGTTTCCGATACGATCGCCGCCCGCTCACTCGGCGAGTTCGACGTCCAGACGCGCTTCTAGGGCGTCGATCAGCCCGCCGCCGATTCCGGCCTGGGTCGCCCGATCCTGTTCGATCGCCAGCAGGTCGGCTTCCGGGACGTCGAGGTCGTCAGCGAGTTCCGCTCTGGTGAGACCGGCGTCCTGGCGGGCGCTCTCGAGCACCGATCCGTACTCTGAGACGAGGTAGGGCAGCGGATCGTCGTCGTAGTTCGTCCCCTCGCGCTCCCAGTGTTCGGAGTCGCCGTCCCAGACGGGATTGGCTTTCGCCACGTTCTGGGCGGCCTTTTTCTTCCGGCGCTGCTCGTCCTGGTCGTGACTCGCGCCCCCGCTCGACGACTGCTTCCCGTCGCCGTGGGTCGCACAGCTGGGACAGACCGAGAGCTCCGCACCGGCGACGGTCTCCTGGGTGAGCGAGTCGCTTTCGGCGCCGCAGAGTTCGCAGCTGGTCCCTCCGCCGCCAAGGGAGGACCCGGTCGAGTATTTAGCCATAGGACTAGTTCGCATCTCCAGCATTTGAATGGACCGCCTCTGGCCGCCCCGCCGCGGTCGAAAAGAACACGCTTTTATATCGACCCACGGGTACCTTCTGTTGCAGTCAGAGCACGCGAGCGTGGGTAGCCAAGCTAGGCCAACGGCGCAGCGTTGAGGGCGCTGTCCCGTAGGGGTCCGCCGGTTCAAATCCGGTCCCACGCATCGTATGCGTCGCCGATGGCGACGGTTGGCAAGGCGACGATGTCGCCGAACACGATGCAGGTGGAGTCCCTTGGGACTGCACCCACGCACCAACTTACTCTCGAACCAAACTCGTGAGCCCCGGCGCTGTCCCGTCGGGGTCCGCCGATGAGCGATCGGCGCTGCTGTTCGGTATCGATAGCATTTCGGGTGAGGACGTGAAAATCACCGCTCGATGGTATGGACGATCGGCGGATCGACGCCCCGGTACTGTCCGCACTGCGGGGTCGAGTTACGCGTGCGCGACGTCGAGGGCGAGCCTCGTCCGTTTTGTGGCGAATGCGAGCGAACGATCTACAAGAACCCGCTGGCGCTTTCGCGCGTGGCCGTCGTCGACGCCGATTCGGTCCTACTCATCCAGCGGGCGCGCGGCGTCGACCGCGGGACGTGGGTGCTTCCGGGTGGATACGTCGATTCGAACGAGTCGCTCTCCGATGGCGCCGCGCGGGAGCTTCGCGAGGAGACGGGATTGTGCGCGAATCCGGACGATCTCTCGCTGTTGGGAACGGGATCGCTCTCGTTCGACGACGGCCACTCGCTCGTGTCGATTAACTACGCGGTTTCGCGTTCGGCCACCGACGGCGAGGTCGTGGCCGGCTCCGACGCTGCGGACGCACGCTTTTTCACGCGTGCGGAGATCGAATCCGACCCGCCGCACCTCCGGGCGTCCGGACCACTCCAGGTGGTAGAAGCGATCGACGAGTTCGGGGACCCCTGAGCGATTCGACGGTCGGCCGATTCAGTTACGCATCGCCGTTGGCGTCGGTGTCGCTGACCATCTGGATGCGTTCGATCCCGCCGATCTCTTCGACGACGTCGGCGACGGCGGCCGGGACGAGCGATTCCCAGTCGCGGTCTTCGATCATCCGCGCGCGGACCTCGCTTCCCTCGAGGAGTTCGCGGTTGTACATCGGGGATTGACGGACCTCGACGTGGGCTTCTCTGAAGAGCTGGATGACGAGCGGATTGTTCGAGAAGGCGACGTCGAAGTCGGGGCTCATGCTCTCGACGTGGCTCACCCAGACGGAGTTTCGTTCGAGGTCTTCGATCGGAACGGCGTAGGTAACGAGGTCGATATCGGCGAGCGATTTGGTGATCATCATGATGCGTTCGCCCGCAGTGAACGGATTTCGCGTCGTGTGCGAGGCGTCGGCGCTGCCGATGCCGAGCACGAGTTCGTCGACGTCGGCGGCGATCCGCTCGACGACGCTGTAGTGACCGTCGTGAAACGGCTGGAAGCGTCCGATGTAGATGCCTCGCCTCATGGATGAACCGACGGGCGGTCCCCGCATAAGGCTGGCGAGATTCTACCGTTTTCGCTCGAATTCGAAATCAGCTGTTTCAGGCTCTATATCGCCACCGTACGGCCGAACGCGAGGGAGAAAGTATATCAGTCCGAATCCCTTCGATTCACGTAGCAACCAACCCCTCATGAGTAACGACACGAACGTCGATACTCCTCCCGACGAGGAGGAAGACGAACTCGCCGAGGAACGATCTGAGGCGGGTGAAACAGACGCCGACGTCGAACCGGACGGAGAGACGTCGACGAACGACGAACAAGATACCGACAACGAACGGGTCGATGACCAACCCGACGCACCGTCGGCCGAGACCGGGTCGGACGAGGAATCTCCCTCCGCCCGCGACGCTATCAAGGTGGCCGATTCGGTTGTCGCTTCGTCCGATGACGATACGTCTGCCACGGATGGCGCGACGGTCGACGGTGGTGACGGCGCCGATCCGTCCGACGAAGGCGTCGACGACGCGTCGGACGAGGCCGATCCCGCCGCGGCGGTCCCGGACAGCATCTGGGCCGAGATCGAACAACACGAACGGGAGCCGACCGAGTCTCCGGATTCGCCCGACGACCCCCGTCGCGAGCGAGAAACGGGAGGCGATGACGACGAGCTGGAGACCGTCGAGACCATCGACAACCTCGGGAGCGAAGTCGAAGTCGACGAGGAGCTGAACGTCGACGAGGACGAAGTGGACAACCTCCTCGGCGGGTTACAGATCGACTCGACCGAGGACATCCAGGTTCCCGACCGACTCGTCGATCAGGTGATCGGCCAGGACGAAGCCCGCGACATCATCATCAAGGCGGCCAAGCAGCGCCGACACGTGATGATGATCGGCTCGCCGGGGACCGGCAAGTCGATGCTGGCGAAGGCGATGAGCCAGCTCTTGCCGAAAGAAGACCTCCAGGACGTGCTCGTCTATCACAACCCCGACGACGGCAACGAGCCGAAGGTCCGGACGGTTCCGGCTGGCAAGGGCGAGCAGATCATCGACGCACACAAGGAAGAAGCGCGCAAGCGAAAGCAAATGCGGTCGATCCTGATGTGGGTCATCATCGCCATCGTCGTGATCTACGCGTTCATCGCCGGGCAGTTCTTGCTCGGGATCATCGCGGCGTTGATCATCTGGCTGTTCTTCCGCTACACCTCGCGCGGAATGGATGCCATGGTGCCGAACATGATCCTCAACAACGGCGAACAGCGCACGGCGCCGTTCGAGGACGCGACCGGTGCACACGCCGGCGCCCTGCTGGGGGACGTTCGTCACGACCCCTTCCAGTCCGGTGGCATGGAGACGCCGAGTCACGACCGCGTCGAACCCGGCTCCATCCACAAGTCGAACAAGGGTGTGCTGTTCGTCGACGAGATCAACACACTCGACGTTCGCACCCAGCAGAAGCTGATGACGGCGATTCAGGAGGGCGAGTTCGCGATTACGGGTCAGTCCGAGCGCTCCTCGGGTGCCATGGTCCAGACCGAACCGGTCCCCTGTGACTTCGTCATGATCGCGGCGGGTAATCTGGACGCGATGGAGAACATGCATCCGGCGCTGCGCTCGCGGATCAAGGGCTACGGCTACGAGGTGTACATGGAGGACACCATCGACGACACGCCAGAGATGCGTCGGAAGTACGCCCGCTTCATCGCCCAGGAGGTCGAACGCGACGGCCGACTTCCACACTTCGAGCGCGAAGCGATCAAAGAGGTCATGCTCGAGGCGAAGCGCCGGGCCGGTCGCAAGGACCACCTGACGCTTCACTTCAGAAACCTCGGCGGTCTGGTTCGCGTCGCCGGTGACATCGCGCGTGCCGAAGACCGCGAGTTTACGACGCGCGAAGACGTCTTGCAGGCGAAACAGCGCTCGCGCTCGATCGAACAGCAACTCGCCGACGACTACATCGACCGGCGCAAGGACTACGAGTTGCAGGTGAGCGAGGGCGGCGTCGAGGGGCGCGTCAACGGCCTGGCGGTCATGGGCGAAGACAGCGGCATCATGCTTCCGGTCATGGCCGAAGTGACGCCGGCGCAGGGTCCCGGTCGCGTGATCGCGACCGGCCAGTTGAAGGAGATGGCTCAGGAGTCGGTCCAGAACGTCTCGGCGATCATCAAGAAGTTCTCCGACGAGGACATCTCGACGACCGTTCCCGGCTGGGACGAGGATCGTTACGGCGCTAGCGATTATCCCGACTCCTCGCTCGCCGGCAAGGACGTCCACATCCAGTTCGTCCAGGCCGGTCAGCAGGGCGTCGACGGCGACTCCGCCTCGATCACGGTCGCGACGGCCGTCATCTCCGCGCTGGAGGACATTCCAGTGGATCAGTCGGTCGCGATGACCGGTTCGCTCTCGGTCCGCGGGGACGTCCTGCCCGTCGGCGGCGTCACGCACAAAATCGAGGCCGCAGCGAAGGCCGGTTGTACGACGGTCATTATTCCGAAAGCCAACGAGCAGGACGTGATGATCGAAGACGAGTACGAGGAGATGGTCGATATCGTCCCGTGTTCGAACATCAGCGAGGTCCTCGAGGTCGCGCTGATGGGCGAACCCGAGAAGGATTCGCTACTCGATCGCCTGAAGTCCATCACCGGCTCGGCGTTCGACGGGCAAGTGGGCCACAGCGGCTCCTCGCCGAGTCCGCAGTAATCGATGACGCAGTGGGTGGCGTTCGCCGGGATCGTCGCCCTGTTGACCGGTGCGATGGTGATTCTCTCGTTTCTGACCCAGCGAGCGGTCGTTCCGGCGAACGAGCGGGTGGATTCGAGTGAACTCGACGCTCCGAGTACCGACGCTGACGCCGATCCGAAATCGGGCGAGGCGGCCACGGGCCACCAGTCTGCGCGCCGAGACCCGGGTCGGACGCCCGAGGCGGAGGTCGGTGAGAGGCAGCCGGTCGAGAGAACGTCACCGCCAGCGTCCGATCCGGCGGTTCGATCACTCGACGGCTCCGCCGACGAGGGGGCTCGCACAGGTCGGTCCGACGAAGATGGGGCGACGATGCCGTTCGAGTCCGACCCCGCCGATCGGGTGGTCGCGTACGTCGGCGACGACCCGGTCACCTCACGGGGTCTCCTCGCGAACGTCGCCGCCACGCAGGGACTGTTTCTCGCGCTCGTCGTCGGAGCGATTTTCGTGACTGGTGTCCCCGTGGACGCGCTCGGAATCGAACGGTCGAGCGGGTGGATCGGGTACGGCCTCGGGGTCGGACTCCTCGCCGGTTCGGTCCTGTACGTCGCGAGCGAGGCCGCAAGCGCTCTCGCCCGGCGGTTCGGCGTCGACCACGACGAGTGGTTGCGCGAGAGCCTCGCGCCGTCGAGCGCGCGCGGGTGGGTCGGACTCTACGTCGGCGTCTTGCCGCTGATCGCCGTCTTCGAAGAGGTACTCTTTCGGGCGGTGCTGATCGGCGCGTTTTCGGCCGGATTCGACGTCTCGCCGTGGCTGCTGGCGATCGGTTCGTCCGTTCTGTTCGCGGTCGGTCACGGGATTCAGGGAACGGCTGGAATCGTGGTGACCGGCGTTATCGGATTCGTACTCGCGGTTCTGTTCGTCCTGACGGGGAACCTGCTGGTCGTCGTCACCGCTCACTACGTGCTAAACGCCTGCGAGTTCGCCGTCCACGAGGGGCTCGACGTCGAGTGGTCGTCACCGTCGTCTGGATAGCACGCGTGGCCCGGTCCGGAAACGGGCGTCTTTATGCCCTTTCGGTCGCTCTCCGCGAGTATGCGACCGCTTCAGGAGGCACCCGACTGGGCCCAGCGACTCATTCTCGGGGGTATCGTCGTCTACTTCGTCATCTGGATCGCCACGTTCTCGGTCGACTCGGTATATCTCGTTCTCGCGAGCGAGGTACTCTTCGGAATAATTGCGATCGCGATCGGCGCCATCCTCTACGTGCAATCGGCCCGGTCGATAGACGCGCTGACCGCCGCCGGCGTCTTCTTGATGATCGGCGGCGTCTTGCAGTTCGTCTTTCTCGTCTCGCAGTTTACACCGGTTCCCGTCCCGATCGCGTACTCGCTCGCCTCGCTGTTCATCTTCGCCGGAATCGGGGCGTACGTGTACGCCGTCTGGATCGCCCGTTAGAGCCCTTCGAGCGATCGAAGCTTCTGTTCGACCGGTGGCGGTGCGGCGCTCGGTCCGTCACGCACCCGGTGATCGGGGATCAAAAGCGGCGTGGGATTTTCGTCGAGGGCCGTCCGAACCACGATGAGATCGTCCTCGTCGTTTGCGTCGAGATCGGGTGTGACGCCGGCGAGTCCGGCAACGTCGATCTGCGTGCCGTACTCGAGCGACCGCACCCGCTCTAGGACCGCGCGCTGGTGGGTCGGGACGGTGAGCGCGACCTCGACGTCCGAAAACTCGACCGGGTTGACGCCGTCCAGATACTCGAGAACCCGGTCTAAGACGGGGTGGTCGTCGTCGGCGTCATCGGCCGGTTGTTGCGGGAACGAGACGCTGATGACTCGTCCGCTGGCGATTCCCACCTGGACGAACCGCTCGAGGTAGGGCGACTCGACGGCGTAAATTCCCGCGTCTTCCATGGTGGGGCGGAAGGGGGCAAGTGTCTTGAATATTCGGCCGTCCCGCGCGGCTGCTCACCGACGGGTGAGGCGGGAGAATCGGTCGAAACCCGCAACGAGCGACGGCCTCCGGAAGGCTTATGTACAAACCAGTACATTGATGTACGTTAATGACTACTACAGAGCTCGCACCGCCCGTTCGATCGATCCTGGCGGCCGCTCGAAATCGATCGACGTCGGCGAATCGGACGGTGTCCGTCTCACCCCGGTCGCTTCCCGACGCGATCGAGCGCGCAGCGTGTGAGGGACGCGTCCCGGTGATCGCCGAGGTGAAACCGACGAGTCCGACGACCGACGGCGTCCGGGAGGCGGATCCGGCGGCGCTGGCTCGCGAAATGGTCGCGGGCGGGGCGACGGCGCTGTCGGTGCTGACCGAGCCCGAACACTTCGGCGGGTCGCTCGAGGCACTCGAAGCGGTTCGTGCGGCCGTCGACGTTCCGGTGCTCCGGAAGGACTTCCTGCTTTCTGAAGCCCACCTGGACGCCGTTCGCGCCGACCTCGTCTTGCTCATCGCCCGGTTCGTCGACGACCTTCCCCGATTGGTCGACGCCGCACGCTCGCGCGGGTTCCAGCCGCTCGTCGAAGTTCACACGCGCGAAGAGTTACACCGCGCGCTCGACGCCGGGGCCGAACTCGTCGGGATCAACAATCGGGACCTCGCCTCGCTCGAGGTCGATCTCTCGACGTTCGAGCGCGTAACGGAGCGAACCGATCGTCCTGGCGATACCGAGGATCGGCGGCTCGACCGACGACTCCGGGGTGTGACGGTGATCGCCGAGAGCGGAATCGCGACGGCGGACGACGTGCGTCGGATGCGCGTCGCCGGCGCAGATGCGCTCCTCGTCGGGAGTGCCATCATGGACGGCGACGTCGAGCGAAACACCCGGCGACTGGTCGACGCGGACGGCCTCGCGGATTCACCGGCTCCCGCGAACGACGGGTCGGAGGTCGATTCCGCGTGACCGACGGTCGATCGAACGTATCGGTCGATCGTATCGGTCGGTACGGCCGGTACGGCGGACAGTACGTGCCCGAAGCGCTGGTCCCGGCGCTGGACGAACTCGAATCGGCCTACGAGCGATACGTACTGAACAACGAGGAGGGGTTCAGAGACGAATTGTCAGCACACCTCCGGACGTTCGCCGGGAGACCGACGCCGCTCCAACGGGCCGACCGACTGAGCGAGCGATACGGTCGCGAGATTTTCCTAAAGCGCGAGGACCTCGTTCACGGCGGTGCGCACAAGCTGAACAACGCCCTCGGGCAGGTCCTGCTCGCGACGTACATGGGCAAAGAGCGCGTCATCGCCGAGACCGGCGCCGGACAGCACGGGACGGCGACCGCGATGGCCGCCGCCCACCTCGACGTCCCCTGCGAGATCTACATGGGTCGCACCGACGTCAACCGCCAGCGGCCGAACGTCTACCGGATGCGGATGAGCGGGGCGACCGTCACGCCGGTCGACGCCGGCAGCGCCACGCTCAAAGAGGCGATAAACGAGACGCTTCGCGACTGGGCGGGAAGCGTGGAGACGACCCACTACGCGGTCGGCTCCGTCGTCGGGCCGCACCCGTTTCCCGCACTTGTAGGCGAGTTCCAGTCGGTGATCGGCCGTGAAATCCGAGCCCAGATGCGCGACGAGGTCGGCCGGCTCCCCGACAGCGTCGTCGCGTGTGCGGGCGGCGGATCGAACACCATGGGGACGTTCGGTGCGTTCGTCGATGGCGGTTCGGACAGACGGGCCGAGAGCGATTCGAGCGGACGACGTCAGCGAGCGGGCGACGTCGACCTCGTCGCGGTCGAAGCGGGCGGATCGACGCTCGGGGTCGACGAGGACGCGGGCGTCGCCCCGAACTCGGCGTCGCTTAGCACGGGCACGGACGGCGTGCTCCACGGGGCGCTGACGAAGCTGCTCCAGACCGACGACGGACAGGTCGTCGAGTCACACAGCATCAGCGCCGGCCTGGATTACGCCGGCGTCGGGCCGGAACTCGCCGATCTCGTCGACCGGGGTCGCGTCCGCCCCGAATCGGTCGACGACGAGGCGGCGCTTTCGGCGTTTCATCGCCTCTCCCGGCTCGAGGGAATCGTCCCGGCGCTGGAGTCCGCCCACGCCCTCGGATACCTGGAAGAGACCTTCGGCCCGGACGCCGAACCCGGCGACGCCCTCGGTGAGCTCGTCGTCGTGACGGTCTCCGGACGCGGCGACAAGGACCTGGAGACGGTCCTGGAGGAGACCGATCGACGCGATCTCGACGTCGCCCCGGACGTGGAGGTGTTCGACGCGTGACCGATAACGCGACCGCCCGCGAGAGCCGGATCGAGACGGCCGTCCGCGAGAACCACCCGGCGCTGATCACCTACCTCACGGCGGGTGATCCGGATCTGGCGGCGACGAAGGAGTACGTCGAAGCGCTCGATCGCGGCGGCGCGGACGTCATCGAACTCGGACTGCCGTTTTCGGAGCCGATCGCCGAGGGGCCGACCATCCAGGCGGCCATCAACAGGGCGCTCGACGCCGGAACCACGCCGGAGGCCTTCTTCGAACTGATAGAGCGCCTCGATACGGACGCACCGTTGCTCGTGATGACCTACACGAACCTCCTCATGCAGTACGGTCCGTCGGAATCGGGGACGGACGTCGGACCGTTCGTCGAGCGCGCGGCCGAGGCCGGGCTTTCCGGGTTGATCGTCCCCGATCTTCCCGTCTCCGAGGCCGATCGGTTGCGCGAGGTCTGTGCGCGGTTCGGACTCGACCTCGTCTCGATCGTCGCGCCGACGACGTCCGGAGACCGCCTCGATCGGCTCCTCTCGACGTCGGGAGGATTCGTCTACGTGCAGGCGCGGCTGGGAACCACCGGCGCCCGGTCCGACGTCTCGCGGGCGACCCACGAGGGCGTCGAACGCGTCGCCGGGGCCGACCTCCCGGCGGCCGTCGGATTCGGCGTCAGCGAGCCGGGCCACGCGGCCGAAATCGTCGCGGCGGGCGCGGACGGCGTCATCGTCGGCAGCGCGCTCGTCGATCTGGCCGCGGCGAGCGACGATCCGGTGGCCGACCTGGCGTCGACGGCCGCCGAGTTGAAACGGGGCGCCGAGGAGGGCGTCACAGAATCTGACGCCGAGACGCTCGAATCGGATCGAGCGGTACCGGGTGATCGATCGTGAGCGACGCACGGACAACCGGACGCGACGCCCGCCTCGATCGCATTCGTACGGGCGATCGCTACCTGATGGTCCCGATGGACCACGGTATCACGCTTGGTGCCGTCCGCGGTTTGAGAGATATCGATCGACGATCGACGCCGTCACGCGCGGCGGCGCGGACGCCGTCCTGACGCAGAAGGGAATCGCCCCGCGGGTGCACCCGCACAAAACGGCGCCGGCTACGTCGTCCACCTGAACGCGTCGACGACACTCGGTCCGGACGAGCAGGACAAACGGCTGACCGGCACGGTCGAGGAAGCCGTCATGGTCGGTGCGGACGCCGTCTCGTTTCACATTGGTGAGGTGTTGGTAGACTCGGGTGACGAATACATCGTCAAACACGTCCATGAAAAAGTCGCTGACGTCTTCATTGTCGATAAACAAGCGAAGACAGTCTCTCACGAGCAATACCGTTCGTCGGTGGGTCGTGAGGAGGTCAATAGTGACGCAGTAGAACCACTGAGTGGGCACAACGATATCATCACCGACTACCAAGGTTTCGGTCGACGACTCGGTGACTGTGGTGGACACGTCTACTCGAACCATTACGAGGCTGGGATCGCGATGGAATTCGGGGACTCGCTGGGTGATTTCTCAAATGCCTTAATAGCATCTGCGGTCTGTGCCGCAATTGGAGCCGTTGGTGGACTTGTTGGAATTGCGATTGGTGCAGTTGGTTGTGCTGTTATAAGCACGATCATTGTTCCGGACATTATCGACACGGATGGAAACCTTTTGTCAATCGGGTTCTGGGATTGTCACGGTGGGTGGTTCAATCAAGCGTCGCTATGCATCGGAGGTTCAGACGAGTTTGTCACCACAACTGCGAATATGGAACGAGGAGAGCGGATCTCGGGCCTTCACTTCGATACGTTTAGCCCAGTGTAGAACCAACCTCCTCTATAACTAGTCGAAGCATGAGTAACCATAGAAGGAAGTTGTTAACGATGTGGAGGTGGTGGGACGAATGGAATCATCCCTCCTTACTAGTGATTAGTGTGATGATAAGTATTACACTTGCAACACTTATCCGCTTCTTTGCCATTCCAAATTTCACCACGAATACAACAGTGGAACTGATATTATTTAGTATAATATTAATCACTATATTATTTTGCAACGGATATGCATTCTCAATTGTAGATGAGGGAATATAGGGGCGCTATACTATTTTCTGTATTGGCACCGCCTAGTTAGGCCGGTTTGAGAAGCGAGCTGGTCGTAGAGGTAGTTTGGAACAATGTTCTCAGACCTGCTCACCAAGGTCTAGGCGGGGAAATTGATGAATGTTGGGAGCGAGAGCGGACGGCGACTCCCGTCAGGGTGTTCGCCGTCCGCCTCCACGCAACTGGTTGTTCGCTAAGAGTGACACAAGCGATTCTCCGACTGATCGGCGTCAAACACTCTTATCAAGCCGTCTGGCACTGGGTACATCAGCTGGTGACAGTTTGCCAGACCCGACAAGGGCGAAGCCCTCGCGGGTCGTTGTTGATGATACTGCAGTCAAAATTAACGGCAACATTTCGTAGGTGCACGCTACAATTGTCGTAGACTCACGACTCATTCTCAGTGCCGCCGTATTCGGATGACAAGATCGATCCAATAGTTGCGTTTCTCCATTAACTCATCGAAGTTTACCACGTTTCTGAGACCGAATTTGTAGTCGATGTCTACAGATACCTGACTGCGCTCGCCCGATTAGACCTGAACGGGCACCTCGATCGGCGAGAGCGAAACCTGATCAAAAGTGGTCAAAGTCGCTGCAGATACGGTCCGACCGTTTTCATATAGCTGGATCGGCGCAGGAGTCGGATCTAGATGCTGGATCAGCCGATTCGTCTATTACTGTAACTGGAATCGACCGAACCAGGCTCTGAACAACTGTATGCAGGCCGAAGAGGTGCACAACTAGACAGTACTTCGAAAACCAGATATCGATTGTACTTCACTTAATTCGAAAAACATTGAATAGCGTATCATACACGTGATGAGCCACGTGAGTAGTCTCGTAACCGGAATGACTGGTGATTGGTTGATATCAGACGTGTCGACTTCCCAGCGCCGTTTGGACCGAGAAGTCCGAATACTTCTCCCCCGTTTTATATTGAGCGATACATATCCACTATTGGATTGCCGTCATAACACTTCGTCACGCCACGCACGGATATTGCGTTAGGCAACTCACTTGTGTTTCGATCATATCGACAACTGTGCCAATCTTATCAATATCTACGTATTAACACGTAATTCAACTGCGATAGTCTCGAATTGGTCGATCGTGTCGGCCTGCGCTCTTTCAGCGGGCGCCGTCCGATCAACACCCTCTGCATTACCCCAGCGAGTCGACGATCGCCTCGCCGGCGCGAACCACGTTTCGCGTCGCCAGGTCGACCGACTCTTGCGTTCCCTCGAAGCTGTCGTGGACGGCTTCGCCCGGTGCCGGGCGGTCATAGTTCGCGACGGCGCGCAGACTCAGGTGGCGGTCGGCGGCGTCGACGCGGGCGAGCGCGGCGGCCGTCGCCGCGTCCTCCATCTGCGTGGTGACGTATGGATCGATCTCGTAGGCCGCACAGAGCGACTCGACCTCGCGTGCGACCGACGAACCGTGCCAGAACTCGTCGCTGGTGATCGTCGGCCCGACGCCGGTCTGGGGACCGCGATCCGGGGCGGTCGGGTACCGTCGCTGGTAGTCGGCGACGGCGTCGTCGGACGCGAGTTCGAGGCTTTCGAGCGCGTCGCGGGCCGTCTCCACGAGCGAGGAGTTCGGTTCGTGAAGGGACGCCTCCGGGAGGTAGGCGAGCGGTTCGACGGCTGCGGAGTCGTCGCCGTCCGTCGGTTCGACTTCGGTCGGATCCCACCGGTGCTTTCGATCCCAGTCGAGGATCGCGTCGGCGACGAAGACCGAGCCGAGCGCCGCTCGCGCTGGCGGCGCGCCCGCGATGCCGGCGGAGAGAAAGACCGTCTCCGAGAGATCGAGCCCGGCACTTCCGAAGAGCGAGGCGATCGTGGCGGCCGCGGGCGCTTTTCCGAGCCCGGACGTGGTGATCGCCACGCCGTCGTCGGCGAGATACAGGGGGCTGTCGGCGCCGGGAACGACGTACGCTGTCTCGATCGATCGGCCGTCGAGCCAGCGCCGGCGCTCGTCGAACGGCGGTTCGAAGGCCACGGCGGGGAGGACGACCACGGCCGGTCGCACTTCGTCGGCCGGCGACAGCGGTTCGTGCGTCGGGAACTCGGCTGACATTGTTCACCCATCTGGACTCGTCGCGCGTTCGAAAGGGTGACGGTCGCGATCGACGACCGAAACGGTGACGGGGGTCGCCTTCGTCGTCGCGAACGTGTCACGGACCCGAACCGGTTCGAATTCCCGCGTCGGTTCGACGGCGACCGACGAGGAGATCCTCGCACACGCGCGGGTGCACGCGAGGTCGGTCGCCGACGAGATCGGGGTCGACCTCGACGGGCTCGAGTGGGATGTTTCACCGCGCGCGAAGCGCCGGGCGGGCGCGTGCCGGTGGAACGCGACGGACGAGACGGCGACGATCGTGCTCTCGCGGCGGGCCTACGAGCGCTACGATCGAGCGGACTTCGAGGCCATCGTCCGCCACGAACTCATCCACGCCTGGGAGTACCAGACGTTCGGCGAGTCGGACCACGGCAGCCGGTTTCGCGAGCGTGCCGAGGCGTTCGACGTGCCGATTCGCTGTGAGTCGTTCACCGAGCCGCGCTACCGGCTCCGCTGTCGGCGCGAGGCGTGCGACTGGTCGCTCGCTCGCCATCGGGCTTCGAAGCCGGTGAAGACGCCGGAGCGGTATCGCTGCGGCGAGTGTGGAGCCGATCTGACCGTCGAACACGCCGATTCCGGACGCACCTGGACGACGTCGGCCGGCTACGGCGGCGCGCGATCGGCGCTCGGCGACGACTGGTAGCGGGGTCTGGCAAGGTTGGTCGGCCCCTTCGTACGCGGCTCGTCGTCGCCAACACGGGAGTTTATCAGATTCCGCTCGGAACGACGGGTATGGGACTGTTAGACCGATTCCGCGGGGACTCGGAGGCGGGCGTCTGTAAGCTCTACTACGAACCGGACGACGTGATATTCACCGTTTCGGCCGAGACGCACACGATCGCCTACGCGGTGGCGGTTTCGCGAGCGGAACGCGAGGCGCTCGGAGCGCTGCTCGATGCGGAGGACGCGGCGGGCGATCGAACGGAGACGCTGTCGACAGCGCTCGGATCCGCCCTCGACGGCGAGGCGAACGAGACTGACGCAATCGTCGAGCGGATCCAGCGCCCCCGCCGATCCGCCGAAGCAATCTACGAGACCTGGAGCGAGCTGGCCGCCGACGATCCGGACGTCGTCTACCTGCCGCTCGGTCTCTCGGGTGATCTCGCCGCGTACGTCGACACTTGCCGGAAGCGAGACGAGAACGCTGCGGACGAATTTGCCCTCCCCGACACGTTCGAGACCGTCGCGTCGTTGCTCGTCAGAGTGAAGGGGGCGACCGATCGGCCGGAAAACCGCGTCGTGATCCACCGCGATCGCGTCCCGTCGGTCGAGCCTCAGAGCACCGCCGAGAGCCCGTCGAGCGAGGAGAGTTCGTAGGTCGGCCGGTGGATCGGTTCGTCGCCCTCCGAGGACGCCGTCGCCAGCCAGGCCGAGTCCATGCCGACGGCGTTCGCCCCGGCGACGTCGGCGTAGAGCGCGTCGCCGACGTGGATCGCTCGGCCGGGATCGGTTCCCAGCGCCGAGAGCGCTCGTTCGAACGGGACGGGATCGGGCTTCGGTGGGACGCCGTCGGCCGGGTCGACGAAGACGGTCGCGTCGAACGCGTCGGCGACCCCGAGCGCGTCGAGTTTCTGCGATTGCGTGGGACGGCTCCCGTTGGTGATGAGCGCGACGGCGTCGGTTCGATCGCGCGCGTGTTCGAGAACGGTTTCCGCGCCGTCGCGAAAGCGGACGGCGGTCGGGTCGTAGACGTCGAGATAGGAGTCGGCGAGCGCGCCGGCGACCGACGCGTCGGCGCCCGCTCGCGTCGCGGCGAGTTCGAAGAGGTTCTCGTGAAACTCCAGATCGGTGAACGCATCGGGCGTTTCCGGAACGAGCGCCGAGAGCTGTTCGTGGGTGCAAAACGGTGAACACCCGACCGATTCGAACGCCGCCTCGAGGACGCGCTGGGCGTCCTGGGTCGAAACGCACAGCGTTCGATCGAGATCGAAACAGACGGCCTCGTACGACATGGGTCGGATGTATGGTGGCCGCACATCTAACCGTTCTGTGACAGTCGGTGGCGTGTGAGTATCTCGCGTGGTCCCGTCCGGTCGGGGTCGGGCAACAGTCCGTCGTTTCGCCACGTTCAAGCCGGTTCCGCGCGTCGGTCGACGTATGACGAGAGCAGTCTGGGTCAAAGCCGACGACAGCGTCGGCGACTGGGAGGCCCGGCGCGATCGAGTGACGGCCGCCCTCGAAGCCGGGGCGGACTGGGTGCTCGTAGACGAAGCCGACGTAGAGCGAGTGCGCGAACTGGGCGAGATCAACGTCGCGGCGTTTCGAACCGACGGCGACGTCTCGCTGATCGACGACGCCGAAGACGAGAGTCAGACGGCACGCCCCGACGCCGCGATCGTCGGCAAGAACGGCGAGGGCGACGGCACGGTCGATCTCCCCGGCGATTTCTCCGGCTCGGCCGACCTGTCGACGCTACGCCGTGACCGCCCCGTCGCGGGCGGGGCCTACGTTCGAATCCTCGACGAAGGCTACGAGGCGTTCGCCGAAGCCGCAGCGAGAGACGGCGAGTACACGATCGTGATCGGCGAGGACTGGACGATCATCCCCCTCGAGAACCTGATCGCCCGGATCGGCGAGGAGACCGATCTGATCGCCGGCGTGACGAGCGCCGCGGACGCCCGAACCGCGTTCGAAACGCTCGAACTCGGCGCCGACGCGGTGTTAATAGATAGCGACGACCCGACGGAGATCAGACGAACCGTCGAGATCAGAGACGAGAGCGACCGCGAATCGCTCGACCTGGAGTGGGCGACGGTGACCTCGGTCGAGCAGATCGGCTCGGCCGATCGCGTCTGCGTCGACACCGGCAGTCTGTTCGGCGACGACGAGGGGATGCTCGTCGGCTCGATGTCCCGCGGGCTCGTTTTCGTCCACGCCGAGACGGCCGACTCTCCGTACGTCGAATCCCGGCCGTTTCGCGTGAACGCCGGGGCCGTACACGCCTACGTCCGCACGCCCGGCGGACGGACGAAGTATCTCTCCGAACTGCAAAGCGGCGACCAAGTGCAAGTGGTCGACCGATCCGGAAAGACCCGCGAGTCTATCGTGGGACGGGTCAAAATCGAGCGGAGACCCATGTTCCGGGTCGCCGTCGAGACCGAGGGGGGCGACCGGATCGAAACCTTGCTGCAGAACGCGGAGACCGTCTCCGTCGCGACGCGGGACGGCCGAACCGCGGTCACGGAGCTCGCGGTCGGTGACGAACTACTGCTCTACCACGAGGAGACGGCCCGACACTTCGGCGAGCCCGTAGACGAGCAGATCATCGAGAAGTGACGAACGGACCGATCGGCGTTTCGAGTAGCGGTGGATCGTGCGACGTCACGGTCTCTCGTTACACCGCGGGCTGCTGGTCTTCTTCCTCTTCGAGGCGCGTGGTACACCAGTGACAGAACGTCAGGTCGTCGTCGAGCGGTTTGCGACAGTGCGGACAGGCCGGGACGTCGTCGTGCTCGCCGGGCTGATCGGTGATCCCGAGTCCCTGGATGCCCGCGTGCAGGGCGGCGAACAGAACGAGAAACGACATAGTAAACCGCTCGATCGTTCCCGTCTCCTCGTCGATGATGGCGGACGTTTCGGCTGAGATCTCCCGGAAGCCGCTCACGCTCGTCGCGGACGTCTCGCTTGCGACGTCCCACAGCTGTTCGACCGGCAGCAGGAGGAAGATAGAGGCGATAAAGAGTGTTCCAAAGAGAAACGCCTGCACCCAGTCGCGAAGGAGCGCGTGGCCGGTGCCCGGAAAGACGAGCGAGAGTCCGGCCGCCGCCACCGCACGTATCCAGTTCATCGACAGTGTCTGAGTCTTTCGACTGGACGGGGTTAATCCTCACGCTTCCCGAAGCGATTCGATTAACGCCGAAAGCGTTTCCAGGTCGTACTGTCCCGGTGCCGTCGCGTCGTCGGGTTGGACGGGGGCGTAACCGAGTACGGAGCCGTAGATCGGTGCCACCGCGCGGGTGTGACGACCGACCTCGCCCATGGCCATCGTCGCGACCCGGTGGCCCCGAGTCCAACAGCGTTCTGTCGCCGAAAGCAACGCGAGCGCGTCTGCCGGCGCGTTCGCCGTGACGGCGAGCTTCGCGACGTCGCCGTGTTCGCTCGCGTCGGCGAGCGTCCGAACCATCTCCGAGGGCGGCGGGGTGGTCTCGAAGTCGTGGACGGAGACGATCACCGCGACGTCGCGTTCGCGTGCCGTTTCGACGAGCCGATCGGCGCCGCCGTCGACGGATGCGAGTTCGACGTCGATGGCCCGGACCCGCTCGAATTCGGTCGCCGATTCGAGCGCGTCGAGTCGGGCTTCGTCGGTCCCCGTCCACTCGCCGCCTTCCCACGACGCCCGATTCGTCGCGATGATCGGCAGTTCGCCGTCGTAGTCGGCGAGCGCGGACAGCGGCTCGTCGGCGAGGTCGAGCCGGAACTCGATCGCGTCCGCGTGCTCGCGTGCCGCTGGCTCGTCGGTTATGTTCGCCGTCGACGCTGCGAGCACGAACGAGTCGAAATCGAGAGTCTCGGCCATGGTATCGCTATATCGAGAGTCGGTGGGGTCGAGAAAAAACGGTGTCGTTCGCCGTTCGTCGACCTGAATCAGGCCATGCCGACCGTGTCTTCGGCTTCGAGCAGTTCGTGGTAGCGGTTTCTGATCGTCACTTCCGAGATGTCGGCGACCTCGCTGACCGCCGCCTGTGTCGTCTTCTCGTTGGTGAGCAAGGCGGCGGCGTAGACGGCGGCCGCGGCGAGCCCGACCGGCGATTTACCGGAGTGGACACCCTTCTCCTTGGCGTTTTTCAGCAGCGAGCGGGCGCGGTGTTCCGACTCGTCGGAGAGGTCGAGTCCCGAGGCGAAGCGCGGGACGTAGCTCTCGGGGTCTGCGGGCTGGACCTCGAGACCGAGTTCGCGGACGACGTACCGGTAGGTGCGTGCGATCTCGTTCTTTTCGACGCGGCTGACGTCGGCGATCTCGTCGAGCGAGCGGGGAACGCCGGCCTGACGTGCCGCGGCGTAGACGCAGGCCGTCGAGACGCCCTCGATCGAGCGTCCCGGCAGGAGGTCCTCTTCGAGAGCGCGACGGTAGATGACGGAGGCGGTCTCGCGAACGTTCGTCGGGAGGCCGACGGCGCTGGCCATCCGGTCGATCTCGCCGAGCGCCTGTTTCAGGTTGCGTTCCTTCGAGTCGCGCGTTCGAAATCGCTCGTTCCACTTGCGAAGCCGCTGCATCTTCTCGCGCTGTCTGGAGCCGAGCGAGTTGCCGTAGGCGTCCTTGTTACGCCAGTCGATGTTGGTCGACAGCCCCTTGTCGTGCATCGTGTTCGTCGTGGGCGCGCCCACGCGGGACTTTTCGTTCTTCTCGCTGGCGTCGAACGCGCGCCACTCCGGGCCACGGTCGACGGAGTCTTCGGCGACGACCAGCCCACAGTCGGCACAGACGGTCTCGCCGTGCTCGCTGTCGGCGACGAGGCGGCCCGTACACTCGGGGCAGCTGACTCGATCGTGGGTGTTCTTCTCGTGTTCGTCTTCCTGTTCCTCAGCACGTCGTACTCGGCTGGTTTGTGTAACGTTCGTCATGCGGGATGTGTAGTCTGACCGGGCGAACAGTGACTGGCCAGAGTCGTTGCTACCCCTGTTCAGACACCCGAGGGTTAAGTATTTCGGTATCGCATGGCGACGAGGCCGAACGCGGTGAATTTCGCGGGAAACACAATCGAAAACCAAAACATTTTTATCCAATTATCTGTCCCTCTCCCGGCGTGTCGCCGATACGCACGCAGACCGGTTCACACGGATGGTTACTGGTTTGTCTATTTCGAAACGGCCTGGAACTTATGGCGCACTGTATACGTACCTAAACTGTCTTCAATTGATGAATTATTAAACATGAAGTATGAAAATTCGTGGGTTGTCGACGCCCCTGAATGCCCTCCCCGACCGTGTGGTGTCGGCATCTGGTCCGCAACGACGGATCGAACGACGTGGTCGACGAGTGCCGTCCATCGATCTGCCGGGGATCGAGAGCGCCCACAGCCGGCTCGCGGTTCCTACACCGGTCGAGATTCGTTACTCTCTCGAGCAAGTATGAATTACCCGGTCGTACCAACCACGCCGGCGTGACCGGTAATAGGTTACTACTCGACCGAACCCGGGGTAATATGTGGCTACAATCGCAAGAGGGCGGCCGATTAACCACACGTACCAAACCCCTCAAGACCGTCGTTGTACTTTTGGTAGGTATGAGTTCCGCAATGGCGACAAACCTCTCGAGTAAGCAACACGATATCCTCGAGTACTTGCGCGAACACGGCAAGACCAAGACCTACTTCAAGTCGCGGCTGATCGGGCAGGAACTCGGCATGACCGCGAAGGAGGTCGGTTCGAACATCACGTCGATCCAGCAGGGCGACTACGACGTCGAAATCGAAAAGTGGGGCTACTCGTCGAGTACGACGTGGAAGGTCGACGTTCACTGTTGAGGCCGCTGTTCGACGCGTCAGTGTCGCGGTTCGACGGTGACCGGCTCCAGGTCTGCCACCGAGTGGCCGGCTCGTCGATCGTCGGCCGTTTCGAAGCCGCGTCGGTTTTTCCGGTGTCGTCCGTTCGTTCGACTTCCGGACAGGTCACGACTCCGATGGCGATTCGTCCGCGTCGGCCGTCGATTCGTCGACGCCGACCGCGTCGGTGAGCGAGACCGACTCGGGCTCGTCTCGTCCGCCGACGACCAGTTCGCCGTCCGCTCTCTCGACGTAGACGTCGTCGGCGAAGCCGCCCTCCGCGTGGGGGTGGACGGGGTCGTCGAGTCGTTCGGGCGTCGACGGCGCGGCGGCCACCGGCCCGTCCGCGAAGTCGCCGAGCGGATCGGCGATCGTGATCCCCCACTCCTCGAAGAAGTCCGCGTACCGGTCGTAGTGGGCTTCGAGTTCGTCGGTCGGAATCTCCATCATCTCGGTCCAGCCGTGGTTGTAGAAGTCGAAGTTGGCCTGAATGTGGGTAATTTCCCGCGCTTCGGCCTCGCTGTAGCCTTCTTGCAGGGCGGCGAGATAGCTGTCGACCGTGTACTCGAAGAGGTCGTCGAGGTGGTCTCTCCGCTCGTCTGCGTGCGCCGGATCGGCTTTGCCGAGAAATATTCGCGTGTGGAGCCTGACGAGTCCGGTTCGGGCGACCGACCGGACCACCGGCGTCTCCAGGGCTTTCTGCGAGGCGAAGTGGCGGGCGTTCTGACGGAGTTTCATAGGTGGGCGTACGCGTGCGAGATACATCAGCAATTCGAGTGTCAGTGGTGGATTCGACGGCCGGTAGTACGTGGTGCGAATCACCGCTTTCGAACATGTTCACCCGAACGAGCCCGGAACCCGGACAATCGTCCGGTCCGTCACGAACCTCTCCGTCGACTTCCAGATAGCAACCCACTTTAACCCCGCTTCCGAAATCTTCCCACATGAGCGAGTACGTCATTATCGGCGACGGTATCGCGGGCAGTTCCGCCGCCGAGACCCTGCGAGAGGAGGCTCCCGACTCCTCGATAACAGTTATCACAGACGAGGGGGAGCCGCTGTACAATCGCATTCTGATCAAAGAACACGCCAAAGGGAAGCTCCCCGAGGCACCTATCTCTATTCACGACGAATCCTGGTACGAAGACCGTGACATCACGCTCTCGTTGAACACGCACGTCACCGGCGTCGACACCGACGAGAACGTGATCTCCACCCACGAGGGCGACGAAATCTCCTACGACAAATTGCTCGTCGCGACGGGCGGGACGCCGACCCAGCTTCCGGTTCCAAACAGCGACGCAGACGGCATTCACCACTTCTGGACCTTCCAGGACGCCCGTCGAATCCGCGAGAGCGCCGAGGCCGGCGAACGTGCCGTCATCGTCGGGGCCGGACTCCTCGGTATCGACTTCGCTGCGGTCTGTGGCTCTCAGGGCGTCGAAGGGAAATACCTCATGCGCGGTGACCGCTGGTGGCGCTACGCCCTCTCGGCTGACGGCGCGGAGATCATGCACGACGGGATGCGGGAGGTCGGCGTCGACCCGGTCTTCGACAGCGGCGTCGATCACTTCGAGGTGGACGACGACGGGCACGTGACGGCCGCCGTCGATCCGAACGGCGAGCGCTTCGAGTGTGACTGGGCCGGCGTCGCCATCGGGCTGACGTTCAACACGGAGTTTCTGCGCGGTGCGGATATCGACGAAGAGAACGGCATCATCGTCGACGAGTTCATGCGGACGTCGGCCGACGACGTCTTCGCGGCCGGCGACATCACCCGATTTCACGACCTGCTCATCGGAGAGCGCGCACAGAACGGCTCCTGGGGCTCGGCGAAGGAACAGGGTCGAATCGCGGCGATCAACATGGTCGACGCCGAATCCGAACCGTTCGAGTGGGTCTCGTCGTACTCGATCACCCACTTCGACTTCCCGTTTCTCTCGTTCGGTCACCCGACGCTGGGCGACGACCACGTCGAGAAGCGCTACAGTGAGACCGAGTGGCGCCGCGTCGCCCTGCAGGACGGGCGGGTCGTCGGCGGCGTCCTGATCGGTAACCTGGCCGCACAACGGCCGTTGAAGCAGTTGATGCGCGAACAGCGCGACGTGAGCGGTCAGACCGACCTCCTGCTCGAAGACGACATCGACGTCGACGCGTTCGCCCCCGCACAGGAGCAATAACGCGACCGTCCGAGACGACGGCGTTCGATGCGGTCCGTCTCTCAGCGGTCGGCCGTATCGACACGGTTTTGCGTCGGCCGGCGAACGCGTACGTATGAACGGCGGCACCGACATGACCCTCGCGTTCGAGCTGGCCGCACTCGAGGAACTGGCCTACCCCGAACGCGTGTTCGAGGACGCACGGACCTGGAGTACGTACGTGGGCGTCGTCTCCGAAAAACCGACCTACGTCGTGACGAATTTCACGCGGAAAAACCGCATTCGGCAGGATTTCTTCTCCGGCCCGCGCGGGAAGAAAGAGAGCTTAGAGAGCGTCAAGGATCAGTTCGCCACCGAACGGCAGGTGTTCATCGGGACGACCGACGAGGACGAGGCCCTCGCAGACGAGGTGGGATGGGAGTACCTTCCCGTCGAGGAGGCGGCGGAGGCGGCCGACTGGGTGATCGCGGCGACGGTCGAAGACGACGACGTCGACGAGACGGAAGCCGGCGAGAAACGAGACGACTGGCCCTAATTTCCCGTCTGAGGTCTGCTGTGTGCGGTATACGAGATGTGACGGTTCGATATACGTCGGTCCGGCCTGATCACGACGCACAACGGTTCGACCCCGAGACGCCGGTCTTATTGGGTCGGCCGACATAGTGGTCTCGATGACCGAACCGCGCATTCCCGGCGAGGGCGCAGGCCCGGAGCGGCTCGAACTACCTTGTGGCGAGTCGCTCGATCCGCGGTCGATCGACCTCGGCATGCGCGAGTACCGCTGTTCGTGCGGCGAGGCGCACGCCGTCGTCCAGGACGTCCACCCGCCGTCTCGGTTCTTTCCGGAGTCGTTCGTCGAGGTACTTCGCGAACTGATCGAGACCGCGGACGACTTTGAGACGTTCGGGACGCCACACGTTCTCGGCATCGTCCTAGAGGAGTTTCCGGAGGCCGTCGTCGTGCACAACGCGGAGGGCGACGGAACCGTCGGTTACGCGCTGTTGTGGGTGTGTGACTTCGATTCGCGCAGACTCCACGAGATCGTCGTCGAACTCGTCGTCGAGCTGATGGACCACGCGGTGAGTCACGCCGAAGACGAGTCGGCAATCTCCGAATTCGAATCACAGCTCGAACGGTTCGACGTCGAGGCATTCGTCGAGGAGTATCGTCGGGTGAGAGACGTCGATTCGCCCCACGACCGGCCGGTCTAACGCCGCTTGGAGTTACGCGCTGCCCTCGTCGGTTCGGATATGGATTCGTGCGCCGCCGTCGGGACTCTCCTCGATATCGATCGACCAGCCGTGGGCCTCGGCGACGTCCGCGACGATCGAGAGACCGAATCCGGTTCCCGTCTCCGCGGTCGTGTAGCCGGTTTCGAGTACCGACCGCCGTTCGTCCGGGGGAATTCCCGGCCCGTCGTCGTCGATCGCGAATCCGTCGGGGGTGGTGCGGACGGTGACCGTGACGTCCTCGCCGACGTGCTCGCGGGCGTTTCGCACGCAGTTTTCGAACAGCGCAAGCAGTCGCTGGGCGCTCCCCTCGACGGTGTCGAGCGGGCCGTCTACGGCGACGTCGAGGTCTGGGTCGACGGTTCGGTGAGCCTGCGAGACGACGGCGTCGAGCGAGACCGGCTCGGTCGAGGTGAGCTGACGGCCGCTTCGGGCCAGTTCCAGGACGTCGGCGATGAGGTCGTCCATTCGCGAGAGCGCCCAGTCGACCTCTGACAGGTGGCGGTCCGTGTCCTCGTCTGCCGTCTCCCGGGCGACGTCCAGGTGGCCGTTCGCGAGCGTGAGCGGATTACGAAGGTCGTGACTGACGGTTCCGGCGAATTCGTCGAGACGTTCGTTCTGCCGTTCGAGCTCCCTGGTTCGATCCGCGAGGGTGCTCTCGCGCTCTGCGCGCTCGAGGGCAGCCTCGACGTTCGAACTCAAGATTTTGGCCAGGGTGAGCGCCTCCTCGTCGAAGTCTGCGACTTCGGTCGAACTGACGACGAGGAGTCCGTGCTCGCCGATCGGAATGTACGCCTCGCTGCGGATCGGCGTGTCCGGATTTCTGACGTCAGCTGCGCTCCGAACGTCTCCGTGGGCGATCGGCTCGCCGGCCTCGTAGGCGTCCCACATGAGACCGCCGCCCGTTTCGATGACGGGTGGATCACCCCCGAGCAACTCGAGTGCGCATTTGGAATTTGCGACTGGCACGAGACCGTCTACCTCGTCGTCGTACAGGTGGACCCCGTTGATCTCGAGGCCGAGCGCTTCGGCGGCGACCGTCGACGCGACCTCTGCGACCGCCTCCGCCCCTTCAGCCGCCATGAGCAGGCGGGTCCCTTCGTGCAATTCGCGAATGCGTCGTTCACGCTCTTTCCGCCGGCTTATGTCACGAATAACGCCGACGCTTCCGGTAAACTCGCCGTCATTTATCAGTGGCGACACCTTCGTCTCGGCGACGAACGAGTCTCCGTCGACCGGTTCGACCGTCATCTCGAACGTCTCCCAGTCGCGCCGATCGTCGTCGATCAGTTCCGCGAGGAGCTTCGTTCCGGTTTCGACGTCGGTAGCGGGCATGTACGCGTCGGCGGGCAGTCCACGCACCTCGTCGGCGGAGCGGCCGAGCACCTCTGCCATCGCGGCGTTGATCATCTCGACCCGGCCGTCGGCTGTCAGGACGTACATCGGATCGCCGACCGCCTGGACCAGTCGCTTGTAGCGTCTAAGCGCCCGCTCGCGGTTCTTTCGTTCTGTAATGTCGGTGTAGATCGCGTACTCGCGAAAGTCGGTGCCGTCTTCGATCGCGAATCCTTTGAAGAGAAACTCTCGCGTTTCGTCGGCACCCTGGCGTCTGACCTCGTCCCGGACCACCTCGTCCGTTCCAGCCTCCTCGATGACGTTGATCGCGTCGCCGTCTTCCGGAATGATGTACTCGTCGATCGGTTCTCCGAGTAACTCGGTACGGTCGAAGCCGAAGATGGACTCGAATGCTGGGTTCATCTCGACGACTTCGCGCGCCTCGCCTCGGGTGATCGCGACGGCGTCCGGCACGTGCTCGAAGAGCGTGGCGAATCGATCCCGCTCGGCTTTGACGGCTTCTTCCGATTGGATTCGCGAGACCGCCGCCGAGACGTGCGCCGAGAGCAACTCGGCGAGTTTCTGATCGTGTTCGTCGTAGGCGGCCGGTTGCGTCGAAACTGCCTGCAACACGCCGAACGAACCGACCGGAACGCTGATTCCCGATCGCAATTCCGCGCCGACGGGCGACGCCTCTCTACTCGACGGGATGTGATCCGTTCGACTCGACGAGCCGTCCTGATAGGTCCGTCCCGCGACTCCCTCGTCGATCCCGTACGGCTGCCAGCCTCCGGGAACGTCTCCGACCGTCGCTTTCGGAACGAGGAGGTTATCTTCGGCGACGTAGATGACGCAGGCGTAGACCGGGAGGACCTGCGACATGGCGTCGACGGCGAACTGATAGGTCTCCTCGGGTGACCGGCAGTGTTCGAATTCGAGGGCGACGTCGTGTAACGATTCGACGGTTTGCCACCGACGCCTGAGCGTTTCGATCGAGTCGCCCCGCGACACGACGTCGTCGACCGCTTCGACGAGCGATTCGTGATCGTCCGCCGGATCGTCGACTGGGACGTACGCCGCAACATCGGCCGCGAGCGCGTTCGCCGCCGCCGTTTCCGAACCGTTCGCCGCGTGGATGACGACCGGGGTCGAACAGCCGGCGTCCCTGAGAGCCGTCTGGAGCGAAATACCGTCGGTATCGGGCAGCTCGTACGCGGTGACGACGCAATCGGCACCGGTCGTGCTCAGCATGGAGCGCGCCCGCTCTGCGCAGTCGGCCTCGCGAACGCTCGCGTCGAGGCCTCGTTCGAGCGCCGACGAGACGGACGTGCGTACCGACGTATTTCCG
Source organism: Halovivax gelatinilyticus (assembly GCF_024300625.1). GTDB lineage: Archaea > Halobacteriota > Halobacteria > Halobacteriales > Natrialbaceae > Halovivax > Halovivax gelatinilyticus. The sequence continues at coordinate 709,134 of NZ_CP101322.1, read as the reverse complement.
TGGACGTAGACGACGGATACGGATTCAACGTCGTCACGCGTCTCCACGTTCTGCATCAATACACGGCTCCACACTCGGAACACTCTTAAGGAAATTGGCCGTCTCGACGCTTCTATAACGCATATCCACCACGAACAGCCACAACTTGTCACTGAATAAATGGTACGTGTCGCCGCCATTCCGTCGATGGCTACCCGTGGGAGTTGACGCGGGGACGGCGGACGGACCTGTCGCCGGTTAGCATACGAATATCGAAACCACGTTACGGGTTTCGTAACGTATCGTGGGGCTTATTACGATGTACGAACTTCGAACGGACGACCAATGGCTTCCGCGCACCATCGAGCCGGGGACGAACCGGACGGGCGCACGATATTGCTCATCGGGAGCGGCCCGATTCAGATCGGCCAGGCGGCGGAGTTCGATTACTCCGGCGCACAGGCCTGCCGGGCGCTGCAGGAGGAAGGCGCCCGCGTCGTGCTCGTCAATTCGAATCCCGCGACGATCATGACCGATCCGGAGATGGCAGACCGAGTCTACATCGAACCGATCACCACCGAGGCGATCAGCGAGATCATCGAGACGGAATCACCTGACGGCGTCATCGCCGGCCTCGGCGGACAGACCGGATTGAACGTCACCGCCGAACTCGCAGAGGAGGGCGTCCTCGACGAACACGACGTCGAGATCATGGGGACGCCGCTCGACACCATCTACGCGACCGAAGATCGTGACCTCTTTCGCCAGCGGATGGAGTCGATCGGCCAGCCGGTCCCGCGCTCGACGACGATCACCCTAGACGAGGGCGAGTCCGTCGCCGAACTGAACGAAACCGACCTGCGCGAGCGCGTCGAGGGCGCCGTCGACGACGTCGGCGGATTACCGGTCATCGCCCGGACGACCTACACGCTCGGTGGCTCCGGTTCCGGCGTCGTCTCCGAGATGGACGAGTTGATCGAGCGCGTCCGGAAGGGACTGCGCCTCTCTCGGAACAACGAGGTGTTGATCACCGAGTCGATCGCCGGCTGGATCGAACTCGAGTACGAGGTGATGCGCGACGCCGACGACTCCTGTATCATCATCTGCAACATGGAGAATCTCGATCCGATGGGGATCCACACGGGCGAGTCGACGGTCGTCACGCCCAGTCAGGTCATTCCCGACCCCGGCCACCAGGAGATGCGCACCGCGGCGCTCGACGTCATCCGCGAACTCGGCATCCAGGGCGGCTGTAACATCCAGTTCGCCTGGCGCGACGACGGCACCCCCGGCGGCGAGTACCGCGTCGTCGAGGTCAACCCGCGCGTCTCGCGCTCGTCGGCGCTCGCCTCGAAGGCGACCGGCTACCCGATCGCACGCGTCACCGCGAAGGTGGCTCTCGGCAAGCGCCTCCACGAGATCGAAAACGAGATCACCGGCGAGACGACCGCCGCGTTCGAGCCGGCGATCGACTACGTGGTCACGAAGGTGCCCCGGTGGCCCAAGGACAAGTTCGACGACGTCGACTTCGAGCTGACGACGGCGATGAAGTCGACCGGCGAGGCGATGGCGATCGGCCGGACGTTCGAGGAGAGCCTGCTCAAAGCGCTTCGCTCGACCGAGTACGATCCGAGCGCCGACTTCGCGGACGTCTCGGACGGGGACCTCGAGACCGACTTCCTCGAGAAACCGACGCCGGATCGTCCGTACGCGATGCTCGAGGCGTTCGACCGCGGCTACACCGTCTCCGACCTCTGTGAGCTGACCGGCATCCACGAGTGGTACGTCGAGCGGTTCGAACGGATCGCGACGGCCGACAGCGCCGCCCGGGAGGGCGAGGTGACCGAGGCGGCCGCCGCCGGCCGGACGAACGCGGCCGTCGCCGAACTGGCAGACACCGACGTCGAGTCGGTCGAATCGGCCGTCCCCGAGCGAACGTACAAACAGGTCGACACCTGTGCGGGCGAGTTCGAAGCCCAGACGCCGTACTACTACTCAGCCCGGCAATCTGCGCTCGCCGGTACGGCCATCCCCGGGACCGCCGGGGGAGGCGCGACCGACGACGGCGCCCCGACCGAACGCGTCTCGCGGGCGGCGAGCGAACTGGAGATCGACCCCGACGTCGAGAGCGTGATCGTCGTCGGCGGTGGTCCGATCCGGATCGGCCAGGGCGTCGAGTTCGACTACTGCGCGGTCCACGCCGTGCAGGCGCTTCGCGAACTGGGGATCGACGCGCACGTCGTGAACAACAATCCCGAGACGGTCTCGACGGACTACGACACCTCCGACGGGCTCTTCTTCGAGCCGATCACGGCCGAGGAAGTCGCCGACGCCGCGGAGGCGACCGGCGCCGACGGCGTGATGGTCCAGTTCGGCGGTCAGACCTCCGTCAACGTCGGCGAACCGCTCGAAGCCGAACTCGAACGCCGCGGTCTCGACTGTGCGGTGCTCGGTACCTCCGTCGAGGCGATGGACCTAGCAGAAGACCGCGACCGCTTCAACGCCCTCATGGACGAGCTCGGCATCGCCCAGCCGGAGGGCGGAACGGCCGTCTCCAAAGAAGAGGCGCTCGATCTCGCTCACGATATCGGCTACCCCGTGCTCGTCCGGCCCTCCTACGTCCTCGGCGGCCGCGCGATGGAGATCGTTCACGACGACGCCGAACTCGAGACGTACATCGAAGAGGCGGTCCGAGTGAGTCCGGACAAGCCGATCCTGGTCGACGAATTCCTGGAGGATGCCGTCGAACTCGACGTCGACGCCGTCGCCGACGGCGAGGACGTCCTCATCGGCGGAATCATGGAACACGTCGAGAGCGCGGGCGTTCACTCCGGCGACTCGGCGTGTATGATCCCGCCGCGATCGCTCGGCCGCGACGTCAACCGCCGGGTGCGCGAGGTGGCCGAAGAGATCGCCCGCGCGCTGGATACCGTCGGACTGCTGAACGTCCAGCTCGCGGTCAAAGACGGCGAGGTGTACGTCCTGGAGGCGAACCCGCGCTCGTCGCGAACCGTCCCGTTCATCTCGAAGGCGACGGGCGTCCCGATCGCGAAGATCGCCGCGCAGGTGATGGCCGGTAACTCGCTGGCTGACCTCGACGTCACCGAGCAGGTGCCGGCCCAGACGTCGATCAAGGAGGTCGTCCTCCCGTTCGACCGACTGCCCGGAAGCGACCCGCGACTCGGCCCGGAGATGAAGTCGACGGGCGAGGTCATGGGCACCGCCGACACGTTCGGCAAGGCCTACGAGAAGGCCCAGTCCGCGGCGGGTAACGCCATCCCCGAGTCGGGAACGATGGTTCTGGACCTGGCCGATGACGCGTTCCCAGAACCGGACAGCGAGGCCGGCGAGGAACTCGCCGACGGCTTCAGTACGTACTACGACTTCTCCGACGCGGTCGACCTGATCGACGCCGCCCGCCGCGGCGAGATCGACCTGATCGTCTCGGGCAAGCGCGACCTGCTATCGGTCGCCGTCGAAGAGGAGATTCCGTACTTCTCGACCTACGAGGCGGCCTCGGCCGCCCTGGAGGCCCGCGAGCACCGCGGCGAGCCGATCGACGTCCAGGCGGTCAGCGATCGCCCGCAGCGCGACGAGTACTGGGGCCAGCCGAAGGGCGAATAGGCTGGCGTCGGTTCGTTCCGTTTCGTCGGCCTTAGTCCTAGATACTGAATCGGGTGGGATACTCCAGATCCGGTTCGAGGGCGAACTTGTTGTGTTTATCTAGGCGGACTCTCCTTCTTTTTCCGTCACTCACTCCTATAGTGGATTGTGGTGGATTTTGCCTATGAATCTCTTCTCCGTTTCGGCGAACTAAAGCTTTGTTCACCATTTCACCCGGTCGCGTTTCGACTATCCAGATAAAGTTCACCTGCGTAGATGCCTTCTCACTGTCGATAACGAGGAATCAGTACTGTCGATCGGCATATATTGTTGGGTGCACCTCTGCCGGGTGAATTACATCTGTCACGTACGCTGATTTCCCCTGATTCGCATATTTCAATAGATATACACTGAGTGCTTCGCGGTGTCCGGTTCGAGAGAAATTCAATGAACTCTCTCACCATTAGTTCCGGTGGGATTCCTAGACCGAGCAAATATAGCTATAACACATCATTTAAGCTACTTTCTAACACCTATATCCTATAAAGGCTTACTTTCCAAGAATTCATTCCACATTTTTTAATATCACTAATCAGTAAGATTTAAATTGTTTGCGACTATTTGGTGAACGTATGACTAATCAACGAAATGATAGGGGGTTCTCTGTCGAGGAGAAACGTACTACGGTCGGTGGGTGCAGCCGGCGGACTTGCCCTGTCATCCGCCGTCACAGGAGCCAGGAGCGAACGCGGACTGGTCAACGTGACGGAGCGAGGTGATCCCGGATTGTCATCGGGTGACATGGAACGAACGGTTTCAATCCGTGGAACGGGAGATGCAGAGTATCTCTTCTCCGTTCGGGTGCGCTCAACAGCGTGAGCGTACCAGCTCAAATCGTCACTAACGGGACTGTCCAGTCGTCCATCGAAAACGACACGCACACATTCGAGTTCAGTGGGGAGTTCACGGAATTCGACGTTGACGGTGACGTTGAAGTTTCCGTGGACGGTGAGCCCTTTGATGTGGCTTCCTTCCCTCACAATTCGATAACGGTCGCTGCCCCATCGGGGACGGAGATCGACATCTCTGCGAGCGGACGGATCAATCCAGCCGACGGTGGTGAAGGGATAACTCGAATCAACTCCCGAAGAATAACCGGCGAAATTTCGGGGCGGACGACGTTCGAGTACGCGGGTGAGATTACGTACTTCGAATCGACGAGTGAAGTACGAAGCGTCCGGAAGAATGGTGACCGAATCTCGGTCGACGAAATCCTCCCTTCTGGACTTCCTGGAGACCTTCGAATCAGCGGTGAACGCGATGAGGTGACGGTTCGAACATCAGCCGACATCAAGGTCGTTGAAGGAACTTCGGAGACTAACGAAGACGGTGCGATCTCCGTACGGCCCGGCGGTACCGACGTCCTCGCTCGGTTCGACGGGAATATCAAAGAAATCGCTCACGAGTCCGGCGCCACCATCGAGTTCGTTCCGGAGAATATGCGAATCGTCTGTTCCGCTCCCGAGGGGGAGACCGTTGAATTCGGCGCCGAAGCAACCGGTGGGGTCGTACACGACCGAACCAGGAATTCCGAAACGACGGTTTCGGTCGAAGGGGGAGAGTCCAAGCAGATCAAATACTACGGCGACGTCACCAGCGTGGCGATCGCTGGAGTCGATCTGTCGATCGACGCTGACGCTCACAAGGATGCGATCGCGTCTTCGAAACTGCAGAACGCAGCCGTATTCGAACGAACTGAGGAGTACGAGACGATCGCTGCAGACGTCGATGGCCGAATCCGTCACGATGCGACAAGTCTGTACTACAGGTCGACGGCCGGTGGGGGAGCCAAAACCCTCGTTATCTTTCAGATTACGGATACCGAGAGAGGAGACCACGGCCTGGTCAATCTGGCCCGATCAGACGAGACGTGGGACGTAACCAATGCTGGATACGAGTTGATCTGGGAAGCAGACGACGGTCACCCCGAAGCGATCGAACTATCTCTCCTTGGGAGCGCCACAGACGGGATCGAAACGGCGAATACGTTCGAAACGCGAACCTTCGAACGCGGAGCACAACTATCGGAGGCGCAGATGAATGCGAACTCGGGAAAAACCGTCAATCTGTTTGACGGCCACGACGAGATCAATTACGACGCGGACAGCTCGCCCCAATGGATCTCACTCCCGAGCCTTCCGAGTCCGGGAGATATTATCGACTATTTCGGGAGTGCGCTGGACTCGCTGGCCTCGGAGATTGGAATAGCCAAAGGCACAGTCGCCGAAATCACGTCGGATGCGATCGCAGCGGCCGAAGAGCGGATCTCGGACGCTGCAGAGGATCTGGCAATCCAGGGTCTTTCCATGATCGTGGATTCTCAGGAGCTGTTGATCGAACTCGTTGCTGCTGCTCAGGATCAGCTCCCACGGAGTCGATTCTGGGATTTTATGCGGAAGGTAACCCCCAACTTCGCGGGTACTGTACTTGATCTCGGTGATGCTGGTGTGTTCGACGAACTCGCGGACAACAATTTCGGATGTGCCGGTTGTCTCGCCATCATTCTCCTCACAGCGGCAGTGGCGATTACTGCTACGTCGTCAGCTATTTGTCTTGCAATGATATCGTCGTTCATTTTCGCGGCTTCATGCGGTTTTTTCTTTGCTGAACTTCTGAGCTTTCTCGATAATACTGCAGGATTCAGTCAGTGGGGAGCGGAAAGCTTCTGCGAGGAAGTCGCTGGCCGTTGCTAATCAAATATATAGATACACACAATTATGTACCTGATGGTTATGGACCTGATTTAGAAGAACTATCTAATAAAAAAAGTTTGTGATACACTATGTGCTGTTCTAGAACCTGAACAACATTCACATTTTGAAAATATAATATTATGGAACGAACTCAAGCAATGCTACTCCTGATCGTGGTGGTGGCAAACGTGTCGATACTCGCCGGTACTTTCCTCTTTGGGTGGAGTCCGGCTGTCGTCGCGGTCATCTTCGTGCTCGACACGGCTCTCGCCACCACCCGGACGATGGCAGAAAAGGCGTTCGTCGGACACCCCCCAGACAAGACCGCTCTTCATCATGACAGCTTTGTATTTATTAATAGACATTTAATCGACAAGCGTGGCTACTACCGGTTGCCATTCGTCCCCGTTTACGTCTACCCACGAAATCTTGCGTACGTGTACCGTTCACTAATCAATGTGGCCAGCCTCGGAACGTTGTTTTTCGCCTTCTACTACCTGGGCGAGTCACCGGGCACCCGACCCGATATCGGGAGTCTCGACCCCTCGCTCGCATTAATCCTTGCGTTGCTCGTCGCCAAACACGTCACCATCGTCGCCGCGTGGGCGGTTGACAGCGTCTACGAGCGAGCGTCCGTCGAGAGCATCCGACCTCGGGAGCGATTGTACGCGACGCTCGTCGGCCTCTTCGCGGCCGGATCAGTTCTCGCGATGCCCGCCGAGATCCTCGCCACGATCGTGGCCATTGTGATCGTCCCGAAGTTCCTTTTCGACCTGCGCGAGGCCGGTATCGGCCCCTCCTCCCTCACGTTCGATCCCACCTGTGACTGGGAAGTTGAGGAGATACCACTGCCGACCGCCAGTCCACGTACCGTCTTCCGTACTAACCGGCAGGCGGTGTCAGCAGCGGCAACCGTGCTAACAATCCTCCCGTTCTCCCTGTTTTTCGGACTGGTCGTGTTCGGCTCCTTGGCCGGGGTAACGCACACGCTCGTCGGACTCGACAGCGGGTTGTGGGGCTGGATCGGTGTGATCACGGCCACGTTCGTGTTCGTTTACGGCGTCACCTTCCTTGTCGTGTGGATCGAGTACGGTGACCTCGAGTTTCGGGTCTACGACGACACCCTCGTCGCCTACGATACCCGTCTGCGCGCCGTTCAGTGGCGCGTCCCCCTCGAGGCGATCGACTCCGTCTCGGTCACACACAGCGTCTTCACCCTTCTCACGCCGTTTTGTGGACGGGCCGTCAGGATCGAGTACCGCGGGGGCGGACCGCCCGTCGATCACCACCACTGGGACGTACCCCTCGAACGGATCCGCTACGTGAAGGACCCGGAAGCGATGGCCTCTGCGATCGACCGGGTGCCCGCTCGATGACGGTCGACCAGTGCCGAACAAGCACTGAAACGAATAAATTTACGGCGATTATATACACTCCCGAACACTCTCCGGGCGTAACCGAAAAATTTTCTGCCCAATAGCCTACCCGTTCCCGGAGGTGGGCATCGACATGAAGAGAGTCATCCGTGCGCACGAGACGCTCCGTCGAATCCGTTCGAAGATCAGTCGGTACGACCTGTTGCTGGCATCCATCCCGCTCGCGTTTGCGGGAGGAACGCTACTCACGCAGGCGCTCGGAATTCCACTCGAACGAGGAATGCTCGCCGCGAGTCTGATCGGCCTTCTCGCCCTATTCGACGGGCTCTTTCTACGCCCGCCCAGCGGAATGCAGGGCGTGTGATCGTCGAGTTCGCCTTTTTCGTCGGTTCCGTTCGTTACGTCCGACATCTTCGGTACAACCGGCGAAACACGATTGAATACGGGAACGTGTACAACCACTATGAGCAGCGTATTCGGGTCGAAGAAGACACGTACGCGGCGCTGAAAGGCGACGACGGGACGTTCGACGACCTCCTCACGCGACTCGTCGACGAACGCTGTGAGCAGATTCGTGCGGGGGCGGGGCTCTGGCAGGGAACCCACGCCGCAGAGAAGGCACGCGACGTTCGGTCCCAACTGAAACGTGACGTCGGAAGTCGATGACCTGTAACGACGGACACAACCCGCTCTTGTCCAGCCCGACAGGGTGAGCAGTCGCGTCAATTGTATCGATTCGGAATCGTAGCGTCCGTCGCACTCACGTTCGCCGCCCGGCGCGACTCCACTCCAACAATCTAAAGCGACCGTGCGCCGATGTCGGCACATGGAGTATCACGACGCGGCGAACCGGCTCTTCGATCTGGGCCGGTTCGGGATCCGGCCGGGGACGGCGTCGACGGCCGACGTGCTCGCCCACCTCGGCGACCCGCACGAGTCGGTCGACGCGGTCCAGATCGCCGGATCGAACGGGAAGGGGTCGACGGCCCGGATGGTCGAATCGATCCTTCGCGAGGCGGGATACACGGTGGGGCTGTACACGTCGCCCCATCTCGAGGACATGCGCGAGCGGATTCGAGTCGACGGTCGCAAGATTCCCAAATCGGCCATCACCGAGTTCGTCGACGCCTGCGACGAGTATCTCACCGAGCGCGGTGCCGACGGCGAATCGCCGACGTTCTTCGAAGTCTCGACCGCGATGGCGCTGTGGCACTTCGCGCGCGAAGACGTCGACTTCGCGGTTCTCGAGGTTGGAATCGGCGGCAAGCTCGACGCGACGAGCGTCGTCGACCCGATCGCGAGCGCGGTGACGAGCGTGACGTTAGAACACACCGGAATCCTCGGCGACACTGTCGAGGAAATCGCGCGCGATAAGGCCCACGTCGCCGGCGACCAGCCGCTCGTGACGGCGACCGACGGCGAGGCGCTCGCGGCGATCCGCGACGTCGCGGGCGACGTCGTGACCGTCGCCGACGGGATCGACGCCGCGGAGGCCCACGACGCCACGGGACCGGCAGGCGATTCAGCTCAGCACAGCCCCGACGTCCGCGTCACCTACGAGGGGCGCGTCTCTCACGACGAGGCGTCCGTCAGGATCGATATCGGTCCAACTCTCGGTTGTTCGCTCGACGGGGTGGTCGAGGGTCGAACGGCGGCCATCGGGGCTCACCAGGCCGAGAACGCTGGCGTCGCCGTCGCGCTCGCGTGCCAGCTCGTCGATCCCACCGAGACCGAACTCACGCGCGGACTGCGGAACGCCCACTGGCCGGGTCGGTTCGAAGTGATGGACACCGACCCGCTGGTGGTGCTCGACGGCGCGCACAACCCGGACGCCTGCGACCAGCTCGCCCGGACGCTCTCGACGTTCGAGTACGACGCCCTCCACCTCATCGTCGGGGCGATGCACGACAAGGAGTACGCCGAGATGGCCGCGGCGCTGCCGACGCCCGACGCGGTCGTCGCCTGTCGCCCGACCACCGACAGAGCGGTCGACCCGGCCGTGCTGGCGCGGGTGTTCGAGCGTGAGGGCGTCGACGAAGTCCGAACGATCTCGGCGGTCCGGGACGCGTTCGAACACGCACTGGACTCGGCGGGACCGGACGACGCCGTCGTGGTCGCCGGGTCGCTGTACGCCGTCGCCGAAGCGCGAACGCGGTACACGACGGCGCCGATCCCCACTCGCGTTCGAGACGTAGCCGACGCCAGGGCGGCCTTAGAGCGGGCGAACGTGACGGACGAGGGCGTCTGGCGGATGCGCGGGAAGGCCGTCCACCGCACCGTCTCGTTGCGACTCCAGGAGCGTCAGTCGGCCTACCTCAAGCAGGAACTGTTGAGTCTCGGCGGCGAGTGCGCCATTTCGGGACTCCAGCGCGAAGAACAGCTCGTCGAGGCGGTCTGCATGGGAACGCTCTCGCAATTTCGCCGGTTGATTCAGAAGCTAGACGCCCAGCCGTACGGTCTCTCACAGGTTGGCACAGCACTCCAGGGAGCGCTCGGGATTCGCATCGACGGCGAGGCGCCACCGACGGAACCGACGCCTCCGCCGTGGGGCGAGTCGCCTGCCGTCATGGGCATCTTGAACGTCACGCCCGACAGCTTCCACGACGGCGGACGGTACGACACCGTCGACGCCGCCGTCGAGCGAGCGGAGGCGATGGTCGAAGCGGGAGCGTCGATCGTCGACGTCGGCGGCGAGTCGACCCGACCGGGCGCGGAGCCGGTGTCGGTCGAGGAGGAGATCGATCGAGTCGTTCCCGTTATCGAGCGGATCGCCGAACTCGACGCGGCCCTTTCGATCGACACGCGAAAGGCAGCCGTCGCCGAGGCGGCGCTCGACGCGGGGGCGGAGATCGTCAACGACGTCTCCGGACTTTCCGACCCGGAGATGCGATTCGTCGCGGCCGACCACGACGCGACGCTGATCGTGATGCACAGCCTCGACGCGCCGGTCGATCCCGACCGCGAGGTCACCTACGACGACGTCGTCACGGACGTGCTGGCGGATCTCTCGGAGACGGTCTTGCTGGCCGAGCGCGCCGGGCTCGATCGCGACCGGATCGTCGTCGACCCCGGCCTCGGGTTCGGAAAATCGAAGCCCGAGGAGTTCGAACTCCTCTCGCGACTCGGCGACTTTCGCGCGCTCGGCTGTCCCGTTCTCGTCGGCCACTCCCAGAAGTCGATGTACGAGTGGGTCGACCAGCCGGCGGGCGAGCGGCGGGCGGCCACCGTCGCCGCGACGGCGCTGGCGGTCGACCGCGGCGCCGACGTCGTCCGCGTCCACGACGTGCCCGAGAACGTCGCGGCCGTGAAGACGGCGCTAGCGACGCGGGATCCGCCCGCGTACGACGAGCGTCGGGAGGGGTCGCAGTGACCGACTCGGACGCGGACTCGCTCGCCCAATCGAACGTCGACCGGCGGCGTCTCGTCCGCGACGGTTACGACCACCTCGCGGAGACCTACGCCGCAGAACGCGATCAGGACGAGGGAGAACGCCAGCTTCTGCGGGAGCTACTCGATCGGATCGACGACGCCGAACCGACCGTCCTCGACGCCGGCTGTGGCGATGGCACGGCCGCGACGCGGCCGCTCGCCGAGGCGGGGGCGGACGTCGTCGGTCTCGACGTCTCGCGCGCCCAACTCGAACTGGCGAGTCGTGGGGGCGGTGCGGCCGCGACGCTCGCACAGGGCGATCTCACCGCGTTGCCGTTCGAACCGGAGACGTTCGACGCGGTCTGTGCCTTCCACTCGGTGATCCACGTTCCCCGCGACGAGCACGAGACGGTCTTCGCCGAGTTCGAACGCGTGCTCCGCCCGAACGGCTGGCTCCTCGTCACGCTCGGAGAGGGCGCGTGGGAGGGATCCAACCCGGATTGGCTCGACGGCGGTGCCGAAATGTCCTGGAGTTTCCACGACATCGACCGGTCGAAAGACGCACTCGACGCGGCGGGATTTTCCGTCGAGAACGAGTGGACGCTCGATGACGAACTCGGCGGGGGACAGTGGCGGTACGTCCTCGCCCGGTGCCGATGACGCGTTCTCGTCCGGGTGTCGATGACGCGTTCTCGTCCGGGTGTCGGTACCGTCCGTGCTCAGCGCAGTGAATTCTCCGTGTGACGATCGATTCAGAACAGTCCGGCTTCGTCCTGGAGAGTTTCGTAGAGATTCAGGTACTGGTTGCGAACCGCCCGCCGATCGAGCGCCTCGAACGAGTCGTCGAAGTCCGTTCGCTCGAGTTGACCGGCGGTGACGATCGCGTCGGTAAGTTCGGTCTCGCTGGTCGTCCGGAAGCCGCGTTCGCGTCCCTCGACGAGTTCGTGACCGGCTGAGTCGACGTGGTACTCGACGACGCCGACGCAACCACAGGCGAGCGCCCAGGCCAGCTCTGTCGGGTAGAGACAGAACTCGGCCGTCTGGGCGAAGACGTGCCCGCCGCGGTAGATGGCGATGCGCTCGTCGCGGTCGGCGGCGCCGACGAAGTCGATCCGGTCGTCGATTCGCAGCTCTCGGGCCATCTCCTGGTAGGCGCCCCGTCGTGGGCCGTCACCGACGACGGTCGCGGTCCAGTCCTTGGTGCGCAGTTCCGCCAGCCCGAGCAGGACGCTCTCTAGGTTCGCTCCCTCGTCGAGTCGACGGGCGTAGACGACGTCTGTCGAATCGGCCGGCTCGATCGACCGAATTCGGTCGAGATCGATCGGATCCGGGACGACGGCGACGTCCTCGCCGTCGACGCCGAGTTCGCGGACCCAGGTTCGGACCAGTCGGGACGGGGTGACGACGGCGTCGGCTCGCCTGGCCGCTCGACGGTAGTCGCGCGTCTCTTTCGAGCCGTTGGCGCCGGTCCACTCGGCGACGAGCGGTACGTTCGAGAGCGTCGTTCCCCACCGCGCGGCGAGCACCTGCGCCGGCGGTTCCGCGGCGACGTGAACGACGTCCGCGCCGAGCCGGCGGATCGCGATCGGCAGCCGCCAGCAGAACGAGCGACCGGCGTCGCGGGTCGGGACCAGTCCGTGGTAGGTAATGCCGTCGTCGGCGACGACGTCTCGGTCGTCTGGCCACCAGCGGGCACACAGGACGTGCACGTCGTGGCCGCCGTCGCGAAGTAATTCGAGAACCGTCCGGAACCGCCCGGTCGCGTCCGTCTCCTCGTGGTGGGCGGTCCGGAGCGAGACGGCGGCCACGCGCATTATCGCCGGCCACGAAGCGACGGGCTATAAATTCACGGCATTCGTCCGTCCGCGAGCCGTCTCTCGGGGGCCGTCGTGATCCAGATCGGTCGGCTCGGTCGCCACGTCTGATATCGCTTGCGTCGTGTGGCTGATTACGGATTGCGTACCTCGACGGTCGTGTCGGCCGTGAGCCCCCAGCGTTCGGGTGACTCCACGTTGAGCGACGCCCCGATCGTGTACGTTCCGGGCCCGGCCGGCTCCCACTCCGACGCGGCGACCTGATACCGTTGATCCCACCGACGCACGAACCGTTTTCGCTCGCCACGGTCGAACGTGAACGCGCGCGATTCCGTGATCGGTTCCTCTCGGTCGAACGTCGCCGCCGCCTCGTGTCCGTCGACGTGCCAGGTCCACAGAAGCGGCGTCACCGTCGGGATCGTCACGGGAAACGGCATCGCGTTTCGTATCGTGACCGCAAAGCGGATCCGTTCGCCGACGGCGTACGTCTCTTTTGCCGTCTCGATGTCGATCGAAAGTGCCCGGTATCGGATCCAATCGGGTAGAAACCACCGACTCACGCTCCCACCCGGGATCGAGCGAAACGCCTCGGGTTTCGCCGAACGCGCTCGTTCGCCGGGGGTAAAGGGTGTGTCGTCGCGTTCGACTGCCTCCGACTCGTAGATCCGACGCATCACCCCTAGCACGGAGTGGACGGACAAAAGCGACGTGCCGACGATTGCCCGGTGGAGCCGCCGGATCGGGGCGACCGATCGACGCTGTCAGTTCGACCGACACGGGCGCGACGGCTCAGTCGTCGGCTGCGGCTTCGTCGGTCCCGCCGGTCGCGGGTTCGCGAAACTCCTCGCCGGTGTAGCGATCGTCGTACAGCAGGCAGGCGATGCGGTGGGTCTCGCCGGTCGGGTACAGCGCCGGCGGGTGAACTTCACACGGCGATTCGAACGCTCGATCGAGGCGGGTCGAGGCGCCCTCGAGGTCGCCGTCGTAGAGCAGACCGACGGTGTCGCTGATGACGTCTTCTGCGTCGGGATCTTCGAGGTACGCCGGGAGCGAAAACTCCTCGCGGACCAGTTCGTCCAGGTGGTCTCTCGAAATCTCGCTCGGATCCGGCGGTTCGATGGCGTCTTCGGGTTCGTCGGCATCCGTTCGCATCTCGCCGTCACTCGCGCCTTCGATCGCCGTAACCGCTTCGAGTCCGTCGGCCTCGCGGAGTCTGAGCTTGAAGGTCATCACGTCGCGCCAGACCGACTGTTCGAGGTCGTAGCCCGCGGGCTGGATGACGCGCGGACAGCGGGTGTGAAACCGACACCCCGACGGCGGGTTGAGCGGCGAGGGGACGTCACCGGGGAGAAAAATTTGATCACCCTCCCACCGCGGATCGGGTTCCGGGATCGCCGACAGCAGCGCCTCAGTGTAGGGGTGGTACGGCGGGGTAAACACCTCCGCCGTCGAGCCGATCTCGGCCATCTTCCCGAGGTACATGACGCCGATACGGTCGGAGATGTGTTCGACGACGGAGAGGTCGTGGGCGATGAAGATGTACGAGAGGTCGAACTCGTCCTGAAGGTCCTCGAGTAAGTTCAGAATCTGGGCCTGGACGCTGACGTCGAGGGCGCTTACGGGTTCGTCGCAGACGATCACCTCTGGATCGACGGCGAGCGCGCGGGCGATACCGATTCGCTGGCGCTGTCCGCCGGAGAACTCGTGAGGATAGCGGTAGGTGTGACTGGCGTTCAACCCGACGGTCTCTAAGAGGTCGTAGATGCGTTCCGTCCGCGCTTCGCCCTCGGCGATGTCGTGAATGTCGAGCGGTTCGCCGATGATGTCGCCGACCGTCAGCCGGGGGTTCAGACTCGAGAACGGGTCCTGAAAGATGTACTGGAGGTCCGTTCGGAGTTCACGAATCCGCTTACTCGACGCGCCGGTCAGCTCCTCACCTCGATAGTAGACCGCTCCGTCTGTCGGTTCGACCAGCTGGAGCATCGCCCGGCCGAGCGTGGTCTTCCCGCAGCCGCTCTCGCCGACGATGCCGAGGGTTTCGCCCTCGTACAGTTCGAGGTCGATGCCGTCGACCGCCCGGACCTTCCGCTCTCGGCCGAGCAGCCGGTCGACGAATCCGGTGCTCGCGTCGTAGTACTTCGTCAGCCCCTCGACGGCGAGCAGCGGCTCCTCGTTCGATCGATCGGGCGGTTGCCCGTCGACGGCGCCGTCCAGCGTGTACTCGTTCGAATCGGACGGTCGTTCCATCTCAATCTCCCTCCTCGGGTCGGGTGTCTTCGGGCTGATCCGGTTCGTAGTCCGCCGTTTCCTCGACGTGAACCTCGTAGTCGAGACCCTCCTCCAAGTCGCCGGTGTACTCGAGACAGGCCGACGAGTGCGTCGCCGACTCCTCGGCCGGGAGGCCGGTTTCGACGTCAACCAGGGGTGGTTCGATTTGCGGGCAGACCTCCTCTGCGAACGGACACCGCGGGTGGAAACTACAGCCGGACGGCAGCTCGACGAGGTCCGGCATGGTTCCCGGTATCGTCTGGAGGCGATCGCTCGGATCGCCGACGCGCGGGATCGAACTCATCAACCCGACCGTGTAGGGGTGTTTGGGATCGTAGTAGAGGTCGTCGACGTCCGCCTTCTCGACCGGTTTGCCGGCGTACATGACGAGCACGCGATCGCAGACCTGCGCGATGACGCCGAGATCGTGGGTTATCAGCTGGACTGCCGTGTCGTACTCGTCTGCGAGTTCCTCGATCAGTTCCAATATCTGGGCCTCGATCGTCACGTCGAGCGCGGTCGTGGGCTCGTCACAGATGAGCAGGTCGGGATCGCACGAGAGGGCGATGGCGATGACGGCGCGCTGTTGCATCCCGCCGGAGAACTGGTGGGGATAGTCGTTGTACCTGGTTTCTGCCTCCGGAATGCCCACGTCGTCGAGTAACTGTATCGCCCGGGCTTTCGCCTGCTCCGTGTCGTAGCCGAGGTGGTGTCTGATCGCCTCCGCGATCTGCTCGCCGATCGTGTAGACCGGGTTCAACGCCGTCTGTGCGTCCTGAAAGATCATGGCGATCCGGTTGCCCCTGACGTTTCTGATCTCCTGGTCGCTCAGCTCGAGCAGGTTCTGACCGTCGAAGACGATCTCGCCCTCGACGATCCGACCGGGATCCTCGATGAGGCGCATCAGCGAGAGGGCCGTGACGCTCTTTCCGGCGCCGCTCTCGCCGACGACGCCGAACTTCTCCCCGTAGTCGATCTCGTAAGAGAGCCCGTCGACGGCCTTGACGACGCCCTCCTGGGTGTAGAAGTTCACCGAGAGGTCCGAAACTTCGAGCAGCGCCATCAGCCGCCACCTCCCTGCAGGGCGACTTCGCCCTCCTGGGCGTCGAGCGCGTCGTTGATGCCGTCACCGATTAAGTTCATGGCCATCACGAACAGGAAGATCGCGACGCCGGGATACACCGTCGCCCACCACGGGATCGACCCGGTCGGCCCGGCGATCAGCGTCTCGCGCGTGGCGTCTAACATCGTTCCCCACTCGGGCGTTCCGGGGTCGAATCCGACGCCGAGAAAGCCGAGCGCGGCGACGCCGATGACGACGGTCCCGACGCTGAGTGACGCCTGGACGACCACCGGGGCCAACGCGTTGGGCACGACGTGCTTGAAGATGATCGATCGATCGCGCGCACCGAGCGCCTTCGCTGCGAGTACGTACTCGTTTTGTTTCACCTTGAGAACCTCGCCGCGTATCAGGCGAGCGTAGGAGGCCCAGCCGACCAGGCTGAACGCTGCGACCAGTTGCCAGTAGCCGCCGCCGAGCATCGCGACGATGATCAGCGCGAGCACGAGTCCGGGGAACGCGAAGATGAGGTCGACAAAGCGCATCAGGATCTCGTCGGTCCAGCCGCCGAAGTAGCCGGAGATACTCCCGTAGACGATACCGAACGTCGCCGTCAGGAAGACGACGATGAAGCCGATCGAAATGCTGTATCGGCCGCCGTAGAGCACCCGGGTGAACAGATCGCGGCCGGTCTCGTCGGTTCCCATCGGGTGTTCTCGCGACGGTTCGGCGTAGATACCCGCGTCGGAGCCGTGAAACGCGACGATATCAGAGGGCTCGAACGGGGCGATGGCGTACGGCTGGACGGCGAAGCCGCCGACGGTTATCGGGCGGGCGAAGACGGCGAGCAGCGTCATGACGAGCACGACGAACAGTCCGAGCATGGCGCTTCGATTCCGGGTGAACCGTCCGACGGCTCTGCGCCACCGGCCGACCGTTTCGCCGCCGGTATCTTCCGTCCACTCTGATAGCGGTTCGCGTTCGATGACGCGTTCCGGATCGAACCCCGTGATCTGGATCCGACCGCGCTCGTCTGGTACGTATCGTTCTGTGGTCATGTGTGGTCAGTACTCGTCTCTGATTCTCGGATCGAGCAGCGCGTAGGCGATGTCGGCGAGCAAGTTCGCCAGGATGATCGCCACGCCGGTAAACAGCGTGATCGCCAGGATGAGGTCGATCTGGCGCGCCTGGATCGCGTTGATGAACTCGCGGCCGAGCCCCGGCCAGCTGAAGACGACCTCGACGACGACCGATCCGGAGATGATGCTCGCGGTGAGAAACGCGGCCACCGTGGCGACGGAGATGAGCGAGTTCCGCAGGACGTGTTTCAAGATGACCGTCCGTTCGGGCAGTCCCTTCGCCCGGGCCGCGGTGACGTACTCTTTGTTCAACTCCTCCGCCATGGACGAGCGCATGATTCGCATCAGGATGGCCGAGGAGGCCGTTCCGATCGTGATACCCGGCAAGACCAGGTACCACAACATATCCGGGTGATAGAGCGGCTCGCGCGGGGCGAGTACGGGCCAGTAGCCGAGGACGACGGCGAAGATCAAGATTAGCATGAGTCCGAGCCAGAAGTTCGGGATCGAAATACCCGAGAGGGCGACGACGCGGCTGGCGTCGTCACCGATCTGGTCTTTGTTCACCGCCGCGTAGATCCCGGTCGGAATCGCGATCAGGAGCGCAAAGCCCCAGCCGAACAGACCGAGCGCGATCGTCTCCGGCAGTCGAGCCCAGACGACGTCTTCGACGGCACGATTGGTCCCGATGATCTCGCCGAAGTCGCCCTGGAGGATCCCCCCGACCCAGTTTACGTACTGCTCCCAGACGGGCAGGTGCAGGCCGTACTGTCGGCGTATCTGTTCTTCTTCCGCCGCAGAGACGTCCGGATTTAGCGCGACCATCTGGCTGACCGGATCGCCCGGCGTCAGGTGGACGAGTGCGAACGTCACTATCGAGACCCCAAAGAGGATTGGGATCGTCACCAGGAACCGCTTTAGGATGAAACGCCTGAGACTCATGTGAATCGAGCCCCGAACGGGGCGCGTCGGATGGTCGTCGTCGATTCCTCGACTCGTCCGCCGGTCACTGTCGATCGATGTAGGTGATCTGCTGGTCGATCGGGTTGTGGAGGCCGTAGCTCAGCAGTCCCGTGACGAACGGGTACATGTTGTAGCCGTGGAGGTCGACGTCGTTCAATACGGCGCTTTGAATCTCGAAGTCGACGATCGAGTTCGCGTTGATCTCGAGGAATTGCTCCCAGAGTTCGTCGTAGCGCTCTGCGCGCATGTCCGGATCGTCAGCGATGTCGATCCCGAACTGGGCGTTGTCCATGTCCTCGACGAACTCGGCCGGCAGCGATCCTGGCGGGATGTTGCCGTTACAGCACTCGAGGAACTGATCCGGGTGGTGGATCGCCTCGACGAAGCTGTGCGGGTTGAACGTTCCCGACAGGCCCACCATGGCGATGTTACCCTGCTCGTGGTAGTCGGGCTCGAAGAACATCCCGACGAACGTCGTGAGGTCGCCCGGGGTCTCGAGCGTCGCGTCGAATAGCCCCGAGGCGTTTAACGACTCGACGATGAACTCGCCCTTGCGGACGCGGTCGTCGTTGTCGGAGTTCGTCTGGAAGTTCGCCTGAATCGGCGTCTCCACGCCGGCTTCTTCGATGAGTTCCTGGGCGCGTTCGGGGTTGAACTCGTTGTACTCGCGGAGATTCTCCTCGAGTTGCTCGTAGTCCGTCGTCCCGGCTTCGGCCGCCAGTTCCGGCAGCGGCGCCCACGCTTCGGTGGCCCAGCCCTGTTCGATCGTCTCGACGATGTCCGTTCGGGGGATGAGGTGATTGACCGCCCGCCGAACCCGCTCGTCGTCGAACGGCTCGACGGTCACCGGGAACTGGACGAACAGGTACGAGCCGCCGGAGCTCGTCGCGACGCGAAAGTCCTCGGACTGATCGAAACTGGTGTTCTGATCGGCCGTCAGGTTGTACGTCAGGTCGATCTCGCCCGTCTCGAGGGCGGCCGCCCGGGTCGAGTCTTCCGGGACGATTTCCATCTGGATCTCGTCGATCACGGGACTGGCCGGGAAGTCGTCGGGACCATCCCACCACGGCATCGCGTCGAGGCCGACCTCCTCGAGCCAGTAGTTCTCGTTGCGGCTGACGACGATGAAGTTCTGCTCTTCGTACTGTTCGAACACCCACGGACCGGTCCCGATGGGATCGTTCCCCTCGAGCGGATCCCACTCGCCGAGCGGGATGTCGGCCTGTTCTTCGGGGTAGATCGGCCAGAGGTTGTCGTCGATCGCCTCCGCGTCGGGAACCTGCGAGTAGATGCTGACCGTATACTCGTCTTCGGCCTCCGCGTGGAGGAACTGATCGAACACCTGCCCGGCGTTCGCCGAGTGCTCCCAGCGCTCGTAGGACTGGACGACGTTGTCGGCGGTCAACTCCTCGCCGTTGTGGAATTCGACCCCCTCGTGGAGCTCGTGTCGGTACTGCATCCCGAAGACGCCGTCGGCGACGGCGTCACCGGTCTCCGCGACGGTGAGCACCTGTGCCTCGTCGTCCTCGGCGGTGTCCGTCTCTGGATGTGTCACAACGATCTGCTCTTCGGTCTCGATGACGCCGTCTTCGATCGGCGCCGAGACCATGTACTCCTCGTAGGCCGACCGATCGATGTCCTGCGTTTCGACGAGCTCGAACGACTCCGAGAGCCACTCGTGCGGTTCGCCCGATGCGGACGGCCGCAAGAGCGTCTCGTAGAAGAGCTGGTGGACGATCGTCGCCGGCGCTTCCACGCTCTGTGGTTCGTCGAACGTGTCGGGGTCGAGCACGAGCCCGACGTTTAACGTCCCGCCCTCGACGATGTCGGCCGGATCTACTTCGACGCGGTCCTCGACGGGGTCGAGGTCGTCGTCCTGTGCCGTTACGGCCGGGAATCCTGCGATTCCGGCCACGGTCGCCCCACCGACCATACCGAGTACCTGTCGCCGGTTCGGAGACAGGCTGTTACCATGCGGCATACACCCCCAATACTGGGCCGGGTACGGGGTAAGTCTAATCGAATATATCCTGAATATAATTACGCGTATTTGAACAGTCGTGAACACGTGTAGGCGACGATTTATAAGGGGCGACGATCGACGAGTTTCGATGTAGGCCGCGCCGAAGATTCGTAGGCGCGAGCTGAACGGGCGTACGGATGCGATACTCGGGTCGGCCCTCCTCGCGGTGGACCGCCGGAACCCGAACACATAGGACGACGGGGCGACTCGCTGTCGGACATGAGCGCCTACGACATCGACCGCTACCTCAACATCCGCTCGGCCTCGTCGGCGTCGTTCGGTCCCGACGGCGAACGACTCTCCTTTCTGATGAACACCACCGGCGTGAGCCAGGTGTGGACGCTCGACGGCCCGGGACGCTGGCCGACACAGCGAACCTTCTTTGACGAGCGAGTGACGTTCGCCAGCTGGTCGCCCGAGCGACCGGAGCTGGTCTTCGGGATGGACGAGGGCGGAAACGAGCGCGCACAGCTTTACCGACTCGACGCGACCGACGGCCGAATCGAGAATCTGACCGCACACCCCGACGCCAAGCACCGCTGGGGCGGGTGGAGCCACGACGGCGGGCGCGTTGCGTTCGCGTCGAACCGCCGCGACGAGGCGGTCTTCGACCTCTACGTCCAGGATCGTGATGCGACGGGTGACGACGCCACGATGGTCTACGAGGGCGACGGCTGGCTTTCTCTCGCCGGCTTTAGTCCCGACGACTCGCACCTTCTCGTCTCGGAGGCCCACGCGAGTTTCGATCAGGATCTGTACACGCTCGACCTCGAATCGGGTGAGCTGACCCACCTCACACCGCACGAGGGGGAGGTCAGGTACACGAGCGCGAGCTGGGCCCCGGACGGCCGCGGAATCTACACCGTCACCGACCAGGACAGCGACACGCTCTATCTGGCCTACGTCGATCTCGACGCCGACGAGTTCGGCCCCGAGACCCTACAGATCGTCGCCGACGGCGACGGGTGGAACGTCGACGGCATCGCGCTCGACGACGAGTCGGGCCGGTTCGTCTTCTCGCGAAACGTCGACGGCTACACCGAGTTCACCGTCGGCGAGTTCGACGACTCGGATCCGACCGCGTTCGAGACGTTCCCGGAACCGGACCTTCCCGGCGGCGTCGCCGGTGCCGTCTCGTTCGATCCCGACGCCGAGCGATTCGCTTGCACGACGACCGGCGACACCGTCAACGCCAACGTCTTCGTCGTCGACGTCGAGACCGGCGCGGCCGAGCGCTGGACGGACGCCCCGACGGCGGGCATCCCCCGCGAGACGTTCGACGCGTCCGAACTGGTCCGCGTCGAAAGCTTCGACGGCCTCTCGGTTCCGGGCTTTCTCACGCTGCCGGCCGACGCCGGCGAGGATTTGCCGGTCATCGTCGACATCCACGGCGGACCCGAGAGCCAGCGTCGGCCCTCGTTCTCGGGGGTCAAGCAGTACTTCCTCGACCGCGGCTACGCGTACTTCGAACCGAACGTCCGCGGGTCGTCCGGCTACGGCACCGAGTACGCGAGCCTGGACGACGTCGAAAAGCGGATGGACTCGGTTCGCGACATCGCCGAGTGCGTCGACTGGCTCGCCGATCACCCGGCGATCGATCCCGACCGAATCGCCTGTATGGGCGGCTCCTACGGTGGGTTCATGGTACTCGCATCGTTGACGGAGTACCCCGATCTGTGGGCGGCTGGGATCGACATCGTCGGCATCGCAAACTTCGTCACCTTCTTAGAGAACACGGGTGACTGGCGTCGATCGCTTCGCGAAGCCGAGTACGGGAGCCTCGCCGAGGACCGAGAGTTCCTCGAGTCGATCTCGCCGATTCACCGCGTCGAGGAGATCGAGGCGCCGCTGTTCGTCCTCCACGGGGAGAACGACCCGCGCGTGCCCGTGGGCGAGGCCGAACAGATCGTCGAGGAGGCGCGCGAACGGGGTCTACCCGTCCGAAAGCTGATCTTCGACGACGAGGGCCACGGCTTTTCGAAGCTGGAAAACCGCATCGAGGCCTACTCGGAAATCGCGGACTTTCTGGACGAGCACGTCTGAGGCCTCGCTGCGGACTGGTACCGCTCAGTCTGTCGCGCGCTCGTTGCTCGCGTCAGACTCGACGCTGTAACTGGACCCTTGACGCGGTTTCCAACTCTCGACAGGGCGACTACGGACCCTGGCGGGGCTACCGGCCCCGTGCGGGTATCTTGGCCCCGACCCGGCTACGACCGACGCCCTGGACCCGAACGGCGGGTTCGGCTTTCACAGCAGGTGAAGAAGTGGCGTAACGGCAAGAGGCTGGCCGACGACCGTGTCAGTATCGTGCCAGCGTACGCGTACGGGACGGGAATGACTCGACCCCAAATCGAGTCGTTCCTCCACGAACGGGGGACCGGCGTACTTTCACTCACGCGAGACGGTATGGCGTACGCGATACCGATCTCGTTCGCCTACGACGACGCCTACCACCGGTGTCTCTTCGACCTCGGCTTCGTCCCCGAGAGCCGCAAGCACGCCTTCATCGAATCGACCGAACTGGCCTGTTTCACTACCTACGAGTGGGACTCGCCCTCGGCGTGGAAGAGCGTGGTCCTCACCGGCGTCCTTCGACGGCTAGAGGACATCGATCTAACGAACGAACGGTCGTTCTACGCGGAGGCGACCGAGATCGAGATTACGGTGTTCGACCACCCGCCGGAAGATATCGACCACCAGTGGTACGAGTTCGTCATCAACGACCAGTCGGGTCGATCGTCACAGGTTCGCATCGATTCAGACGCCCCAGAAGACGACGATTCCGGCGGACGTGACGACGGCCAGTAACAGCTGGAGGGGGATACCGACGCGCATGAAGTCCGTGAATCGGTAGCCCCCACGACTGTACACCATGAGATTCGTCTGGTATCCGACCGGCGTCATCAGCGAGTCACTGGCCGCGAACGTCACCAGGAGGACGAACGAAAAGGGCTCCGCGCCGAGTTCCAGGGCGACGTCGATTCCGATCGGTGTCATGAGCGCGACGCTCGCAAGATTCGTGATAATTTCCGTAATGAGTGCCGTCAACATGTAAAATATGACGAGAAACACGACGAGTGGAACGTAGTCGGCGATGGTGGTAATCTGGTGAGCGAGGACTTCTGCACCGCCGGTTTGTTCTAGTGCGATGCCGAGGGGAATCACCCCGGCGAGCAGGAAGATGACGTTCCAGTCGACCGCGTCGTACACCTCCGGCGGTTTGACGCAGCCGGTCACCACCATCGCCGCCATTCCCGCGAGGGCCGCGATCGCGACGGGGAGCCAGCCGACCGCCGCGATCGCCACGACGCCGACGACGATAGCGATCGCGACCGGAATGCGGTCCGTTCGATACGCGGGCCGCGTGACCTCCTCGGTCACGACGTAGTTCGAGTTCGCCATCAGTCGTTCGATCGCCGGTTCACTCGCCTGCACGAGCAGCGTATCACCGTTCCGCAGGCGGGTTTTCGAGAGCTGGCCGGTCACGATCTCGCCCTGTCGGCGGATCCCGAGTACGGCAACGTCGAAGCGACGCCTGAAATCCGCGACCGTGATCGACTCGCCGGCGATGGCCACTTCGGGGACCACGATCACTTCGACGATCGGAGAACTGTCGCCGTCGTCCGCTCGGCCGCCGGTTGCCGGTCCGGGTGCGACCTGGAGTCCTCGAAAGTCGGTCAGTTCGAGGAGCGTCGACCGCCGCCCGCGAAACAGAACGTGATCGCCAGCTCGGATGGCCCGCTCGTCTAGATCTCTGTGGATTACCTTTCCGCGTCGAAGAATTCGGAGCACGTCCGTATTCCGCCCGATCTGGTCGGTTACCTCCCGCACCGTCTTCCCGACGAAGGTCGAATTCGGCGGGACGATCACCTCGGAGACGTATTCGCGCGTTTCGAACAGATCCGACGCGTCTTCGTCCGGGTCGATGCGCTCCGGAATGAGCCGGTGACCGATCGTGAGCAAATAGATCGCGCCGGTGAGCAAGACGAGCGCCCCCAGGTGCGTGAACGTGAACATCGAGTACGGTCGATCGATGAGGCGATCGGAGATGTCGCTCGCGAGGATGCTAGGCGCGGTCCCGATGAGCGTGAGCATCCCACCGAGCATCGCGGCGTAGGAGAGCGGAATGAACAACTTCGACGGAGAGGTGTTGGTCCGCTCGGCGAGGTCGGTGACGAACGGAATGAGGACGGCGACGACCGGCGTGTTGTTGACGACGCCCGCAAAGCCGCCGCTCAAGCCGATTACCGCCGCCAGTTGCTTTCGCTCGTCGTCGCCAGTCAGTCCGACGATCTGATCCGCGAGCAACCGGATCGTCCCCGTTCGATTGATGCCCTCGCTCAGCACGAACATCGCCAGTACGGTGAGTGTCGCCGGATTCGAGAACCCCGAAACGGCTTGTTCCGGGCTGATCGTCGTCCACGGTTCGAGCACCACGAGCACGACGAGTACGACGATCGCTCCGATGTCGACCGGAATCGGCTCGAACACGAAGAGGACGAGGGCGAGACAGACGACGGCGTAGGCGACGAGAACCTCGGCTGTCACCGGTGGGGCGGCGGTCGCCACCGCTACCTCCATGGCGATATGTCAACTCGCGCCCCCAAATACTCCGTTTCACGAGCCAATTACAAACACGGTCTGTGGAACGTCGTTGCGGCGACCGACGCCTCGCCAGGCTGTACGACGCCACGGGCGACGAAGAATTCCGTTCGATCGACGTCCTCAGCCGATCACGCCGGTCTTGTGGGCGACTTCTCGGGCGGCGCCTTCGTCCATCCCGTCGCCGAGGATGGTGTAGCGGTCTCTGATCTCGTGGCAGGTCGTCAACGCCTCGACGACGATCTCGTCGTCGATGTCGAGTTCGGCGGCGGTCGTCGGCGCGTCGATGCTATCCAGGGCGTCGCGGATATCGAGCCAGAAGCCGCGCTCGCCGCCGTGGAGGTAGGCGGTCATGATCGAGCCGACGCCGACCTGGTGGCCGTGTAACGCCGCGCCGGGGACGAGCCGGTCGAGCTGGTGGGAAAAGAGGTGTTCGGCGCCGCTGGCGGGTCGCGAGGAGTCGGCGATCGACATCGCGACGCCGGAGGAGACGAGTGCTTTCGTGACAATCCAGGCGGCTTCTTCTAAGCCCGGTCTGACCGAATCGGCGTTGTCGACTAAGATCTCGGCGGTCATCTCCGAGAGCGCGCCGGCGAACCCGGAGTACTCGACGTTCTTCAGCCGGTGGGCGAGTCGCCAGTCCATCACGGCGGTGTAGTTCGAGATGATGTCGGCACAGCCGGCGGTCGTGAGCCGCCACGGCGCGTCGGCCAAGATTCCGGTGTCGGCGACGACGGCGAGCGGCGGCTCCGCGGCGACGCTGTGACGGGTGTCTCCCTCGGGAACCGAACCGCGATTCGAGACGATGCCGTCGTGACTGGCGGCGGTCGGCACCGAGAGAAAGCCCATCGAGCAGTGGTCGCTGGCCATCTTCGCGATGTCGATCGCTTTGCCGCCCCCGACGCCGACCAGGTAGTCCGCCTCCTCCGCCTCGACCGCCTCGATCACCGTCTCGACCGACTCGAACGAGGCGGTCTCGACGGTCACCACGGCGGGGTCGACGCCGCTGGCCTCGAAGTCGGCGACGATCGTCTCACCGGCCACTTCGCGCGGCGTCGGGCTCGTTACCAGCAGCGGTCGTCCCGAAAGCGAGAGTTCGTCGGTGACCGGGACGACCTCGTCGATGACGCCGTGGCCGACGACGACGTTGCGCGGCAGGCGAATCCACGAGGATTTTTCGAACATACCGCCACAGAGTCACCGCTGGATTAAACGTGTTTCCGCTTTTCGACGGCGGTTCGCGACGCCGGGCTGCTCGGCTTGCCGCCGGCACGGTTGAGTGGGTCGAGAGCGCACTCAGAGACGAATGCGCCGAGCTCATCGATGTCGATTTGAAAATCGAGGCGCCCTCCCACGGGCTTCCCCGGATAGTTCCCCCGATTTATTTTAGAATATAAATTCCTGTGCGGGTGGTTCTCATTTGTGCTAGGTCCGCACACGCGTAAAATGGCGCCTGGGGCGCTCTCGACGCGTCTCGACAATCTGAATAATATAATTAGGCAGAGTATATAAATGGGGTAATGTTTATTAGGTCAAAGAAGCAAAGCCCCTTCATACCTGAAGTGTAACCTGATGACACGCAACAAATTCAAAAGAAGAGAGGTGCTCGGGTCTGCGGCCGCGATCGGCGTCATGTCGATCGCCGGATGCGCAGATGATTCCGATTCGGCGGACGGATCCGCACGCATTGCTATCGACGACGATCCAACGCGAGAGGATTGGAACCTCTACGGCGGGGTGACGCCGTACTGGACGAACATTCTAGAACCGCTCGTCTGGGTCAACGAGGAGATGGAACTCACCCCGTGGCTCGCGACCGACTGGGAACAGACGAGCGAGACGACCTGGGAGTTCGAACTCAGAGAGGACGTACAGTTTCACAACGACGAGGAGATGACGGCCGACGACGTCGTCTTCTCGTTCGAGGCGCTCCTCGAAGAACACGTGTGGGCGGCCGGCTGGTTGCAGATCGAGTCCGGGAGTATCGAAGCGCTCGACGACCACACCGTCGAGTTCACCAACACGGCACCGTTCCCCGTGTTC
The DNA here is from genome assembly GCF_024300625.1 of Halovivax gelatinilyticus. GTDB lineage: Archaea > Halobacteriota > Halobacteria > Halobacteriales > Natrialbaceae > Halovivax > Halovivax gelatinilyticus. The sequence goes on along the minus strand of NZ_CP101322.1, from coordinate 682,202 downwards.
CCGGGGACGATCGCGCACAACATGGCCTGCATCCAGCACCCGGATCGCGACCACTCCGACGATCTCGTAATCGGTACGGGTCCGTTCCAGGTCGACGAAATCGTCCCACAGCAGGAAGTCAGGACGACGGCGTTCGAAGACTACTGGAACGACGGTGCGCAACTCGAGGAGCTCACGTTCGAGGTCATCGAAGATCCGAACACGCGCGCCATCGCGCTGACTAACGACGAGATCGACGTTGGAATGTCGCCCCCGCGAAGTCAGGTCGCCACGCTCGAGGACAACGATTCGATCGTCGTCGCCCGCCAGGAGACCGCGGACGCCGGGTTCGCCGGTTTCAACATCCACCGCTCGCCGACCGACGACGCGACGCTGCGACGCGCGCTCAATCACGCCGTCGATCAGGAGTTGCTCGTCGATACGATCTTAGAAGGCGTCGGCAACCCGGCTCGCGGTCCGATCTCGCCGATCATCTTCTGGTCGGCTCACGACGAGATCGACCCCTACGAACACGACGAGGAACTCGCCGCGGAGCTGGTCGAGGAGTCCGCCTACGACGGCGAGACGCTCGACATATTGCTCCCGAACGACCTCGTCGACGGCCGCGAGATCGCGCAGGTCCTGCTCGACGCCTTCGACGGAGTCGGCGTGGACGCCGAGATCGTCCAGGTCGAACGCGCGCAGTTCTCGGAGATGGAGCGCGACGGCGAGGCACACCTCAACTTAGACGCTGGCGGTTCGAACAGCGGAGACGCCGATTACATCATCTACGAGTGGTTCCACTCCGAAGGTGACGTCAACCAGCGCCTCTACGAGGACGAAGGAACCGGCATCCACAACGTCGGAGACGAGGTCGACTCGTTAATCGAGACCGGCTTCCAGACGATCGATCCGGACGAGAAGGAGGCGGCGTTCGTCGAGGCACAGCAGATCATGCACGAGGAGGCCGTGACGATCCCGATCTACTACAACGAGTTCGTCGCCGGCCACGCCGCAGACGTAGAGGGAATCGACCTGGCTCCGATCCCGCAGTTCTCCCGGTGGACGTCGCTCGAATACTGATCCATACTACACCTATCTATGTGGAAATTCGCCGTCAGGAGGGTATTTACGGGTCTCATCGTGTTGGTGGGCGTCTCGATAGTGACGTTCATGCTGACGTTCGTCACCCCCGGCGATCCGGCTCGCACGATCCTCCGCGCCCAGATGGGGGGCCGAACGCCCTCGCAAGCAGCCGTCGAACAGTTCAGAACCGAACAGGGACTCGACGATCCGATTCCGATTCAGTACTTACACTGGCTCTCAGACGTCGTCCGGGGCGACCTCGGTCAGTCCTACCACGCCGATACGTCGGTTATGGGGTTGATCCAGCAGAACCTCATGCCGACGATCGAACTCGCCGTCGCCGGCCTTCTCGTCGCGCTCGTCGTCGCGATACCGGCCGGCGTCATCAGCGCCGTCCACAAAGGTGGTCGGCTCGACTACGGCAGCCAGATCGGGGCCCTGCTCGGTCTCTCGATGCCGAACTTCTGGCTCGGGTACCTCCTGATGCTCATCTTCGCCGTCTGGCTGAGTCTCCTCCCGACGTACGGCTTCGGCACGTTCAGCCACCTGGTCCTACCTGCCATCACGCTCGGGACCGGAATGGCGGCGATCATCACCCGGTTGCTCAGATCGTCGATGCTCGAAGCGATGGACGAAGAGTACGTCAGGACGGCCCGCTCGAAGGGCCTCAGAGAGCGCATCGTCGTCTACAAGCACACGCTCAGAAACGCGCTCATCCCGGTGATCACGATCGTCGGCCTCCAGTTCGGCTACCTGCTGAACGGGGCCGTCATCGTCGAGATCGTCTTCCAGCGACCCGGGCTGGGGCGCCTGCTAATCGATTCGATCTTCGCGCGCGACTATCCGATCGTGCAGGGGCTCGTCCTGATCGTCGCCGTGATCTTCGTCGTGACGAACCTGCTCGTCGACGTCACCTATCGGTACGTCGATCCGCGCATCTCGTTCGAGGGTGGTGACCGATGAGCACCGACGTTCCCGAGCAACCGACGATGCGCGCCAGAGCGCGGTCGTTCGGCCGTCGCGCGCGAGCCGTCTATCACTCGCGAAAGGTGGCTCAGTTCCGCGCGAACAAGCTGAACATCATCGGACTCGCCATCGTCCTCGCGCTGCTTTTCACCGCGATCTTCGCGCCGTTTCTGGCGCCGCACGATCCCGAACAGCAGAACTTAGAGGACCGATTGGAAGGTCCGTCGCTCGAGCACCCGCTCGGCACCGACCAGCTCGGCCAGGACATCCTCTCGCGGCTCATCTACGGCTCGCGTATCTCGCTCATGATCGGAGTGGCCGTCGTCGGCATCTCACTCGCTATCGGAACGGCCGTCGGGGTGGCTGCCGGCTACGCCGGCGGCTACGTCGACGAGGCGTTGATGCGCCTCGTCGACATCCTGCTCGCGTTCCCCGGGCTGTTGCTGGCGCTCGTCATCGCCGGCATCCTCGGACCCAGCTTGACCAACATCATGATCGCACTCGCGATCGTGGGCTGGACGAGTTACGCGCGCGTCGTTCGCGGGAGCGTCCTCTCGGTCAAGCAACAGGAGTACGTCAAAGCGAGCCAGCTGATGGGAACGAGTCGCATTCGCGTCGTCGGTCGTCACATCCTGCCGAACGTGATGGGTCCGGTCGTCGTGCTCGCGACGCTCGATATGGCGACGGTCATCCTCGCGACCGCGGGTCTCTCGTTCCTGGGGCTCGGCGCACAGCCGCCCACGCCGGAGTGGGGGACGATGATCGCGGAGGGACGCGAGTACCTCCAGAGCGCCTGGTGGGTGGTCAACCTTCCGGGCCTGGCGATCATGCTCGCCGTCCTCGGATTCAACCTCCTCGGGGACGGACTGCGCGACTTGCTCGATCCGAAAGAAGCCGATTCAGTCCAGAACAAGGGGCTCTGATCAGATGAGCGATCCACTACTCTCAATCGACAACCTGCACACGCACTTCGAGACGTTCGACCGAACCGTCCACGCCGTAAACGGCGTCTCGTTCGACGTCCAGCCCGGCGAGATCGTCGGTATCGTCGGCGAGAGCGGTAGCGGCAAGTCCGTCACCGCGCTGTCGGCGATGCGACTGGAGGACCCGGGCCGAATCGTCGAGGGGTCGATCGAGTACCGCGGAACGGACCTGACGGCGGCGACCGACGAGGAGATCCGTCGGTTGCGCGGCCGCGGCATGTCGATGGTCTTTCAGGACCCGATGACGACGCTCAACCCGGTCTTTACCGTGAGCGAGCAGATCATCGAATCGCTGAAGATCCACGACGATCCCGACAACCAGACGCTGCGCGAGTACCTGAACCTTCCACTGCTCTCCGATCGGGCCGACTGGGCCGAAAAGCGCGACCGAGTCGTCGAACTCATGTCAGAGGTGGGCATTCCGAACCCAGGCGAACGACTCGACGCGTATCCACACGAGTTCTCCGGCGGAATGCGCCAGCGCGCGATGCTCGCCATCGCCCTGGCCAGCGAGCCGGATTTACTCATCTGTGACGAGCCCACGACCGCGCTCGACGTGACGATTCAGGCTCAGATCCTGAAGATCATCGCGGATCTGCGCGACTCGCGGGAGATGTCCGTCGTGATGATCACCCACGACATCGGCGTCGTCGCCGACGTCTGCGATCGCGTCGTCGTCATGTACGGCGGCGAGGTGATGGAGACCGGGACGACCGAACAGATCCTCACGGAGCCGCGCCACCCCTACACGCAAGCGCTGCTTCGGTGTATGCCCCAGGGGGCCACGCGGAAGGAACCTCTAGAGACGATAGACGGACAGGTACCCGACCAACTCGGTGGCATCACCGGTTGTCCGTTCGCTTCGCGCTGTGAGTACGCCCACGACCGCTGTCGAAACAGCCCGATGCCGGTGGTCGATTGCGGCGACGGACAGCACGCGAAGTGCTGTAACCTCGATGGGGTTCCCGATCCCGACGACGAACCGGTGGGCGTGGAGGGATCGTTGTGAGTTCACAACGTACGGCGGCCCGATCGACGTCGCAGGCGGCGTCGAAGCCGGTCATCGAACTCGACGGCGTCTCGAAGTCGTTTCCGATAGAAGACTCGCTGCTCGATCGGCTCTTCGGCACGCGAACGTCGCTCAAGGCGGTGTCGGACGTCACCCTCTCCGCCCACGAGGGTGAAACGCTCGGTATCGTCGGCGAGAGCGGCAGCGGCAAGTCGACGCTGGCGAATCTCGTGACCGGGCTGTACACGCCGACCGAGGGCGAGATACGGATCAACGGGACGCCGGTCGGCGGCGCTCGCAGTCGCGACACCGACCTGCTCGCCGACGTCGGCGTCGTCTTCCAGAACGCGACCTCGAGCATCAACCCGCGGATGAAAGTCGGAGAGTCGATCGCCGAACCGCTCAGGACGCAGGGCTGGTCCGCCGACGAGCGCGAACAACGGATCGACGAACTGCTCGAACTGGTCGATCTCTCGTCGCGCCACGTCGACCGCTACGCGCACGAACTCTCCGGCGGACAGGCCCAGCGCGTCGCCATCGCCCGCGCCATCGCGACCGAGCCGAGCGTACTCGTTCTGGACGAGCCCGTCTCGGCGCTCGACGTCTCCGTCAAGGGGAGCATCCTCAACCTGTTGATGGAGATCCAGCGGGAACTCGGCCTGACGTACGTCTTCATCAGCCACGACCTGAGCGCCGTCAAACACATCGCCGACCGAATCGCGGTCATGTACCTCGGGACGCTGATGGAAGTCGGGCCTGCCGAACAGCTCTTCGAGGTCCCCTCCCATCCCTACACCGAAGCGTTACTCGCGGCGATTCCGGACGTCGATCCGTCGACGACGATTCAGGACGTGTTCATCCTCGAAGGCGAGGTCCCGAGTCCCGTCGATCCGCCCGACGGCTGCGTCTTTCACACGCGCTGTCCGATCGCAGAAGAACGGTGCCGGACGGAGGTGCCCGACCCGCAGGCGGTCGAAGACGCCACCTCGTGGTGTCACTTCGCCGCGGAGGTCCACCGTGGGGAGTGACGAGTCGAAAGAGGTTCCCTGCTGTGACCACTCGGACTCGTCGGAGGTATCGCACGTGACTGACGACGGTGAGACGACCGTTGAACCCGACGAACCGGCGACTGACGAGCACGCCGACGATACGGCGACGGGCGAAGCGGTGAACGGGTCTGTGACGAGCGAACCGGCGGACGGATCGACAGCCGACGACGTCGAGGACGAACCCGCCGAGCCGGAGCGCTCGACGATCAGCGACGAACTCGACGTTCCGTCTCGGCCGCCGGACCCCGAGTCCACTTCGCACGTCCTGCCGGACGAGAAGCTTCGGTACCCGGACTTCGAGTTCGAGGAGGGATCGATGACGTCGGACGCGTCGTTCGACCTTTCCCGGTCGCTCGACCGCGAGGAGATGCGCGCGTGGCTCGACGAACTCCAGGGCGGACTCGCGAGTCACGACGTCGGCGTCTCGACCGAAACCGACGCCGCCATCTTCGGCGTCGGCGCCGGTGACGTCTCCGTCTCGTTCGACCCGGACGAGAACTTCCGCGGGAAACTGGAGTTTACGTTCTCGATCGACGCGAAGCTGATGACGTTCGCGGACGATCCGACGGTCAAAAAGGCCGGTTCGCGCGGCGGCAAGGGATTCATCCCGATCCAGATGCTGACCGACGACCGCGAGGCGCGGACGTATCGGTGTTACAACTGGATCGACCAGCCGGTCCACGGCGAACGAGACGAAGACGCCGAGTAAACGGCGGCCCGAACCACCGCTCCTCGGCAGGAATGCCAATTACTCGTAGGGCCACTCGCCGATGATTTTCATCCCCTCAGCCCGTCCCTCTGACTCGAACGATTCGGCGACGTCCTCGCGGGTTCGGTGGGGGATCGAGACGTCGTCACTCGCGAGTTCGACGGCCAGCTCGGCGAGAAGCACGGCCTGCTCTCGGAGGTTTCGAACGTCTAATTTGTCGAGCGTGTCGGCCGACGTGTGTCCGTACCCGCGCCCTTCGGACTCTCTGACGCCCGAGATGAAGTAGCCCGGGACGCCCTCTCTGACCAGCGGCCACTGGTCGCCTCGGTAGCCCTCCCTTGGGATGAGCCGGATCGGATGATCGAATCGCTCTGTGACCCGTCGGGCTGCATCGCCGAGTTCGTCGAAGGTGTGCGTGAAAAACTGGAGCGTTCGTCCGCGGACGACGCCGTCCAGGTTCATCACCGCCTTCACCGTCGACGGGTCGCAGGTCGTCGCGTGGTGTTCGGAGCCACAGAGGCCGACCTCCTCGGCGCCGAAGCCGACGAACTCGACGCGCGTCGCGAGTTCGTCCTCGCGGTCGGCCAGAATCTTCGCCACCTCGACCATCGTCGCCGTTCCCGCGCCGTCGTCCATCGCGCCGTCGCCGATGTCGTGACCGTCGACGTGGCAGGTGACGAGCAGGCGCTCGTCGGTCTCGGGACCGAGTTCGGCGTGGACGTTTTGACTCGTCGCCGGGTGGACATCCGCCTCGATGCTGAGTTTCAGCTCGTCCCCGTCGAAACGCCGTCCCAGCGTCGTTCCGACCTCCTTGCTCACGCCGACGGCCGGGATCTCGCCGATCGGATGGCCCGGGCGGCCGATCGAGCCGGTCGGTGGGAGCTGCCCCTCGACGTGATTTCTGAAGACGAACCCGGCCGCGCCGGCTTCGACGGCGTAGTAGTACTTCTCCCGGCGGTGGATGAGCCGATCGTGGTAGCTCGGCATATTCGACGCCACCATCACGATCTTCCCGTCGAGGTCGGTCGACTCGAAGTCTCCGGGGGTGCCGTAGCCGAGGTCGACGAACTCGGCTCTGACGTCGGCGCTCGGACTACGCGGCAGCGCGATCGACTCGTAGGTCGCACCCGTTTCCGGATGGGTCACGTCGCTATTGCCGCGGGTCCAGCCCTGGAGGTCGAATTCGTCGAGTCTCGCGTTTCGACAGCCGACCTCGTCGAGTACGTCCCGGGTCGCCTCCGCACCGGCCCGTTCGCCCTCGCTCCCGGCCATCCGGTGGTCGATGTCGACCAGCCGCTCGAGGTGGTCCCAGCCGACGGTGCTGCAGAAGGTCTCTCCGATCCACTCCGTCATACGGTACCTTGCGTCGGGCTCCTAATGAGGGTGGGGATAGCCGTCCCGGGTGGCCGGATTATTACGGATTCGCCGCCTCGTTCATACCGGAATTGCTGAGGCGGGTCAGCGGCGTCGATCGGTCCGTACGGACTTACCCCGAAATAGCGTACAGTCGTCCGTACTTCTCCCGCAGGTAGTTCACTAGCGGATCCGCGGTGAGCGGCTCTCCGGTCGCTTCGATCAGAAGATCGTCGGTCCTGAACCGCTTGCCGTGGCGGTGGACGTTCTCGCGGAGCCACTCGGACACCGGCTCGAAACCGTCGTCTCGAACGACCTCGTCTACGGGGCCGACAGCCGCCTCGAATGCCGACCGAAACTGCGCGGCCGCCGCGCTACCGAGCGAGTACGTCGGGAAGTACCCGAACGTAGCGTTGCTCCAGTGGACGTCTTGGAGCGGGCCCTCGGCCGCCGACTCCGGCGAACACCCGAGGTAGGATTCCATCTTTTCGTTCCAGATGGCGGGCACCTCGGACACGTCGAGTTCGTCTCGGACGAGCGCCCGCTCGATTTCGAACCGCACGACGATGTGGAGGTGGTAGGAGAGTTCGTCCGCGGCTACGCGTATCGGCGTGTCCGGGGTCACGACGTTGGCGCTCCGGTAGGCCCGCTCGACCGTGAGGTCATCGAGCTGCGGGAAGTGCTCCCGGACGATCGAGAGCGTCCGTTCCCAGAACGCCCGCGAGCGGCCCACGTGGTTCTCCCAGAACCGCGACTGGGACTCGTGGACCACCATGTCGCGTGGCTCGCCGACCGGCGACCCGTAGTGCTCTCGGGGCAGGTTCTGTACGTAGAGCGCGTGTCCGAACTCGTGTACCGCACTCGTCAGCCCGTCCAGCGGGTTCGTCCGGTCGAATCGCGTCGTGAGTCTCGCATCGTACGGGGACCCTCGCTGGAACGGATGGGGTGACGTATCGAGCCGTCCCCGGTCCCAGTCGTAGCCCAGGTCCGAGAGCACGTCGCGAACGAACGACTCCTGCTTCGTCGGGTCGAACGACCCCTTGAAGGCGCCGTCGTCGGGCGAGACGTCGCTCCGGCGGATCGCGTCGATCAGCGGCGGAATCTCCTTGCGAAGCGTATCGAGAATCTCGACCGCCCGGTCGAACTCGACGTACGGTTCGAACTCTTCGAAGAGAACCCGATAGGGATCCCGGTCGGGGGCCACGCACGCCGCGTACTCCCGACGGAGCTCGATCAAGTTTTCGAGCGCCGGCGCGAATGTCGCGAAGTCGTCCGCGGCTTTCGCTTCGCTCCAGGTCTCGAAGGCGTCGCTCCGGGCCCGCCTCGTTCGTTCGACGAGGTCGCTCGGAACGCGGACCTCCCGGTCGTGCCTGCGGCGGATTTCGCGAACGTTTGCCGCCCGGACCGGGTCAAGCTCCGCGCCGTCGAGTTCGTCGAGGAGGGTCCCGAGCTCGTCGTCGCACAGGAGTTCGTGTTCGATACCCGATAGGGTGGCGAGTTGGCGCGAGCGCGCGGCGGTTCCGCCCTCGGGCATCGTCACCTGTTGGTCCCAGTCGAGGATTCGCGAGGCGTGGCTCACCTGTATCATCCGCTCGACGTGTTGTTCGAACGTCTGGTACGCGTCGGATGTGTCGGCCATTCTAGTCGAGCGATGCGGCGAACTCTTTGGCGGGGTGGTCGTCGGGGATTTCGTCGAACGTAAACGGCGTTCCGTCCTCGCGCTCTGCCTCGAGGTGGGGATTCATCTCCTCAGTAATGTACTCGACGAAGCCCTCCCTGGATCCGTCCGAGAGGTGACCCTTGAAGACGAGGATGAGCGCCTCATCCTCGAACGTCGGCGGCACTTCGTAGCCGGTCGCGACGCCCGGCCCGAACCAGAAGACGTCGCCCGCCTCCATCACGCGGCGGTTTCCGTCGGCGCACAGGATCCACTCGCCGCGCAACGTCACGATGATCGACTCCGTTTCGTGGGCGTGCTCGGGCGTGAACATCCCCGGCGGCATCTCGATGAAGTGGCTCTGTACGTCCGCTCCCTGCAGGAGAAGCCCCATGCGACCTTCGAGCGTCTCGATTCCTGGCTGGTCGTAGACGTTCGAGACGACCTCGACGCCCTCGGTGATCGTTTCAACGTTCGGAAGAAGGTCAGATTCTGGTGTGTTTTCCATACCCACTGTAGATGGGTTCCCGGGACCACAAATAGCTACTTAGTACGAACGAGACGAATCGTCATAATCGATAGACTGGGGGGCCTACGAACGTATCAGAAAACACCAGCGATGAACGCGAGTCCCATGATGACCAGCACGGCTGCGGTGATCGTCGGCAGGTATCCCTGGTACTGCTCTATTCGGTCTTTGTAGCGTTCGAACCCGGCGATGAGCAGCAACGTCATGGCCACGACGGCGATGAGCACCGTGAGCGCGTAGGCGAACATGAGTTCGAGACACTGGTCCGACCCCGTGCAGATGGCGATGATCTCGATCTCCTCGTTGTGTGCGAACCCGAGGAGGAACGCGAACGCGGCGATCCCGTAGAGACCGCGTTCGTCGGCCCGCTCTTCGAGCGAGTGGGTGTGTTCGTGTGCCTCGTCGGAACCGACGAACGGGATCGCCATCTTGATCTTTCGTAGCCAGCCCGGACTCTCCGGGCCGTGATCGTGTCCGCCATCGTGGGCATGGGCGTGATCGTCGTGATCGTGATCGTCGTGGTCGTGGTCGTGAACTTGTCCGTCGTCGTGGGCATGGTCGTCGTGTGCGTGATCGTGCTCGCCGTCCTGAGCATGGGCGTGATCGTCGTGGTCGTGGTCGTCGTGATCGTGTCCGTCTTCGTCGGCGTGGACGTGGTCGTGCGAGTGGCCACCGCGGACGTACTCGCGAACGCCGAGGATGATCAGGACGGCCCCTGCGAGGTAGTGGAGTCCGTGGATCTCGGTCAGGTCGAAGTAACTCAGCGCCCAGAAGTAGACGAGTACGACGGTGATGCTGCTGACGAGGTGACCGAAGCCGAGGATGAACCCCGAAGCCAGCCCGTGCAACCACGTTCGCTTCTGATTCATCGCGTACATCGCGGCGACGGGCCACCCGTGGTCGGGGAGGATTCCGTGCACCGCGCCGAGGACCATCACGCCCAGGTACAGTCCGAGCGTTCCATCCGGGATCATACGTCGAACCGAGCGGCCGGTCGCCGATATAGCTTGTTACGATGTAACACGGGGTGGCGTAATAATCCGGCAGCATCGTCCCCAAAGTGCGTGCGGGGTCACACCTGTGGCGTTACCCTCGAGGTTCGACTTCGTTATCGCGTCTTTCTTCGTCGCTATCGACCACCATCAGCTTCACCCGGCGAACCGCGTCGAAGTTGCGTAGCCGGTAGACGAGTTTTCGCACCTCGTCCGCGTCTCCCGTACAGTGGACCGTCTCGAGACACCACTCGCCGTGGTGGACGTGGCTCGAGGCGTTGACGACGTCTTCGAACTCGTGTTGAATCTCGTGGACGTCCGCGACGACGTCGTGGTAGACGTAATCGAAGACGACGACCGCCGCCACGGTCCCGGTCCGTTCGTCTAACGTCTGGTGCGATTCGATGTACTCCTGCATCGCCTCTCTGGCCGCGCGCGAGCGGGAACTGAACCCCTGTGAACGCCAGATCTCGTCGAATTTCTCCAGCACGTCGTCCGGAATATTGAAACTCGTTCGCACGATCGGTGACACGCGTTGGCTCGGCTTAAGCGTGCCCGAACCTGCCGAGTGTGCTCGAACCCGTCCGAGAATTCAGCGGCGGGCCCTCGTCAGTCCGTCGGCTCGGTCCCGGCCGCGTCGGCCGACGATTCCGGAATCGGCGACTCCCACGCCAGTATCGCGAGGGAGCCGACGATCAACAGTCCGCCGGCTATCGTGAGGGCGTACAGCGGCGAGACGAGGTCTGAGAGGACGCCGCTTCCGAGCTGGAACGGGATGACCGTGAGCGCGCTCACCATCGCCATGGCGGAGAGGACGGTCGCCCGCCCGAGCGTCTCGACGCGGTCGTTTACGTACTGACCGGCGAGCACGCGCGTCGGCTCGACGACCGCCCAGCCGACGAAGAGCGCCACGAACGCCATCGCGGGGACGACGGCCATCGAGACGAGCAACGCGCCGACGATCAGGGGAACGACGACGAACCAGCCGCGAAGGCCGACCCGCTCGCGGATGGCGCCGATCCGGTAGGTGACGGCCGCCGAGACGAGACTGATCGCGGCGTAGTATCCGCCGAGCAGCGTCTCGACGTTTCCGGCGCCGATCGAGAGGGTGTAGGCGTCGATGGCCGGCAGCGGGACGACGAGCGTGACGCCCGGATCGAGGTCCGTGAGGACGTCCTCGAAGACCGGTTGCAGGAAGATGAAGACGAGGTAGGTGATCGCCGAGAAGAGCACGAAGTAGTAGAGGATGAACGAGCGCAGCTTGCGCTGACCGACGGCCGACGCGACGACGTCCAGCGCCTCCCGGATGCTCATCTCGCTGGAGTCGCTCTCCTCGTAGGTTCTCGGCTCGTCGAGGGTGACGATGACGACCATTCCAAGGCCGGTGAACAGCGCGGCGGCGAGAAACGGCAAGGATAGGTCGATTCCGCCGAGATAGCCGCCGACGAGCGAGGCGCCGACGCCGGCCGTCAGCGCGACCGACTGGCCGCGACCGCGCACGCGGGTGAACGCCTTCGTGTCGTCGGTGTCGGCGAGCGTCTCGTAGACCCAGGCGTCTTCGGTCCCCGACCGGAAGTTGTAGCCGAGCGACCAGCAAATAAAGAGCAGCGCGAACGCGACGAACGAACTCGCGAGGGCGATTCCAACCAGCGTGGCCGTGATGAGCGCCGCGCCGACGAGTAAGCTTTTTCGCCGACCGATTCGGTCGCCGACGTACCCGGTCGGCACCTCGCCGACGACGGTCGTCACGTTGTAGAGGGCCTCGATGATGACGATGTGCGTGAAGGAAAGACCCTGCGAGAGAAAGTAGAGGTACATGATCGGGCGGTAGAACTCGACCGCCTCGGTGGCCTTGTACAGGTAGTACTTGACCACCGCCCGAGAGTTGACCATGGTGGGTAGGGACGCTCTCGCTCATTAGCGATTCGGAATGCGGAACGACTCGCCCCTTCAGCCGGCAATCAGTTCCGCAATGTGGTTGGGTGCGTCGTCGAAGCCCCGCGAGTCAGTCGGCGCGACGTCGCAGTCGGCCGCGGACGACGGGGGCGGCCGGGTACGTCCGGGCGCCGGTTCGGTCGAACGCGGCCGCCTCGAACGCGTCGTGGTCCTCGAACCGTTCGATCGTGTCGCGATCGAGGTGACAGCCACCGGCGACGCGCTTCCACGCCGGCGTCAGGGCGGACTGGACGCGCCGGTACCAGCCGTCGCCGCCCACGTGTTCGAGAACGCGAAGCTCGCCGCCGGGACGAAGGACGCGGGCGATCTCGTCGACGGCGGCCTCGGGATCTGCGATCGAGCAGAACACGAGCGACGAGACGACGACGTCGACGCTGTCGTCGTCGAACGGGAGCGATTCGGCCCGCGCGTCGTGGAACGTCGCGGGAAACCCGAGTCGCCGGGCGCGATCGCGGGCGTGTGAGCGCATCGTCGAATCCGGTTCGACGGCGTGGTACTCGAGTCGGGCCGGATCGCCGATCGCGTCCTCGACGTAGGGGATCATCGCCCCGTCGCCGGCGCCCAGATCGACGATCCGTCCCTCGAGTCCGTCGGCCAGCCAGCGACGGTGAGCGCCGAATGCGAGTCTGTCGAAGGAGTCGAACCGAGCGTACGCTCTGGCGAAGATCGGATGCTCGATACGGTCGGTTTCGCCCCCCATTTATCTAGTGTTTGTCGGCCAGCGCCGAAGGGTTTTGCGTCGGCTCAGCCGCGTTTCACGCGCTCGAGATGACTGACGGCCCCAGACTGGCAGACGGCTACCTGGCGGCGAATCGGACCGAAACTGCGATCGAACGGGAGACGTCGGTCGGCGCAACCGCGCTCAGAATCAGGGCCAGACGCCGCGTGCCTCGTGGGCGGCGGCGATCCGTTTGAGAGCGACGACGTAGGCGGCGTCACGCCAGGCCAGGTCGCGCTCGTCGACTTCGTCTTTCACGCTCTCCCAGGCGGCGAGCATATCCCCTTCGAGTTCGCGGTGGACGCGTTCTAGGCTCCACTTCCGGCGGTTGACGCCCTGGAGCCACTCGTAGTAGCTCACCGTCACGCCGCCGGCGTTCGCGAGAATGTCGGGGATGACCGGAATGTCACGCTCGTTGAAGATGGCCCCGGCGGCGAACGTGGTCGGGCCGTTCGCGCCCTCGACGATCATGTCCGCTTTCACGTCGTTCGCATTATCCTCAGTGAGGACGTTTCCGATCGCCGCGGGAATGAGGACGTCGACGTCCAGTTCGAGCAACTCCGCGTTCGGAATCTTCGTTCCGACGCCGGTCGCGGCGGTGACCGCCTCCGGCTCGGTATCGTGAGAGGGAATTTCGTCGACGTCGATTCCCGACTCGTCGTAGCGAGCGCCGTTGACGTCGCTGACGGCGACGATGTTCGCGCCCCACTCGTGTAGCAGGCGGGCGGCGTTAGCGCCGACGCTCCCGAACCCCTGGACGGCGACCGACGTCTCTTCCAGGTCGTAGTCGTAGTAGTCGCAGGCCTCGCGCGTGATGATCGCGACGCTGCGTCCCGGCGACTCCTCGCGACCGGGGCTGCCTCCGACGGCGGGCAATTTGCCGGTGACGACGCCCGGGATGGTCTCGTCTTCTTGCATGCTGTAGGCGTCCATTATCCAGGCCATCGTCTGCGGGTCGGTCCCCATGTCCGGCGCGGGGATGTCCTTCGTCGGGCCGATCGCCGATCGGATTTCCTGGGTGAACCGGCGGGTGAGCCGCTCCTTCTCGCTCGAACTGAGCTGCTTCGGATCGACGACGACGCCGCCTTTGGCCCCGCCGAAGGGCAGGTCCATCACGGCACACTTCCACGTCATCCACATGGCGAGGCCGGCACACTCCTCGCGGGAGACCTCCGGATGATAGCGAAGGCCGCCCTTGTACGGCCCGCGCACGCTGTCGTGCTGGGCGCGAAAGCCGGTGAGCATCTCGACGCTGCCGTCGTCGCGTCGGAGCGGCATCGTTACCTCGTGGATCTTCCGCGTCTGTTTGAGTCGGTCGACCACCGCCGGGTCGATGTCGACGTGAGACGAAGCGCGCGCGAGCTGGCGTCTGGCGGTTTCTAGGGCCGTCTCCGGCTCGTTTTCCGTGGGTTCGTCACCCGCCTCTTCGGCAACATTTGCGGTCATCGGTTACTCCATGGGAGCCAGAGGGTTTCGTAGTTCCGGTCTCGGCGCCGGGTTGTCCGTTGCTGACGTGTTACACGTTGTCACCGACCTCGGTCAGATCGCGAGTCGGAGGAATCGATCAGCCGCCGTCTCCCACAGACCGAGGGAGCCGGCTACTGCAGGCCCGTTCATTTCCAGTGGGCGGGGTGAATCGATCAGTATGACCGACGAATCGGCCGACCGAGAGCGCGCACAACGACGAATAAACGAGCGCAAGGCCGACCGGGCGGAGACGACGGAGTCGATCGTCGCCGACGTCGAGGCGCGCCTGGGAGAGGTCCAGTACCCGGTGACCGGCGAGGAACTATCTCGGGAGTACGCGCTAGACGAGATCGATCTCCCCAACGAGACCGAGTCGCTCGCGAGCGCGTTCGACCGGCTCGCCACAGACGAGTTCGCCTCGGAAGCCGAGGCACGCGAGGCTATCCTGGGCGAGATCACCGGTGAAGCAGGAGACCGACACGAGGCTAATGCAGAACGCGACCTCCAGGAGCTGGACGAATCGTCGCAGTCGGCGGTGAGCGATACCGGCGCCGACGGTGCCGATTAGACGAGCGCCAGCACGGTACCGTATCCGAGTGCCCCGGCCGCAAACGCCCAGTACCGGCTCTCGCGAGTCCGCGGCAGTTCGTCCTTGATCGCGTTGAAGACGATCCCGCCGGTCAGCAGGCCGAGCGCGACGGTGTAGGTGGCCGGATCGAGCGTCATCGCGATCCCGACTGCGCCGCCGACGAGGACGGCTCCGGCCAGGATCCACTCCCCGTAGGTCGCGTACAGCTCTCGATGGTGGGTGGCCATCGCCTCGTCGTTGCCGAACAGGTGCAGCGCCATCGCGACCGCGAAGAGCGCGGTGTTGTCGGCGCCGGTTTCACCCTGGACGAGCGCGTATCCGACGACGGCGTTGTATACGGCGAAGCCGGCGACGTGCACCCAGAAGACCGGCGCGTCGGAGACGGGGCCGAGATCGCGGGCGAACTCGTGACTTCGCGTGACGGTGGCCAGTCGTTCCAGCCCGTAGAACGCCGCGAGCCCGACGAACGCCACGGCGTAGACGTGTTCGGCGGCGAGCGTGAACGCGATGACGTCGACGCCGTCGATGGCCTCGCGTCGCTCGTCCAGGTCGGGAAATAGGTGGACGAACGCGTAGACGAGCGAGACGCCGCCGGCGAACGATAGCAGGGTCGGTCGCGTGGCCACCGGGCGCGGCAGGAATCGCGGAATCAGGTGAACGAGCGCGAGCAGCGCCAGCGATCCGGCGACGACGACCGATTCGGTGTCCGACGCGCTCGTTCCGACGACGGCGAGCATAGCCTCCCGTTCGACGGCCGTCGGACTCCTTCTTCGCCCGGCGACCGTCGGCCGGCGTTCAGTAGAGCCCGCGGACCAGCGCGCCGAACGTCGGGAGCCCGAGCGCGGCACCGACGGTCACGTACGTCGCGGGCGTCATCGCGAACGCGGCCATCGCGGGACGAAGGCCGAGGCTGGCGGCGAAGACGATCAGAACCAGCCCGCCGAATCCGAGTCCGGCGACGACCGCCCGTCGGAGCGACGGCGAGACGAACCCGACGAGCGCGCCGCCGAGGATGAGACCGATCCAGTGGAGCCAGGACAGGACCAGGCCGACGAGCACCGCCCCGACCAGCGCCACCCAGTGGTCTCGCGGGTGCGTCCGGGCCCGTACCAGCAGCTCCGACGGTCGGATCGGTCCGTCCGATGGATCGGATCGAACCGAGCGCTCGTCGTCCGACGGCTCGGTTCGCGCCGACGGCTCGCTGTCCGGTTCACGGGCGTCGCCGACGGCGGCGAAATTGTCGCCAGCCGGGACGTCGTCCTCGTCCCCGTCGTCGGTCGGTATGGCGTCCTCAATCGACTCGTCAGATTCCTCGTCTGCGGTCATCGCGATCCCTCCTCGAATGTGACGACTCGCTCGCCTTCGATCTCGAGCGGCGCCTCCCGGTAGCCCCCGTCGACCCACGTTTCGAACTGGTCGTCGTAGTGATCGGAGAAGTACTCGCCGGAGTTACCGCCGGGGAGGATCGTCCGAACGTCCCCGCCGGGTTCGGCCACCAGTCGAACGCTCGCGCCGATCGCCGATTCGCGCCGGTAGTTGTTCACCGTCGCCCGGGAACCGCCGATCGGTCGTTCGTCGTAGTTCAGAAACGACGCCTCGGTTCCGAACGGGTGTTCGATCGGCGCGGTCGTCTGGTAGTCGCCGAAGGTCTCCCACTCCTCGTTCTCGCGTTCGATGAGCGTCGATTCGAGGGCGCTGATCATCGTCTCCGATCGCGTCGCCTCGTCGAAGAATCCGCTCGTTGCGGGAAGGGTGGCGATCACCCAGTCGTTCGGGTAGTACGACTCGTCGAGACCGGCGTCGTCGAAGTGGGGCTCGCAGACGCCCGCTCTGAAGTGTTCGAACCACCGGGCGAACAGCAGCGCGGCTTCGGAGTCGGGAGCCATCTCGCCGTCCCACGTGGCGAGCGTCGAGGCGGCATCGACGAGTCGATCGTGATCGGTCGCCTCTCGCGAGACCGCCGCCGACAGTTCGGGAATCAGCTGGAGGGCGCGCGGGTCGACCCGATCTGTCTGGAGCGCGGCGTGATCGTCGACGCCCGTCTCGCCGTCGCCCGTGAGCGCGTCGAGTCGGTCGTATATCCGCTCGCCGCGGTAGGGGGCCGCGTAGGCCGTCCCGAGGTAGTGGTCGGGCTCGTCGGCGACGCGCTGATTCGCCGTGGCCAGGACGGCCGGATCGATCGCGTGTGGCTTCTCGTCGAATGGGACGAACCCGTCCCAGGAACTCTCGCCGTAGGGCTCGTAGCCTTCCCACTCGGCTTCGCCGGCCGACCCGTCGAAGACGCGGTCGCCCCGGACCGGCTCGCCGTCTTCGGTTCGGACCGGGATCTGTCCGGTCACGTAGTAGGCGGTCCGGCCGTCCGCGTCCGCGTAGACGAAGTTCTGCGTCGGCTCGTCGAACCGCTCGATCGCGGTGAGCGCGTCGTCTACTCCCTCGCTCCGACCGAGATCGTCGATGGCCCGCGAGGTTCGCGTCGCCGAGAGGCCGGTCCAGGCGACGCCGACGTGTTCGCCCTCGCGTTCGATCAACGGCCCGTGGACGGTCTTTCTGACCCTGATCGTCTCGTCATCTGCGTCGGCGACGGCGATCTCTCGCTCTTCGAGGTCGAAGTCGCGCCACTCGTCGTCGTAGTAGTACTGCTGGCGCTCGTCGTCGATCTCGTAGCGATAGCAATCGAGCACGTCCGCCCCGACGTTCGTGAATCCCCAGGCGCCCCGATCGTTGTAGCCGATGACGACGAACGGCACGCCGGGGAAGGTCACCCCGCGGACGTCTCGCTCGGGGGTCTTCACGTGCTGTTCGTACCACACCGGCGGCGTCATCAACAGGAGGTGCGGGTCGTTGGCGACGAGCGGTCGGCCGCTCTCGGTGTGCTCGCCGGCGACGACCCAGCTGTTCGAGCCAACGCCGGCGGGCGATTCGAACCGGGAGAGCCACGCGAGGAAATCGGTCGTGGCCGCCTCGCCGGCGTCGTCGCCTCCGGCGATGGCGTCGTCGCGCGCGCTGGTCGGTTGCCCGCGTCCGTTCGCCGGCCGGTCACGGACTGATCTCGGCTGAACGCGACTGGTCGTCGGCGTGCCTTCATCGTCGATGTCCGCCCCGCCGACGGTCCCCAGGCGATCGTCACCGGGTCGGAGGATCGGGACGTCGTGGTCGAGGTCGGGCGGGAAGAGTTCGTCCGTCACCTCGGATCCGAGGGCGTCGGCGACGCGCTCGCGGCGAAGCTCGCCGAAGTTGCCCGTCAGGCCCCAGGAGATCTGCTTTTGCATGAGCATCGTGTCGACGGGCGTCCACTCGGCTGGTTCGTACCCGAGGAGGTCGAACTCGACCGGGAGGGGCTCGTCCTCGATCGCCGCGTTCACGCCGTCGGCGTAGGCCTCGACGAGCGCGGCGTGATCAGTCTCGGAGAGCGCGTTCCAGGTGACCTCGGCCGCGCCGGCGAAGTCCATCCTGACGTGGAACGCGTCGTCGTCGACCATCTCGGGGCCGACGATCTCGGCGAGTTGGCCGCGCATCTGGCGGCGCTGGATGTCGAGCTGGAAGAGTCGGTCGATCCCGTGGACGTAGCCGACGGCGAAGTACGCCGCCGCCTCGTCGTCGGCCTCGACGTGCGGAATCGCCCACTCGTCGCGGTGGACCGTCGCCTCGCCGTAGGGGCTCTCGACGGCCTCCTCTGGCTCGCGATCGGCGGCCGTCCAGACGCTCCCCGAGAGCGGCGCGAACTGGTTTAGCAGCCGTCTGGCGTCCGAAGCCGCGAGCCCAACCGCTCCGGCGCCGAGTACGGTCGCCAGTATCGCGCGTCGCGTCGTCCCGTCGTTCACACCTAGGTGTAGGACTCCCGGGTATTAACGTTCAGTCTATCGGCGGGCCGAACGGCCTGCGATACCGGGAAGTGGACTCCAACCGGTACTCCCGGCTCACCGCCGTGGTGACGCCGCCATCACCGCCTGGCAGACGCCGATGCGCTCTTCTTCCAAGTTGCGAACGACGTTTCGCATCTTCTCGGCGGTGTCCGGACCCATGAGGGGGGTGAGTCCGACCGGTGTCGGCGCGTCTGCCGGTCGCTCGCTCATCTTCTCCACTTTCACTCTGAACCACGCGAGCGACTCGTCGGTCACGTCCCGCCAGACGATCTCTTCAAATCCTGCATCGACCAGCGATTCCGAGAGTTCGTCGACGGGGCGGAGGTGACTGATCGACGGGTCAGACGCCCACGGCACCGGGACGTGGGGCGATCCGCCGGACCCCGCGTAGATCTCGTGGAGCGCCAGCCGACCGCCGGGCCGGAGGACTCGGTGGAGTTCGGCGAACAGTCGACTCGTATTCTCGACGTTCGGCGCGACGTGTTGCAGCCAGACGCCGTCGAACCGCTCGTCGTCGAACGGCAGGTCGAGCGCGTTCGCCCGCCGAAACGTCACCCGATCGTCGAGGCCGACCCGTTCTGTGAGTGCGGTCGCGGTCCGGCAGTACTCGTCGACGAGGTCGATCCCCGTCACGCGACAGTCGAACTCGGCCGCGAGCGTCCGGGCCGGGCCGCCGACGCCACTCCCGACGTCTAGCACGGTTGAACCGGCGGAAAACTCGGCCAGCTCCGCGAGTTCTCTCGTCGCCTCGCGCCCTTTGATGTGGAACTCGTCGACGGCGGTGACGTCGTCGCGCGTGAGGGACGCGGGGTCGGTTCCAGCGCGTTCGAGGGCGGTGAGGATCGTCTCGTCCAGGTTGGGTCGGGCGTAGTTATCGATGATGGCTCGTTCGGATTCCATGGCGCTCACCGGAGTCGGTGCGTAGCGCTACGCGCGGACGGTGCTTGATGCTATCCGGTGAATTATGCTATCTGGTGAACTCTCACCGCGCGCGTACGCGACGATCTCATGAGGCGTCGATACTGGAGGTGAGATCCCCTTCATCGGGGGCCACCGTGTGGGTGGATTGAGCTTTCGTGTGGGAACTAGTCGGTTTTGCACGCGGCCACGGTCGTGACGCGTCAGTGGATCGGAGGCGGTGTCGTATTGGGTCCCGGGCACGCACACCAGAAACTCAAATATGTGCGAGTAACAAAGACATATTGCGGGTTGGGTCGTAGGTACGACCATGACCGATTTCGACCCGCTCCCGTCGGACGAGGCTATCGACGAGGTGCGCCGACGGTGGAGCGACGATACCGACACGTTCGATCGCGTCTACGACACCGTCCTGGGGATCACCGAACCGACGGCCTACGCGGAGATCGCGGAGATCGCCACCTGTTCCCCGAACGCGGCCAAGAAACACCTGGACCGTCTCGTAGTGATGGGAATCGCTCGGGCCGATCCGAGCGGTCGGCCCGCCCGATACGAGCGTAACGACGGCTACCTGGAGTGGCAGGAAGCGAGTCGGATCGCCCGCGATCTCACGATCGAGGAGATCATCGAGCGCGTCGCGGGACTCGAACGCCGCCGGTCGATGTACGAAGATCGATTCGGAACCGCCGACCCCGATTCTGTCTCGGTGTTCGAACGTGGTGACCACGACGCGATCCACGAACGGATGGAAGCGGTGAGCGAGTGGCAGTCGGTCGTTCGAGACGTTCGACTTTACGAACTCGCCCGTCAACTTGCACAGAACGACGGCCACCTCATTCCGGCGTAAATGGCGCCTCCAGCGAACGAGCGGCCGAATTCGACTGGACCGCCGGATCGGCAGAGGCTTCGACTGCTCGAGCGGTTCTTCTCGACGGAGCCGGCGATCACGACGACCGCGTTCGAACCCGACAGCTACGAGCCACGACTTCTCAGAGCGCAGGTCGATACCGATCGGTATCCGCCCGCGGTGTCGCGTGCCCGCATTGACGTACGGTGGTTCGAGAGCGGTGATTTTTCGTTTCACTACCTGGAGACGAGGACGGACGAACGGTGGGAGTGTCGCTGGGATCGCCACCCGAACGCACACAATTCGCGTCTGCACTTCCATCGACCGCCGAACGCGGACGAAGTTCGTGATCTGGCCTGTCAGTCGATACACCCGATAGACGTCGCGTCGACGGTACTCGCCGCTATCGACGAACGGATCGAACGGTGCTGGGAGGAGCGGGGGTAGTTGACGGGCAGAAATAACGGACGATTGTGTTCGCCGATTCTCGTTACGTGGCGTCGGTCCCCCGATCGGGTTGGGCGTCAGGGATCACGTTCTCGAGCAGCGCTTCGACGATTTCCCATAGAATCAGTGACGGCGTCTCGTGTTCGAATCGAACGGCTCGGCGTTCCGTGCCCGTTTCGCGCGTGCACTGAAAATGCGTCGGACCGAGCTCAGGGTGATCTTCGTCCTGGTACCACCCGGCGTGAAAGTTGGTGTTCGGATCGACGTAATCGACCCTGAACCAATCGTGTGGTGTCGACCGAACCCAGACGATCGTTACCTCCGGGTCGTCCGGTCCGGTCGGCGGATCGAGTCGATTCGGGTCGAACACTCCACAGAGAGACGTCGCTTCGACCGGATCTGGACGATACTCGACGGATTTGATGTGCGGTATTCGATCGAGGACGTCTCGCTTTAACTGGGTATAGAGGTGAGCGTTCGGATCCGTGCCCGGGTGCGGAACGGACATCGATCAGCGGTCCGCGCTGGCGCAGTTCGTTGCGGGTGCCAGAAAGTCCCACTCTCGGATGGCGAATCGAGCGATCTCGATGCGTCGCCGTAACACATCCCACTCGCGAGCGACTTCGCGCCGTCTCGAGCGCTCTTTCTCGGGGCGTGCGTCACCGACTGTGGCTCGAAGCTCGTTCGGTGACTCGACGTCGAACTCGGATTTCCACTCGTCGATTCGGTCGGAGAACTCCGCGAGGCGCTCTGTTAGCTCCTCAACGCTTCGATCACCGTCTCGCAATCTCGTCGCTTCCGTGATCGCCTGCTGGCGGTAGTCCGTCACGTACGTGACGTTCGAGCCGGTATCGTCGCGTCGGAGCGTGCCGACGTCGACGAGTCGTTCGAGGACGCGCCTGGTGGGTTCGTGCGACCAGCCGGCTTCGGATGCGACCCAGTTCGCCGTTCTGGGTTCGGTCAACTGGCGAGCGACCATCCGGACACGATCTTCACCCGTCGTCTGCCGTTCGAGAACGGTCGAATTCCCGTCGCGGTCGGCATCGTCCATGCGGGAGATTCGATCCGAATGTAGATATAGATTGAGGTCGATTCGTCCTATATCGAAGGTGTGGTGTTCTCAATGAGTTAGCGTCCTCGTTTCGATTCCAGCGGCTCAAATCGCAGAAGAACGCTTCAGTAGTCCGCTGTGTTGAGGGTGAACTGCTGAGAATAGTTCGGGTTAGCGGCCCCTTTACCGGAGGCCTCGCCAATGAGTTCGACAGTGAGATGATACGCTCGTAGGCCAGTAGTTCTCCAAACCGCTTCTTCTAGCACCTGTGGTGGTCGAAACTTATTTGTCGATACGGGGAGTAGTCTCGTAGAAGAACGGTTTCGACGTGACTATGAGTTTACGTGAGAACGATTCGATCGGTGCCCCTGAACACCTTGCAGCGGAGACGGATCGCCCAGCGAGTACGTTCCGTGCAGACCGACGAGCGTATCCGTTACCGGCACTATCCGACCTCGAGTTGGAACGGATCGATGACGAAGAGTCGCCATTCACCGACGATTAGGTAGATTCCACCGTTCGAACCCCCATTGTTTGCAGAACTGTTTGGTCAACCGTTCGTGATTCGCTCGGAAGTACTGTTCACAGAAATCGACCGCCCGGTTCACCGGGACGTCCGGGAACCCCCACGCACGCTGATCTGGTCCGTTCGGATTTGCAATATCCATGTGTAGACCCTCTGTACGAATGTCGTGGCCCTCTGCTGATTTCGGATTATGATCGAATCTGGCAACTCCGTTCCAGCGTTCAAGTGTACTGGGGCTGTGTGCAACATTGTACTCCAACTGGACGACAAACGAGAGGACTGCACCGTTTTCAATTTCGATGACCGACCGTATTCGCGTATACGGGAGGCGGATTGGTACGATGTACTCTCTTTTCCTCACGCACCAGCACCTATATTCCTTCAATACGATGACTATTTTAAAACTCTATCTATTCGCAAACCGTCGGCGTATTCAAGTTCGTTCAGACTAACGACTCGCTATCAGCGGGCCGAGGCGTCGAAATCTCGAGGGAGACCTCGATCGTTTCGTAAGGCACGAACGGCCGCTTTGCCCGCCCGGCCTGTTCGAAGTGGACGATGTCGTACTCCGCGAGTAGTTGCAGGTCGTCGTGGATCGACTTGACGTCGCGCCCTACCCGCTCGGCCAACTGGCGGATGCTGTCGGGCCGTTCGGCCATGATCGACCGGAGGAGTTCGATTCGCCGATCGGTGAGCAACGCTCGAAGATCGCTCGGGTTCTGGAAGTTGATGACGTGCGGGACTTCCTCACCAGCTTCCCAGCGCTCGATCCGGTCTACCGCGTTCTGCCGGTGTACCGCTTCGGGCTCGGACGTGAGTTGCACCACCGCAGGGAAGTCCTTGGGATCGTGGTCCTCGAGGAACCCCGCTTCCGCTTCGATATCGTGCATGGCGATCGCTTTGTCAGTAGAGTCAGTGTGCTCGCCATCGGTGGTTTCAGGCGTGTTGGTGTTGGGTTCGTCGGGCATGATGGTCACCGCTATCGGCGGTCGTCCGTCACATCGTCGACCGACGCTCCCTTTACTACGCTCGATTTTCGACCGCTCATATCAATCTCTACCAACCAGTAGCTATATATTATTTCACATTCTACCCGTACATGGAAGCCACGTGCTCACGACGCGCGGGGGCACGCACGAAAAATGCCCCGGGTGCGCCAACACCCAGGACGTGGCTTCCAACCCTAGAATGGAATTGAAGCCATGTTTGCGTATCCGCCCACGAGACAAAAAGGTCTCGCACGCCCGCGGTATCGACAGTTACGACGATGGTATGTTCTTCGCGACGCCGAGAACCCGCACGGACAGCGGCCACTCCCGGCGTCGTCCATCGGTCGCGTTCTACCTGCTGGGGTGGGTGGATGAGCGATCGAGACGCGGAATCGGCCTCGGACGCGACGCCAGCGGCGGCGTCCGACGACGAGGCGTCAGTCCTCGACCGGCACGACGGGGGGACTGTCGATCCGCGCGAGCTGGCGGACGTCGACATGGCTTCCGTGCCGGACGAGGCGCTGCCGACGGACGATCGGTGTCCGAAGTGTCACTATCCGGTGTTCGGAGTCACCTCCTCGGGGCCGGACGCACACGTCCTTTCACCCTGTGGCTGTCGGGTGATGGTGCTCGACTTCTGACGACGACCGCCGATTGACGCTGGCGATGTGACTGACGCTCAATGAAATAATTGTTCTTCGCGCGTGGGTAAGCCGCTATTGTCGACCACCCTTCGAGCGAAATCGCTATGGCTCATCGGCCGAAATCGCTGTAATATCGGACTACCGGAACTGTTCAACGCCCCGACACGGAATAGGGTATATAAATGGCAGTCGCTGGAAAATCCCAAACCGATGGAAATACGCCGATTTCGGGGGTTCTTCGGGGGGTAACACCCGCTTACGCATCATCAGGACTGACAATCCGAAACTAGAAAACTTATTACGGGTCGTTAGTAAGGATAGGGTACCCCTACCCGGGAGGCCGATAAGCGAATCCACCCGCGCCGGGCTGGTGGAGACGTGAACGCTACCCGGTGCATCGACCGCAACACGCGAACTAACACAACATAACATAATACATGACACGCAATACGACATCATTCCGCGAAAAGGGACAGGCAGTGTTCCTGGCCGCGCTTATGGTGCTGTCCGTTGTTGCTATGTCGGCTGCGTTTGCCGGCTCCGTTGCCGCAGATGATGACCCAGTCACCATCTCGGACGGCGACAACTTCTACGAAGGCGAAGTGGTAGAGTTCGATCAGATCAATGAAGAAGCCCTGTCAGATGACGGGGTTGTTGACGTCAGCGAAGTCGATGGCGATCGAGGTACTGAACTGAGCATCGACGAAGGCGTCGCTACGCTGAACACGGCCAGCCAGTTCCTCGGACCAGGTACGTACGAGGTCAGCCACGATGGCGAAACCGCTGAAATCGACATCCGTGGACAGACCATCGTCGCGACCGCGCTTGACGAATCCGTCGCACCTGACGGTGACGCAGACGTCTCGATCGAGTCCGACCGCTCCGGCTACGACGCTGAGATCACCAGCGAAGACTTCGACGCTGACGATCTCGCAGGCATGATCGAAGGCGCTGATCTCGGAGAGGACGCGGACGGTAATGACGTTGCAGTTGTCGCCGATCTCGGCAACGACGAGACCGTTAACGTTGACTTCGACGAAGTCGCAGCCGGTGAATACAACTTCACCGTGAGTGCTGCCGACACCGTCGCTGAGGATGACTTTAGCATCGAGGTCCTCGATGAGGACGATGCGCACGTTAGCTTCTCCGGCACTGGC
The DNA here is from genome assembly GCF_024300625.1 of Halovivax gelatinilyticus. Taxonomy (GTDB): domain Archaea; phylum Halobacteriota; class Halobacteria; order Halobacteriales; family Natrialbaceae; genus Halovivax; species Halovivax gelatinilyticus. The sequence continues at coordinate 656,718 of NZ_CP101322.1, read as the reverse complement.
GTCGCAGAGGGTATTCTCGGTGACCAAAACACGGTGACGCTCGAACTCGATAACACCGACCGCGCAATCCTATCGATTGACTGGACGCCTGAAGGCGAAGATGACCCAATCACGGTCCTCAAAGGTGAGCTCACGGGAGCTGACGACGATGAGGATGTCGAGATCGATATCGACACGACCAAACTCGGAACCGGTGATGACGATGATATCGCCACGACAGAGAACGGTAACTTCGAAGTCACTGAAGGTGCAGACTGGGACGCAGCAACCCAGCTCGAAGTCTACAACGAGTGGACCAACAGCTTCGACATGAACCTGTACCACGAGGACGAGGATGACCGCCACGACCGCGGTGTCTTCCGCTTCAGTAACGGCGCCATCGAGGACGTCACCACTTACGTCGTCAATGACGACGATGTTGATACCCTCGATGAGTACGGAGCCGAAGCTGACGGCACGGTCGCTGCAGGCGACTACGTGGCAGTTGAGATCAAAGGCAACGGATTCTTCGCTGTCGATAATCCGTTCAACCTTACCGTCGTACAGAACAACGCTGGATTCAACGCGGAACCAGAGAGTCTTGACGTTGATGAATTCGATGAGTGGTCCGAAGATGACGAACGAGCCGTTATCTTCTTCGAGACCGGTGAAGAAACCGGTGCTGAGGAAGGATTCGGCTTCGACGTTGACCTGAACATGGTCGCTGACGCCTCTGAGGAAGCTTTCGATGAGGCGAACCCGTACGCGGCTGAAGCCCAGTCCTTCGAGGACATGTTTACCGTCGAAGAGCGAACGCTCGCCTTCGATGAGGAACTCTTCGAGGTCGCTGCCGACGAAGGCCAAGAGATCACCGGCACTTCGAATGCAGCACCTGGTGCAATCATCGAACTTGAGGCGGAAGCAGGCGAGCCACACCCGTTCTACATCCCAGCTGATACGGAAGTCGAAGCAGATGGAACGTGGACGGCTGCAATGGACTTCAGCGGACAGATTGAAGACGTTGAATTCGACCTCTCCGCGGCCGAAGTCGATGGCCCATCTGCGCAAGCCGAAGGTCTCATCGGAGAAGTCGGTGACGACCCATTCCTCGGCATCTCCGCTAACGCTCCTGCGGAAGTCGAGACTGGTGACGACGCCACGCTCGACGTGACGATCACCAACACCGGCGCTGGAACGGCCGAAGGTACGGTTACGGTCACCGTCGCTGGTGAGGAAGTCGTCTCCGAGGACGTTGAACTCGAATCCGGCGACTCGACCGACTTCAGCCACGACTTCGACACCGCCGCCGAAGGCGACATCGAGTGGGAAGTCGAGACTGACGACGACTCTGACTCCGGCGTCCTGACCGTGGCTGACGAAGAAGAGCAGCCACCATCCGACGACGGACAGGACGACGAAGGTGACGACCACGCGCCTGAAGATGACGATGACGACGACGATGACGACGATGACGGAACGCCCGGCTTCGGCGTCGCTGTCGCCCTCGTCGCGCTCCTCAGCGCTGCCATGCTGGCCCTGCGCCGCATGGACTAAGTCGACACGCTAAACCATCGGAGTATTCCTCCGACCCGCGGTGCGATTTCATTTCTTCGAACGCTACGCCCCGTAGCGACGGCCATCGACGCACAGTCGCAACTACTTAGACGCCGACTCTGATTCTCTCAGAAGGCCCACAGTTGCACGACGCTCGTCAGACGACGCTCCCAAACGCTTATTCGAGCGCAACCGGGTTGTAGTACCAATGGACGGGTTGGACGACGTATTCGGGGATATCTACGAGAACGTCGACGCGCTCGTGTTGTTCTCCCCGAGCGGGTCGTACTACGAGCGATTCGCCGACCTCGAAGACCTAGACATCATCACCATCGGCACCGACAACACCGTCGGCGCCGATCCGTTCGTCGAACTGCCGCTCGAATTCGCCGACGTCACGGAGCGGGTGCGCTTCGGTCTCGAAGGCGCGCTCGAACAGGGCGTCATCGACGACGGCGACGTCCTCGCGTGTGCGACGAGCGTCTTCGACGACGGCATCGACACCGTCTCGCGCGTACGCGCCGACGCCGACGACCAGCACGGACTCTACGGTCTCTTCGCGAAGTCGCGAGCCGATCCGGAGGTGATCAAGGCCGTCCTCGAAGTCGCGATCAACCTCGGAAAGAAAGGACAGAAGGGTAAACCGGTGGGCGCGCTGTTCGTCGTCGGCGACGCGGGGAACGTGATGAACAAGTCCCGCCCGCTGTCGTACAACCCGTTCGAGAAGTCACACGTCCACGTCGGCGACCCGATCGTGACGGTCATGCTAAAGGAGTTCTCGCGACTCGACGGGGCGTTCGTCATCTCCGATTCCGGAAAGATCGTCTCCGCCTATCGGTATCTCGAACCCGCCGCGGAGGGCGTCGACCTGCCGAAGGGTCTGGGCGCCAGACACATGGCGGCCGGGGCGATCACCCGCGATACGAACTCGATCGCCGTGGCCCTCTCCGAGAGCGACGGCATGGTGCGGGCATTCAAAGCCGGTGAACTAATCCTGGAGGTCGACCCGGAGGCGTATTGATATGGACGCACAGGCGTTCGTCGAGGAACCGGCCGTCATCGCCGTGGCCGTCCTGGTACTCGGCATCATCGTCGGGTTGATCGTCGGCCGGTTGAACAGGGAGTTGCTGACCGCCGCCGGCGTTCCGGACGCCGTCGAGGGGACGCCGTTCGAGCGAAGCGCCCAGAGCCTCGGGACCTCGACGGTGCAGATCGTCGCTCGCCTGAGCTCGTGGTTTATCTACGGCATCGCGGCGCTGACGGCGATCCACATCGCCCAGTTGCTCGATACCGATCAGTTCTGGGCGGACGTGACGCTCTTTCTCCCGCAGGTGTTCATCGCCGTCCTCGTCCTGGTCATCGGGTTTATTATCGCCGATAAGGCCGAACTCGTCGTCGGCGAGTACCTCCGAAGCGTCAAGCTCCCCGAGGCGTCGATCATCCCGAAGGTGGTGAAGTACTCGATTCTCTACGTCGTCATCCTCATCGCGCTGTCGCAAGTCGGCGTGCACGTCACCGCGCTGATGATCCTCCTCGTCGTCTACACGGCGGGTCTGGTCATCGTCGGCGCCTACGCGTTCAAGGACTTTCTCGTCTCGAGCGCGGTCGGGATCTACCTGCTGCTCAATCAACCGTACGGCATCGGCGACCGCATTCGCGTCGGCGACCGATCGGGTATCGTTCAGGAAGTAGACATCTTCGTGACGATCGTCGAGTCCGACGACGAGGAGTACGTCATTCCCAACCGACAGGTGTTCGAAGAAGGGATCGTGAAGGTCAGAGAGTGAGTGGTCGCCCATTCCGATTCATACGAGGTCGCTTTTCCGAGAGCGGATAGGGGGTCGCGTGGCGGTCGATTCGTCTGTTCGACATCCTCCACTCGATGTCGTCGGTTTCCGTTGCAAGGGATAGGTGCTGCTCCGTACCCGGTACACTACGAAGGGCACAACTTAACACCTTACACTACGAAGTGAGTGGTATGAGCGAACGGAACGATCGTGGAACGTTCTCCCAGACCGTCAGTGACGAGTCCCTTCTCGCGTACTTTTCACGTGCCGATCGCCCGTTCCAGACGGCACGATCAATCGCTGACCACTACCACCTCGATCGGTCGCAGGCCTACCGACGGTTGCAGCAACTGGCCGACGACGGCGCACTCGAGAAGGCGAAGGTCGGTGGTCGTGCCGTCGTGTGGTGGCTTGCCGACGGCGAAAACGCGTCGAAACCGTCCGACGTGAACACCGATGATCCGATATTCGAACGAACGACCTTCGAAGCTGGTGACCCAGCGGACACATCCGAACGTATCGATGAAATTCTGTACGGCGGGGCTGTAGGCAACCCCACATGAGTTCGGGAACACCGGCTCCCTTATTCGTCGATACGGGCGGTTTCTATGCGGCCTACGTCGAAGACGACGATAACCATGCGCGGGCGGAGGCGGTGTTCGATGTGATTCAGGGGGGCGACCAGTTCGGGCCGGTGTTCACGAGCCGGTACGTACTCGCCGAACTCGCGACGGTAATCCTCTATCGGAAGGGCCACCGCCAGGCCGTCTCGACGCTGGAAGAGATTCGTACCTCGGAAACGATCAACGTATTACCCGTCGACGAGACGACCTTCGACGCAGCACACGACTGTTTTGTTCGGTACGACGATCAGAAGATCGCATTCTTCGATCACCTGGGCGGTGCAATCGCCCTTCAATACGATATCGGGCACGTTTTCACCTTCGATCCCGACGACTTTCGAACGCTCGGATTCGCCGTCGTTCCTGACGACACCGCGATCGCGTAACTCTCTCCGAAACCGTCGATGGCGATACCCGGTTTCTGCCAAAACCCGTCGTCGAAGGGTAGACGCTTGATTGAGGAGAACCTTATCGTAGTGTTTCCCTCAACTAATTCGACCCAGGGCCTGTTCCACCGCGCGTCTCTGTCACTCGTCTCGTCGTATTGTGTTCGTTCCTCACTCGATCGAGAGCCCGGCGTGCCAGCGATCGACGCCGGCCTCGGCTTTCCGCTCGTCCATCCGGCGGAGTAGATGAATAGCGAGCGAGGCGGTTTCGGCGGCTCTCGATTCGCCGGTCACCGAGAACTCGCCGCCGTCGCGGTCGGCGTAGACGGTACAGACGGCGCCCGCCCGCAGACCGTACACGTTCGCGAGCGTGAGGATTGCGCTGGCTTCCATCTCGACGTTGGTGACGTTGACGGCCTGGAGCTCCTCGACGAGCGTCTCGGAGCCGGCGGCCTCGAAGCCGTCGAGTCCCGATCGACCCTGGCCGGCGTAGAAGGAGTCGGTGCTCGCCGTCAGGCCGGTGTGATAGTCGTAGCCCAGTCGCTCTGCGGCGGCGACGAGCGCGCTCACCACCTCGTAGTCGGCGACGGCGGGGTAGTCTTCGCGGACGTACTCGTCGCTGGTTCCCTCCTGACGGACCGCGCCGGTCGTGATGACGAGGTCGCCGACGGAGACGCCCGGTTGGATGGCCCCGCAGGAGCCGACGCGGACGAACGTGTCGCAGCCGACGCGGGCGAGTTCCTCGACGGCGATCGCCGCGGAGGGACTGCCGATCCCCGTCGAGGTGACCGAGATCGGCGTGCCCTCGAACGAGCCGGTCGCGGTGCGGTACTCGCGGTGGTGGGCGACTTCGGCGTGGTCGTCCCAGCAGGCGACGACTTTCTCGATGCGCTCTGGGTTGCCCGGCAGGAGGACGCGGTCGGCGACGTCGTCCGGACCGACTTCGAGGTGGTACTGAACCTCGGCGTTCGGGTCCTCGCTGTGGGCGCGGTGGGGTTCGGAGGCGTCGTCGGTCATGGTGGCGAGATTTCTCGCCCCGGTGTATATACTTGCCCCGGACGAACGTTCGGTGATGGCGGATTCGAACGCAGGTACCGGGTCGCTTTTTGACACCTACGTCGCCGCGCTCCAGCACGACCTCGCGGAGTTGCCACCGGAGACGACGCGCGTCGGCGTCGTGTGCAACCCGACGCCCTGGTTTCACGCCGCCGTGGACGAGAACGTCCCCGCACTCGGCCCGCCGCGCGAACTCCTCGAGGAGACGAAACGAGCGGAGGACGACCTCAAACGGGGCGGGATCTGTGGCGAGGAGGCGCACAACGCCGCCTGGGAGCAAACCGGTTTCGCCGAGCGATACCGTACCTACCTCGAATCGTCGGACACGGCCGGTGAGGCGATCGATGCGCTCGTAGAACGACTACGAAGCGGCGAGTCGATCACGCTGGTCTGTTTCGAGAACACGGCGAAAAAGCGCTGTCACCGGACGATTCTACGAGATCAACTCGAATCCGCCCTCGAATCGATCGCGTAGCGCCGTTTCACTTCAGGTACTCCTGGCTCATCGCTGCGGGAAGCCACTCGCCCAGGGTGTACTCCGCAACGATCGGTTCGCCCGATTCGTCGTCATCTTCGTCGCAGCCGACGACGAGATCCGCCTCGCAGAATTCGGCGAGCCTCTGGCGACACATTCCACAGGGAGTCACGCCGTCACGCTGGTCGAGAGTGTTTGACGAGACCGTTTGTATCTATCGATAGTCGAGAACGAGCAGGAAGTAACCGAAGGTTAGGGCCAATAGAAATCACAATGGGAATTATTATATAGTTGTTGCTGAAATTGGATGTATGCAACGAAGAAAAATACTTCAATCAATCGGTTCGGCGTCGATCGGAATCGGTTCGGTGAATTCAGCTAGTGCAGAGACTAGCGCTGATGATACGAGTGACGTGACTGTCGAATCATTCGACGGCCATACTCGTCAGCGTGTCCTTACAGATGCGTTTTCCGACGATGCGTTTCAAAAAATCGAATCCCATAACGAGTCACGTGGGTGGCAGATTCTGGAAGACCAAATAGAAGCGAGACGAGTTACAAATACGGAATCCGGTGGCTTTTACGATCTTATCGTCGCCGACGCTGAAAGAACGATACCAGGACGACAGATCGTTGCTGACGAAGAGATGGTCGTTATCTGGATCGGGAACGACACAGTGGGCCTAGATTTACCACAGAATACGGTTGCTCATCACGTCCGAAAAATTCCTACTCCGAACAATGAACGCAGAAAGCGAGCCACTGGTTTGTTCGGTTGGGATGAGATCTCGGTAATAACGTGTGATGATGGAACGATTAGCGTTCGGGATCGAGAGTTCCGAGACGATGCAATTGCAACAGACTCCACTGATCTGGGTTCCAATTCAACTGACCCAATTGAGGGGCCTGGCGATGGTGGAGACGGTTGTTGCAGGGTCGATGTTGAGATCGGGTCTGATGCTAAGTGGGGCTGTACGGCATTAGCGATAGCTACTGCAGGTTTTGCTGGGTTGGGATGTAGTGCTTGTATTTTTGACCCTTCACGAATTACGTGTGGTTCATGTTTAATTGGGGCAGGACTTGCTGGCATTTCGACTGTTCACTGTTTCTCTAGTACAGTAACTGTCCAAGAGGATGTTGAACAAAGTTGGCTTCTGGAACAGGATTTCAATTGCTCCGACTTTAGTGTAGCCAATGATGACTCAATGAGGGTTTCGGAGGGCTTCTTTAACGAAGAACTGCCTAGGTGCTGATGGTGTTAGGAATGCAATCCAAACGTGTGAATGAAATCGCTCGGATCGGAGTTCCCGCATGGTAGCTACGGATTTCACTATATTCGGGTTGCTAATTATACTATATGTATCATTAATATTATTAATATTGGTTGAAATCATAGGGAGTGCAGATCGGATGGAAATTTATGGATGGATATTCTTCATACTTACTTGGGCGTTCTTATTGATGATATTAGTTGTCAACACGAGGCCGATCTCGCTGTCAACGATTCAGTTAGCCAGTCTCTATTGCGTGACAACCATCGCTGGTATCGTGACGTTCGTGTTGCACGAGGGCTCAGCAACGTCGGATCTGCGCCTTTCGAAAAGTGAGTAGGCCTCTTACGCTAGTACTGACGTGCTGAAACGCCTGTTGGAACGGGATAATGTTGTCCGACGCGTGTCATACCTGGTACGCGAGAAATATCGTCTCTGACACTCTTTTGAGGAACGTTTCGATCACGCTGGTGTGCTTCGAGTCCACGGCGAAAAAGCGCTGTCACCGGACGATTCTGCGGGATCGACTCGAGAACGTGATCTAGTACATTCACCCGACCGAGTACCGTCTCACTCCAAGTACTCCTGATTCATCGCCGCCGGGAGCAACTCGCCCAGGGTGTACTCCGCAACGATCGGTTCGCCCGATTCGTCGTCACCCTCGTCGCAGCCGACGACGAGATCGGCCTCGCAGAATTCCGCGAGCGTCTGGCGACACATTCCACAGGGGGTGACGCCGTCACGCCGGTCGGAGCTGACGGCCAGCCTGGTGAACTCGCGGTGGCCGTTCTTGACGGCTTCGGCGATCGCCACCTCCTCTGCGTGGAGGCTGTTCGAGAAGTTGACGTTCTCCAGGTTACAGCCCGTAACCACCGTGCCGTCGGCCGTTTCGAGTGCGGCTCCGACGCGGTACTCGGAGTAGGGAACGTGGGCGGTTCGCTGAATCTCGCGCGCGCGTTCGACGAGGTCGTTCATACCCGTGTATACTCTCGAAGCGTCATTGGCCTACCGATGGCTACCGCGAGGGTTTTTCATCGGACGATTCTTCGACGGCCGCTTCGATCACGCTCGTCGCAACCGCGACGAGCGTTTCGACCTCGTCGCTCTCGGCGTACAGCCTGACGTAGGGCTCCGTCCCGCTGGGCCGGACGAGCAGCCACGAAGCGTCGGGGAGTTCGATCCGAACGCCGTAGTCCGTCTCGACCGTTCCCTCTGGGAAGCGTTCGGGAAGGTCCGAATCGAGCTTGGCCATGACGGCTTCCTTTCGATCGTCGGGACACGTGACGCTCACCTTTCGGTACGGTCGTTCGGTGATCGGGTCGCGAAGCGTCTCGACGTCGCCCGCCGCCGCGACGAGGCCGGCGACCATCGCGGCGCTGACGACCCCGTCGATCCAGCCGCCGAACGCGGGATGGATGTGTTTCCAGGGCTCGGCGGCGAAGACGACGGCCGTCTCACTGGCGCTGCCGGCCGTCCCGTTGCTCGCCGCCTCCTCGACGCGGGCGATCCCTTCGTGGAGCGCGCCGAGTCGGACGCGCTCGACCCGCCCGCCCGCCGCTCGAACTCGCTCGTCGATCCGGGCCGAGGCGTTCGGCGTCGTCACGACGACGGGGTCGGATGCGGTAGATTCCTCGACGTAGTGGGCCGCGACGACGGCGAGGACGGTGTCCTCGTGGACGACGGTCCCGTCCGGACCGAGCACGACGAGTCTATCGGCGTCGCCGTCGTGAGCGAGCCCGAGGTCGTCGGTCCCTTCTTCGAGGAACGCGGCGAGGTCGGTCAGCGTTTCCGGCGTGGGCTTGCTCTCTCTGGCCGGGAAGTGGCCGTCGACGTTGGCGTTGAGTGCGGTGACGTCGGCGCCGAGACGGCCGAGCACCTGCGGGGTCGCCTCCCCGCCGACGCCGGTCCCGCAGTCGACGGCGATCGAGAGTCCGTCGAGCGGCCGGCCCTCTTCGGCCCTCAGGCCCTCGAATCGCTCGCCGACGTACGCGGCGACGTCCGCCAGGTACTCGCCCATGGCGTCTGCCCGTTCGATGGTCCCCCACCGATCCCACGCGGATTCCCGGGCCGTTTCGACGCCCGTTTCGATCGCCCGTTCGGCGTCGCGATCGTACTCGACGCCGTCGCAGAAGAGTTTGATCCCGTTGTCCGCCGGCGGGTTGTGACTGGCCGTGATCATCACCCCGCGCTGGCCGCGCGAGGCGTACGCGAGCGTCGGCGTCGGGACGCGACCGAGTCGTCGGACCGCCGCTCCACCGGCCGAGAGCCCGGCGGCCATCGCCGCCGCGAGCGTCTCGCTCGTCTCGCGTCCGTCGTATCCGAGGACGACGGTGGCTCCCTCCGCGTCGCGAGCGACCGCTCGCCCGACCGCCATCGCCAGCGACGGCGTCACCGTCTCCGCGACCGGCCCCCTGATTCCGGCCGTCCCGAACAGCGTCATGTGTCGGGCTTGCGCGAGCGACTACTTAGACCCACTGACCCGGCGAGTCGAGTGGCCCTCGTGGATCCGGATCGGCGACGGCGGTCGTCCGACGTTCGTTCCCCGATCCGGCTAAAATATATTTTAGCTAACAATTATTCCGGGTTGGACCGTGTTCCGGGTATGGACCGAATCGACGGCGCGGTTCCAGAAACGACCGCGCACACGACGACTGCGGATGTATCGACCGAACTCACCACAGGGACGACGGTGGTCGGACTCGCCGGTTCCGACGGCGTCGTCATCGGAGCGGATGCGCGAGCGAGCCTCGGCGGGCGGTTCGTAACGAACCAGTCGATGCAGAAGGTCGAACCGATCGGGAATCGCGCAGCGGTCGCCTTCGCCGGCGGGGTGAGCGATGCACAGTCGCTGGTCGACCAGCTTCGCGCAGAACGTCGGCTGTACGAACTCGAACACGACCGCCCGTCGACGACCACCTCGCCATCGCGTCGGCGGGCCACGCCGCTGACGCCCGCCAACTCGTCGAGCACGCTCGAGTGGTCGCGCAGCGCCATCGACTCCAGTACGGCGAACGGGCTCCCGTCGAGTCCGTGACGACCGCACTCGCCGATCACGTTCAGGAGTCGACACAGACGGCCGGATCGCGACCGTTCGGGGCCGCACTGCTGGTCGCGGGCGTCGACCCGACCCGAAGTGTCTCCACCCCGAAGCGGGGAACCGACGAGGCCGACGGGACGGGTCACCTGTTCGAGGTAGAACCCGGCGGGACGCCGTACGGCTGGCAGGCCGTGGGTATCGGGGACGCGACTTCGGACCTCAGAGAGCGCCTAGAGGACGTCCTCGAAACGACGCCGACCGACGAACTCACCGCTTCGGACGGCGTTTCGATGGCGCTCGGTGCCCTCGCAAAAACCGATAATGAGCCGAATCCGTCTGCCTACGAGTGTCTCACGATCGGGCGAGGATCGGCAACCGCCCGCCGATCGACAGCGGAGATCGCAGACGTTCTCGAAAACGTGGCCTCCTGAGGATCGCCGCCAGGGGAATCGATTCAGGCGGCGTCCGCTTTCGCGGCCGACTCGGCGTCGACATCGGTCGCGTCGTCGCCTGCACGACTCGACTCGCTGTCTCCGCTCGATTCGTCGAGTCGTCGCGTTGTGACGACCGATCCCGTTTCGTCGACGTAACACTCCAGCGTCTCCTCCTCTAGCGTAACGGAGACGCAGACGGCGATCGGGTCGTACGAAAGCGGCGTCTCGCGCCACTCGCGGCCGACGTTCCAGATGGGACGCTCCCGGACCGATTCGTCGTGATCGTCGTAAAATGACACGACGGCCGGGTGCTCGAGGACGGTGAGCGTGACGGGACAGCGGAGGTCGTAGCCACACTGGCGACACACGAACGTCGTCTGGACTGGCTCCGGAACGGCGTCCGATTCGTCGGACTGAGCCGGTGCGATCGGTTCGCCCCCGTCCGCGGTGATCGGGGTGATGTCACGGTCGACGCGTCCGCTACACTCCGGACAAACCCCGTCGGAAAGCAGGGAGAGCCGATGGCGGTGATGGCGGTCGAACGCCTCGGGGAGGCGATCCTCGTGGGCGGTAAAGCCCGTCGGCGGGAAGCCGAGCGTGAGGATCGATCGATCGCAGTCACCGCAGTCGATCGTCACCACGTTGTCGCTCGTCGTCGCTGCGAGACGAGGCTCCGCACAGAACGGACACGGATCGTCGATGGGGACCGACGACCCAGACACCCGGTCCGTGTAGGCGCCCGCCTCGACGGCACGGGCGACCTTGCGCCCGGCGTAGGTCAACGCGTAGCCGCTGTCGTCCTTCTCGAGGTACGGCCCGACGAGTTCGTCGAGGTGATAGGAGAATCCCGCCGTGGTGTCGACGTCTGACGCGTCGAACAGCGTCGAAAAGGAGAGGCTGGCGGTGTCGCGATCCGAGGCGTCGAGGACCGTCGACAGGATGTCCGTCCTGATCTCGTTCCCGAGCGCCTGGAACGCGTCACTCGGATCGGCGACGGGTTCCGGATCCGGTGTCGGCTTCTCGTCTCCCGCAGGTCCGTCCTGCCCCTCGGTCATACCCTGCCGTAGTGGACGCGGCGAAAAGTACCTTCTGTCCCTCTCCACTGTCACGTATCGATCGCATCCTTTCGCTTCTCTAGCACCCGAACGTCCTCGATACGCGTCTCCGGATACCCCCCGTCGTCGTCTTTCTCGACGGCTTTGACCATGTCCCAGACGACGTTCAGTCCGGTCGTCACGCCTTCGAGGGCCTCCATCTCGCAGCCCGTCTTGCCGGTCGTCTCGACGGCGACGTCGATCTCTATGGCGTCGTCCCCGAGTTCGAAGTCGGTCTCGACGTTCGTGATCGGAATCTGGTGACACATCGGAATCGTCTCCCAGGTGTGCTTGACGGCCTGGATCGCCCCGACGCGGGCGGTCGCGAGGACGTCGCCCTTGCCGACCTCGTCGGCCCGGATCGCCTCGACGGTACTCTCGCGCAGACGAATCCGGCCGGCGGCCACGGCCCGCCGTCTCGTGTCCGGCTTCCGTCCCACGTCGACCATCTGGACGTCGCCGTCGGCGGTGGTGTGGGTGAGGTCTCCTTCCGAACCGGCAGAATCCTCCGTTGCGTCCGAACTCGCCGCGTCGGTCTCGGCGTCGCGGGTCGGCTGATCGTCACCCATCGCCCTCACCCCACAGGACGCCGGGAATCTCGGTTAGCAGGTCGGACGCCGTTATCCCGAGACCGTCACCGTGACCCCAGCGCTCGGCGAGTCGTTCGCCGACGCGTCCGTTGACGTAGGCGGCGGCGCAGGCCGCCTCAAACGGCTCCGCGTCTTCAAGCAGGGCGGCCGTTATACCGGCGAGGAGGTCGCCGGTGCCGCCGACGGCCATTCCAGGGACGCCGACGCGGCAGACGCGGGTTCGCTCGCCGTCGGTGATCACGTCGTCGACGCCCTTCGCGAGGACGACGTGGCCCAGATCCGCCGCGACGGATTCGATATCGCCCGCCGACTCCCGGAGGTCGTCCGTTTCGGGTCCGCCCATTAGGGCCAGTTCGCCTCGATTGGGCGTACAGACCAGTGTCGCGTCGGTCTCGATCTCGGGGACGACGGCGAGCGCTTCTGCGTCGACGACGGCGAGGCCGGTGTACGCCGAGAGGAATTCTCGCGCGGCCTCCAGGCTCTCCTCGGCGCGTCCCAGCCCGGGACCGAAGACGACGACGTTGTCGTAGCCCTCCGCGCTCTCGAGCAGCCCGTCAACTTCGTCGGTCGTCAGGTGTTCGCCCGCGTAAGGCTGGACGATCAGGTCTTCGGCGTAGCCCTGGATCTGGCTCGCGACGGCGTCGGGTGCGGCGACGAACGAAAGCTCCATGCCCGCTCTGAGGGCGGCCTGTGCAGCGAGCGCCGGCGCGCCGGTGTACGGACCGCCGCCGATGACGTAGGCGCGACCCGACCGGTCGGCCGGTTCGGCGAGCGAGACGTCGCCGGGCCCGACGTACCGCTCGGCTGCCGCCGGGATGCCGATGTCGGCGACGGTGACCTCCGCGTCGAGCGCCTCGAGACCGGGCTTGGTGTCGTGAAACGTCACGACGTGATCGGCATCGACCGGATTTCTGGCGTCGTCCGACTCGTTCTCGTCCGGATCGCTCGAGTGTTCGCCCGGGTCGTTCGCGTCGAACCCGGACGGGACGTCCACCGAGATGACGGTCGCCGGCGCGTCGGCGATCGCTTCGGCCGCGGTCGCCGCCGGTTCGCGGAGGTCGCCGCTGACGCCGGTCCCCAGCATGGCGTCGACGACGACATCCGCGTCGGGTAGCGAGAACGTCGCCGAATCGGTCACCTCCCGAGCGTCGGCGTCGGCGGCCACCAGCGCGTCCCAGTTGCGTCGGGCGATCTCCGTTCCGATCCGGTCGGCCCGGCCGAGAAGCAGGGTCGTGACGTCGAACGTCGGTTCGTCGGCTACGTTTTCCGTCCCATCGAGAAACCGGGCCGCGACGAAGCCGTCGCCGCCGTTGTTTCCGCGTCCCGCGACGACCGCCACCGTCGCGCCGTCCGGAGCCACGTCCCGAACCGTCCGGGCGACGGCGTTCCCGCTCGATTCCATCAACTGGGCCTGTGTAACCCCCAACGCCGCGGCGTTCGCGTCGACCGCCGCCATCCGTTCGCCCGTGATCATACTCCGAGTTCGACCGGCCCGGCGAAAAACGTGTGGGAGATGGTGGTCGTTCCTGGGAAGTTCGCCCTGATCGCTTGTCCCGACGAAACCCTTTCGACGGTCGGTCACCTTCTCGTATCGTGAACGTCTTCTGGCTCGACGAGAACCCCCGCCTGGCCGCCCGGTACCACTGCGATCAGCACGTGAACAAGATGCTCTTGGAGGCTGCCCAGGTCCTTTGCACCGCGGCGCGGGAGAACGGCTGCGACCGCGAATTTCTCTACCGGCCGACGCACCGCGACCACCCCGTCACCCGCTGGGCGAGCGAATCCCGGGCGAACTGGCTGGAACTTCGCGAGCACGCTCGGGCGCTCAATGCCGAGTTTTGCGAGCGGTACGAGAAGGTGACCGACCACAAGAGCTGGACGGTGATCGACCGAATCGATCCGGACGAGATCGACTTTTCGAGCGCGAGTCCGACCCCGAAACCGCAGGCGATGCCCGAGCAGTACAGGGTTCCGGGTGACCCCGTTGCAGCCTATCGCGCGTACTATTCTGGTGAGAAGGCCGAGTGGGCCGAGTGGGCCTACACCGAGGAACCACCGTGGCTCGACGCCTCTCGCGCGGCTCAGTAGCGGATCTCGAACCCGTCTTCGCCCTCCGGCTCCGCGTAGTCGACCGCGACGTCCGAGACGTCGGCGGCCGGACTGCCCTCGTGACACCACTCGACCACCGCCTCGACGGCGTCTTCGGGGCCCTCGAACACGACCTCGACGCGCCCGTCCGGGAGGTTCTTCACCCAGCCGTCGAGGCCCGCCTCCCTGGCGGCGTCTCTGGTGTTCGCTCGGTAGTAGACTCCCTGAACCGTCCCCGAAACGAAAACGTGTGCACGCGTTCGCTCGCTCATGGGGCCATCTTCGAGTGCCGGCGTCAAAAATTATCACGCGACTCACCGTCCGTCGGCTCGGCCTCGCCCACGTCGGCCGACGATGCCTCCGATTCGTCTCAGACACACGCCGGGTCGAGCGAATCGCACCGACAGGTCGACATCGGTCCAGACCCTACACCGGCCAGTGAATCGTCGCGTCACCCACCGGGACGGCATCCACTTCGACGTGGGCCGGCTGGTCGTCGCCGACGCGCGCTCGGCCGCGGGCGACGTCAACGTCGTCAGCCACGCCCACGCCGATCACACGTTCAGTTCGAGCCCCGAGACGGTCGTCTGTTCGACCGAGACGGCGGCGATCGCTACCGCACGGACGGGCGTCGACTTCGACTTCGTCGAGTCCGCACCCGGCATCGACCTCGTCCCGGCGGGCCACGTCGTCGGCTCGCGGGCGGCGATAATCGAAGCGGGCGACGGAACCCGCTACTGCTACACCGGCGACTTCTCGACGCGCGATCGGGCCTATCTCGACGGGTTCGACCCGTCGGCGATCGAGGCCGACGTCCTGGTGATGGAGACGACCTACGGCCACCCGCGCTATCGGTTCCCGCCGCAGGCCGAACTGGACACCGCGATCCGCGAGTGGATTCGCGAACACGACGACCGCCCGCTCTTTCTGTTCGGCTACTCGCTCGGACGCGCACAGAAGGTGCAGTGGCTCGCCCGCGAAGCGGCCGATCGAGACGTTCTCGTCACGTCGACGATCGACGACGTCAACCGGGCGATCGCGTCGGCGACCGACCTCGAGTTTTCGGGCCGACCGACTGACCCGGACGAACTGCGCGAGCGAGCCGGCGTCTCGGCCGAACGGTCCACCCGGGATCCGCTCACGGACGAGATCGTCGTCCTGCCGTCGAATCAGTCCCGTCGCGGGTGGGTCGACGAGATCGCCGAGTCGACCGGCGCGCTGAAGGCGGGCTTTTCCGGCTGGGCCGTCGACGACTCCTACCGGTATCGGGGCGGTTACGACGTCACGTTTCCGCTGACCGACCACTGCGACTTCGACGAACTGATCGCGACCGTCGAGGCGATCGACCCCGACCTCGTCTACACGCACCACGGCTACGACGAGGCGTTCGCTGACGTACTCGCGACCGAGTACGGCTACGATTCGCAGCCGCTGAAGCGAAACCAGACGACCCTTGGTGACTTCGGTCGATGAACGACTCGACGATGTCGCTGCTGGATCGCCTCGAAGACGAGTTCGTCGACGTCTCCACCAGTCGGGCGACGCTTCGCGAGTTAGCGGAGTTACTGGCGGGGAGCGTCCTCTTCGTCGTCCTCGCCGGCGGCGCAACGTGGTGGCTGCTCGGTCGCACGGCTGCACTAATCGTGGTCGCGGTGCTGTCGGTGGTCTTTTTCGTCACGCTCGTCTCGCAGGCCTACTGGGCGATTCGCGGTCGCGACGATTACCGGGAGTGATCGGTTCGAGATGCACCTTCTAACACCAGGCCACCGTCATTTTGCACCGCCTCGTGCTGATGGGGGACCTCTATCTCACTCTCCATTCAAATTGTGAATGTTACACTCGTTATACTCGGGAGAAGTAAACATGAAATAACTTATGCTAAAGGACATCGATGCACGCTATAATGCATAGCAGACGGTCCCTCCTCACGGCTGCAGTGGCTCTCCCCGTGATAAGTGCAGGTTGTTCAAATGTATTATCTAGCGACGACGCCGAGGTCCAGATGAAAAATATTGCGTTTGGAATAAACAACCAACCATTATTTGCTGAAAACGCCGATCGATGGACCAGCTCACCGTTTACAGCAGATTTATTCACGAACTCCGACGAGGCAGCAGCGGCGATAACTATCGATGAAGATAGAGAGCCCGTCTATCGGGAATTTCTCGAGTTTGATGGCAGCGCTGAGTTCATTGCCGCATTTGCATGCAACTTTGATGCGGAGATGCGCTCGATGTGGTGTCCAGATGTATCTATTGATGACGAACACGTTATTTTCGAGCTACCGATAGGCGATTGGCCAGACGAACTGGAATCTCCGCGAGAGAATTGGTTTGTGATGACCCGTTGGGAACGAAACGGTAACACACCGCCGGAATTCGCGACGGTAAAAATCATTCATCCTGATAAAAACTCCGACACGAAAACCTGTCAGTTTGACTCGTAGGCCGGACCACGCCTACACATTCGGCGAATCCTATCATATACGTGTCGACAGTCTATCGATTTGGGACGACTACTCGACTGGTTCGGTGGTCGCCGCACCCGTTCTGAGGTGGTGAAAGACGTACGTCTGAGCGTAGCCGGCGTCGGTCCCGCCGAATCGCTCGCGTATCGCCCGCGAGGTCTTCGCGTAGTTCCCCCGGTCGCAGTCTGGGTAGTAGTCGGCGATGGCGGTCTTGATCCAGGTGTCGAGCGGGACGGCCTCGTCGAAGCCGAGCGAAAAGAGTAAGACGCAGTCTGCGACTTTGTCGCCGACGCCGACGAATCGGGTAAGGTACTCGCGCGCTTCTTCGTAAGGCAGCTCTCGGGCGTCTTCCGGATGAGCGACCCCGTCGGCGACCATCCGCGCCGTCTCGACGACGTACGGCGCTCGGTATCCCAGTCCGAGGTCTCGCAACTCGGCCTCGGTTGCCGTCGCGAGCTGCTCCGGGGTCGGAAAGTCGTAGTACGTGTGACCGTCGAACTCGAGTTCGGTGCCGTACTCGCGAGCGAGCGTGGTGACCATCCGGTGGATGCGTTCGACGCGCATCTGGGACGAGCAGATGAACGCGATCAGGGTTCCGAACGGCGGATCCGTCACGAGTCGAAGCCCTCGATGAGCCGCGTACGCCTCCTGGAGCAATGGGTCGTCCGGCGCGGCGGCGACGATCCGCTCTAGGTCGTCGTCGAGCCGGAGTCGCCGCCTCAAGATCGGATCGGCGTCGGTCGTCGACCGCCACTTCAGGCCGGTTTCGGTCGGGCGAGCCCTGACGACCTCGCCGTCGATCGCGAGTTCGTACCAGGCGTCGGGGTTCTGCCGGCCGGCGTAGATCGCGCCGTCGCTTCGCGTCCAGCGGTAGGTCTGTCCGCTCTCGATCGTCAGGAACGCGTCGAACCCGCCGACGAGTTCGTCGTTCGAAATCGACCCCGTTTCCATCGGTCGGTCAGAGCGGACGGACGGCCATTTGCGTTTCGACACGGGATCGTCGGGCCGTTGGCGCGAACGGGGCCCACGACGGTCCATCGGTCGACACCGGGGCGAACCTTGATACTGCATGCCACCGAATAGCGAGTCATGCACTGTCGGGTCGTCGTCGAAGCCGCCGTTCCGGTGTTCGACGTGAGTACGCCGGATGAAGCGATTCGGATCGCGATTTCGAAGACTGGTGAGATGTTGAATCCCGATCTAAATTACGTCGAGATCAATATGGGCGAGCGGACTTCGCCGTCCGGTGAGGAGTTGCCACCCGCGTTCATCGCGGCCGACGAGGCGCTCGTCGCGCTCGAACTCGAGATGACCGTGTTCAACGTCGAGCGCGACGAACACGCCGCACGAATCGCGAGAAAGGAGATCGGCCAGCGACTCGAAAACATCCCGCTCGAAGTCCTCGAGGTCGAAGAGTTACCGGACGAAGACGAGGACGACTCGACCGACGAGTCTGTCGAATCCGACGACGATGGCGAAGAGTCAGACGTGAAGTCGGACGAAGACGATGTGGATCCGGACTTCGACGAGCAACTCGACGCGGTCGCAGACGAACTCGGCGACTCCGAGCCGTCGACCGACGAATCGACCGACGACGACGTCCTTCCCGAATTCGAAGATCTCGTCGAGTGATTTTCTGTCGTCGATTCGACGCTCGATGTCAGTAGGAGATAGGTAGGTGATTCGTTCGTCCGTGACAGCCGCTATGAGCGATGGGACGACCGAGACCGCAATGATATCAGTCCGCAGTTGCCGCGACGGTCTCCGTCTCTTCGGATCCCGTCATGTGTTCCGTGATACCGCCCGCAAGCGCAAAAACAGCGTCTTTGTGGTCCGTTTTCGATTTGTGAATTGACGTCGGTCGAATGCCGAGCGACTCGTACTCACCGAGGTCGATCGAGCAGTTCTCCCATGTCGAACACTGGTTCGATACCTCTGCGAGAAGTCCGTGAAGGTGAATGAGCTCCTGCTTCTTCATAACCAACTCACCATACCAACTGCAGGGTTATATTATTATCCTGAGTCGCGTTACCACGCATCCCGGGATATTCCCCTCTGGGTATGTGATACCTGATACGTCTCACTCCGTGATTGACTGAGAGAAATCACGTGAAGGAGTCCGTGTAATATTTCGTTTCGTTACGTAATTGACTGTTCACATAGTTCGGGTGTCATAACGGGTGAATCCGGACCGTCGACGTTCATCGCAGTCGACGATCGTGGTAATTGAGTGTTACTCGCTCGGATCGGCGGCTGTAGGCTCAGGTTGACACTCGTAGGGGAGCGATACTCGTATTTTGTGACGAGAGAGCGGTTCAACCGAGCGTTTTCAACGTCTGTAAGTCCCGGTCAGTTCGCGTAAACTCTGCCGTTCTTCGGCTCGCGTGGCAGTTGGGACAGTGAAAGAGGTCGGCGGGAGACGGGAGGTCGGACGGCGGTCGCTGCCAATCTTTCGTACACTCGGGACAGAGTAAACTGACCGTTGTCTCGTCCATGGCACGCCATTGCACACCAGACACCAAAAACGTTGTCGCCCGAAATCGAAGTCGTGGAGCTGTGCTCATTCGCAAGCGGACGCCGAAAAAGGGTGTGCAAAGACGGTGAGGAGTCACTCTCAGATCGAAATCGTGCAACAAAGGACGCCAGATCCGCGCGCGAACTCGACACGCATACGCCGATCGCCGGTCCGATTCAGGCCGGGGCAGCCATCTCCGAGGATTCGAGCAGTTCCTTGTAGCGGTTGCGAATCGTGACCTCGGAGATGTTAGCCACCTCGCTGACTTCGTTCTGGGTCACCTTCTCGTTGGTGAGCAACGCGGCGGCGTAAACGGCGGCGGCGGCGAGTCCGACCGGGCTCTTCCCCGAGTGGACGCCCTTTCCGCGGGCCGACTCGAGCAGTTCTCGCGACGTTCGCTCGGTCTCGTCGGAGAGATCGAGTCCGCTGACGAATCGGGGAACGTAGTGCTCCGGATCGGCGGGTTTGACCTCGAGCGAGAGCTCGCGGACGACGTATCGGTACGTCCGGGTGAGTTCCATGCGGTCGACGCGGCTCACCTGCGAGATCTCGTCGAGGCTGCGCGGCGTGCCGGCCTGGCGGGCGGCGGCGTAGAGCGACGCGGTGGCGACGCCTTCGATCGACCGGCCCGGCAGGAGGTCCTCTTCGAGCGCCCGGCGGTAGATGACCGAGGCGGTCTCACGGACGTTCTCCGGTAGTCCGAGGGCGCTCGCCATGCGGTCGATCTCGCCGAGGGCCTGCTTGAGATTTCGTTCCTTCGAGTCGCGCGTGCGGAAGCGCTCGTTCCAGGTCCGAAGCCGCTGCATCTTCTGGCGCTGGCGGCTCGACAGCGACTTGCCGTAGGCGTCTTTGTCCTGCCAGCCGATGTTGGTCGAGAGTCCCTGGTCGTGCATCATCTTCGTCGTCGGTGCGCCGACGCGAGACTTCTTGTCCCGCTCTGCGCTGTCGAACGCGCGCCACTCGGGGCCGCGATCGATTTCGTTCTCTTCGACGACCAGTCCGCAGTCGGTACAGACGGTTTCGGCGTGTTCCTGATCGGAGACGAGCCGGCCGCCACACTCCGGGCAGTGCTCGCGCTCGTCGGCACCGACCGATTCGGTCTCCTGTTTCTGATCGGTTCGTTCCCGATCGCTCGCGTGGGTTCGGATGCGTGTATCTGTCATGATGGATCGTTACTCGTGGCTCCAGGGTGGGGAAACCAGAAGAAATGCTCCCTGGGCACCAGCTAACCTACTGTAATCGTCGCGAGCACTTAAACCTGTCGTCTGCAATATAAACACACCGGCCAAACAGTAAAGTACCTTTCGAAAACTGGAGGATCATTCGTGACAAATGTGGGGCCGACGGTTACTCAAACCGTAAAAAGGTGTCCCTCAGTTGGGACCGAGAACAATCCGACACGTGCACCGGCGTCGAGCCAGGCGTGACCGTAGGAGAACGACGCCAGCGCGTTGACGAGATCGTCCTCTTCGCGAAAGTGGCGGCCATCTTCGAGGTAGGACGTCGCCATCTCGAAGCACTCTTCGGCGGCGTCGGCGAGCGGCGTCCCCGGCTGGGCGGCGATCTCCGCCTCTGCAACCGCGTCGGCCAGCAAATTCTCGTACCGGTCTGTCTTCTCGGCGAGTTCGGCGGGCATACATGTCAGTGCGTTCTGCCCCCTGCTAAGCCCGTCGACTCGGTGGACCGCCTGTCTCGCGTCGAATCGTCGCCTCGTCACGGACGGGTCGCTGAGAACGCAAGGCGTATAGGAGCCGTTTTCGTACGCGTTGGTATGAGCGAGCAGGCGCGCGTCGAGATCTACACGAAGGACGAGTGTCCCTACTGTGAAAACGCGAAAGATCTCTTCGACGCGAAGGGAATCGAGTACGAGACGTACAACGTAAGCGGCGACGAGGCGCTGTTCTCCGAGATGGTCGAGCGGGCCGACGGCCGAAAGACCGCCCCTGAGGTGTTCGTCGACGACGAACTGCTCGGCGGCTGGGACGAGACCAGCGCGCTCGAGGAAACGGGCGAACTCGACGAGTTGCTCGGACTGGACGACGCCACGGCGGCCGACGACGTCGTCGCCCACCACCGTGTCATCATCGCCGGAACCGGTATCGCCGGGCTCACCGCGGCGATCTACGCCGCTCGTGCGAACAACGACCCGCTCGTCATCGAGGGCGACGAGCCGGGCGGTCAGCTGACCCTGACGACCGATGTCGCGAACTATCCCGGCTTCCCAGAGGGAATCAGCGGTCCCGAACTGGTGAACAACATGAAAGAACAGGCTCGCCGGTTCGGTGCCGAGACGAAAAACGGGATCGTCGATTCCGTCGACGCGAGCGACCGGCCGTTCCGCGTCACGCTCACCAACGGCGACGTCTACACCGCCGACGTCGTGATCGCCGCCTCGGGTGCGAGCGCTCGCACGCTCGGCGTTCCCGGCGAGGACGAACTGATGGGCTACGGGCTCTCGACGTGTGCGACCTGCGACGGGGCGTTCTTCCGCGACGAGGACATGCTGGTCGTCGGCGGTGGCGACGCCGCGATGGAGGAAGCGTCGTTTCTCACGAAGTTCGCAGACACCGTCTACATCGCCCACCGCCGCGAGGAGTTTCGCGCAGAGCAGTACTGGATCGACCGCGTCGAAGAGCAGGTCGAGGCGGGCGACATCGAGATCATGCGCAACACCGAGTTGCTCGAAGTACACGGCTCGCCGGCGGACGGTGTCGATCACGTCACGCTCGCCAGCCATCCGGATGGTCACCCGACGGACAAGCTCGACGATCCCGAGACCGAACGGTTCGACTTCGACGTCGGCGCGGTCTTTCTCGCGATCGGCCACACGCCGAACACGGACTACCTCGAGGCCACCGGCGTCGAGATGGACGACGAGGGCTACCTGAAGACTCGCGGGGGCGAGGGCGGCGGCCAGACCGAAACGGACGTTCCCGGCATCTTCGGGGCGGGCGACGTGGTCGACTTTCACTACCAGCAAGCCGTCACGGCGGCCGGGATGGGCTCGAAAGCCGCCCTCGACGCCGACGAGTACTTAGACGAGATAGATCGGGAGGCTCCCGCCGAATCGGAGGCCGAAGCCGCCGCCGCGGACGACTGAGAACGTGTGCGGCCGTAGCGGCCGTGGAATAGGGCCCAGTCTCCTGACCGCGTAATCGAGCCCAGTCTCGTTTACCGTCTGTCAGCCTGTCACTCATACCCAACAACAACCTTCTTTACTAACGGTTGACGTACTCGAAACTTGACGAGAGATGTCCCTCCGACGAACCACTGCTGTACTATCGATTGCCGTACTGCTGTTGACCGCCGGCTGTCTCGGGCCGCTTGGATTGAACGGTGACGACGCCGACGACGGTCCGGACGAGACGGACGCTCTCTCCGCGGACGAGCTGGTCGAGAAGGCCCACGAAGCCGAGGCCGAGATCGAGTCGATCCACGGCGTCCAGACGACGACGATCGACGACGCTGACGGCGTCGAGTCGGCGACCTTCGAGATCTGGCACCGCTCACCGTCGGAGACGCGGATGGAAGCCGTCGAGCTGGACGACGGATTGGGAGACCCGGAGATTATGGTGATGAACGGCTCGACGACGTGGACGTACGACGGCGAGACGAACCAGGCGATGCGGATGGACCTCGGATTCGACTTCGGCGAGGCCGGCGAGGCGATGGACGAATTTACTGACGACCTCTCGGCCCAGTTGTACGAGAACATGACGGCCGAGCGAGCCGGCACGGACACGATCGCCGATCGGGACGTCACGATCGTCGAACTGACGGCCGACGGCGGGGACTCGATGTACGAGTCGATGACGCTCTGGATCGACGACGAGACCTACTACCCGCTGAAACAGGTGGCCGTCACCGATCTCCTGGGCTCGGAGATGACGACCACGATAGAGTTCGAGGAGTTCTCCCCGAACGTCGAGATCGACGACGAGCGCTTCGTCTTCGAAGCGCCCGACGGCGTCGAGATAATCGACTTTGACGACCTCACGAACGAGGAGTTCGACGACGCGGAGTCGGCCAACGCGACCGTTCCGTTCGCGCTGCCGGAGCCAGAACCGTCGGAGTCGTTCGCGTTCGACTCGGCGTACGTCTCCGAGAACCTGCAGGGCTGGTCGGCCTCGCTCGGCTACGAGAACGAGACGGGTAACACGTTGAGCGTGAGCGTCGCGGACGGCCCCCACGAGGACCCGATCGGGGGCGAGACGGTCCAGATCGGCGACAGTGAGGCGACGCTCACGTCGATGGAAGGCGTCGACTACCGCTCGGTCCAGTGGTCCGACGGAGATCTCCGGTACATCGTCTCCGGTGACGTCACCGAGGAGACCCTCATCGAGGTGGCCGAGTCGATCGTCGATTCGTAGCCTAGAACGGCCCTAGTCGGGTCCCCTCAGAACGGGAACAGCGAGTCGGCGTCCAGGTCGCGTTCGAGTAGTTCGATCTCGTGGCCGTCGGGATCGCGCGTGAACGCGTACATCTCATCGCAACTCTCGGGGTCGCGGTAGTCCTCGGCCTCTCTGGTCATGAGCTGCTCCCAGTCGTCGTGGAGGTCGTCGACGCGCACGCAGAGGTGGCCCCAGCCGTCGCCGTGCGTGTAGGATCGGCCGTCGTAGTTGTAGGTGAGTTCGACGGCCATCGCCTCGTCGGCGGCGTCGGTCGGCTCGAGGAAGTAGTTCGCGAAGCTGTCGGCTTCCCAGCGACCGATCTCGTCGTACTCGAACTTTCGGGTCCAGAAGCCGAGCGCGGCGTCGGCATCCTCGACGCGGATCATAGTGTGATCGATGGACCAGCGCGCCCCCTGGTCGGGATCGCGCTGGACGATTTCGATCTCGTGGCCGTCGGGGTCTTTGACGAACGCGTAGCGGCCGCCACAGGATTCGGGATCGCGGTAGTCCGCGACGCCTTCGTCCATCAGCTGTTCGTAGGCCGATTCGAGTTCACCCTCGGGAACGCGAACGGCGATGTGGCCCCACGCGTCGCCGATCTCGACCTCGTCGGTGCCGTGGTTGTGGGTGAGTTCGAGCATTGCCCCCTCCTCGTGCATCTCTTCCGGCCCGAGGTAGACGATGGTGAAGTCGTCGCCCTCGAAGCGATCTTTCTCCTCGTAGTCGAGGTGCGTCTGGTACCACGCGAGCGATTCGTCCAGGTCCGCGACGCGGATCATGGTGTGATCGACGGTTCCGTCCATGCGCGGATACACGCGCTCTCGTCGCAAAAACGTGTGGAACGCGGAGAGTCAGTGGGTCGGTCCGGAATCGACTCGATCAGTCCTCGTCGGAGGGCGGTCGCGTCTCGGAGTCCGATCGATCGTCGACGTCGGTGGTCGGTTCGGTACGGTCTGCCTCCGTGGCCGGTTTCACCGGATCGCCGCGATGTCGGCCGCCGTTGACGGCGATCGGGTCGACGCCCTTTCGTCTGGCGTCGAGTTCCGAGAGGCCGTAGACCAGCCCGATCAGGATGAGCGCGCCGATCGGCAGCAGGATGAACGGCGAAATTTCGGTGACTCCCCAGATCGTTATCAGCAGGGCCGCGACGAGCGCGACGGTGACGGCGTAGTACAATTGCGTGCGGACGTGGTCGATGAGGTCCGCGCCGGTGAACGTCGAGGAGAGCACGGACGTGTCCGAGATGGGCGAGCTGTGATCGCCGAAGATCGCCCCGGAGAAGATCATGCCGACGACGGCCGCGGTCATGGTGTGATCGCCGGTCATGGCCCAGGAGATGGGGATGACGATCGGCGTCAGGATCCCCATCGTTCCCCAGGAGGTGCCGGTCGAGAAGGCGATGAACGCGGCGGTTCCCAGCACGATCACCGGCAACAATGCGGTGGGAAGGTCGTCACCGATGGCACCGGAGACGTACTCGCCGGTCTCGAGCGCGCCGACCGTCGAACCGATGCCCCACGCGAGGACGAGGATCGTCACGGCGGTGAGCATGATGCCAAAGCCGCTGATGGTGGTGTCGGTCGCCTCGCGGAAGTCGAAGATGTCGTAGACCGACCCGAGGACGAATCCGGTGACGACCATCGCGAACGAACCGTAGATCAGCGCGGCCGCGTAATCGGCGTTCTGGACCATCTCGCTCCAGCTGGCGAGTTCGGCAAGCGGTGGGGAGCCGGCCTCGTAGTAACCCGTCCAGAGTGCCGTGATGACCGTGACGGCGATGAGGACGATCACGGGGTAGAAGAAGCTCCCGAGGCGGGGATTGTCGGCGTACGGTTCGCCCAGGTCCGCCTCGACGTCCTGCATCGGCTGGGCGTCTTCGCGATAGACCTTCCCGGTTCCCCAGGATCTGTGTTCGGCGTCTAGCATCTCGCCGTAATCGCGCCTCGAGATGACGATGATGCCGACCATGACGATCGCCAGGATGGCGTACATGTTGAACGGGATCGACTGGATGAAGATCTCGACTTCGCTGGGGTCGCCCGCGCCGTCGAGACCGAGTTCTTCGTACGCGTCCCCGATGAGTGATATCTGGAACGCGACCCACGAAGAGAGCATGATCGTCGCGACCGGCGCGGCCGTCGAGTCGACGACGTAGGAGAGCTTCTCGCGCGAGATCTGGAGCTGGTCGGAGACGTCCTTCATCGACGAGCCGACGATGGCCGTGTTGGCGTAGTCGTCGAAGAACATCACCATGCCGAGTACCCAGGTCGCGATCATGCCTTTGCGCTGCGTATCGAGGCGCTGGAGCGCCCAATCGCGAACGGCGTACGCCCCGCCGAGCTGCCAGATCATCGCGACTCCTGAACCGAGCAGGAGGGTGAATATCAGGATCTGGGTGTGAAACGGATCGGAGATGGCCTCGACGATCCAGTCGAACGTCGTGAAAAAGCCAAAGCCGTCGGCGAGGACCCCCTCGATCCAGCCTATGGGATCGCCGAGCGGATCCGGCCCGCCGGCGTAAATGATCGCACCGGACCAGATGCCGAGAAACAGCGAAAGGACCGCCTTTCTCGTGACGATCGCGAGGACGATCGCCAGTAACGGTGGGATCACTGATAGCATGCCAAATTCTGACATGGTGGATGCTGACACCGTCGACGCTCATAACATTACGTGATCGTTCGGACAAATTCCAGCCGGGGTGTGGTGCGATACTCTCGGTGCGTCGCCTGTATCGTCGATCCGGATCCGAGCTATCGTCGGAGGATCAGCTTCAACACGTCTTCGTCTTCGAGGACGTGTTCGGTCCCGACTTGCTGTTGGTCGTGGGTCGCGCTGGGGCCGGAGACGCGTGCGAATCGAAATCGCTCCTCGAAGTCCCCGCCCAGTTTCTCGACGGCCTCGCGGATCGTCGCCCCCTCCTCGACGATGAGCGGTTCCTCCCAGTCGATTCCCCGGCCGGGTTTGTCCATGTAGACGCGGATCAGCCCGAGATTCTCCCAGATGCGGTCTTTGAGCGCTTCGAGTCCTCGCTCCGCTTCGGCGCTGATGAACGTCACCGCCTCGGGATCGAGGTCGCGTTCGCGAAGCTGTTCGTCGACCGTCTCCTTGTACTCCGGGTTGATCAGATCGACCTTGTTGACGCAGGTGATCGAGGGGATGTACTCTCTGTTATCCTGGAGGCCGTCGATGAGCCGGTCGATCGTGACCTGCTCCTGGAGGTTTACGTCCGCGTTGACGAAGCCGTGTTCGCGACAGACCTCGCCGATCGTCGCCTCGTCTAGATCCTGTTCGACGCTCGAGGTGATCTTGATGCCGTCTTTGTGCTTTCGCCTGACCGTCACTCGCGGCGGTTGCTCGTCGACGCGGATCTTGATGTCGTATAGCTCCCGCTGAAGCCGGTCGTACTGTTCGATCTCGAAGACCGAGAGGACGAAGACGATCAGGTCGGCGTTACGCACGACGGCAAGTACCTGTTTTCCGTCACCCTTGCCGTGGGCGGCGCCCTCGATGAGGCCGGGCACGTCCAGGATCTGGATGTTCGCTCCGCGGTGTTTGCACATGCCCGGATTGACGTCGAGCGTCGTGAACTCGTAGGCGCCCGTTTCTGACTCGGCGTTGGTGAGCGAGTTGAGCAGCGAGGACTTGCCGACGCTCGGAAATCCCACCAGGGCGACCGTCGCGTCGCCGGTCTTCTCGACGGCGTAGCCGTCGCCGCCGCCCGCCGAAGACTGGTTCTCGAGTTTCTCTTTTTTCTCCGCGAGCTTCGACTTCAGGCGACCGATGTGGGCCTCGGTCGACTTGTTGTAGGGCGTGCTGGCGATTTCTTCTTCGATCTCGCGAATCTCCTCCTCGAGCCCCATATACCGATACGGAGCCGGTCGCGTCGAAAAACCCTTTCCATGCGCGTCCGGAGTACCGTTGGAAACGACTTTCGGTACGTATAAACGAGTCGTTCGAAAAGTACTACACATGCCCGATGCGTCGATGTTGCGTGACAGCACCCAGATCATCGTCCCGCGGACGACGATCGACGAGCTAGAGGCGCGACTCGACGAGCGATTTATGGTAACCATCGTCGAGGAGACGGACTCGACGTGTCGGATCATCGGTTCGCCGGTCGTCATCAAAGACGTCTCCGAGTTCCTCTCGACGCGCGGCGTCAACCTCCGGTGAGCGGCCGTGAGCGTCGTCTGCTGCGGCATCGGTGCGGATACGACCAATCTCGGCGCGCTCGGCCCGTTGTACGACGACGGGACGTTCGCCTACGTACCCATTCCGGAAAAGACCGAGCGAACGAGCGAACGCGAGACTCTCGGGAGCTGGTCGCTGCCCGACGGGCGATCGGCCGCGGACCTGGCGACGCGCATCCGTCCGCGCCCGGTCGCCGATCCGGAGTTCGTCGTGACGGGCGAGACCCTTGAGACGTGGCCGCTTCACCACGACCCGAACTTCCGATCGTTGACCTACGGCGAGCACCGGACGAGCGGCTACGCCACCCGCCTCGGGGCGCTCGAACCCGGCGACGTTGTCGGCTTTTACGCCGGCCTCCGCCGGCCCGGGGGCGAGCGGGCCCACCGATACCTCATCGGCTACATGACCGTCGAAACGGTCGACGTCGTCACGCCCGACGCCGATCCGGTCGAGTGTGCGCGGATACTCGACCGGCATCCGGACAACGCGCATACGAAGCGCGCACGCGAGGGCCGACTGTACCGCGACGAGAAGGCCGTCGTCCTGATCGACGGACGCGAGCCGGGCGGACTCTTCTGTCGGCACCCGATCCGGCTCAGCGAGTACACGACTAAGCCAGGCAATCAGCGACCGAGTTACTACCTCCGTTCGTCGGTCGCCGACCGTCTTCGGGTGGTCGAGGGCGGCGAGAGCATGGCGTACAAACCGGCATACCGGTGTGCGCTGTCGCGACGCGAGTTCGTCTCGCTCGTCGGAATCCCGGGCGAGCGAACGGGCCCCTGGGTCGAGGAGTGACGCCGAGAAAGCCCGGCGCGACGACGCCGATGCCGTCGGTTCGAGTCCCGGCCAGTATCCGAATCTCTGCCAGTATCGACGCCATCGCTTCGCGTTTCTCACAGCTGGTGGCAATATATGCCGCTTCTCTCTGTCTCTCTCGCGATACGCGCTCGTCGACTTCACGGGACCCGATCGGTTCACCCTCGGCAGGGTGTTCTACGCGTCCGATCCTGAGTGGCTGGTTGGCCGGCACGATACGGGTGGTCTATCAGCCACGAGAACGCTCTCTCAAACTATAGGTAGGTTTTGCCACTGCCTACGACCTCTGACCCAAATTCTCCGGGTAGAGGGCCTGAAAACCGTGTATTTTAGTATCTGGGAATTCGACCATCTTGTATGAGAAAGGTGAAAACTAGGCGGACGTTTCTCGCAGGGACGACGGCAGCCGGCGCACTGGCGCTCGCCGGGTGCACCGGAGGAAGCGACGACGATCCATCGGATTCAGACGACGGCGCGACGGATCAACCGAGCGGAGACGACGCCGACGATGGAACCGGCTCCTCCGACGGGCCGGAGCGCGTGGCCCACGAGGTGTGGGCGCTGGATCAGGGAACGGACACCATCTACCTGTACGAGCCGACCGAGGAGGGCTATCTCGACGGCTCCGATCCGTACGACCACGCGGAGACGATCGATCTGAACGACCTACTCGACGACGACGGACCGATCGTCCCGCACATGATCGATTACAGCGGTGACTACGCGTACGCGGCGATCGCCTGCACGGCCGGGGCGCGGACGCTGATATTCCGGACCGAGGATCACGAACTCGTCGCCGACCTGGAAACGGGCGCGGGATCGCACATGGCGGCGTTCTCGCCGGACGACGAGTACGTCCACGTCGACGCCATCGGCGAGGAGGCCATCGTTCGCGTCGACGTCGATCTCGACGCCGAATCGTTCGAGATCGTCGACGAACTCGCGATCCACGAAGACGAGACGGTCCAGGACGCAGGTATCGAGGGGGGTGCGCCGATCTGTCATCAGTACGCGCCAGACGGCCGGTCGCTACACACCCTCGGACCGAGCTATCACGACGGCGCGCTCGTGATCGTAGACCACGAGTCGTTTTCGGTCGAGCGCGCCTACGGTCACGACGAGTATCCGACGAACTGCGGCACAATGCCTCATCCGACTGAGGAGAAATTCTACCTCACGGCCGGGTTGCCGTCGGATCCCGACAGCGGCGAGGAGGGCGTGGGCGACCTGTACATCTACGATACGGCCGAAGACGAGCTTCGACTCGGCCCGAAATCGACGGGCGGCATCGACGCTCACGGGTTCTGGTTCACGCCCGACGGCGAGGAACTCTGGGTGCTAAACCGGGAGACGAACGACGGTATCGTCTGGAATCCAGACTGGGATCAGCCCCAGAGCGAAATCGAGGCGTTCGGCCCGGCAACCGGGGACGAGCCGGCCGAACGCGACGCGCCCGACATCATGTGGGCGACGCCGGACGGCGCGTACATGCTCGTCACCCTTCGCGGTCCCGCTCCGCTGTCGGGCGACCCTCACGCCGCGACGGGTGTCACGCCCGGCTTTTCGATCCTCGATACGGAGACGAAAGAGATCGTCACCGTCGTCGAACCGGATCCGATCGACGCCTACGACGACGCCGACATCGAAGCGGCGCGTAACGAGGAGGACGGCGCCCCGTCGATCCCCGACTTCCACGGGATCGGCGTCCGGCCGCTGGAGGACGTCGACGCGGAAATCGGCACCTCGCCGCCGTACTGAGCAACGACCGCCGACATCGATTCGGGCGAACCTGGACTATCGGTTCTCCGAGGCGGGTTTCCGGGGCCTTTTTGCCATCCGACGCGAAAGAGGCGTCGTGAACGGTGCGGCCATATCGTCCGGCTGTCCGCCGGTCGACGAGTTGCTCGGCGACGGGTTCGAGCGCGGCACGGTGACTCAGTTGTACGGCCCGCCAGCCGCTGGAAAGACGAATCTCGCCCTCTCGGCCGCGGTCGAGGTGGCCGCTGCCGGGGGAACGGCCGTCTACATCGACACGGAGGGACTCTCGATCGATCGATTCGAACAGCTCCTCTCCGCCCGCGTCGAGGGCGACGCCGACGATCTCGCCAACGCCGAGTCGATCGCCTCACAGATCATCATCGAGGAGGCGCTCGACTTCGCCGATCAGGCAGAAGCCGTCCGTGACGCAGAAGAGTTCGCCGAGCGAGCGGATCTCATCGTCCTGGACAGCGCGACCGGCTTCTACCGGCTCGAACGCGGCGGCGACGAGCAGGCCGGCGACGCGCTGCGCCAGGTCACTCGCCAGGTCACGCACCTCCTCTCGCTCGCTCGCAAGCACGACCTGGCCGTCGTCGTCACCAACCAGGTGTTCGCCGACCCTGATTCGGATCGGACGCGGGCGCTCGGCGGGAACACGCTCGAACACTGGACCGGAACGATCGTCCGAATCGATCGGTTCCGCGGCGGGAACCGGCGTGCGACGCTCGAGAAACATCGGGCGAAACCGGCCGGCGACTCCGTCCAGTTTCAGATCACGAACGAGGGTCTGCGGGGAAGCGATTCCCAGCCGTACCCGTAGGAACTGTTCCCGTGTAGTGGCCCGTCCGGATCGTCTTCGACGAGCGATCGGGGGTCGTCCCGACGGCCTCCGGCCAGAACCCTTACTGATGCTGCACGCAGTCTCTCGCCATGGCAACTCTTTCGAGACGGCGCGTTCTCGGAGCGGTCGCGACTGGGACTGCGGTCGGACTGGCCGGCTGTTCCGACGGTGACGACGCCGACGGACCGGGTGAAGAAGCGACGCAGCAATTCGATGGGTCCGGCGAAGTGGGCTTCGAATCGTGGCTCGCCGCCGACGTCGTCGGCGAGATCGATTCTGGCGGTGCGATCTACATGGACGTGCCGGCAATCCTCGACCGGTGGCCGGAGACGGCGATCGAGACGCTCCAGCTCGAGCAACTCGGTACCGATCTCCGACTCGACGAGGACGCGATCGACGAGCTGATCGTCGTCGAAGCGGACGACGACGCGATCGACTCGGCCATGGTCGTCACCGGCTCGTTCGATCGGGATCGACTCGTCGACACGTTCGCTCAGGGGACGGTCGAAACGCCGGAAACCTACGGCGAGTACGCGGTTCTTTTCGACGGGATCGCGATCAGTGACGAGACGATCGTGATGAGCGACCGCTACGAGTCGTTCGTCGACGCCGACCGCGGCGACGGCGATCGTCTCACCGACGTCGACGAGGGCTGGCGCCGAGCGGCCAGCGGCGTCGGCGGCGCGGAACTGGCCGGCGTAATCGTCGATCCCGACGAGTCCTACGAGCGACTGGCGATTTCGCTCTCTGCCGATGGTGAGGAGCTGGCGCTCGAGATTTTCGTTCACTACGCGGACGCAGAAACCGCTCGCGCGGAGAAAGACGAAGCCGAGCAGGAAGCCGAAGACGAGTTCGTCGACGAGGCCGGCGAGATTCACGAGATTCGCGTCGTGGAGAACGTCGTGGTCGTCGAGGCGACCGTGACCGACGTCGACTGGTGAGCCGGCTCGACGACACGCCCGCCGATCGGTGATGGATCGGTCGCCGGACCCGTTACAGTTCGTTTAACTTTCTGAGCAGCTGTCCGCGGTACTCCTCGTCGCTCTGGATGCCTTTCAATTCGAGGACGTTACGCTCCAGTTTATCCAGCGCGATACGGAAGGCGCTGTCGGCACCGTAGCCCTCGCCGGAGCCCGCCACCTGTCCTTTGTTCGTTCGGAGCCGAATTTGACAGCGGATCAGCGGTTGGCCGCGGAGTTTCTCCTTGTGTTCGTGGAACCTGACGTGGGCGTGGTGTACCTGCATCTTCGCGTACTTGTCGGCGACCGACTCGATTCGCTCGACGATGTCGGCCCGACTCAGCGTCCCGAGCTGGGAGATGTTCGTGATCTGGACGTCCATCTGCTCTTCTTCCGTGTAGGTGAGCGCCCGGAGGACGTCCGTTTTGGTAATCACGCCGACGACCGTGCGGTCGTCGTCGCCGGTGACTGCGAGGCCGGCGTAGTCGAACTCGAGCATCGTCTCGATCGCCCCTCGGACGCTCGTCTCGAGGGAGGTCGTCTCGACCGGACTGTTCATGATGTCGTAGACGGGGACGTCGAGCATCCGCTCGTTGTCGCCGACGCGGTCGCCCTGGGTCATCCGCTCGTTTTCGCGGATGGCGAAGTCGGCGATGTCGTGGGTCGTCACCATGCCCGTCAGGTAGCCGTTTTCGTTCAGGACGGGCAGCCGAGAGATGCCGTGTTCGCGGAGGTGATTGATCGCCTTGCCGATGCCGTCGTCCTCGGCGAGCGTGATCGGCTCCTCGGTGTAGACGTCGGCGACGTCGATCGCGTCGAGGTTGTCGATGACGGCCTCCAGAATGGCGTCGTCGGTGATCACGCCCCAGAGGTCGTCGTGTTCGAAGACGGGCGCGATCTTCGTGTTCCCCTCGATGAGGATGCGGGCGGTCTCTCGGACGCCCTCGTCGCGATCGACCGTCGGCGCCGGCGCCGCTCTGGACGGTTTGATAAGCGCAGCGACCTTCGCGTCGTCTTCGACGTGACTCTGGAGCACCTTCCGTTCGCTGATGACCCCCTCGTACGCGCCGTCGTCGGTGACGATGATTCCTTTGGGGTTTCCGTTTTCGAACGACGAGCGAACTTTCCCCATGCGCGTCCCGACGTCCACTTCGAGATACTCTCGAGTCGCGATATCAGCAATATTCATCGGTCCGTTTCCCACTTCTGTCCGGACCGTAATCAACATATTGTCCGTGATGTTTGGTAACTTTTATCACACTGGATAACAGACGGGGTAGCCCCAATTTGTGAGTTGGTGCTCGCGAACGACGACAGCCCCGTACGCGGTCAATAGTTTCGACCGTCGTCCGCTTCGGGTCGGTATGGGACTCGACATCAGCGTCTTCGGGCGCTACACCTATCTCGCGACGGAACTGTTCTGGGGGGCGGTCGCGTTCGTCCTGCTCAGACGGGCGAACGCGTTGGAACGCGCCGCGGTCACGATCGTCACGCTGTACCCGATCGCGTACGTCTGGGACCGCTACACGCTCGCCGTGGGCGTCTTCAGCATCGACCTGCGGACGGGCGTCGAGGTCGCGGGCATTCCGATCGAAGAGCACCTGTTCGCGATCGTCGTTCCGGGGCTCGTCCTCGGCGTCCACGAGACGCTCGAGTCGATCCGATCGGGGTCGTCGAAGTGAGTCACTACTCTTCGGAAGTATGCCGGCGAACCCGTCGGAAGGCCCGCGTTACAGGCTCTAGGGACGAATGATAACCCACAGGTCAATATAGCCCCGTCAGATATCCGGGTGTGATGGTGGCCTCGAGACCGGATCCCGCATCGGATGGAACGCCGCCTACGGATCGTGGACTGCTCGGGGTATTCAGGGCGCTGATCGCCTTCTCGATCGTCGTGGCGCTCGCCGCCGGATTCGTCCTGTTCGTTCCAGACCTCGTCGACGATCTGCTCTACGAGCACACGCCGATCGAGACCGAAACGCCCCCGGCCGCCGGCGATCGAACGCCCGAGGTCAGACACGCGGCCGATCCTGTACAGTCGTCGTACGAAGGCGACGTCGAGATACGAAGCGACCACGTCGAAGACTTCGTCCACCACGAAATAAACGACGTCCGCGCCGAACACGGGCTCGACCCGCTCGTCTGGGACGCGACGATCGCGTCCGTCTCGCGCGGCCACAGCGCCGACATGGCCCAGCGCGAGTACTTCGCTCACGACAACCCGGAGGGCGAGAGTCCGATGGATCGCTTCCAGACGACGGGCGACTACTGCCAGCGCTACGGCGAGAACATCGCCCAGAGCTGGGTCGACCGAGCCGTCGAATCCGGCGATGGAGGCGTCGTCGAGTATACTACCCCCGAGGAAGCTGCAGAGGGGCTCGTCGATCAGTGGATGAACTCGCCGCCACACCGCGAGGCAATCTTGAACGACGAGTGGGACCGCGCGGGCGTCGGCGTTTACCTCACGGACGACGGTATGGTCTTTGCGACGCAAAACTTCTGTACGGAGTGGTGATTCGCCGCTCGTGTAGCGGTCCGTCGA
The DNA here is from genome assembly GCF_024300625.1 of Halovivax gelatinilyticus. Taxonomy (GTDB): domain Archaea; phylum Halobacteriota; class Halobacteria; order Halobacteriales; family Natrialbaceae; genus Halovivax; species Halovivax gelatinilyticus. The sequence continues at coordinate 621,861 of NZ_CP101322.1, read as the reverse complement.
CCGTCCGCCGTAGACGGCTCGACTCGCGACGTGCAGCGTCGGCTCACACTCATGTCGCTGGGCGCCGAAGTGAGCACATGGTCGCGGAGACGGGAAAGGCCGTCTATCGAATCGCCACGGAGCGAGAGGTGACGCTGCTGGCCGCGGCGTTCGCCTACTACGCCTTCGTCTCGATCATCCCGATGGTGCTGCTCGCGCTCGTGATCAGCTCGATCGTCGGCGGCGAGGACGTCGCCGCGCGGCTGGTGATGGTCGCCGGCGACGCGATGCCCGAGGCGGGCGAGGAGCTGCTCGAAGCGGCCCTGACGACCGAGGCCGGCCGCGCCCAGGCGACGGTCGTCGCGCTCGCGGTCGCCGCCTGGGGTGCGTTGAAAGTCTTTCGCGGTCTCTCGGTCGCGTTCGACCGAATCTACGGGACGGCCGCCGAGAAGTCGTTCGTCGGTCACCTCGTCGACGGCCTGGTCACGCTCGTCGCGGTCGCCGGCGGCCTCGTCCTGATGGTCGCCATCGGGTACTTCCTCGGCGTGACGGCCGGCCGGGTGCCGTTCGCCTGGATCCTCGGGTGGATCGGGTTACTGGTCGGACTCACGCTGGTCTTCTTGCCCATCTACTACGTGATGCCGCCGGTCGACGTCTCGGTCGGCGCGGTCGTTCCGGGGGCCGTCTTCGCCGCGGTCGGCTGGACGCTCCTCCAGGTCGGCTTTCAGATCTACGCGGCGAACGCCGGCCAGTACGAGGCGTACGGCGCCGTCGGCGGGGTCCTGTTGTTGGTTACCTGGCTCTACCTGGCCGGGATCGTCATCCTCTTCGGGGCGGTGGTCAACGTCGTTCGGGCCGAGGAGGTGGTCGTGACCGACGACGGGTCGGTCGAGCGGGCAAGCGCCGGATCCGAGTAACGGGCGGTGTCGTTCGGTTCCCGCTTCGTGTTTATCCCCAACACGGACAATTATGGCGCTGTCTCACGATCGGTCGACCATGACCGACACAGACGGAGACGACCAGCTCGTCGTGCTCAACAAGGACGAAGATACCGTCTCGTTCGTCGACGTCGAGACGGGCGAGACGACCGACGTGGTCGAGACCGACTTCAACCCGCACGAGGTTGCCATCTCGCCCGACGGCTCGCGGGCGTACGTCACCTGCTCGCTCGGCGGCTCGTTGCTCGCGATCGACACCGACGATCGGACGGTCGTCGACCGGTTCGAACACGAGCTGTTCGACTTCCCGCACGGGCTCGCCGTCCGCGAGTCGGCCGGCGAACTCTGGCTCGCGTCGACCTACAGCAGCCAGCTCTTCGTCTTCGACGTCGAGACGATGGCGTTACTGGAGACGTTCCCCACCTACCAGGATAAGTCGCACATGGTCGCGCTCTCGCCCGACGAGGAGACGGCCTACGTCGCCAACATCGGCAGCGACAACGTGACGGTGGTCGACTGCGATGAGCGCCGCGTCGTCGCCGATCCGCCGGTCGGCGAGAGTCCGGAGGGGATCGGCGTCGATCCGGACACCGGCGAGGTGCTCGTCGCGAACCAGGACGACGGGATGCTCTCCGTGCTCGATCCCGAAACCTTCGAGGAGACGAACCGAGCGCTCCTCGGCGAGACGCCGATCAGAGTGATGCTCGCCCCCGACGGTCGGTACGCCCTCGTCCCCAACCGCGAATCCGACAGCGTCTCGGTGATCGACACCGAGCACGTCCGCGACGGCGAGCGCCGGCCCTGGGAGATCGCGCGTATCCCGGTCGGGATCTGGCCCGGCGGGACCGTCTTCGCCCCGGACGGCACTCGCGCGTTCGTCGCGAACAACAAGACGAACGACGTCTCCGTTATCGACGTCGACGCGTTCGCGGAGATCGACCGGTACGACACGGGGATCCATCCGGACGGCATCGCCTATCTAGCGCAGTAGGCTCGAACGGCCGCTTCCAGAGGAGCTATCGAATTCTCGAACCCAAGTCGCCCCGTACTCACTCCAGATCGGGGAGGACCAGCCCGCGTCGGATGGCGATGCCGAGTCCGACCAGGCCGACCCCGACGATCAGCAACCCGCCCGATTGCCAGGTGAGAAGATCCAGCATCCCGCCGAGGAGTAACTCGACGAACCGCTCGGCGGCGTCGGGACCGCTGGCGGATCCTATCGCGTCGTCGAGAACGCTCCCGGTGACCCGCGACGCCACGACGCCGACGAGTCCCGCGACGGCCGAGACGGCTCCGACCGCGATGGCCGTGGTCGACGCCGGCCAGAGGTACGCGACGGCCCCCACGAGCGCGAGCCCGAGAAGCGGCAGGACGAACGCGAGCGTCGACGCGGTCGACGTCGCGGTCTGTGCGGTCTCCATCGAACTCGCTTCGTCCGCGCCGAACTCGTCGGAGAGGTCGACCGTCTCGGGAAATTCCGCGTCCAGCTCGGCGGCGGCTTCCTCGAGCGCCACCGCTCTCACGTCGGCCGTTGCGCTCTCGACGCGATCGACGTATTCGTCGTAGCCGATCTCGCCCGTGACCGCGTCGATCCGGGCCTGCGAGATCTGGCGAACCGGGGCTTCGTACGCGCCATCGAGCGCTCCGTCGGCGACCGCCCGATCGATCAACTCGTCTTGTTCGGAGACGAGTTCGGCTCTGATCTCCTCGCGCTCGTCCTCGTAGGCGGCGTCGAGTTGCTCGTCGGTCATCGGATACGGCGTTTCCTCCTGGATCCGTTCTTTCGCTCGTTCTTCGAACGCCTCGCGGTGTTCGACGAAGCGAGATTCGCTCTCGGCCATCTCCTCGATCGCGACGCCCGGGTTCTCTTCGCCCAGGTCCGACGGAACTGCGGTCGAGAGCTCCTCGCCGACGTCCGCCGGGCCGAGCGTCTCGAACTCTGCTTCGAGTGCTTCTAGTACTCCCGCTTTCACCGGCTCGGTGTCGACAATGATTCGAAGCTCGTCCGTCTCGCCGTGGAGGTAGGCGTAGACCTGCTCGATGGCCGCAGTCACCTCGCCCTGCACGTACTCGCTCGATATCGCGCTCTCGAGTATCTCTTCTGCAGCGGCGTCGGTCGGCATGCCGGACCCGCCGACGTCCGCCTCGCCGCGCAACTCCGCGTGTAGCTCGGCCGTTATCTCGTCGTACAACTCGGCCTCTTCGGCCGTATCGGCGGCGTACTCGGCATCCAGGACCGTACGATCGGCGGCCACCAGCACGTTCGCAGAGAGGATCGCCACGAAGAGTACCAACACGAGGACGCCCAACGTTACGCCGTTCCTGACATTCACGACACAAGGAAGGGGGTCGCTCACTATAAGCGCTTTTGCCGATTCGGGGGCGGCTACAGGACGAGTGTTTGACTCACCCTAGCCCTCGTCGGCCCGTCAGAAGTGGCTAGGTTGGAAAAATAGGGTCGCTCGAAAATGGGTTGGGGCAGAGTTGAACGACGCCGAGACGGTCGCCCTCACTCCGTTCGGGCGCTGCGACTCGTCTCGTTCAAATCTCCCGTATCAATTTCCGAGCGACGTGCGACTCGCTGGGCTCGTCGTAATTTGTCGCTCGAAAATGGGTTGGGGCAGAGTTGAACTGCTGCAAGACATGCTCGCTTCGCTGCGCGTGACTTGCGTAGTTCAAATCTGTGTTCAATCAATTTCCCGACGCGGACTCCTCGCTTCGCTCGTCGTTGTTGCGTCGGGAAAATGGGTTGGGGCAGATTTGAACTGCCGGCCTCCTCCATGTCAAGGAGGTGTCATAACCAGACTAGACCACCAACCCGTCCGGCTTGCGTTCGTCTGCATCCAATCGTTGCCCGCCACCGTAATTGAAGGTTTCGAATTAGTCGACGCCGGGACGGGCGCCGTATTCGTTCGCTGAGCCGAACCGTCTACTCTCCACTCGCCCGATCCGGCAGCGCTCGACTGACCGATACGCTTAAGTTGGTGTACAGATTTGGGCATTGTAGAACAATCAGGTCCAATAGTGATCTTGTATGAAGGCACACGTCGAACGCGTAACGAGAGGGGTCGACCTCGATCAGTCCCAGGCGAAGCAGGCCGTCTCCGAGGTGTTTGGCGGCGCTACGGACGCCCAGATCGGCGCCCTGCTCGCCGGACTCAAAGCCAAGGGCGAGACGGAAGCTGAAATCGCTGGCTTCGCCGAGGGCATGCGCGAGGCGGCGAACACCATCGATCCGGACTGCGAACCGCTGGTCGACACCTGTGGCACCGGCGGCGACGAGCACGACACGATCAACGTCTCGACGACGAGTGCGATCGTCACCGCGGGGGCGGAAATTCCGGTCGCCAAACACGGCAACGCCGCCGTCTCGTCTTCGTCTGGAAGTTCGGACGTTCTCAGCGCGCTCGGTGTCGACCTCGAAACCGACCCGGCCGCGGTCGAAGCGACGATCGAACGCGACGGCATCGGCTACCTCCACGCGCCGGCGTTTCACCCGGCGATGAAAGCCGTAAGCGGCCCGCGATCGGAACTCGCGATGCGGACGATCTTCAACGTCCTCGGTCCGCTGACGAATCCCGCCGGGGCCACCGCGCAGGTGATCGGCGTCTACGATCCCGAACTCGTCTCCGTGCTCGCGAACGCGCTCACCCGAATGCCCGTAGAGCGTGCACTCGTCGTCCACGGCGCCGGCACCGACGAGATCGCCATCCACGGCCCCACGCGCGTCGCGGAGGTGACCGGCGAAACGGTCGTCACCTACACGCTCTCGCCGTCGGATCTCGGGCTCGATCGCCACCGCATCGAAGCGATTTCCGGCGGCACGCCCGCCGAGAACGCGGCCGACCTCGAAGGAATCGTCCGGGGAACGTTGACGGGTCCGAAACGCGACGTCGTCCTGGCGAACGCGGGCGCGGCCATCTACGTCGGCGGCGGCGCCGATTCGCTTACCGAGGGGGTCGAGCGCGCCCGCGCGGTCATCGACGACGGTAACGCGGCGGCGACGCTCGACCGACTCAGCGGACAGGCGGCGAGGACGGTCGGATGACGCGAGTCAAGATCTGTGGCATCACTCGCGAGACCGATCTCGCCGCGGCCGTCGAAGCCGGTGCCGACGCGGTTGGCTTCGTCTGCGAGGTGCCGGTGGAGACGCCCAGAGCGTGCTCGATCGAA